>NZ_AYVN01000001.1:0-830000 GCF_000502815.1 Mesorhizobium sp. LSJC269B00
AGGAAGCACGGCGACGACTGCCTGCAGGAATTGCGCTGGCTCTACGACCGGCGCGATCTCGCAGAGGCCAGGGCTGATCTTGCCGCATGGCTTGCCAAATGGTCGGCACGCTATCCGCGCCTGACAGGCTGGGCCGAGGATGCCATCGAACAAACCCTGACCTTCTTCAGGCTGCCGAGACAGCACCACAAGCATCTCAAATCCACCAACATGCTGGAGCGGNCAAGCATCTCAAATCCACCAACATGCTGGAGCGGCTCAACGAGGAAATCCGCCGGCGCACCTATGTCGTGCGCATCTTCCCCAATACCGAAAGCTGCCTGCGCCTGGTCAGGGCGTTGGCCGTCGAGACCAATGAAAACTGGATGGAGGCCAACCGATACATCAACATGGACGACCTGCGCGAGCACAAGAAGCTCGCTCTGCGCCAAGCCGCATGACCAGCATCATGGCCGCCCCATTTTGCAGAACTTGACGCACACAACCGCGCATTTGCGACGAGGACGGCGCAGAGCTTTATGCCGGCCCGGCCGACGGGGCGTATTCGGCGTAGGCAACCACTCCGATCCGCGACCTTGCCTTCTCCCTTGGGGGTGAGAAGCGGTCCGCGCAGCAGACGAAAAGCCAATTGTTGGCTTTTCGAGTTTCGAACGCCCTGAGCCTGCGAAGGACCAAGGGTGGTCCGGTCCACCCGCCCGGTCCCCGCTGCTTCGCAGGGTCCCGGCATTCGCCGCCTTTTTTATCGTGCCAGTGGGACGGTGAATTCGCCTCCGGCGGACTCACCCGACAGGGGAGAAGGAAAAATCAGCAGGGGCCGTCCTCGACGACGCGGTAGTCGGCGGCACGGGCCTCGCAGGCGTTGGGAAAGGTGCGCAGCTCGCCATGGCGGCGGGCGCAGACCGGGGCGTATTCGCGCGTGCAGAATGTCGGCTCTTCGCCACCACCGCCACCACCGCCGCCGTCGCGGCAAGGGCCGTCGCGAACGATGCGGTAGCCTTCCCGTTCGGCAAGGCAGGCATTGGCGAAGGTCTGGCGGTCACCGCCGCGCCGCGCGCAGACCGGCTCGTATTGCCTGGTGCAGAATTCCGGTTCCGGCCGTGGCGGGCGCGGACGTGGTCCCGGCCCGTCATCGACGACGACGGTGCAGGCCGCAAGAAGACCCGACAGGAAGAGAATAGTAAAACCCTGGCGCGAGAAGATCGTCGCAAGAAATCTCATGAATATGCCTCCCTCGAGACCCCCGTCCCCGGCGCAAAACGCGCCTGTCGATCCTCGCCATTCCCTTGCCAAATGCAACCCCGTTTGCGGCGCGGGAGCCATGCGATGCCCGGCCCGCGCATTGCTTTGGCCCTGGACCAAACCGCTGGACCATGCGTGGCCGGGCTCTGGCTGATGAACTCTTAAGAACCCAGGTTTATCGAAGCGCCTTCGTTGGGATGCGTCGATGGACGCGGCCCGCGGCGCTATCTTGCAACGATCACGTTTCCGTGCGATAAATTTTGTGTTCGGGCATTTGCGACCCGGAGAGCGGAACGTTTTGGACGACCTTTCCCCGATACTGTGAATCTCTGACGGCCCCATTTTCGGCGGGGGGTTTTACCATGCGCAAATGCAGGACTGCCGAAGCAACCACCGGGACTTGCCCACGATGCCAGGCGGCGGGCAAACCATAAGACTGACACGGGTGAAGGAGTTTCCCCAATGGCCCAGACCGGCACCGTTAAATTCTTCAACGCGACCAAAGGCTTCGGCTTCATCACGCCCGACGGCGGCGCCAAGGATGTGTTCGTCCACATTTCCGCGATCGAGGCCTCGGGCCTGCGTACCCTCGTCGACGGCCAGAAGGTCACCTTCGACGTTGAACCCGACCGCATGGGCAAGGGTCCGAAGGCGGTCAACCTCCGCGCGGCCTGAACCGGCGGTGCCCGCGCGCCCGTCAGGGCGCTCGAAAAAGCACCTAAAGCGTGTTTGAACCGGCTTTGTCAGCCGTCCAGAGTTTCGAAGGCGCGACGTTTCCCGTTGCGCCTTTTTCATGACCGCCGTCGCCGGAGGCAAAGGACGCTTTATCGGTCAATGCCGTGGCTGATCGCCGGAGCAATCGTCTGGCGCGAATTGCCTTCGGTGCCACGATCTATTTGACCAGCCTTCAGCGTTGCCGCCGTCGCCAAAACTTTCTCTTGCCGATAGCGCTAAAATAAAGGACAAATTTCCCTTCGGGCATTTGCCGGCCCGAAACTGGACTTTATGGGATCAAAGGGAGCTTCCCATGCCGCAGACCGGCACCGTCAAATTCTTCAATCATGCCAAAGGCTTCGGCTTCATTACGCCCGACGACGGGCAGAAGGATGTCTTCGTTCATATTTCGGCCGTGCAGGCTTCGGGTCTTTCCGGTCTGGAGGATGGACAGAAAGTGACATTCGACACCGAGCCGGACAAGCGCGGCAAGGGTCCGAAGGCCGTCAACCTGTCGGTCGGCTAAGCTGGCTCAAGACAGTCCGGACGGAGATTGACGAGGCGGAGCGCCTTGCGTACGCGCTTGGTTTTGCCGCAAGAACTGGATCGTATCAGCCAATTCCGTTCAGCCCCCGTTCAGCCACGGTCTTCTATTAATCGTCCCCTAGGCTGGACCGCATCCCCGAAAACTATCCGGGCCGGCACGAAGGAGACCAAAATGAATCGCATTTTCAAGACCGCCATCCTGGGCGCCGCTCTCGCCGCGACCACCCTCGCCACCTTGCCTGCCGCCAATGCCAAGGACTGGAACCGCTGGCATCATGGCCATGGTCGTCATCATAATGGCGACGCGCTTGCGGCCGGTGTCGTCGGCCTTGCGGCCGGCGCTCTGATCGCCGGTGCGCTGAGCAACCCGCAGCCGCGCTACAGCAGCTATGATGACGATTACGACTACCGCGAAGTGCGGCCGGCGCCGGTGCGCCGTTACTATGCCGAACCGCGGGTCGTCTATGCCGACCGCTATGCCGAGCCGTGGACCCGCGACTGGTACGAATACTGCTCGGACCGCTACCGGAGCTTCAATGCCCGCAGCGGCACGTTCACCGGCAATGACGGTGAGCAGCATTTCTGCGTCGCGAATTGAGCTTCCCTGTCCCACAAAAAGCGCTGACCGCAAGGCCAGCGCTTTTTTTTTGGCAGAAAGACATCGCTAAGTCAGGAAGGGATTGGTCCGCCTCTCCTCGCCAAAGCGGCCACCCGGGCCGTGGCCGCAGATGAAGCCGATCTCGTCACCGAGCGGCAAAAGCTTGTCCTTGATCGAGGCGATCAGCGCCGCATGGTCGCCGCCCGGCAGGTCGGTGCGCCCGACCGAGCCGCGAAACAGCACGTCGCCGACATGAGCGAACTTCGCCGCGCGATTGTAGTATACGACATGGCCGGGCGCATGGCCGGGGCAGTGCAGCACCTCGAACATATGTGAGCCGAACGACACCGTCTCGCCCTCTGCGAGAAACCGGTCGGGCACGCAGTTGCGCGCCCCGGCAATGCCGTAGCGCTGGCCCTGGTTCTCGAGATTGTCGAGCAATAGCTTGTCGGCTTCGTGCGGGCCGATGATCTCGATGCCGAGTGCTTCCTTCAGCTCCATGGCGCCGCCGGCGTGATCGATGTGGCCATGGGTGATCCAGATCGCAGCGGCGGTGATCGCATTGTCCTTCAGCACCGCCAGCACCTTGTCGATGTCGCCGCCCGGATCGACGACGACGCCATGCTTGTCATCCATGTCGAACAGGATGGTGCAGTTCTGCTGGAAAGGCGTGACCGGCACGATGCCGGCATTGAGCTGACCCATGATTGTCCTTTCGCTGTTCCAGCGTGATGTAGAGGCGCGGGCGAAGGCCGTCCACTGCTGAAAGGCAAACAGTCCGTCCCAAAACAGAAATGGGCGGCCCAACGGCCGCCCATTTGACGAAGCCTGAGTCTCGAGCAATTCCAGGAAAAGTGTAAAGCGGTTTTCCGTCCGGAATTGGGTAAAACAACAAACTAGATCATTCGCCGTGAAACGGTGAATGATCTAGAGGCTTACTTCTTCATCGCGCCCATGACCGCACCGATGATGCCGGTCAGGATGGCGCCGCCGCCGGCGCCGCCGAGCAGGTTTTTGAGGTTCAGCGTATCGCCCAATCCGCCCGCTGCCGTTGCAGCCGCTGCCGGGTCGGCCGTGCCGCCGAGCAGGCTGCCGAGGATCGCCGCCCCGCCGACGCCGCCAACGGCGCCACCGATGATTTTGGTCAGCTGGCCCATCGCCGCATTCTTCAGCGCAACGCCGACCGCCTGACCACCGACAACACCTGCAATTACCTGTACAACGAGCGCAATGAGCGTATTCGTATCCATGTACCTAGTCCCTCCATAGCTGCCAGCCTCCCGGGCCGACACCATCATGAGACGCTGAATTGTACGAAAGTCAAATGCACAGATGCTGAAATAAAGGGGCCGGCCTCAAAACCGCCCCTGCTTGCGAAAAAAGCTGTGACTTTCGTTATTCTGCGGCTATCGCATGCTTAGGTTGCACCGCAGCAGAATAGTCGTTCATCAAAGTCTTGGCGATCTCGCCGACCTCGAATCGGTACGGACCGATCTCGGAGACCGGCGTCACTTCCGCTGCCGTTCCGGTGAGGAAGCACTGTTCGAAGCCTGCGAGTTCCTCAGGCATGATGGCGCGCTCGACGACTTCAAGGCCGCGGTCTTTCGAGAGGCCGATGACGGTGCGGCGGGTGATGCCGTCGAGGAAGCAATCGGGCTTCGGCGTGTGGATCTTGCCATCCTTGACGAAGAAGATGTTGGCGCCCGTTGCTTCGGCGACCTGGCCGCGCCAGTCGAGCATCATGGCATCGGCATAGCCCTTGGCCTCGGCGGCATGCTTGGACATGGTGCAGATCATGTAGAGGCCGGCGGCCTTCGACTTCGACGGCGCGGTGCGCGGATCGGGCCGGCGCCATTCCGCCAGATCGAGACGGATGCCCTTGAGCTTCTGCGCCGGGTCGAAATAGCTCGGCCATTGCCAGATGGCGATGGCGCAGTTGATGCGGCTGTTCTGCGCCGACACCCCCATCTGTTCGCTGCCGCGCCAGGCGATCGGCCTGACATAGGCGTCCTGGAAACCCTGCTTCTTCAGAAGCGTGGTCGAGGAGTCATTGAGCTCGGCCACGGAATAGGGAATATTGAAGCCGAGCAGGCGCGCCGATTCATGCAGACGCTCGGTGTGCTCGTTGAGCTTGAAGATGGCGCCGCCATAGGCGCGCTCGCCCTCGAAGACGGCGCTGGCATAGTGCAGGCCGTGGGTCAGCACGTGGATCTTGGCATCGGCCCATTTGACGAACTCGCCGTTGATCCAGATGAAGCCGTCCAGTTGGTCGAAGGGAACGGATGCCATGGAAACCTCCCGCGGGCGGCGACCCGCACATCATTAGTGTTGTTCTTGTTGCGCGACAGCCGCGTCGGGCGGCCCTTGAAGCGTAAGCGGAGAATCGAACTCTGGCAAACTCAGGAAGTTCCGGAAAAACCGCACTCCCTTGCCTTTTCGTTCGCATTCAGCCGAAAAGCTTGTCAAAAATTACCATTGCGGGGAAATTACGTCAATAGTACTGACATAATTTCCCTCTATGGACGGAGAAATGATGACGGATCGAAGCCCAACTGCCGGAAAACCGATCAAGACGCCGATCACCGACGAGGACGGCATCGACTTCGCCATCATCGAACTGTTCTTCTTTGCGTATCGCGATTTCACTTCCGATCCGGACCAGATCCTGGCCGATTACGGCTTTGGCCGCGCCCATCACCGGGTGCTGCATTTCGTCAACCGCCGGCCGGGACTGACGGTCGCTGAACTGCTCGACGTGCTCAAGATCACCAAGCAGAGCCTGGCGCGGGTGCTCAAGCAGTTGATCGACACCGACCATATCGTGCAATTGCAGGGTCCGCGCGACCGCCGCCAGCGGGAGCTCTATCCGACAGCCAAGGGGCGCGCCCTGGCGCTGGCCCTGGCGCGGCCACAGTCACGCCGCATCCGTGCTGCATTGGAAGATTCCGGAGCCAGCGAGCGTCCCTTGATCGAACGATTCCTGGAAGCCATGGTCAATCCGGAACTAAGGGCGCAGATCGACATTGTGCCTGCAAACATGTCAGGGAAAAGCCATGGAGACCATTGAGAGGGTGGACCAGCCGACGGCGCCGGACGATGACGCGCCGCATCTGCTTGTGGTCGACGACGACACCCGCATTCGCAATTTGCTCAAGCAGTATCTGACCGAAAATGGTTTTCGCGTCACAGTCGCCGGAAATGCCGGCGAGGCCAGGCGAAAGCTTGCAGGACTCGACTTCGACCTCCTTGTCCTCGACGTCATGATGCCCGGAGAGACCGGCGTCGACCTCACCAAGGCGCTGCGGGCGGAGAAGAACGTACCGATCCTGATGCTCACCGCGCTATCGGAAACCGACAGCCGCATCACTGGGCTCGAGGCCGGCGCCGACGACTATCTGCCCAAGCCCTTCGACCCGCGCGAACTGATCCTGCGCATCAATAACATTCTGCGCCGCGGCGGCCCGGCGACGACGCCCAAGGTCGAGCAGCTGGTCTTCGGCCCCTACACCTTCCAGATCGCCAGGCGCGAGCTGAAGCGGGGCGGCGAGGCGCTGAAGCTGACCGACCGCGAGCAGGAGATCTTGGCGATCTTTGCCGCGCGGGCCGGCGAAACGATCCCGCGTCACGAGCTTGTCGGCGACGATTCGGAAGTCGGCGAGCGCACCATCGACGTCCAGATCAACCGCCTGCGCCGCAAGATCGAGCGCGATCCGTCCAATCCGGTCTGGCTGCAGACGGTGCGCGGTATTGGGTATCGGCTCAGCGTGGAATAGAATGCCGCTGACGGCCGCCCTTGGCCATAGATGTGTGGCCATCGACCAGCGGCCATTGACCCAGCGGAAGGATAAATGGCGACCACGCAACTGGAACGGCCGGAACAAGGCGGCTTTGGCGCGCGCGTATCACGCGCGCTGAAAGCAATGCCGCGTGCCTGGAAGCGGTTCTGGCGGCTGGTTGCGTTCTATATGCCCAAGCGGCTTTATGCCCGCTCGCTGATCATCGTCATCGCGCCGATGATCCTTCTGCAGTCGGTCGTCGCCTTCGACTTCATGGAACGCCACTGGGCAACCGTGACGCAGCGCCTGTCGCAGGCCACCGTGCGCGACATCGCCGCGATCATCGACATGATCGAGACCTATCCGCATGATGGCGACTACGCCAACATCGTCCGCATCGCCCAAGACCGCATGCAATTGAAGGTCGACCTCTTGCCGCCCGACCCGTTGCCGGCGCCTGGACCCAAGCCCTTCTTCTCGATCCTTGACGACGTCCTTTCCACCGAGATCACCCGCCAGATCAACCGCCCGTTCTGGATCGACACGGTCGGCAATTCCAACATCGTCGAGGTCCGCATCCAGCTCGAGGGCAAGGTGCTGCGCGTCTTCGTGCGCCGCAGCCAGGCCTATGCCTCCAACACCCACATCTTCCTGATCTGGATGGTCGGGACGTCACTGGTGCTGCTGACGATTGCCATCCCCTTCCTTCGCAACCAGATCCGGCCGATCCTGTCTCTGGCCGAGGCCGCCGAAAGCTTCGGCAAGGGCCGGCCGATGCCGCGCGATTTCCGCCCACGCGGCGCCGAGGAGGTTCGCCGGGCCGGCTTTGCCTTCATCCAGATGCGCGAGCGCATCGAACGCCAGCTGGAACAGCGCACCGCCATGCTGACCGGCGTCAGCCACGATCTCAGAACCATCCTCACCCGCTTCAAGCTGCAGCTGGCGCTGGCCGGCGGCAAGCCCGAGACCAAGGCCGCGCTCAACCAGGACATCGACGACATGCAGTCGATGCTGGAAGGCTATATCGCTTTTGCCCGCGGCGAAGCGTCGGAAGATGCCGGCCATTTCGATCTCGAGGCCTATTTCCAAAAGCTCGGCGAGGAGGCGTCGCTGCACAAGCGCAAGCTATCGACCGTGCTTGCCGGTGATCCGGACGTGCATGTGCGCCCGCACGCTTTCGCCCGGCTGTTGTCCAATGTCGCCGGCAATGCCTTGCGCTATGCCAAGACGGTGGAGATCAGCGCCGATCACGGCCGCGGCTCACTCGTCGTCACCATCGACGATGACGGTCCGGGCATCCCGCCGGAAAAGCGCGAGGACGTGTTCAAACCGTTCGTGCGGCTCGACGAGGCGCGCAACCTCGACGCCAGCGGCACCGGCCTTGGTCTCTCTATCGCCCGCGATATTGCCCGCAGCCATGGCGGCGACATCATGCTGGAAGACAGCCCGCTCGGCGGCCTGCGGGCGGTGATCAAGGTGCCCGCCTGACCAAAGCATGATCTGGAAGTCGGGCTCGGCCAAAAACCACCTTCATCCGCCCGTCATGAAACCATGGTCAAGAGCGCGCATGAAGCGCGCGACCTCAGTTGATTCAGCTCAGCCGCCTCACTTCGACCTCGTGCCTGCCCGGGTGCGCTGGAGCGAAGCGAGGGCAGCCGGGCCGTACCGCTATCGCATCAAGGCAACTGTCGACCCGAGCAAAGGACCGCCATGCGCATCCTGATGGTCACCGACGCCTGGCGGCCGCAAGTCAACGGCGTCGTCCACACGCTGGAGCGGCTCACCGAAACGCTGAAAACCTTCGACGTTGCGGTCGACTTCCTGACCCCGAACATTTTTCGCACCTTGCCGTTGCCGACCTACCCCGACATCAGGCTGGCGCTGACCACGCCCGGCCATGTCGCGCGGCTGATCGAGGCTCGCAAGGCCGACCATATCCATATCGTCACCGAAGGCCCGCTCGGCATCATGGCGCGGCGCTATTGCCGCAATGCTGGCCGTCCCTTTACCACCAGCTATCACACCCGCTTTCCCGAATATCTCAGCGCCCGCCTGCCGGTGCCGGAGAGGTGGGCCTATCGCTGGCTGCGTGATTTCCACAATTCCGGACAAGGCACGCTGGTCGCCACCCAGTCGCTGGCGGAGGACCTTGCGTCGCGAGGCTTCACCAAGCTCAGGCCGTGGACGCGGGGCGTCGACACCGATCACTTCCGCCCGGACAAGAAGAAGGACCTCGGCTTTCCCGGCCCGGTATTCCTGTGCGTCGGCCGCGTCGCCATCGAGAAGAACCTGAGCGCCTTCCTCGATCTCGACCTGCCCGGCAGCAAGGTGATCGTCGGCGAAGGACCGGAACTGGCCAGGCTCAGGGCGAAATACCCGCAGGCGCATTTCCTCGGCCATCGCCCGAACGATGAGCTGGCCGAGATCTACGCCTCGGCTGATGTTTTCGTTTTCCCCAGCCGCACCGACACGTTCGGCAACGTGATCATCGAGGCGCTGGCCAGCGGCACGCCGGTGGCCGCCTATCCGGTCACCGGACCGATCGACATTGTCGGCGACGGCATCGGCGGCGCGGTGTCGACCGATCTGCGCGAGGCCTCGCTCGCCGCGCTCAATGTCGACCGCGCCGAGGCGCGCGAACGCGCCATGCGCTACAGCTGGAAAGCCTGCGCCGAGATGTTCATGGACACGGTCGAAGAGGCGCTCGGCACCACGCGCAAGCTGGCCGCCTGACGCAATCTTCCTAAAATAGTCGCCCGCCGTCCGGCACCTTGCGCTCGATGGCGCCAAGCACCACGGCGCCTTCTTCATCAGGGAAGCCGAGCGTGAGCACTTCCGACATGAACGGACCGATCTGGCGCGGCGGGAAATTCACCACCGCAAACACCTGCCGTCCCACCAGCGTTTCCGGCGCATAGTATTTCGTGATCTGTGCCGAGGATTTCTTCACGCCGATCTCAGGGCCGAAATCGATCTTCAGCTTGAAGGCGGGTTTGCGCGCCTCGGGGAAAGGCTCAGCCTCGACGATCGTGCCGGCACGGATGTCAACACGATCAAAATCGGCAAAGCTGATCTCGGGCTTGCGCGCGCTGCTCGAACTCATGGAAGCTCAAGCGTTGCCATAGGTCTCGAACAGGACGCCGGCCAGCGCATCCTTGGCCGAGGTTCCCGACCAGACAACGAACTGGAAGGCCTGGAAATAGCACTCGCAGGCTTCAAGCGCCGACGACAAAAGCACCTCGACCTGCTGGCTCGACGGTTCGACCCCGCCGGCGAGCAGCAGCGACTGGCGAAACATGATCGCGCCCTCCTGCTCCCAGAGATCGAAATGGCCAAACAGCATCTGCTCGTTGATCAGCGACAAAAGCCGCATCACTTCCAGCGCGCGGGCTTCCGGCACCTTGATGTCGAAAGCACAGGCCAGATGCAGCGCCTCGAAATCCTCCATCCATGAGAAGGAGACGTGATAGTCGGTCCAGCTGCCGGCAACCGAGATCGAGATTTCGTCATCGCCGGCCCGTTCGAAGGACCAGTCATTGTTATGGGCGACCTGCTCGATGACATCCACCGGATGGATTTCGCGGGAGAATTCGAGTTCGAGAAGTTCCATGGAATGCTTCCTGTGTTCAGGGGAGCGCCACACGCTCCGCGGGGCACACACGACGAACAATCTTGTCTTGAACTCGGACGGCCAGGACTTCACGACACAAAGACCCCGGACCGGACCCCACCGCCCGGCCGCATGACCCTGCTCCGAATCATGCAACAAATTCAGTCTATTGATCGGGAGTCGCGTGAACAGCCTAATTTTTCGCACTGCGTCATCAGCATGTGGAAAGGCGCTGTCACAAAGATTCATGCATCGCCGGTAAACGATTCACGGCAAAGCATTTTTTCGGATTGTGCTTTGTGGAAAAGTTCAAATTTTATTTTTTTGCTTTGGGCTTTGCCGCAGCCACAGGTGCGGCCTGTCCGGTCAATTCGGCAAGCCTGGCCTCGAGCGCATCGATGCGGGCGGCCAGCCTGGTGTTTTCTTCGCGGGCCTTGGCAGCCATGTCGCGGGCAGCCTCGAACTCCTCGCGCTGCACCACATCCATGGTGTTGAGGATGCGCTCGGCCTGCCCCTTGAAGGCAGTCTCCACCTCGCGGCGCACGCCTTGTGCGGCACCCGCGGCATCGGTCATCAGCTTGGCGAATTCATCGAGAATGCGGTTCGGTCCGGTCGACATGGCAAATCCTCGCTTGCTGGAATTGACGTAGTGACACTGCCTGCGGAATGCAAGAACGTTGAAGCTGGTGCGGCTTCATGTCGGACGCGATTTGGCTCACGGTCCGGCCGACAGATTGCTATTATCGCAAATGGATTCTTGGAACGACGGTTGCCGTGACGGACAGTGCGGACTTGGAGAAGCGCTTTGCAGCACTCGATGCAGCACTCGCAAAGGGCATTTCGGATGCCAGTGCGGGCCGGGTCTAGCCTGGCGACGAGGTGCTGGACAGGCTTGAAGCCAAATACAGGGCAATGGCAGAGAGAACCAAGTGAAGTTACTGGTCTTCACAGACCAGCGGCCTAGTTTTCCTCACGACTTGCTCCAGGCAAGAGTCACTCTCATTCAGGATCAACCAATGGCAACGCCCCCGCGCCGACCGACCAATCCGATGGAAGCCGCTGAAGCGGCCTTCAAGCCGGTCAAGAAACCCGTGCCTCCCATTCGCGAACCCTCCGCTGCACCAAACGTTCGCGAGCTTGTCTCGATCAGGATCGATCGCGCCGTGCTCGACCATTTCCAGGAAGATGGCCCCGGCTGGCAAGACAGGATCAACGATGCGCTCAGGCAATTGGTCGCCGGCAAGCCGCAGGGTTGAGCCCGTTATCTCTGACGATCAGGCTGTCGTCACCTTGCCTTGACCCCGCCAAAACCCTGCCGCATGGTCCGCGCCCTAACGCGAGCCCTCCCGGGAGATCCTGTTGAACGACTATTTCCTGCTGCCGATGGCGTCGCTGTCCTTCCCCAACATCGACCCGATCCTGGTTCAGATCGGCCCGCTGGCGGTGCACTGGTACGGCATCGGCTATATCGTCGGCATCCTGTTCGCCTGGTGGTACGCCAAGCGGCTCGTCACCAACACAAGGCTGTGGCCTGATGGCGTCTTGCCGATGAAGCCGATCGACCTCGACGATTTCATCGTCTGGGCCGCCGTCGGCGTCGTGCTCGGCGGACGCACCGGCTATGTGCTTTTCTACGATTTAAAGCGCTATATCGACCACCCGCTCGACATCTTCGCCGTCTGGCAGGGCGGCATGTCGTTCCATGGCGGCCTGCTTGGCGTCATCCTCGCCATGACGCTGTTTTCCCTCAAGCGCGGCATCCGCACCTGGACGCTGTTCGACGTGGTGGCAGCCGGCGTGCCGGTCGGGCTCGGCCTCGTCCGCATCGCGAACTTCGTCAATGCCGAACTCTGGGGTCGCGTGACCGACGTGTCGTGGGGCGTCGTCTTCTGCAACGAGCGTCTCCAGCAGACCGTGGCGGGTTGTGTCGCGGGCCTGGAGCCTCGCCATCCGAGCCAGCTCTACGAAGCGCTGCTCGAGGGCGCGGTGCTGTTCCTGGTCCTGCGCTTCCTCACCCATTCGCGGCTGAAGCTGAAGACGCCGCGCTTTGTCGGCGGCGCCTTCATTTGCGGCTACGGCCTGTCACGCATCTTCGTCGAGTTCTTCCGCGAGCCCGACCAGCAGCTCGGCTACCTCCTCGGCGGCTGGCTCACCATGGGCATGGTGCTGTCGCTGCCGATGGTGCTGGCCGGCATCTGGGCGATGGCCACAGCCAAACCGGCGCCGCAACCACAGCCGGCATGACACGGCTGAAGACCCGCATCGTCGACCTGATCGGCGCGCTCGGCCCCCTCCCCGTCAACGAGTACATGGCGCTCTGCCTGTTCGATCCCAGCGACGGCTACTACACCACGCGCGAGCCGTTCGGCGCCGCCGGCGACTTCGTCACCGCACCCGAGATCAGCCAAATGTTCGGCGAACTCGTCGCCGTCTGGCTCTATCAGGCCTGGCTGGCGATCGGCCGACCCCTGCCGGTCACCATCGCGGAGATCGGGCCTGGCCGCGGCACGCTGATGAAGGACATGCTTCGCACCCTGACGCGGCTCGATCCGGCTATCGCCGCCGGAGCATCCTTCGCTCTGGTCGAGACCAGTCCGCGGCTGACTGAAATCCAGAAGCAGACGCTTGCCGAAACTTCGGTTGAGCTCGGCTGGCACGAAACCATCGCCACACTACCGCAGGCGCCGTTGCTGATTGTCGGCAACGAATTGTTCGACGCTGTGCCGATCCGCCAGTTCATCCGCGCCGGCGCCGGCTGGCGCGAACGGGTGATCGGCCTCGATGTCTCAGACGAGTTGAGCTTCTTCGCCGGCGCCGGCTCGGTCGAGGCGACGCTGCTGCCGGAAGACGCCGCCGAGGCGCCACAAGGCTCTATTTTCGAAATAGCACCGGCCCGCGCGGCACTGATGGCGACCATTGCCGAACGCATAGCCGACCACGGCGGCGCCGGGCTGTTCCCCGATTACGGCCATCTCCAGCCCGGTTTCGGCGACACATTGCAGGCCGTGCGCAGGCACGCCCCCGAAGATGTGCTGGCCAATCCCGGCGAAGCCGATCTCACCGCCCATGTCGACTTCGCTGCACTGGCCGCCGTCGTGCGGGCGCATGGCCTCGATGTGGAATTGGCGACGCAGGGCGACTTTTTGCTTGGCACGGGATTGCTTGAGCGAGCTGGCCAGTTGGGCAGCCAGGCAAGCCAAGAGGCACGACAAACCATTGCCGATGCCGTCGAGCGCCTGGCCGGCCCCGACGGCATGGGCACGCTGTTCAAAATCCTGAAAATCCTGCCGCATCAGCCAGTCTGACCCTCAGAGATCGTTACAAGCCGTCTCGCCATGTCGCTTGTGGTCGCATGCCTGCTTTTGGCCAATGCAAAGTCGACGCGGCAGCACTGTCGCAATCACTCGGCCGAACTTCGCCTTGACGAAAACGCCGGCGCGGACAACAAACCCATCCATGCTGAATCAGACCAAACCGGATCCTGTTCGCTCGCCGCTGCTGGAAGCGGCCAAGCCGCGAGGTATCCGCCATGGCTATTTCACCCGTATCGGCGGCGTCTCCGGCGGCATCTATCAGGGACTTAACATCGGCACCGGCTCGGATGACGATCAGATGCTGGTCGCCGAGAACCGCCGCCGCGTCGCTGCCTGGATGGGTGTGCCGGCCAGCCATCTCCTGACCGCGCATCAGGTCCACTCGCCCGATGTCGTTATTGCCAGGGAACCCTTTCCCGGCCCGCGGCCCAAGGCCGACGCCATCGTCACCGACCGGCCGGGCATCGCCATCGGCGCCTCGACGGCCGATTGCGGCCCCGTGCTGTTCGCCGATGCGCAAGCGCGCATCATTGGCGCTGCACACGCCGGCTGGAAGGGCGCTTTCACCGGTGTGCTTGAAAACACCATTGCCGCGATGGAAAGCCTCGGCGCCCGCCGTGAGCGCATCATTGCGGTTCTCGGTCCTTCGATCGGCCCCGACAATTACGAGGTCGGGCCGGAATTCGTCGCCCGTTTCGTCGAAGCCGATGCCGAAAACATCGGCTATTTCGCGCCTTCGGCCAATCCGGCGCATGCAATGTTCGATCTCAACCTCTATACGGTCGACCGGCTGAAGAAGGCTGGCGTGACCGCGCAGGGGCTTGGCCGCTGCACCTATGCCGAGGAGGATCTCTTCTTTTCCTACCGGCGCGCGAGGCATCGCAAGGAACCGGACTACGGTCGGCAGGTTTCGGCAATTGTTTTGGAGAACGGATAATGGCGCTGCATTTCGAACGGTCGGAATTTGACGCCCGGCGTGACCGGTTGATGATCGAGATGACGGAAAAGAAGCTCGATGCTGTACTGCTTTTCGCCCAGGAGAGCATGTACTGGCTAACCGGCTACGACACGTTCGGCTTCTGTTTCTTCCAGTGCCTGGTTGTGAAGGCTGACGGCTCGATGGTGCTGCTCACCCGCTCGGCCGATTTGCGCCAGGCGCGCCACACATCGATCATCGACAACATCGTGCTGTGGACCGACCGCGACGGCGCCAACCCGGCGGTCGACCTGCGCAACCTGCTCAACGACCTCAATCTCCTCGGCGCCCGCATCGGCGTCGAATACGACACCCATGGCCTGACCGCCTTCAATGGCCGCCGCGTCGACGAGCAGCTGCAGACCTTCGGCCAGATCGCCGACGCCTCCGGTATTGTCGGCCGTCTGCGCCTGTTCAAGAGCCCGGCTGAAATCGCCAAGGCCGAAAAGGCCGCCAACCTTTCCGACGACGCGCTCGACGCGGCCCTGCCGCTGATCAAGCAGGGCGGCGACGAAGCGCTGATCCTTGCCGCCATGCAGGGCGCGGTGTTTGCCGGCGGCGGCGACTATCCGGCCAATGAATTCATCATCGGCTCGGGCATCGACGCGCTGCTCTGCCGCTACAAGGCCGGGCGCCGCAAGCTGACCAAGAACGATCAGCTGACGCTCGAATGGGCCGGCGTGTTCCATCACTATCACGCGCCGATGATGCGCACCGTGCTGACCGGCAAGGCGTCGAAGCGCCATCAGGAGCTGTTCGACGCCGCCCGCGCGGCTCTTCTGGCGGTCGAGAAGGCGATGACGCCCGGCAACACCTTCGGCGACGTCTTCGACGCGCATGCCCGCACGCTGGAGGCGCACAGCCTGACCAAGCATCGGTTGAACGCCTGCGGCTATTCCGTCGGCGCCCGCTTCACCCCGTCCTGGATGGATATGCCGATGTTCTACCAGGGCAATCCCGAGCCGATCGCGCCCAACATGACATTGTTCGCGCACATGATCATCATGGACTCCGAAACCGAGACGGCGATGACGCTTGGCCGCACCTACCTGACCACCGAATCCCAGCCGAAGCCGCTTTCACGCCATGATCTCGACTTGATCGTACAGTGAATCCATAATGGTTGGTCCACGCGGGGGCGTTCGCGACTAAGGAGTTTTCGGGCAGATGAGACGATCGCATGTGACGACCGTGTCATTGCTCGCAGCGCTTGTGCTGGCCGCTTGCACCAATGCCAAGGACGTCCTTGAGCCGTCCGCCATCACGCCGCCGGCAGCCTCGGCCCAACCGGCTCAGCCCTTGGCTGCCCCGGGCATCGCGCCCGCCGCCACACCAGCGCCGGCCGTCGGCGCCACGACACCCGCCAACCCCGCGCAGAGCGCCGCCGCTTTGTCGAAGACCCGGCTGCAGATCGCGCCGATCGTCGGCGCCTCCGTGGAAGCGGCAACGCCGCTGACGGCCGAACTGCAGACACGCGCCAAGCAGCGCGGCATCACCCTTGCCGGCAGCGCCGACCAGGCCGCCACCCATGTGCTGAAGGGCTACTTCTCGACCATGACGGAAGGCAAGGATACCACCGTTATCTATGTCTGGGACGTCTATGACCCCGCTGGCAACCGGCTACACCGCATCAATGGCCAGCAGAAGGCGCCCTCGGTCAATGCCGCCGAAGGCTGGCCCGCGGTTGCACCCGCTACCATGCAGGCGATCGCCGACCAGACGATCGACCAGTTCGCGGCCTGGCTCGGCGGCAGCGCCGGCTGATCCGCCTGTTACCGGCTTCCGTTCACTGTTGACGTTTTTGAGATTAGCCGGCGGATTCCCGTCAACGAGGCTTGCAATACCGGCACGGCTCGCTACAAGCCCGATTAAGAGGACCTCCCCATCCTTCGCCAGGAACGGTGCATGAAGCTTTTCGCGGGCAATTCCAACCGGGTGCTGGCCGAAGCGGTCGCCCGCTATCTCAATGTCCCGCTGGGCAAGGCCAGCGTCAGACGCTTCGCCGATCAGGAAATCTTCGTCGAAATCCAGGAAAACGTGCGCGGCGAGGATGTCTTCATCCTGCAGTCGACCTCGTTCCCGACCAACGATCATCTGATGGAACTGCTCATCATGATCGATGCCTTCATGCGCTCCTCGGCCAAGCGCATCACCGCGGTCATCCCCTATTTCGGTTACGCCAGGCAGGATCGCCGGGCCTCGGGCCGCACACCGATCTCGGCCAAGCTGGTCGCCAACATGATCACCCGCGCTGGCGTCGACCGCGTTTTGACGCTCGACCTCCATGCCGGCCAGATCCAGGGTTTTTTCGACATTCCGACCGACAATCTGTTCTCGGTGCCGGTGATGGCCCGCGACGTGAAGGCAAAATACAAACAGCTTGCCAATGTCGTCGTCGTCTCGCCCGATATTGGCGGCGTGGTGCGCGCCCGCGCGCTCGCCAAACGCTTCGACGCACAACTGGCCATCGTCGACAAGCGCCGCGAACGTCCCGGTGAATCCGAAGTGATGAACATCATCGGCGCGGTCGCCGGCAAGGATTGCCTGCTGATCGACGACATCGTCGATTCCGGCGGCACGCTGTGCAACGCCGCCGATGCGCTGCTCGCCAACGGCGCTACCAGCGTCACCGCCTATATCACCCACGGCGTGCTGTCGGGCGGTGCGGTCGCCCGGATCAGCGGCTCGAAGCTGCAGGAACTGGTGATCACCGATTCCATCCAGCCGACGCAAGGCGTGCTCGACGCCCCGAATATCCGCGTCATCTCCATCGCCGACCTGATGGGCGAGGCGATTTCGCGCACAGCGACCGAAGAGTCCGTGTCGAGCCTGTTCGATTAATCCATGTTGCCCAAAAGCGTGCCCACGGGCCTGGCTCGGGGGTAATCTCCTTTTTGGAATCTGCCCCAAACCGTCGTGAAAGGAGCCAGCTGATGCGCAATCGAATCAAGGCTGCAGGCATCGCAGGAATGCTTCTCGCAATCGGCATCGCCAGCGCGGCCTATGCGCCGACAATCGCTCCGGTTTCGACCGCGCAGGCGCAAACGGAATATCTTCCCACCGAAAAGGATTTCATCGGCAAATGGAGCATCGCAGGGTCCGCAATCCGGCCACCGCGTGATCTGAAAGAGCCGGCGAAGCCCGACCAGGAAGCGTCTGCGACCGAATTTCAGCAGACTGTGACCGCCTTTTATGGCGCCTTCGACTATCTGGAGATCACGGCGGACGGCCGCTACAATTTTCACCAACCGGGTGACCCGGCATCGGGGCCTTGCGTCTGGTGCGGGACATGGTCGTTCAAGAACGATTCCCTGTGGCTCGAACTGGACACGGCGCCCAGGCTCGACATCTACGCCGAGGGCGGCGACATGCAGATGACCTACACGGCCGAGCCTGAAGAGACGTCACGATACAAATGGCTTGTTTTCAGCTGGACCAAGGCTGATTGAACTGAGGGGTGAGGCGTTCTCGCGCACGCCAACCGAAGCATCGGTGTCAAGCCCGATCTCCTGAGGCGGGCAGTCAGTCCATGGTTGCATTGTGCGAGGAGTTCACCATGGCCATACTGCCCCTCCAATCAACGGAGGAGTAGCAGATGCGGCGTAGGACTTTGCTCGGGCTCGCGGTTTCCATCGCAGCCACCCTTTCAGCACCGGCGGCCTGGGCCGCCGATTTTCCGGACCGGACCATCACCATGGTTGTCCCCTTTTCCGCCGGTGGCTCGACGGATCTGGTCGCGCGCCTGGTCGCCAACAAGATGTCCGAAAAGCTGGGCCAGCAGATTGTCGTCGAAAATGTCGGCGGCGCCGGGGGCAGCATCGGCGCTGCCCAGGTCGCCCGAGCCGAACCGGACGGCTACACGATCCTGATGGGCACGGTCGCAACCCACGCGCTCAACCCGCTGATCCTGAAGACAAAGCCCTACGACGCGGAGAAGGATTTTGCGCCGATATCGTTGCTCGTGCTGGTGCCAAACGTCCTGGTCGTAAACCCTGAATTCCCCGCCAAGGACGTCAAGGAACTGATCGAGATGCTGAAGAAGGACCCGGACAAATATGCCTACGCCTCATCAGGCAATGGCACCCCGCTGCATCTCTCCGGCGAGCTTTTCAAGACGATGGCCGGCGTCAGTATGCAGCACATTCCCTACAAGGGCGCCGGACCGGCCTTGAACGACGTTATCGGCAATCAGGTGCCGATGATGTTCGACAACCTCCCCTCTTCATCGGGCCATATCAAGAGCGGGACGCTGAGAGCGCTTGGCGTCACCACCAAGGAGCGCGTTCCCTCCTTCCCCGACATACCGGCCATTGCCGAAACCATTCCCGGCTATGAAACCTACAGCTGGAACGCTCTGTTCGCGCCCGCAGGCACGCCGCCGGAGGCCGTCGCCGTTCTTCAGAAGGCGGCAGTTGAAGCCCTGAAAGACCCTGATGTGATCGCCCGCATGGCCCAGTTCAGCGCCTCGATCGTGGCCTCCACCCCGGAAGAGCTTGGAGCGCATGTGAAGGCCGAACTCGCCAAATGGGAACCGATCGTCAAGGCCAGCGGCGTTCAGCTGGACTAGGGCCTACGACAAAGTGCTGCGGGCTTTTTCCTGGCGCTACGGCGCCGGGGCCTCAAGTCGAGGCTGAGCCCGCCGCATGCCTTCGTCGCGGGCGCCGCGCATATAGCCGCGCGGCGAGGCCCCGAGCATGCGCTTGAACATGGTTATGAATGCCGGCACGCTGTCATAACCGAGGTCGAGCGCCACCCTGGTGATCGGCTCGCCATCGGCGAGCCTGGGAAGTGCCGCAAACAGGCAGGCCTGCTGGCGCCAAGTCGACAAGGACAGTCCGGTCTGGCGCTGGAAGGCGCGGGTGAACGAACGGCGGCTCATGCCTGCGGCATCCGCCCACTCGTCGATCGTGGCGTGCGGCGAAGGTGCCGCGACAAAGCGTCGGCAGAGCGCCGCCAGCTTCGGGTCGGACGGGAACGGCAGCCCGAGCGGCCGTTCCGGCAAGGTCGGGATCTCGTGCAGCAAGAGGTTCATGATCAACCCGCCGCGGCCTTCCAGTTCGCCACCTTGCGGCAGCTTTTCCGATTCTACGATCAGGCTGTGCATCAGCTCGGTGACGCCGACGACACGCAAGCCTTCCGGCAGGCCGGGGATAGCGCCCGGCATGACATAGACCGAGCGCATCGAGACGTCGCCCAGCATTTCGACAGAATGCTCGGTGCCGGCCGGTATCCACATTGCGTGGTCGGGCGGCACCATCCAGCGCCCGTACCTGGTCGTCACCAGCACGACACCGACCAGCGCATGCAGCAGTTGGCTGCGGCTGTGGCGGTGTTGCGGCACGAGGTAACCGTCCGGATATTCGGTCGGCAAAGCCACCGCCGGCCCGGAAACCTCCTCCAGCCACTGCCAGCGGCTTTCGTGCAATCGGCCGAGATCGGCATTGCCGGCGCGGAAGATGTCCCTGCCATGTGGCATCGGCTATGGCCCACTTGCGAAACTATTGGACCAAACCACGAAAGAAGTCGCCTCGCAAGCGGCTTATAAGGCAGCCATCCCCAAGGCGCTCCGCAGGGGCGTCGCCCAAGCGCTTCAGACGAGCGTCCTTAAGGCGGTCCGCGGGAGCGGCCGCCAAGCCTGCCCGCGGGCAAACACCCGCCAAAAAGACCTCGGAGCCTGCCTTGACCGATACGACAGCCACCAGCATTGCACCGCAGCCAAGCGCCAGCCTCCCTTCAGCCCAGGCGACCGCCTTCACCGTCATTCTGGCGGTGAGCTTTTGCCACGGCATCAACGACATCATGCAATCGCTGCTGCCGGCGATCTATCCGCTGCTGAAAGAGAATTACGGTCTCGATTTCTGGCAGATCGGTCTTCTGACCTTCACCTTCCAGGTCACTGCGTCGCTGCTGCAGCCGGTCATCGGCATGATCACCGACAAGCGGCCAATGCCCTATTCGCTGCCCTACGGCATGGCGTCCTCGCTGATTGGCCTGATCGTTCTGGCCTATGCCGGCCACTATGCGCTGCTTCTGGTCGGCGCCTCGCTGATCGGAATCGGCTCGGCGATCTTCCATCCGGAATCCTCGCGCATTGCCCGCTTTGCCTCCGGCGGCCGCTTTGGCCTGGCGCAATCTTTGTTCCAGGTCGGCGGCAATTTCGGCCAGTCGATGGGGCCGCTGCTCGCTGCCTTCATCGTTGTGCCCTTCGGCCAGACCAGCATTTCATGGTTCGCCGTCGGGTCTCTGATCGGCATCATCGTTTTGTCGCGGGTCGGCGGCTGGTACAGCCGGATGCGCGCCGCGCAGGGCAATCGCAAGGCGGCAAGCTTCGTCTCCCCCTTCCCGCGCAAGAAGGTGATGGGAGCGCTGGCGGTGCTGACGCTGCTGGTGCTGACCAAGAACGCCTACATCGCCTCGCTCTCCAGCTACTACACCTTCTATTCCATCCATAAGTTCGGCGTGTCGGTGCAGATGAGCCAGGTCATGCTGTTCCTGTTCCTCGGCGCCTCGGCGCTGGGCATCCTGCTCGGCGGACCGTTCGGCGACCGCTACGGCCAGAAGGCGATGATCTGGTTCTCGATCGTCGGCGTGCTGCCGTTCACGCTGGCGCTGCCCTACGCCAATTTCGAATGGACGATGATGCTGACGGTGCTGATCGGCCTGATCCTGTCCTCGGCCTTCTCCAACATCGTCGTGTTTGCGCAGGAGTTGGTGCCGGGACGTGTCGGCACCATCGCCGGGATCTTCTTCGGCTTCGCCTTCGGCATGGGCGGCATTGCAGCCGCTGTGCTCGGCGTCGTCGCCGACATGAAGGGCATCGATTTCGTCTTCCAGATCTGCTCGTATCTGCCGCTGCTCGGCCTGCTGACGGTGTTCCTGCCCAACATGAAGGAAGCCAGGAAGGCGCAAGCGGCGGCCAGATAAAACCGGTCGATTTTGCGGATTTGACGCAGGGCGCGGCATTGCTGCGCCCTCTGTGATTCTTTCACCATGCGCTGGTTGAAAAGCCTGCTAGAGATAGTCATCAACGAAGGCTTGGGGCCTTCGACGTCTCTGGGGGATGACATGCGCAAGATCGTATTGGCCGTATTGGGTGTGCTTCTTGTTACCTTGCCGGCGACGGCACGCATCGTTCCCTTTCCGCCGGGTTTCAAGACGCAGTCCGTCGAAACCAACGGCACCAAACTCTATGTGCGCGTTGGCGGCAAGGGTCCCGCCGTCGTGCTGCTGCACGGCTTTGCCGATACCGGAGACATGTGGGGCGCCGCGGCCATCGCCCTCGCAAAGGACCACACCGTCATCGTGCCGGACCTGCGCGGCATGGGTCTGTCGGCCCACCCGGAAGCGGGCTACGCCAAGAAGAGCCAGGCCGTAGACATCGCCGGCGTGTTGGATGCCCTGAAGATCGACAAGGCAGATCTCGTCACCCACGACATCGGCAACATGGTCGGCTATGCGCTTGCCGCGCAATATCCCAAGCGCATCACCAAATGGGTCATCATCGATGCGCCGCTGCCCGGCATCGGCGATTGGGAAAAGATCAAGCAAAGCCCACTGCTTTGGCACTTCAACTTCCGCGGCCCGGATATGGAGCGGCTGGTCGCAGGGCGCGAGCGCATCTATCTCGATCGCTTCTACAACGAACTGTCGGCTGACCCCAAGAAGATCGACGAGGCCACGCGCAAGCACTACGCCAAGCTCTATGCCCGTCCGCATGCGATGCATGATGCTTTCGAGCAGTTCAAAGCCTTCGACCAGGATGCGATCGACAACCAGGCGATGCTCGCCGCCGGCGGCAAACTGACCATGCCGGTACTGGCTGTCGGCGGTGAAAAATCCGCTGGCACTACGCAGGCCGATCTCCTGCGGCTTGTTGCGACCGATGTCACGGGCGGCATCGTGCCCGCTTCCGGACACTGGATCATGGAGGAAAACCCCGACGACACCGTCAAGCTGATCACTGGTTTTCTCGATAAGTAGGCACTGTCCCGCTGACATTTCGACGAAACCAAAAGCACCCGCCTGACGGCGGGTGCTTTGCCTATCCAGGTGGACGATTCTAGGCCTTGAAGAAGGCCAGCAGGTCGGCGTTGATGACATCGGCATGGGTGGTCGCCATGCCATGCGGGAAGCCCTTGTAGATCTTGAGCTCGCCCTTCTTGAGCAGCTTGACCGAGAGCAGGGCGGAGTCGGCGATGGGAACGATCTGGTCGTCGTCGCCATGCATGACCAGCACCGGCACGTCGATGGCCTTCAGATCGTCGGTGAAGTCGGTTTCCGAGAACGCCTTGATGCAATCATAATGCGCCTTGGTGCCGCCCATCATGCCCTGGCGCCACCAATTCTCGACGACAGCCTGCGATACCTGGGCGCCGGGGCGGTTGAAGCCGTAGAACGGGCCGGCCGCAATATCGTGGAAAAACTGGGCGCGGTTGGCTGCCTGGGCGGAGCGGAAACCATCGAACACCTCGATCGGCAGGCCACCCGGATTGGCCGCCGTCTTCAGCATGATCGGCGGCACCGCGCCGAGCAGTGCGGCCTTGGCGACACGGCCACCGGAACCGTACTTCGCGACATAGCGGGCCACTTCGCCGCCACCGGTGGAATGGCCGACATGGATCGCGTCCTTGAGGTCGAGATGCGCCGCAAGCTCCGCGACATCAGCGGCGTAGGTGTCCATCTCGTTGCCGGTATCGGTCTGGGTGGAGCGGCCATGGCCGCGCCGGTCATGGGCAATGACGCGATAGCCCTTGGACAGGAAGAACAGCATCTGGGCGTCCCAGTCGTCGCTGCTCAGCGGCCAGCCGTGATGGAAGACGATGGGTTGTCCCGTTCCCCAATCCTTGTAGAAAATTTCGGTGCCGTCCTTGGTGGTGATCGTGCTGCTGCCGGGCTTGGTCATCTCGCTCTCCATTGATTGCTTCCGCGATAATCAATATCGCGATAACCATACGACTAGCGCAGGTCCAAATCCTTGTCTACAGAAAATATGTATCGCGATATCATTTTTCGTGGTACATATTGATGTGCTCAGTCGGCAAAGGAATGCCTCGTGCCTCTCCCGTTGGACAACCAGCTCTGCTTCACGCTTTACGCCACCAGCATGGCAATCAATCGCACCTACAAGCCCATGCTGGACGAGATGGGCATCACCTATCCGCAATATCTCGTGCTGAACGCACTTGCCGAAGCCGGCGGGATGTCGGTCGGCTCGATTGCGCACAGGCTCGCTTTGGAATCGAGCACCATCACGCCGCTGGTGAAGCGCATGGAACAGGCCGGTCTCGTCACCCGCCAGCGCAGCCAGACGGACGAGCGCCAAGTGCAGGTCGACCTGACGCCTGCCGGCCGCGCGCTGCTCGTCCAGTGCAACTGCCTCAACGAAACCCTGATCGAACGCTCGGGCATGACGATGGCTGATCTCGATGCCTTGAATCGGCGGATCCAGGCGCTGCGCGAAGCGTTGAGCAGCAAGCCGGACTAGCTGCCCTACAAACACGCCAGGCTTAATCCTTGCCGGCCAGCCAGCGCACGACGTTGCCCATCAGCTTGCCGTAGAGCGGCCAGCCGAGAAAGTCCTGCGACAGCCAGTGCGGGCCGATATCCGTCGCCCAGGCGACAGTGCGGCCGTGGCCAACGCTGCGAGCAGCAAGCAGCGGCCAGTCCGTGCCACGATAATGGCAGGTCGCCAGCAGCTGGGACGAGCCATCGCGCCTGAAATCGAGTTTGTTCATGCCGAGGATCGGCGGCAACGGGCCCGCGACACCGGCAAGGATTGGATGCGACGCCTGAAGGATCGACGGCTGCAGGCCTTGCGGCACTTCCAGCCCGTCCGAGAATGGCAGGCAGCGCACGGGCAGCACGTCCTCGACCGGGGTGTCGTGGAAACGCGCCGTGCCGAACATGCCCTGGAACCCCAAATAGCCGCC
This sequence comes from Mesorhizobium sp. LSJC269B00, assembly GCF_000502815.1. Taxonomy (NCBI): domain Bacteria; kingdom Pseudomonadati; phylum Pseudomonadota; class Alphaproteobacteria; order Hyphomicrobiales; family Phyllobacteriaceae; genus Mesorhizobium; species Mesorhizobium sp. LSJC269B00. Next base: position 24,703 of record NZ_AYVN01000001.1, read on the forward strand.
GGTCAGCATCAGCCCGCCGCCGCCTTCGACATAGGCCTTGAGGACGTCGAGGCGGTTGACGCCGATGCGCCCGGCGCGGGCCTCCGGCGTGACCAGCAAGGTCAGCGCGCCGACATCGGAGATCACCACCGCCTGGTATTCGGCCAGCGCGTCGAGGTCATACGGAAATTCGGCCGCGCAACGATCGCCACCGATCTGCGTCACCGCTATGCCCTCTGCGGCAAGTGCGGCATTGAAGGCCGTCGCGCCGTTTACCCACGTCGCACTCGTCAGCACATCGCCGCCGGCGGCGACCGAGGTCGTCGCCGCGAAGGTCTCGCCTGCCAGCAAGAGTTTCATCGTCGCCCTCGCACTGTTCGACTGAGGATTGAAAGGCGAGCGCCGGCTCGAACCGGCGCCCGCAAAGCCTTGGGAGGCTTAGAGCAATTCCAGGAAAAGTGTGACCGGTTTTCCGTCCGGAATTGCGTAAAACAAAGGGATAGAGCGGTTCGCCGTTTCCGTGAAACGGTGAAACGCTCTAGAACTTGAACTCGGCCAGGTTTTCCGGCGTCACGATCTTGGCCGGGCCGAGGATCAGTTCACCGCTGGCGCCGATCGTGTACTCGCCGAGCCTGCCTGCCGTGAACTTCTCACCTTCCTTGCCGGTGATCTTGCACTGCGCCAGCGCCTGGGCCGCCTGATAGGTCAGGTAGCCGAGATCGGTGACATTCCACCAGATATCCTGGGCAGCGCCATCCTTGATGTATTTCGAAATCAAAGTGGCCGGCGCAAGGCCGGTCAGCTTGACCTTGCCGATCATACCGGCTTCCTCGAGTGCGCGCGCGGCCGCCGGAAGGCCTATGCCTGCCGGCACGATGATCACCTTGAGATCCGGAAACGCCTGCACCAGCGCCAAGGCCTGCTGCTGGTTGACCTGCTCGCTCTCCTCGCCATAGGCGACCTGCACCAGTTTCATCTTGGCGTATTTCGGCTCTGCCGCCATCTTCGCCTTCATGAAGTCGATCCAGGCGTTCTGGTTGGTCGCCGTCGGCGTCGACGACAGGATGGCGAACTCACCTCCGCCGCCGCTGAGGTTGAATGCGCTTTCCAGCATCATTTCGGCCAGACTGTCGCCCTTCACCTGGTTCACGAACACCGCGCGCGCATCGGCCGCGACGTCGGAATCGTACGAGATCACCCGGACGCCTTGCTGAACGGCGCGCTTCAGCGCAGGCGCAACGGCATTGGCGTCGTTGCCGGCGATAGCGATGACGCCGACCTTCTGCGACACAAGGCTGTTGATGAATTCGATCTGTGCCTCGGCCGTCGCCTGCGACGGGGCGACCTGGGTGGCGGTGCCGCCAATTTCCTTCGCCGCCTCTTCGGCGCCGCCGAAAGCCACCTTGAAGTAGGGATCGGTGTCGAGCTTGGGCAGGAAGCCGACGGTCACCGGTTCCTTGGCGCATTCCTGGCTGTAGGCCAGCGAGGCCGGCGCAAGCAGAACCGCGGATGCGAGCAGGGCTATTCTAAACGCTTTCATTGTGTCTCCTCCGTCAGAATTCGGGCTTGAAGAAAGGGGCCCGAGATCACCCCTTGGTTTCGCGCAGGACGCGCGATCTTGACAGCCGCTCCTCCAGGGAGCGCCAGTAGTTGCCGACCAGCAGCGAGCCGATCAGGAGCAGGCCGATGATCATGCCTTGGGCGTCGCCGCCGATCTGATTGAGCGCCAGCACGTTGCGGATGATGGCGATCAACAGCAGCGCCAGCATGACCCCCGTGAGCCGCCCCTTGCCACCGAAGACGCTGACGCCGCCGAGCAGCACGATGGTGATGACGTCGAGTTCCATGCCGAGCGCATTGTTAGCGCGGGCGTTGGAAAGGCGCGCGGTGTAGACGATGCCGGCGATGGCCGCGACGAGGCCCGAAACGACGAAAAGCTTCAGCACCATTTGGCGCGTGTCAATGCCGGAATAGCGCGCCACTTCGGGGCTGCCGCCAAGCGCATAGATGCGCTTGCCGGTCGGCGTCTTCTGCAGCACCACCGCGAAGATCGGCGCCAGCAGCAGGAACGGCACGATGGTCCACGGGATTTGTGTGCCCGGCAGATTGCTGATGCCGAAATCGACAACCGCCGGCGGCAATATGTTGACCGAACCGGTGCCGAGCAGGATGTAGCCAATGCCCCGATAGAGCGCCATGGTGCCGAGCGTCACCACCAGCGACTGCAACCCGAGGCCCGACACCAGATAGCCGTTGAAGGCGCCGAGCAGGCCGCCGAAGACGAGCGTCAGCGGAATGGCGGCCAGCGTCGGCACGCCAGCCTGGACAAGCAGGCCAAAAATCACGGATGTCAACGCCAGCACCGAGGCGATCGACAGGTCGATCTCACGGGTGATGATGAGCAGCGTCATCGGCAGGATCAGCAACGCCTTTTCCGAGGCGCTTGCGGCCAATTGCGAGAGGTTGAAGCCGGAGACGAAATTCGGCACGAAGACCGCCGCATAGATGAAGACGGCGAGGCAGGCGGTCGCCAGCAGCAGATCCCAGAAGTCGATCGAGCGGATAAACTTTCTCATCTCGCCCTCGCCTGTCTTGCCTGTTCGGCACGCCGCACGATGAAGGTGTCGATGCCGATGGCAACCAGGATCACCAGGCCATAGACGCCCTGCAGCCAGAGCGGGTCGACACGCACCAGCGTCAGCCCGTTCTTGATGACCAAGAGAGTGAGCGCGCCAAGGATGATGCCGAGCAGCGTGCCCGAGCCGCCGCGGATGGCGACGCCGCCGACCACTGCAGAGGCGATCACCGTGAGTTCGAAGCCGAGCGCGACGCGGGCATCGATGGTGGCATAGCGCGATGCCCACAGCGCCCCGCACAGACCGCCGAGCAGGCCGGCCATGCCGAAGGCCAGCAGAATGCGCCGGTCGACCGGAATGCCGATCAGCCTTGCGCCGTCCGGGTTGGAACCGGTGGCAAACAGCTCGCGCCCGGTTGCGGTGCGATAGAGCAGCACATAGCCGGCGCACAGGATGACAATAGCGATGATGACGATCAGCGGCACGCCTGCGATCTTCAGCCCGGTCATGTCGAGCCAGGCTTGCGTGACTTCGTCGGCGCTGACCTGGTCGCCCGCCGCCCAGATCGAGTTGAAACCGCGGAAGATCGACATCGAAGCCAGCGTAACGACGATGGCCGGGATCTTTCCCCTGGTAACGACAAGGCCGTTGAGCAGTCCGGCAAAGCCGCCGACCGCGCAGGCGGTGATCAGGCCGATGTCGATGTCCAATCCGGGATAGGCCTGAACCATGCTGGCCGCCATATAGGCGGAGAGGCCGATCACAGCTGCGATCGACAGGTCGATGTTGCGGGTGATCAGCACCAGCATCTGCGCCAGTGCGGCGACAATCAGCAAGGCCGCGTCCATCGACACAGCGGTGAGGTTCGCCGCGCTCACCATGCGCGGGTTGATGATGGTGACCGGAATGGCGACGGCGAGCATCGCCGCAAGCAGGCCGAATTCCCGCCGCTTCAGAAAATCGAACGGTCCTTTTGCCTTTTCCTCCTCGGCGGCGCGTTCTATCTGCGCTGCCTGGCCGGCACGTTCATCGGTCCTGGTCGCCGCTTCCAGTACCTTTTCCTGCGTGGCTTGTCCGCGCGAAAACTCAGCAGTCTGGCGGCCTTCGCGCAGCACGATAATGCGGTCGCACATGCCGATCAGCTCGGGCATCTCTGACGAGATCAGCAGGATCGCCATGCCTTGCGCGGCAAGGTCAGCGATCATTGCATGCACTTCCGCCTTGGTACCGACATCGATGCCTTGCGTCGGCTCGTCGAGGATGAGCACGCGCGGCTCGGTGCGCAGCCATTTGGCCAGCACCACCTTCTGCTGGTTGCCGCCGGATAACTCTTTCACCGGCTGCCCATAACCGGAAAAGCGCAGCTTCATGCGCTTCAGCCAGTCCGCCACCAGACCGATGGCGCGGTCGGTGCCGTAGAGACCGCGTTGTGCGGCCTTGTCGAGAACAGGTAGCACCGCATTGTCGAGGATGGAGAAATCCATCACCAGGCTCTGGCCCATGCGATCTTCCGACACATAGGCGATGCGCGCATCCATGGCGTCGCGCGCCGAGGCGAACTGCACGGGCTTGCCGTCGATCAGGATTTCGCCGGCGTCGGGCCGGTCGATACCGAACAGCACGCGCGCAATCTCGGTGCGTCCGCTGCCGACCAGGCCGCCAAGCCCCAGCACCTCGCCGGCGTGAAGCTTGAGGTCGATACCGGCAAACCCGCCGGCGCGCGAAAGTCCCTTCGCCTCCAGCACCAGCGCGCCTGAGGCATGGCGCCGTTCGGGATAGAGGTCGGTGACTTCACGCCCGACCATCATGCTGATGGCGGCAGCGCGGCCAAGCTCGGCCTTCGGCTTGACGCCGATCAGGCGCCCGTCACGCAGCACGGCGATGCGGTCGGCGATGCGGAAGATTTCATCCATGCGGTGGCCGACGAACATCATCGCCACGCCATGCAGCCTGAGATCGGCAACGACGGAAAACAGCCGCTCGACCTCGCGCTGTGACAGCGCCGCCGTGGGCTCGTCCATGATCAGCACGCGGGCATCCAGCGACAGCGCGCGGGCGATCTCGACCAGTTGTTGTTCAGAGGTACGCAGTGTTCCCAGCCGCGTTGCCGCCGGCACGTCGAGCCCGACGGTAGCCAGCACCTTGCGGGCGCCGGCCAGCATGGCGGCATTGTCGATGCCGCCAAAGCGGTCGCGCGGCATGTGGCCGAGATAGATGTTCTCCGCCACCGACAGATCGGGAAACAAGCCAGGATGCTGGTGCATGACCGCAATGCCGGCCGCCTGCGCGTCATGCGGCGAATGGAAGACGGCTGATTTGCCGTCAACCTCGACATGACCGCTGGTGGGAGAATGCACACCGGCCAGAAGCTTCACGCAGGTGCTCTTCCCGGCGCCGTTTTCGCCAAGCAGCGCCAGCACCTCGCCGGAGCGCAATTCGAAGGAGGCGTCCTTGAGCGCAATCGTGCCGCCGAAAGCCTTCGTCGCCTGAACCAGGGCAACGGGAACAGCCCGCACCACCGCAGCGTCGGCTTCGCTTTGTGTGCCCGAGTGCAGCACGTCTCCTCCCTGACTAGTTATTTATTCAATTTGCTATATTAAATAGCGCAAAGGCGCAACGGCAAAATTGACTTCCATGGTTCCGACGCGCACTGTCGCCGCCAACATAGGCACCGCAGGGTGCGCTCGGCCGCAGGTGGTTTGCGGGCTTCGCGCCGGGAATGGGACATTTGGGGAGTGCGGGTTTGTCAGGGAAAGGCAGCAATTCTGTCAAAGTTCGGCACTATAATGAGCGTTTCGTGCTCGACGCCATCCGTCGCCTCAAGGAAGCCTCCAAGTCCGATCTGGCGCGCGCGGCAAGCCTGACGCCGGCGGCCGTCGCTGCCATCGTCGACGGCCTGGAATCTTCCGGATTCGTAAAGCAAGTGGGAAAAAGGTTCGGGCAGCGCGGTTCGCCCTCCACGCTGTACCGGCTGACGCCGGAGCGCATCTACAGCGTCGGCATCAAGATCGGCCGGCGTGCGCTTGAAGCCGTTCTGGTCGACTTCGCCGGTGAAATCCGCGCAAGAGAGTCGCACGAATACCGCTTCCCCGATCCTGATTTGGTGCTGAAGGCCGGCAACATGGCGCTGGCCACCTTCGAAAAGCTGGTAGATGGGCTTGGCGATGCCAGCATCGTCGGCGTCGGCATTGCCTCACCCTATTTCCTCGGCGGCTGGAGCGAGGAACTCGGCTTTCCCGACGATCTCGGCAGCCGCTGGGAGGCGATCGACCTGACGACATGCTTTGCCACGCCGGCGAAGACGCCGGTGTTCGTGGAAAACGACGCCACGTCGGCGGCGCTGGCCGAACTTGTCCAGGGCGCCGGCGCCCGCTTTCGCGATTTCATGCACATCTCGATCGACACTTTTGTCGGCGGCGGCCTGGTGCAAGGCGGCAGGGTCCATACCGGGCCGCATGGCAACAGCGCTGCCCTCGGACCCTTGCCGGTCTCGCCCTCAAGCCTCGATTCGGTGGCGGCGAAGCCTGCGCGCTACCAGAGCCTGCTGCATCGCGCCTCGATCTATGTGCTGGTCAATCACCTGAGGTCGCGCGGCGTGGTGATCAATCGTGTGCGGGAACTCGATCCGTTGCCACCCGAAGCGCGCGTGCCGCTGTTCGAATGGATCGACGATTGTGCGAGCGCGCTGGTCGAGGCGATCATCGCCATCACCTCCATCATCGACATCGAGGCCATCGTTCTCGACTCGATCCTGCCCAGGCCGATCCATCTCGAACTGCTGGCAAGGGTGCAGACCCAGTTCAACCAGGCCAGCGCAATCGGCATCGTGACGCCGGAGATCGTGTCGGGGCAATTCGGCCCTGAGGCCTCCTCGATCGGCGCTGCCATGCTTCCGTTCTCGGCGCTGCTGGCGCCCGACAGCGGCGTGCTCATGATCGGCAAGGACCGGACGAAACTGCTGAGCGCTCTGTCCACGCTCGGCGGCGCCAAGGGAAACGGATCAAATCCGCCCACCGACCTGCCGGCCTGAGCGCAATGCGGCGCGCCCAACGCAGGCATCGGCCGCCCTTGCCCGCCATGGCTTGCACGCCTGCCCGCCTTCCGCTATAGAGCCGCCACCCGCGTAGACACCCTTGGAGGCAACGCGGCGGAAGGCTGCCTTCCCTTGTGATCCCGAACAAAGCTCCGCGTATGCGGTTTCTGGCATTCGGACATCCAGGCCTGGCGGCTTTCGACGTTTACGGTCCAGGCACACTGCCACCGCAAACGCTCCATAAAACGCGAAAGGAAATGCCATGAGCCACGATACTTACGAGCTCAAGGCCGAAGCGCGCGAACAGGTCGGTAAGGGGTCCGCCCGTGCAGTTCGCCGCAACGGTAAAGTGCCTGCAGTTATCTACGGCGACAGACAGCCTCCCCTGGCGATTGCGCTGAACTACAAGGACGTCTTCTACAAAATCCATGGCGGCGGGTTTTTGACCACGATCGCCACGATCGATGTCGACGGCAAGAAAATCCAGGTTCTGCCCAAGGATTTCCAGCTCGACCCGGTCAAGGATTTCCCGGTCCATGTCGACTTCCTGCGCATCGGCAAGGACACCGAGGTCAACGTCGACGTGCCTGTCCACTTCATCAATGAAGACAAGTCGCCCGGCATCAAACGCGGCGGCGTGCTCAACATCGTGCGTCACGAAGTCGAGTTCCACTGCCCGGCCAATGCGATCCCGGAATTCATCACCGTCGATCTCACCGGCGCCGACATTGGCGATTCGATCCACATCTCGGCGGTTACCTTGCCGGCCGGCGTCAAGCCGGTGATCTCCGATCGCGACTTCACCATCGCGACCATTGCCGGTTCCTCGGCGATGAAGCCGGAGACGGAAGAGACGGCGGAAGCGGCAGCCCCCGAAGCGGCGGCCCCTGCTGCCGAAGAGAAGTAATTTTCGGGCCCGGAGTTCACGATGCTTGTCTTTGCAGGCCTCGGCAATCCGGGCGCGAAATACGCTGATAACCGGCACAATGTCGGCTTCATGGCGGCGGACGCAATTGCCCGCCGCCATTCGTTTTCGCCCTGGTCGAAGAAGTTCCAGGGCCTGATCGCCGAAGGCACGATTGCCGGCGAAAAGATTCTTCTGATCAAGCCGCAGACCTTCATGAACCTGTCGGGACAGCCGGTCGGCGAAGCCCTGCGCTTCTACAAGCTCGGCCCCGAGGCGCTGACCGTCTTTTACGACGAGATCGACCTGCCGGCCGGCAAATTGCGGGTCAAAGTCGGCGACGGCGCCGGCGGCCACAACGGCATCCGCTCGCTCGACCAGCATGTCGGCAAGAACTTCCGCCGCGTGCGCATCGGCGTCGGACACCCCGGCGTCCGGGAAATGGTGCAGTCCCATGTTCTCGGCGACTTCGCCAAGGCCGATCGCGAGTGGCTGGACGTGCTGCTCGACACCATCGCCGACGATGCCGGGCTGCTGGCCAAGGGCGAAGACAGTTCCTTCATGAACCGCATCACGCTGGCGCTTCGCGACAAGCTCGTGCCGACCAGCGACGACGACCGCCCGCCGCCCAAGGCGCCGAACACGCAGAGCCCGAAAGCCCAGAGCCACATCCGCCAGGCACGGCCACAGCAGGCGCCGGCCAAGCTGCCGGAAAGCGGCCCTATGGCCGCCATGCTGAAGAAACTGTTCGGCAAGAAGGACTGAGCGTCGATAGGATCGGGACTGCGGGGCTTGACGTTGCTCACCCCTATCGCCCATAGCCCTCATCAAATTTCTAGTTTCCCGATAGGACCGGACACATGGGTTTCAAATGCGGCATCGTTGGCTTGCCCAACGTCGGCAAGTCGACGCTTTTCAACGCATTGACCAGGACGGCGGCGGCGCAGGCCGCCAACTATCCGTTCTGCACCATCGAACCGAACACCGGCGAGGTGGCGGTGCCTGATCCGCGGCTGCAGAAGATCGCCGCAATCGCCAAGTCTAAGGAGATCATCCCGACCCGCATCTCCTTCGTCGACATCGCCGGCCTGGTGCGCGGCGCCTCCAAGGGCGAAGGGCTGGGCAACCAGTTCCTCGCCAACATCCGTGAGGTCGACGCCATCGTGCATGTGCTGCGCTGTTTCGAGGATGACGACATCACCCATGTCGAGGGCAAGATCGACCCTGTCGCCGACGCCGATACGGTCGAGACCGAGCTGATGCTCGCCGACCTCGACAGCCTCGAGCGCCGCATCGTGCAGATCCGCAAGCGCGCCGGCAGCAAGGACAAGGAAGCAACCACCGTGCTGCCGATGATGGAGGCCGCACTCGAGCTCCTCCAGGCCGGCAAGCCGACCCGCATCCTGCTCAACGGCATTTCAGCGGAAGACCTGCGCATCCTGCAGGGACTGAACCTCTTGACCTCGCACCCCGTGCTCTATGTATGCAACGTCGCCGAAGCCGACGCCGCCACCGGCAACGAGCACACCAGGGCCGTGGAAAAGATGGCGACCGCGCAGGGCGCCGGCACCGTGGTGATCTCAGCCGCGATCGAAGCCGAAGTCGCCCAGCTCTCCGACGAGGAAGAGATGGAGTTCCTGTCCTCGCTCGGCCTCGACGAACCTGGCCTCAACAAGGTCATCCGCGCCGGCTACGATCTGTTGCATCTCATCACCTATTTCACCGCCGGGCCGAAGGAGACCCGCGCCTGGACGATCCACAAGGGCGACAAGGCCCCGCAGGCGGCCGGCGTCATCCACACCGATTTCGAGCGCGGCTTCATCCGCGCCCAGACCATCGCCTATAACGACTACGTCACACTGGGCGGCGAAGTGGCGGCCAAGGAAGCCGGCAAGGCGCGCGACGAAGGCAAGGAATATGTCGTCCAGGACGGCGACGTCCTGCTGTTCAAGTTCAACACCTGAGACGCCGAGGCATCTCGCGGCTCGCGCGCTGACCGCGGCCGATCACAGCTGCGTCAAGTGGAGGAGCCAGCCTGCCGCTTCGCTTGACTGCCCTTGGCACCGGGTCTAAGGCCCTCTGCATCCGATTGGCCGTGGCCGTGGGAACTGCCGCGCGTGCAAGACCCATCGCTATCGAACGGAACCTCTTGGGCTCAACCAATGGAGAGCGGCGATGATCAAGGCCTTCGTCGTCGACAATGACCGCCTGCGCCCCGCCGACGATCTCGTGGCCAATGGCGATCAGGTCGTCTGGGCCGACCTTCTCAACCCGACCAAGGAAGAAGAAACAACGATCGAGACTTGGCTCGGTGTTGCCATCCCGACGCGCGAGGAGATGGAGGAGATCGAGATTTCGAGCCGCCTCTACATCGAGGACGGCGCCTACTTCATGACCGCCACCTTGCCGGCGCAGACCGAAATCGATGATCCCTTGATGTCACCGGTTACCTTTGTGCTTGCCGGCCCGAGACTGGTCACCATCCGCTATCATGAGCCGAAGGCGTTCAAGACCTTTCCGCTGCGCGCCGAGAAGGTGGCGACAGGCTGCACCACCGGCAACACCATCCTGATCGGCCTGCTGGAGGCGATCGTCGATCGCCTAGCCGATATTCTCGAACGCGCCGGCCGTGACATCGAGACGATCTCGCGCGACATTTTCGAGGCGCGGTCGACCAAGGTGAACAAGCGCAATCGCGATTTCCAGGAACTGCTCAAGGCCATAGGCCGCAAGGAAGACATTGCCTCCTCGATCCGCGACAGCCTGATCTCGCTGCAGCGCCTCACCGGCTTCCTTGCCCACGTCGCGACCCAGATCAAGATGAGCAAGGACGTCCGCGCCCGCATCAAGACAGTATCGCGCGACGTGCTGTCGCTCGCCGACCATGCCACCTTCCTGTCGCAGAAGATCTCGTTCCTGCTCGACGCGACGCTCGGCATGATCTCGATCGAGCAGAACGCCATAATCAAGATCTTCTCGGTCGCCGCCGTCATCTTCCTGCCGCCGACGCTGGTGGCTTCGATCTACGGCATGAATTTCGACGTCATCCCGGAGCTGAAATGGGAGCTCGGCTATCCCTTCGCCATCGGCCTGATGATCCTGTCGGCGATCCTGCCGTTCTGGTATTTCCGCCGCCGCGGCTGGTTGTAGGCCCAATAGAATTCGCTTGACCAAACGCCGCCCGGACGGCATCCGGATGCCCGGTGATCGTACAACCGGATTGGGATCATGACCGCAAAAAGCTGGGCCTACGAGGATTTCACCGAGGGCGCATCGATCGACCTCGGCGCCAAGCAGGTGAGTGCGGCCGAAATCATCGAATTCGCCACCGAATTCGACCCGCAGCCGATGCATCTCGACGAAGCCGCCGGCAAGGCCAGCATCCTTGGCGGCTTGGCCGCCTCCGGCTGGCACACCTGCGCGATCTTCATGCGCATGCTGTGCGACGCCTTCCTGCTCGACTCGACCGCGCAAGGCGCGCCCGGCATCGACCAGGTCAAATGGAAGAAGCCGGTGCTGGCCGGCGACACACTGGCCGGCAGCACCAGCGTGCTTGCCAGGCGCCTGTCGAAATCCAGGCCTCAGCTCGGCCTCGTCACCTTGCGCAGCGAACTGTTCAACCAGCGCGGTGAAAGCGTCTTCGAACTTGAGAACACTGTCATGTTCTTGACCCGCGAGGCCGGCGCATGAGCCTCGACGCGTTCTTCCGCATCGGCGATACCATCAACCTCGGTTCGCACACATTCGAAGCCGAGGCGATCAAGGCGTTCGCCTGCAAATACGATCCACAGGTCTTTCATGTCGACGAGGAGGCCGCAAAGAAAAGCGTGTTCGGCCGCCTCTGCGCCTCAGGCTGGCACACCGCGGCCACCTGGATGAAGCTCAATCTCAAAAATCCTATGGACGCTTCTCAATGGACCGGACCCGGCCCGGTACCAGAATTCGGCCCCTCCCCCGGCTTCAGGAGCCTGAAATGGCCAAAGCCGGTCTATGCCGGAGAAACCGTCACCTTCACCCGCACGGCCGTCTCCCACCGCCCGCTGGCCAATCGCCCCGGCTGGCGGCTGCTCGCGCTGCGCTCGGAAGGATTCGATTCGACGGGCGACAAGGTGCTGGAGTTCGACAGCGCGGTGCTGGTGAAGGCTGGGTAGGGCTAGGGTTTAGGCAGTAGGGATTAGGCAGCAGTGGGTGCTGCGCCTTGCACGGAATGCGGAGCTTCCCTCCCTACTCCCTACTCCCTACTCCCTACTCCCTACTCCCTACTCCCTACTCCCTACTCCCTACTCCCTACTCCCTACTCCCTACTCCCTTCTCCCTACTCTCTAATGCCCCTCAAACCCGATCAACGTCCGCACCGGCACGCCCAGCGCTTCGAGCTTCGCCCGTCCGCCGAGATCCGGCAGGTCGATGACGAAGCAGGCGGCAAGAATATCGGCGCCGATCTGCCTCAGCAGCTTGACCGCCGCCTCCGCCGTGCCGCCGGTCGCGATCAGGTCGTCAACCAGGNGCGGCAAGAATATCGGCGCCGATCTGCCTCAGCAGCTTGACCGCCGCCTCCGCCGTGCCGCCGGTCGCGATCAGGTCGTCCACCAGGATCACCTTCTCGCCCGGCGCAACGCCGTCCTTGTGCATCTCCATCTCGTCCAGCCCGTATTCCAGGCTGTAGGCGACGCGTACCGTCTCGTAAGGCAGCTTGCCCTTCTTGCGGATCGGCACGAAACCGGCCGAAAGCTGGTGCGCGACCGCACCGCCGAGGATGAAGCCGCGTGCCTCGATGCCGGCGATCTTGTCGATCTTCTGCCCGGCATAGGGATGCACCAGCTCGTCGATGGCCCGGCGGAAGGCGCGCGCATTGCCGAGCAAAGTGGTGATGTCGCGAAACAGGATGCCGGGCTTGGGGTAGTCCGGAATGGTGCGGATCGCGGCGAGCAGCGTGTCTTCGAGCGAGGATTTCATTGGTCGAGATTACCTGAAACGGAGGTTGTTGCGCGACAATTGTTCGATCGAACTGCAGCCCATCAGCTTCATGCCGCGCTCGATCTCGATCCGCATCTGCTCCAGCGCCCGCTCGACGCCCGGCTGTCCGGCCGCCGCCAGGGGGAACAGATAATAGCGGCCGACGCCAACAGCCTTGGCGCCGAGCGACAGCGCCTTCAGCACATGGGTGCCGCGCTGCACGCCGCCATCCATGATGATGTCTATTCTGTCGCCGACGGCATCGACGATCTCGGCCAGCTGGTCGAACGCCGCCCGCGAGCCGTCCAGCTGCCGGCCGCCATGGTTGGACAGCACAATGCCGCTGCAGCCGATCTCGACGGCGCGCTTGGCATCCTCCACCGACATGACGCCCTTGAGGCAGAACGGACCTCCCCACAGTCTGACCATCTCGGCAACATCGTCCCAGGTCATCGACGGATCGAGCATCTCGGTGAAGTAGCGGCTGATCGACATCGTGCCGCCGCCCATGTCGACATGCTCGTCGAGCTGCGGCAGCTTGAACCCCTCATGGGTGAAATAGTTGATCGCCCAGCCCGGCTTCAGCGCGAACTGCAGCATGCCGGCAAGGTTGAGCTTGAAGGGGATGGCAAAGCCGGTGCGCTTGTCGCGCTCGCGGTTGCCTCCGGTGATGCTGTCGACGGTCAGCATCATCACTTCGACTCCAACCGCTTTCGCCCGCTGCATCATCGCCCGGTTGAGGCCGCGATCCCGGTGGAAATAGAACTGGTAGACCTGCGGGCTGCTGCTGATCTTGCGCGCTTCCTCAAGACTGACGGTGCCGAGCGAGGACACGCCAAACATAGTGCCGAATTTGGCCGAAGCCTTGGCCACCGCGCGCTCGCCTTGATGATGGAACAGCCGCTGCAAGGCGGTCGGCGAGCAATAGACGGGCATGGCCAGCTTCTGGCCCATCACCGTCACCGACATGTCGATCTCGCTTACCCCGCGCAGCACGTTGGGAACGAGGTCGCAGCGCTCGAAGCTCTCGGTGTTGCGGCGATAGGTGACCTCGTCGTCGGCCGCGCCATCGATGTAGTTGAAGATTGGCCCCGGCAACCGCTGCTGGGCCATGCGCCGGAAATCGGAAAAGTTGTGACAGTCGCGTAGCCGCATCATCGATCCCAAATGCCCCTTTAGCCGGCGATCCGCCGGGCGCGCGTGCAATACCAATCGCATGGCGCCGTGCCAACGGAGTTCTTACTGGACGGCTGCTGCGCCAAGATGCGAACCATGCCCGGTTTGGCAAGCAAAAAGGGCGTCCGAAGACGCCCTTTCCATTTCCGAGGAATAAGATGCGGCTTAGTGCGCCACGCCTTCCCACACCTTGCGCTTGGTCAGATACATCAGCGCGCCGAACAGAAGCAGAAACACCAGAACGCGGAAGCCGGTCTTCTTGCGGTCTTCCATATGCGGCTCGGCCGCCCACATCAGGAACGCCGAGACGTCGCGCGAATACTGGTCGATCGTCTGCGGCGAACCGTCATCGTAGGTGACCTGGCCGTCGGAGAGCGGCTTGGGCATCTTCAGCGACACGCCGGACATGAAGTATGGATTGTAGTGGGTGCCTTCGGGGATCACCATGCCGGCAGGTGGCGTCTCGTCGTAGCCTGTCAGCAGAGAATGGATGTAGTCCGGGCCGCCCTGCGCGTATTGCGTGAAGATGTCGAAGACGAAGCGCGGGAAGCCGCGCTCGACGCCGCGCGCCTTGGCCAGCAGCGACATATCCGGTGGGGCAGCGCCGCCGTTGGAAGCGGCAGCCGCCTCCTCATTGGCGAACGGCGCCGGGAAATGGTCTGACGGCTTGCCCGGCCGGTCGAACATGTCGCCGGCATCGTTGGGTCCATCATGGATGGTGTACTCGGCCGACAGGGACTTGATCTGCGCTTCCGAATAGCCGAGGTCCTCCAGCGTGCGGAACGCCACCAGATTCATCGAGTGGCAGGCCGAGCAGACTTCCTTGTAGACCTTCAAGCCACGCTGCAGCTGCGCCTTGTCGTAGGTGCCGAACGGACCGGCAAAAGTCCAGTCCATCTCCTTCGGCTCGTGGATCGGGAAATGCGTCGGTGCCGCCGCGTTGTGCGCCTCTTCAGCGGCGATCGCCACACTGCCGACGGCTCCGATGCCAGCGGCAAACACGCCTAGCAGGGCGAGCGAGGTGAGAATCTTTTTCATGCCAAATCCCCTTAGATTCTCACTCAGCCTTTGGTTTCCGGCGCCGCGGTCGCACCGGCCGGATGTCCCCCTCCGGCACCCTTGTTCTTCTCCAGCACCGCCTCGGTGATCGAATTCGGCAGTCTGCGTGGCGTCTCGATCAGGCCAAGCACCGGCAGGATGACGAGGAAGAAGGCGAAGTAGAACAGTGTCGCCGCTTGAGCGTAGCCAACGTAGTTGCCCGAGACCTCACCTATCAGGAGGGTCAACAGACCGCCGCCTTCCGCCGGCTGCGAGCCAAGCCAGCCAAGCAGGACAGCGTCGGCGACGAACAGCCAGAAGAACAGCTTGTACCAGGGCCGGTAGACCGCCGAGCGCACCTTGGAGGTGTCGAGCCACGGCACCAGGAACAGCATGACGATGGCGCCGAACATGCACAGCACGCCGCCGAGCTTGGAGTTGATCGGCCCGATGTTGAAGGTGATGGCGCGCAGGATCGCGTAGAACGGCAGGAAGTACCATTCCGGCACGATGTGGGCCGGCGTCTTCAGCGGGTTGGCGATCGTGTA
Organism: Mesorhizobium sp. LSJC269B00; assembly: GCF_000502815.1. NCBI lineage: Bacteria > Pseudomonadati > Pseudomonadota > Alphaproteobacteria > Hyphomicrobiales > Phyllobacteriaceae > Mesorhizobium > Mesorhizobium sp. LSJC269B00. The sequence continues at coordinate 39,913 of NZ_AYVN01000001.1, forward strand.
ATTGTCCGGATGGCCGAGAAAGTTCGGCAGGTAGAAGACGAAATAGGCGAAGAAGAACAGGAACACGATCATGCCGAATGCATCCTTGATGGTCGCATAGGGCGTAAAGGCAACGGTGTCGGTCTTCGATTTCACCTCGATGCCGGTCGGGTTCGACTGGCCGACCACGTGCAGCGCCCAGACGTGCAGCACGACGACGCCGGCAATCATGAACGGCAGCAAATAGTGCAGCGCAAAGAAGCGGTTGAGCGTCGGGTTGTCGACGGCAAAACCGCCGAGCAGCAGTTCCTGGATCCAGTTTCCGACCAGCGGAATGGCGCTGAAGAAGCCGGTGATGACGGTGGCGCCCCAGAAGCTCATCTGACCCCAGGGCAGCACATAGCCCATGAAGCCGGTCGCCATCATCAGCAGATAGATGATGCAGCCGAGGATCCACAGCAGCTCGCGCGGCGCCTTGTAGGAGCCGTAATAAAGCCCGCGGAAGATGTGGATGTAGACGGCGACGAAGAAGAACGAGGCGCCGTTGGAATGCATGTAGCGCAACAGCCAGCCCGAATTGACGTCGCGCATGATCTTCTCGACCGAATTGAAGGCGAGATTGGTGTCGGCGGTATAGTGCATGGCCAGCACGATACCGGTCAGGATCTGCGCCACCAGCATGATCGTGAGGATGCCGCCGAAGGTCCACGCATAGTTGAGGTTGCGCGGCACCGGATAGGCGATGAAGCTGTCATAGACCATGCGCGGCAGCGGCATGCGGGCGTCGAACCAGCGTTCGATACCGGTCTTGGGCGTATAGGTCGAGTGTCCCTCGCTCATCGAATTATCCCCTGCCTCAACCGATAAGGATTTTGGTATCGGAAATGAACTTGAATACCGGCACGGCCATATTTTCCGGCGCCGGGCCTTTGCGGATGCGGCCGGCGGTATCGTACACCGAACCGTGGCACGGGCAGAACCAGCCGCCGAAATCGCCTTCCTGGCCAAGCGGAATGCACCCCAGATGCGTGCAAACCTGCACCATCACCATCCAGGCTTCCTTGCCGGGCGTGGTGCGGTTGGCGTCGGTCGCCGGCGCATCGGCGGGCAGATTGGCGTTGCGGGCAATAGGATCCTTGAGGTCGGCAAGGTTCACGGCCTCGCCGTCCTTCATCTCCTGCTCGGTGCGGTTGCGCACCACGACCGGCTTGCCGCGCCATTTGACAATCAGCGACATGCCAGGCGTCAGCGAGGCGACGTCGACCTCGACCGAGGCGAGCGCCAGCGTCGAGGCATCGGGGCGCATCTGGTCGATGAACGGCCAGGCAACGGCGCCTGCGCCAACGACTGCGGCCATGCCGGTGGCGACGTAGAGAAAATCACGACGGTTGGGATCCTGGGTGTCGGTTGCGCTCACGGGTGCCTGATCCTTTCGCCTCTTCCGAGCCGGCGGCCGAGCTTTGTCCCCGCTCCATCGCGCCGGCCCGACAGCGCATGGCGAACAAGCTAGCGAATTCCTCCGGCATTTGGATTTCGGTTTATGCGTGAAGCCCGTTTTTGTCCAGCGGGCTGAAGCCACAAGGGCAGATTGTCGCGGGGACAGAACAGCGCGTCAGTTGGCCAGATGCCCAAAGGTCGGCAAAGGCGGCTAAACAACAGGGAAATATCAGCAAATCCGAGGCTCCCCGCCTGTCTCGACAGGACAGGTTGCCGTGATCTAGTCTCGCCGGCATGGCACATATTATCGACCGCGAGACCTGGACCAGGACGCCCGGCCGCTGGCAGGGCGAACTGCAATGCGGCGCCTACGACTCCAACTCCTGCCTGATTTTCAACTATCAGGAAGAGATTGGCGGCGGCCCGCGCCTGCACACGCATCCCTATTGTGAAATCTTCATCATCCGGCAAGGCACCGGCCTGTTCACGATCGGCGACCAGCAGATAGAGGCCACGGCCGGCCAGATCCTGATCGTGCCGCCCGATACGCCGCACAAATTCACCAATCTTGGCCCAGGCCCGCTCGAAACGACCGACATCCACGAAAACGGCAGCTTCATCACCGAATGGCTGGAATGATTGTCGCCGGCTGGTGACCTCTAGCTTGCACCGAGCCTGACCAGCACGGCCCTTGGGATGTCGTATTCGCGGATGGCCGACTCATGCCGGCGCAGGCCGCAGAGTTCACGCTGGATGAAATAGGCGTGCACCGCCGCGGCAGCCTCCTTGAGCAGCCGCGGTCGCTGCTCCTCGTCGCCGTTGTTCTGACGGAGCTTGGCCACCGTTTCCTCGACCCGTTGGCCGGCACGGCCGAGCGCTGCGGCCTTTTCAGCCAGTATCTCATGGCCGAGGGCGTCGAACGCGGCTTCGGCAGCCGAGGCGCCTAGGGATGGCGGACGCAGTGACATCTCAGCCTCCTTTTCTGTCTTGAGAGAGCATCATGCGGTGCGTGACGAATTCTTCGCTCACCACCGGCTGGAAACCAAGCCGTTCATAGAACCCAAAGGCTTCTTGTGGCGCGCGGGTGTTCAGCACGGCAAAATGCTGACGTGCCCTGTCAATGACGGTCTCGACCAGCATGCGGCCAATGCCGCTGCGGCGATGACGCGCGCTGACGAACAGGTGCCTGACCCGGCCGTGGTCCCTGCCTTCGAAATAAGGATCGATGTTCAACCCGCACACACCAGCGAGTTCTCGGCCATGCCATGCACCAAACAGCGCCTCGCCTCGTTTCAGGAACTTGTTGCGGCCGCCCGCCCAGCCATCCGCCAGCCGCACCAGCATCCAGTAGCCTTCCAGCCGGCTCTCCTCCTTCAGCGCATCGAAGGCCGGCGCGGTTGGCCGCAGCCGCTTGAGGACGTAGCCGATATCAGGCGACGCTGCCATGCCCTACTCCGCCGGCCGTGTCTCTTCCAGCACGCTTTCCTCGTGGTAGAGGAAGCCGCCGGACTGCCGCTTCCACAGCCGCGCATAGAGCCCGTCGAGCGCCACCAGCTCGTCATGCGTGCCCTGTTCGACGATGCGGCCTCCGTCCAGCACCACAAGACGGTCGAGCGCGGCGATGGTCGACAGCCGGTGCGCTATGGCGATGACCGTCTTGTTCTCCATCAGCCTGGCCAGATTCTCCTGGATCGCCGCCTCGATGTCGGAATCGAGCGCCGAGGTCGCCTCGTCGAGGATCAGGATCGGCGCATCCTTGAGGAAGACGCGGGCGATCGCGACGCGCTGGCGCTGGCCGCCCGACAGTTTCACGCCGCGCTCGCCGACAAAAGCCTCGTAGCCGGTACGGTCCCGGTTGTCGCGCAGGCCCAATATGAACTCGTGCGCCTCGGCCTTCTTCGCCGCCGCGATCACCTCGGCCTCGGTCGCGTCCGGCATGCCGAGCTTGATGTTGTCGCGCAGCGAGCGGTGGAACAGCGCCGTGTCCTGGCTGACCACGCCGATATTGGCGCGCAGCGAGTTCTGCGTCACCTCGGCGACGTCTTGCCCGTCGATCAGGATTTTGCCGCTCTCGAGGTCGTAGAGGCGCAAGATGAGGTTGGCGAGCGTCGTCTTGCCCGCGCCCGACGGCCCGACCAGCCCGACCTTCTCGCCAGGCTTGACCACAAGGTCGATGCCATTCAGCACGCCAAAACCCTTGCCGTAGTGGAACTCGACATTCTTCACCTCGATGCGGCCGCCGGCGACGACAAGCTCTTTCGCATCCGGCGCATCGACAAGGCCAAGCGGCTGCGAGATCAGCGCCTTGGAGTTTTCCAGGACGCCGAGATTTCGCAATATGCCGTTGAGCTGCATCATCACGCGCCCGAGCAGCATGTTGAGCCGCAAGACCAGCGACAGCGTGAACGCGACGGCGCCGACGGTGATCGACCCTTCGACCCAGAGATAGACGGCAAAGCAGCCAATCGCGGTGATCATGATGCCCGACAGCGTCGTCAGCGCCATGCGCACGCCGGTCAGCCGGCGGGTGAAGGGCCGTAGTGCATCGAGATAGATGTCGAAGCCGTTCTTGATGTAGCGGTCGTCGCCGTCGGCCGAGAATAGCTTCAGCGTCTGCACGTTGGAATAGGAATCGATGATGCGCCCATTGATCATCGAGCCAGCTTCAGCCGTGGCCTCGGCATGCCTGCGGATCGAGGGCAGATAGAGCTTGGCCAGCCAGGCGAACGCGAGGATCCAGATCACCACCAGCACGGCCAGGCGCAGATCCAGCCCGGCGACCAGCGCCAAGGTCGTCACCGTATAGATGAGCATGAACCAGATGACCTCGATGAAGCTCTCCATCAGGTCGCCGGTCGCCTGCCCGGCCTGCCAGACTTTTGTCGCGATACGGCCGGCGAAATCGTTCTGGAAGAAGGTGTAGGACTGCCGCGACACATGCCGGTGCGCCTGCCAGCGCACCAGATTGTAGAAGCCCGGCGTGATCGTCTGTTCGTTGACCAGCGCCGACAGGCCGACGACGACTGTGCGGATGACCGCCACCACGACGATCATGAACACCAGTTCAGGACCGGCGGCGGTCCACAGCGCATTCCAGCTGCGCTCGCCAGGAAGCTGGTCGAGAATATCGACCAGCCGCCCGACGAAGTAGAACAGCCCGGCCTCGATCAGCGGCGCGATGCCGCCGATGACCAGCATGGCGAAGAAGGCGAACTTCGCCTGGCCGACATAGTGCCAGAGGAAGCCGCCGACGCTTGACGGTGGCCGAAGGTCCGCCGGCTCCCTGAACGGATAGACCCAGTCCTCGAACCAGCGATAGACGGCTGTCATCATGCTGACGTCATCACTCTGCGGCTTCACCCTTCACGCCGATGTCGTTGGCAACAGCGTCATTGGCGGCATCGACCGGACCGTCGTCGAGCAGGAACCCGCCCGACTGGCGCTGCCAGAGCTGCGCGTAGAGCCCGCCGCTGGCGACGAGTTCCTCGTGCGACCCCTCCTCGATGACACGGCCCTTGTCGAGGACGACGAGCCTGTCCATCGCCGCGATGGTCGACAGCCGGTGCGCAATGGCGATGACGGTCTTGCCTTGCATGAGCTTGTAGAGATTCTCCTGGATGGCGGCCTCGGCTTCGGAATCCAGCGCCGACGTCGCTTCGTCAAGGATAAGTATCGGTGCGTCCTTCAACATAACGCGAGCAATGGCGATGCGTTGCCGCTGGCCGCCGGACAATTTGACGCCGCGGTCGCCGACATGAGCGTCGAGCCCTTTACGTCCGGTGTGATCCGAAAGCCTGCCGATAAACTCCAGCGCCTCGGCCCGCCCGGCTGCCTCGATAACCATTTCCTCCGTCGCATCGGGCCGCCCGTAAAGGATATTGTCGCGCACAGAACGATGCAGCAGCGAAGTGTCCTGCGTCACCATGCCGATCTGCGCGCGCAGCGAATCCTGCGTCACCGAAGCGATCTCCTGGCCGTCGATCAGGATCCGGCCGTTCTCGAGGTCGTAGAACCGCAACAGGAGATTGACCAGCGTCGACTTGCCCGCGCCCGAGCGCCCGACAATGCCGACTTTCTCGCCGGGCTTCACCGTCAGCGACAGGTTCTCGATGACGCCCTTCTGCTTGCCATAGTGGAAACGAATGTCGTCGAAGCGGATCTCGCCCTTGGTGACGGCAATGTCCTTCGCCCCCGGCCGGTCTTCGACCAGGCGCGGCAGCGAGATCGAGGCGATACCGTCTTGCACCGTGCCGATGTTCTCGAACAGGCTCGACATTTCCCACATGATCCACTGCGACATGCCCCACATACGGAGCACGAGGCCGATGACCACGGCGACGGCGCCGATCGTCACCGCCTGGCCGAGCCACAGCCACAGCGCCGTCGCCGTCACCGAAAACAGGAGCAGCGCGTTGAGGATATAGAGCAGGCCGTAAAGCACCGTCACCAGCCGCATCGACCGGTAGACCGTGTCGAGGAAGCCTGCCATGCCTTCTCTCGCGAACGTTGCTTCGCGCCGTGCATGGGAAAACAACTTGACCGTCTGGATGTTGGTGTAGCTGTCAACGACGCGGCCGGTCATAGTCGAGCGCGCATTGGCCTGCGCCTCCCCGACCTTGCCCAGCTTCGGGATGATATAGCGCAACAACCCGATATAGCCGAGCAGCCAGACGCCGAGAGGTGCCGCCAGCCGCAAGTCGGCCGAGCCGACGATGAACAGCATGCCGAGGAAATAGACGATTACGTAATTGAGCACCTCGATAACCTTGATGACGCATTCGCGCACGGCGAGTGCCGTCTGCATCAGCTTGGTGGCGATGCGGCCGGCGAATTCGTCCTGGTAGAAGCTCATCGACTGCTTCAAGAGATAACGATGCACCTGCCATCGGATGCGCATGGGGTAGTTGCCCATCAGCGTCTGCTGGTTGAGCAAAGAATGCAGCCATACTGTACCTGGCAGCGCGAACAGCACGACGAAGGCCATGCCGGCGAGCTTCCAGCTCTCGGTCTGCAGGAAGGTTTCGCGGTTCTGCCCGGACAGCCAGTCGACGATGTGGCCCATGAAGCCGAACATCCACACTTCCGCGATGGCAATCGCCGTCACCAGCACCGCGTCCAGGATGATGTATGGCCAGGCGCCGCGCGTATAATGCACGCAGAAGGCAACCAGCGTCTTCGGCGGCTCGACCGGTTCCGCTGCGGGGAACGGATCGAGCCTTCTTTCAAACCAGCTAAACATAGTGATGCTCACAAAACTTTTGTCCGCTCATGCGGCGCGGGAAAAATCCCCGGGGCGCTCCGCGTCCCCAGACCGTACGTCGGCGGGGACCGACGGCCCGGAATCACCCGGGCCATCGGTCCTGCTTCGCGCAATATAGGGACTTGCGGGCTTTTCACCGACAGAAGCCTTCGACTGAGCTGACGGCACGCCGCCGCCAGTCCGGTTTTTCGCGCCCGGCCGGATCAGCCGGATGATCCGGCGCACCAGCGACGGCCGGCTGTGGTCGGGAACCGCACGCGAGAAATCGACATCCGGCAACATGCCGCGATGCGGACGCCGGCGCATCTGGGCGTGAACCGCCGACGAATACGTCTCGCCGACCAGCAACGCCCAGGTCGCCGTCTTGCGTTCGTGCAGGCTTCTTGAACCCGGTATCTTATAGGAATCGAACATCGGTCCGTCCTCCGTGTGAAAATAGACATAAAAAGGCGAAGCAATGTCGTGCGCCGGCCTTCGGCCGGAGGCACGGATTGCATCCGTCGGGACACGACGATAGGCCTCGGTCGCGACATGCTCAGCTGGGGCGCTTGGCCCCTTTAACGGTTTGAAAAACATCGCAGGATTCCTTCGAGAGCCGAAAATTGGGTTCGGCGGGAATCGGTGCGATCAGATCTAAGAAATCAGGTAAATCGTCGTACCGAAACCGCCGGCGGGCAGGTAAGCCCACGGGAGGGGCGCTGGATGTGCATGGTCATCATGAAATACCCCTCCATCGGTTCGGGTTGACAATGCGTGCGGTATAATCGACTTCGCAGAAAATGGCCACCCGCAGGTCCAGCAATTTCCAAAACCAGCCACCCGCTGTGGCCGATCTGCCACTTATTAGAAAGACGCGGAAATGAACCACCGTCTCCGCATCGCCCTCTACCAGCCTGACATCGCCGGCAACACCGGAACAATCCTGCGCTTCGCCGCCTGCCTCGGCCTTGGCGTCGACATTATCGAACCAGCCGGCTTTCCGCTCTCCGACAAAGCGCTCAAGCGCGCCGGGATGGACTACCTCGAAATGGCTGCCCTGACCCGGCATGTCGACTGGAACGCCTTCGAGGATTGGCGCAAGGGCCAAGCCTGCCGGCTGGTGCTGCTCACCACCAAAGCCGCGACCCCCTATACGGGCTTCAGCTTCGCCCAAGGCGACATCCTGCTGTTCGGCCGCGAATCCGCCGGCGTGCCGGATCCTGTCCATCAGGCGGCGGATGCGCGGCTGACGATCCCGATGCAGCCGGGCACGCGCAGCATCAACGTCGCGCTGTCCGTCGCCATGGTCGCCGGTGAAGCCATCCGGCAGCTCGGCTAGAACCTTCAACGCGTTGTCGTCATCGCCAACGGCCCTTGCGTCTTGCATCATTCTCACCCAGGCGCACATCGCCTTCTCCTCAATTGCCCTATCGACATTTCCTGGCTACAAGCTCAACTTAAGTTGAGGTCAAGCGGAAAATCGAGATGGCTCCGGTAAAGGAATTGACGGTCGGCCAGTTGGCCATGCGCAGCGGCGTGGCGGTGTCGGCGCTGCATTTCTACGAGGCGCGCGGGCTGATCCGCAGCCACCGCACGTCGGGCAACCAGCGGCGCTATGGCCGCGACGTGCTGCGGCAGGTGGCGATCATCCGGATCGCCCAGGAGGTCGGCATCTCGCTGGCCGAGATCGGCGCCGCACTTGAATCGCTGCCAGAAGGCCGTACCCCGACGCGCGAGGACTGGAACCTGTTGTCGACCGGCTGGCGCGACGACCTCGATCGCAAGATCACTCAGCTAAAGAAGCTGCGCGACGGCCTTACCGACTGCATCGGCTGCGGCTGCATGTCGATCGACAAATGCCCGCTGCGAAACAGGGAAGATCGCTTGAGTGCGCAAGGGCCGGGCGCAAGGCGACTGCTTGTGGAATCCTAATCCGCCGCGGGCAGCCGCCGTATGGTGAATTCGATTACGTCGCCCGGCCGCTCGAACCAGCTTTCGATCTCGGTCCAGTAGGCCTGCTTGGGAAAACGCTCGAACCATTCCTTGGCCTTGAGCCGCGCATCCGGGCGCGGCAAGACGAAGGTCTCGCGCAAAAACCCGTCACGCGGCATGCGCTCGCGCTCGGCGCGTGAACGATCGAGCCTTTTCTTCAGGCCATGCAGCGGCGGTCTTGCCGGCGTGCGCATGAAAGAACTCCTGGGCCGAACCAGATGACACTTGACCCTTGCCCCTAAGAGATTAGGGATCGCGCCCGGAAAAGGCTAGTGGTCCGATTCCAACATTCGCCTCCCTAATCCCCAGGCGCCGTTGCGAATGTTGGAATCACAAGGACCGCTAGCAAGTTCATGTTTCTGGTGGAGTTTTCGAATTTGACATTTGCATCGTGCCCTGCGCCACGCTGTGTGCAAATGTCAAATTCACTCCACTAGGTCCTTTGTCGGCCGCGACCGGAGACAGCATTTTGGAACGACCAGAAATACCGGCAGGCCTGCCACCCGACATCGAACAGAAGAAAATGAAGGCTAGGCTCTGGTTCGAGACGCTGCGCGAGCGCATTTGCACAACCTTCGAGCAGATCGAACAGGAACTGCAGGGACCACTGGCCGAATGGTCGCCCGGCAGCTTCGAGAAGACGCCGTGGGAACGCGACAATGGAAAGGGCGGCGGCGGCGCCATGTCGATGATGCGCGGCCGCGTCTTCGAGAAGGTCGGCGTCCATACTTCGACCGTCTATGGCGAATTCTCGCCCGAATTCAGGAAGCAGATGCCCGGCGCCGAGGAAGACCCGAGCTTCTGGGCATCAGGCATTTCGTTGATCGCGCATCCCTGGAACCCCAACGTGCCGGCCGTGCACATGAACACCCGCATGGTCGTGACGTCGCGCCACTGGTTTGGCGGCGGCGCCGATCTGACGCCGGTGCTCGACCGCAACCGCACGGAAGATCACCCCGACACGGTCGCCTTCCATCGAGCCATGCAGTTCGCCTGCGAGAAGAATGCCGCGGTCGCCGACCACCCGAAGTTCAAGGCCTGGTGCGACGAGTATTTCTATCTGCCGCACCGCAACGAGCCGCGCGGCGTCGGCGGCATCTTTTTCGACTGGCTGCATTCGGGGGAGGAGAAAGGCGGTTGGAATGCCGATTTGAACTTCGTCCAGGATGTCGGGCGTTCTTTCCTTGTCGTCTACGGACACCTGGTTCGCGCCCATTTCAACGAGAACTGGACCGACGACGACCGCGACGAGCAGCTCATTCGCCGCGGCCGTTACGTCGAATTCAACCTTCTTCACGATCGCGGCACCATCTTCGGCCTGAAGACCGGCGGCAATGTCGCTTCGATCCTGTCCAGCCTGCCGCCGGAGGTCAGGTGGCCGTAAAAAATCGGTGAGCGAAACGTGAGCCGCATTGACGTCCCATTCGCCGAATCTGGGCAGCCAATGTGGCATCGCCATTATCTTTTTCGTCTAATAGGCAATTGAAATAAAACGACTATTTGTCGTTTCGGGCCGGGAAGCGCCGGCGGTTCAGTCCCGAACCGCGACACGACGCTACCGGACGGCCCTGAACAAGGCGGAGCATTTTCCAAACGGATGCCCGCATTTCCAGGAGTATTACATGCGAAAGCTCATTGTTTCGGCAGCCGCCGCTGCCCTTCTCGCTTCCGGCTCGATTGCCTTTGCCGCGGTCAAGCACACCACGGGCACGGTCAAGACCTATGATGGCACGGCCATGAGCCTCGTTCTGGACGATGGATCGACCTTTACGCTGCCCAAGACCTTCAAGGATCCTGGCCTGAAGGCAGGCGAAAAGGTCCGCGTTTCCTGGGACATGAGCGGCAAGAACAAGGTTGCCGAGTCCGTCAAGATCGAGAAGTGATCGGGACAAGACCGAACGTTCTCGCCTTGGCTTAGCCTGGCAAGAGGGGGCGGAGCAGCGCTGCTCCGCCTTTTTCGCCCCCACGGCAACCAAACTCGTGGAACCGTGTTATGCTAACTCCCCCGTGCGCGCCCCCGAAACCGACTGCTGTGACAGGGCGCGGAACAGAGATGGCGGAGCTTCGTGTGCCCATGAGAGGCACAGGCTCCAAGGAGGAAAAGGAGAAAATCCCATGAAGGAATTCCATTGCGGCTCGCTGGTTCCCGGCTGTGAGTGGCACACGCGTGCCGGTGAGGAAGCCGAGGTCATGCGCCGCGCCGTCGACCATATGCGCGAGACACATGGCGAAACGGTCATTCGCGAGACGATGATCGAGGCGATCCGCTCGCGCATCGAGAAAGTTCGCGACGCGGCCTGAGCAGTCCTATCTGGCCTTCAAGGCTTCCGCGGCGCGCTCCAGCAGCGCGTCGCGATCGAGCGCAAAGCCGGACCCGATCCATTCCTTTTCCAGGTTTTTCAGAATCGCACCGAGCATTGGCCCCGGCGACGCGCCAAGCGCCGTCAGATCGCCGCCCTTGACTGGGAACACCGGTTTTTCCCATTTCAGCGCAAAAGCGAGCAGGCGCGAAAACCCGCCGGCCTGAACCAGCGCGTCATTGTCCTCGAGAGCCCGCGCTCGCGCCGACGCCAGCGACAGCCGCAGGCGATCGAGAAAACCCTGGCGCTCGCCGGAATAGAGTTTCTTGGCCAGTTCCGCTTCGCTTGTCTTGGGCTCGACGGCAGCCGTCAGCGCCCAGTGGCGCAGGCGCTCCGCCTCAGTGGTCGAAAGTTTCAGCCGCTCGGCCAGTGTCTTCATCCTCGCCGCATCGGGCGGCACGATCGCCTCCAGCCTGAGCAGCGGGTCCGGCGCCCAGCCCAGATCCTTTTCTGTCTTGATCAGCCCATGAATGGCATCGATGCCCCATTTCTCGCTTTCCGGCAGGGCGCTGGTGAGCCCGCCGGCCTGGCGCATCCACAGCAAGGCGCGCGACGGATCTGGGGCCGATAACAACTTCTTCAGCTCGGACCAGATGCGTTCGGCCGAGAGATGGGCGAGACCGTCCTTGAGCCGGGCGCAGGCCTTCAATCCCTCGGCATCGGGCCGACCCTCGCCGTACCAGGCGAAAAAGCGGAAGAAACGCAGGATGCGCAGATAGTCTTCGCGGATCCGCTGCTCGGCATCGCCAATGAAGCGCAGCCTTCGTGCCTCGATATCGCCGACGCCGCCGACCAGGTCGACGACCGTCCCATCAGCCTCCGCATAGAGCGCGTTGATGGTGAAATCGCGCCGTTCGGCGTCGGCCTTCCAGTCGCGGCCGAACGACACTTTGGCGCGGCGGCCATCGGTCTCGATGTCGGCGCGCAGCGTGGTGACCTCATAGGGCGCGCCGCCGGCAATCACCGTGATCGTGCCGTGCTCGATGCCGGTCGGCACCGCCTTGAAGCCCGCCGCCTCGGCGCGGCGAACGGTTTCCTCGGGCAGGCAAGTGGTAGCAACGTCGATATCGGCGACCGGCTGCCCAATCAGTGCATTGCGCACCGCACCGCCCGCGATGCGGGCTTCCTCGCCGCCTTGCGCCAGCACGGCAAGCAGCCGCTGCAGATGCTTTTCACCCAGCCAGTCGGCTCTGCCCGCCAGCGATACCGGATCACTCAAGCATAGAGCCTTTCATAGAGCGTGCGGATGATGCCGGCGGTGACGCCCCAGATGCGCTGGCCGCCATAGGGCATATCGTAGAAGAACCATTCCAGGTCGTTCCACATGCGGCTGTCCCTGGTGTGGTTGGCCGGATCCATCAGGAACGAAAGCGGTACTTCGAAGGCGGCGTCGACCTCGTCGGAATTGAGCGACAGCGTAAAACCGGGCTCGACGATCGCCAGCACCGGCGCGATGCGATAGCCGCTGCCGGCGACATAATCGGGCATGCGGCCGATGATCTCGATGCGGTCATGGCCGAGGCCGATCTCCTCGAAGGTCTCGCGCAAGGCCGCTGCTTCCGGGGTCGCATCGGTGGGATCAATGGTGCCGCCAGGAAAAGCCACCTGCCCGGAATGGCTGCGCAGTTTTTCCGCCCGCTTGGTCAAAAGCACGGTCGCATCGCGTCCATGATCGACGACCGGGATCAGCACCGCGGCGTCGCGCAGCGCTTTGAGCTGCGTCAACCGTGGATGGCCGGGGTTGAAGCGATGATCGCCATAATCGTCGCCGGCATGGACTTCAGCTTGCGCCGCGACCCGCGCGCGAAAATCCGCTGTGGAAAACGGCGGCGGCCTCACCTGATCCATCATGCGCTCAGCCGCTTCAGTTTTTCCGCCGGCATGATCGGATAGATTTCGCCTTTCGAGCGCACGGCAAACATCGTCTTGCCGCCGATATCGATCTCCTCGCCATGCTCGACCAGTTCGTACATCACCGGCCGCGCCACCAGCGCTTCCAGCCGCCCGCGCACAAGCACATAGGGTTTTAGCCCGCCGGTCTCGTTCTCGTCGACGAAGCGCAGCGGATGGCCAGGTCCGGCCTCGACGACATCGCCGACATTGGTGCGGAAAGTGATGGTCTGCTCGGCGCCGGCGCCGGAAACATCCATTTCAACCGCGATGAAAGGCGCGTCCACGACGCGGATGCCGACCCGTTCGACCGGCGTCACCAGATAGGTCCTGCCATCCTCGTCCTTGCGCAGCACGCTGGAAAACAGCTGCACCAGCGGCATGCGGCCGATCGGCGTGCCGAGATAGAACCACGTTCCGTCTTGTTTGATCTCCATGTCTAGATCGCCGCAAAAGTCGGGATTCCAGCGCTCCACCGGCGCCGCGCCCTTGCCGGCGCGAGCCGCACGCGAGATCAACGCTTCGAGACCGCGCGCCTCGGTTGCGGCAGTAAGGCTGTGCTCGCGATGTTCGGAGCGTTCCGTCATGGTCACGAAATAGTCACTGTTGTTCCGCTTGTCAGCCTAAGGCTGTGATTTAAATTCATTCGTAGGCGCCAGGCGAAGCCGAATCGCGGCATTCTAAGGCACTACAGTGCAAGCCGGTACTTCCAGCACAAGGATCGATGCGGCATGAGCGTAATGGTCAAGGAAAGCCCAATCAGCGAAAAGGACATGATCGCCCAGGCCGAGACGGCGCTGGCCGATATTTCCAGGGTGCGCGACGGCGTCGGCCGCGTCATTTTCGGCCAGGAAGTGGTGGTCGAGCGCACGCTGGTGGCGCTGCTTGCCGGCGGCCATGCGCTGCTGGTCGGCGTGCCCGGCCTTGCCAAGACCAAGCTGGTCGAAACGCTCGGTGTCGTGCTCGGCCTCGATTCGCGCCGCATCCAGTTCACACCCGACCTGATGCCGTCGGACATTCTCGGCTCAGAGGTGATGGAGCAGGACGAGGCCGGCAGGCGCTCCTTCCGCTTCATCTCCGGCCCGATCTTCGCGCAATTGCTGATGGCCGACGAGATCAACCGCGCCTCGCCGCGCACCCAGTCGGCGCTGCTGCAGGCGATGCAGGAATATCACGTCACCATCGCCGGCATTCGCCACGACCTGCCCGCGCCCTTCCATGTACTGGCGACGCAAAACCCGCTGGAGCAGGAAGGCACCTATCCCCTGCCCGAAGCGCAGCTCGACCGTTTCCTGTTCAAGCACCGGGTGAGCTACCCCGGCNTCCTGCTCGAAACCACCGGCATCGAGGACGCCAAGGCGCAAAACGTGCTGCAGCCGGCGCGGCTGAGGGAAATCCAGACGCTGATCCGCCGTATGCCGGTGCCCGAAAGCGTCGTCGACGCCATCCTCAAACTGGTGCGTTCGGCGCGTCCCGGCCAGGGCAATACCGAGACCGACAAGCATGTCGCCTGGGGTCCCGGCCCGCGCGCCAGCCAGGCGCTGACGCTGTGCGCCCGTGCGCGCGCGCTTTATGACGGGCGGCTGGCGCCGTCGGTGGACGACATCCGCGCGCTGGCCGAACCGGTGCTGCAGCACCGCATGGCGCTGACCTTTGCCGCCCGCGCCGAGGGCACGACTGTGCGCGACGTGGTGGCGAAACTGGCCAAAGGAATCTGATGGCACGTATCGGCGAAGTCCAGGCACCGGCAGCGACGCGCGACGCGCTCGCCAGGGGCCGGTTGCGGGCTTCGCTGGTGCCGGACCTGCTGGTCGAGGCACGCCGTATCGTCAATACGGTAATTGCCGGCTGGCATGGCCGCCGCAAGCGCGGCATCGGCGAGAATTTCTGGCAGTTCCGCCCCTATGTCGAAGGCGATTCCTCGCGCATCGACTGGCGCCGTTCGGCCCGGGACGACCACACCTATGTGCGCGACCGCGAATGGGAAGCAGCCCACACGGTGTGGCTTTGGGCCGACCCATCGCCCTCCATGCTCTACAAATCGACTGGCGCCAGCGTTTCCAAGGAATCGCGCGCGCTGGTGCTGGCACTGGCCATGGCCGAATTGCTATCTCGCAGCGGCGAGCGCATCGCATGGCCCGGCCTGACAGATCCGTTCACCGCCCGCAACGGCGCCGAGCGCATCGCAGCGCAATTGATGCACGCCGCGGACCTGCCAGCAAAGCCTGACCTGTCCGCCATCCGCCGCTTCTGCGACATCGTCGTCGTGAGCGATTTCCTCGACCCGGTCGAGGAGACCATGGAATGGCTCGATGTGCTGGCGCGGCATGGCGTGCGTGCGCATCTGATCGAGGTTGCCGATCCGGCGGAGGAGACCTTTCCTTATGCCGGCCGCACCGAATTCACCGATCCCGAGACCGGCGACAAGTTGACCGCCGGCCGCGCCGAAATGCTCGGCGACGAATACCGCCTGCTCTACACCGCCCGCCGCCAGGAGATGGCCAGCTGGTGCAAGCGCCTCGGCTGGAGCTACACCGTCAACCACACCGATCGCCTCGCTTCCGAGGCGCTGGTGCGCATCCACATGGCGATGACCGCCGATGGCGCATTCGTGGGAAGGGCCGGCGCATGAGCTGGCTGCCGCTCTCCTTTGGCGCTCCCATGGTGTTGTGGGGCCTGCTCGCGCTGCCGGTGATCTGGTGGCTGCTCAGGCTCACACCGCCCAAGCCGCAGTCCGAAATGTTTCCGCCGCTGAAGATCCTCGCTCGCGTGCTGAAGCGCGAGGAAACGCCGCAGCAGAGCCCGTGGTGGCTGACGCTGCTGCGGCTGTTGATGGCAGCCCTTGTCGTCGCGGCATTAGCCGAACCCGTTTTCAATCCGCGCGAAAAATTGCCGGCCGAGGGCGCCGCCCTGGCGCTCGTCATCGACAATGACTGGGCGAGTGCCGCCGACTGGGGCAAGCGCGTCGCCACCGCCCAGCGGCTGATCGCCGATGCCGGTTCGAACGGCGTACCGGTCGTCATCGCCTTCACCGCCGAAAAGCCGAACGCCGAGATCGGCCCCTTCGATGCCGCGGCTGCCCTCGACCGGCTGCGCGCCGCCAAGCCGAGGCCGATCCCAACCGACCGACCCGCCGTCTATGCCCGCGTCGCCGGCGTGCTGGAAACCTTGCCCGGCGCCAGCGTTGCCGTTCTCGCCGACGGCCTTGCGGCAAAGGGCGACGAGGCCGCCTTCAACACACTGCTGTCGAAAAATGCCGCCCGTGTCGTCTGGGCCAATTCCGACCGGCTGGCGCTGACTGGGCTCACTGGCGCCGAAAATCAGGTCGACGGCTTCGCCCTGACCGCCATCCGCGCGCCCGGCGACCCGGCGCCGGCACAAGTCACCGCCGGCGCCTTCGACGACAAGGGCCGCCGCATCGCCGACGCGACGCTGACCTTCGCGCCGGGTGAGACTACCGCCAGCGGCACGATGGCGGTGCCGTTCGAACTGCGCAACGACTTCGCCTCGATCGCGCTCGACGGCGAACGCCAGGCAGGTGCGGTGCGCGTGCTCGACGAAAGCTCCAAGCGCCGCCGCGTCGGACTTTTATCGCAGGCCGAGGCCGACCAGGCGCAGCCGCTTCTGTCGCCGCTCTATTACATCAGGCGCGCGCTGCAGCCTTTCGCCGATCTGGTCGAACCGTCGAGCGTCGATCTCGCCGACGCCATCCCGCAGCTTCTCGACCAGAAGCCGGCGATGATCGTCATGGCCGATATCGGTACCATTCCGCCGCAGGTCCATCAGCGGCTGGTCGACTGGGTCGACAATGGCGGCACGCTGGTGCGCTTTGCCGGTTCGCGGCTGGCCGCCGCCGGCAATGACGATGATCTGTTGCCGGTCAGGCTGCGCACCGGCGAGCGCTCGCTTGGCGGCGCGCTGTCATGGACGACGCCGCAGGCGGTGACCGAATTCCCGAAGAACGGCCCGTTCGCCGACCTCGCACCGCCGGCCGAGGTCACGGTGAGCCGGCAGGTGCTGGCCGAACCGACGCCGGACATCGTCGAACGCACCTGGGCAACCCTTGCCGATGGCACCCCGCTGGTGACCGGGTTGAAGAAGGGCAAGGGCACGCTGGTTCTGTTCCACATCACCCCGGAAGCGACATGGTCGACGCTGCCGATCTCCGGCAGCTTCGTCGAGATGCTGCGGCGCATCGTGCAGCTGTCGCGCAACCAGGGTGCGGCGGTTGCCAACGCCGAAGCCGCTGCTACGTCGCTGGCACCTTATCGCATGATAGCCGCCGACGGCACTTTGGTGCCGCCGACGCCGGACGCGCGACCGCTGGTCCCCGGCGCCGGCACGCTGCCGGTGACGTTCGAGAACCCGCCCGGCCTCTACGGCTCGGAAACCGGCGTTTTCGCCCACAATCTGCTCGAACCGGCCACCGCCTTCGCGCCGCTGGTGCGCCCGCAATTCACAGTGCCGGTGACCAATATCCAGTACGCTTTCGATGAATCGCGCGACCTCAAGGGATCGCTGGTCACAGCGGCACTTGCGCTTATGCTGCTCGACACGCTGGCGGTGTTCTGGATGGGCGGGCTGATGTCGCGCCGACCGCGCCGCGGCCGATCGGCCGCAGCAACGACGGCTGCGCTGCTGCTTGGCCTCGGCATGCTGTTTGGCCATGCCGACCTCGCCCACGCCGACGACGCCAAGCCCGGCGATGCCGCGGCAATCGAGGATATTGCCAAGACCCGCATCGCCTATGTGCTGACCGGTGTGCCCGGTGACGATTCGATCAGCCGCGCCGGGCTCGAAGGCCTGACCCGCTTCCTGATCGAGAAGACCGCGCTCGAGCCGGGCGCGCCGGCGGGCGTCGATATCTCGAAGGACGAGCTTTCCTTCTATCCGCTGATCTACTGGCCGATCGATCCTTCCGCGCCGATGCCGAGCCAAGCCGCGATCGCCCGCATCGACGCCTATATGCAGCAGGGCGGCACGGTGCTGTTCGACACGCGCGACCAGTTCGCCAACGGCATCGGAGCGGATTCGGCGAGCCCGGCGACGGAACGGTTGCGCGACATTCTCGGCAATCTCAACGTGCCGCCGCTGGAGCCGGTGCCCGCCGACCATGTGCTGACCAAATCCTTCTTCATCCTGCCCGAATTTCCCGGCCGCTTCTCCGGCAGCCCGCTCTGGGTGGAAGCCTCGCTCGAGGCCAGCAATGCCGAGAATCGGCCGGTACGCGTCGGCGACGGCGTCTCGCCGATCCTGATCACCGCCAATGATTTTGCCGGCGCCTGGGCCGTCGACGGGAATGGTGACCCGCTTTTGCCGACCGTGCCATCGGATCCGATGCAGCGCATCTATGCGCTGCGCGCCGGCGTCAACATCATGATGTACATGCTGACCGGCAACTACAAATCCGACCAGGTGCACGTGCCCATCCTGCTCGAACGGTTGGGGCAATAGGATGGCAGTATTGGCTAATTTCGTCTCGATCCTGTCTGGCGCCGGCGGCGCAGCCTCACCCTCACCCTCCCCCTTTTGGGGAGGGTCGGCTCGCTGTCGCAGCGAAGCGAAGACAGTGGGCCGGGGTGGGGGTGCAGCCAGCGCTCTGTCGCCTACCCCCACCCCGCTCCGCTACGCGGATCGACCCTCCCCACAAGAGGGAGGGTAAACGATGAACTGGTCGATTTCGTTCGAACCGCTGCTGTCCTGGCCCTTGCTGGCTTTGGTGCTCGCACCGCTGCTGGTGCTGGCCGCTGTCGGCTTGTGGTTTCGCCAGCGCGGCGCGATCTTCCGCTTCGCGGCGCTGATTGCGCTGGGCGCAGCACTCCTCAATCCGGTCTTCCTCGATGAGGAGCGCGAGGCGCTGAAGAGCGTCGTTGCCGTCATCGTCGACCGCAGCCAGAGCCAGGATATCGGCGACCGGACCAAACAGACCGACGAAGCGCTTGCCGGTTTGCAGCAGCGCCTTGGCCGCTTCAAGCAGTTCGACGTCCGCGTCGTCGAGGCCGGCAAGTCGGAAGCCGCCGACGAGCGCACCGAGACCAAGCTTTTTGCAGCGCTTGAAGGCGCTTTCCGCGACGTGCCGCCCTCGCGCATCGGTGGCGCCATCANCCGAGACCAAGCTTTTTGCAGCGCTTGAAGGCGCTTTCCGCGACGTGCCGCCCTCGCGCATCGGTGGCGCCATCATGATCACCGATGGCGAGGTGCATGACGCACCGGCCGCCCCCGACTTCAATGCGCCGCTGCACGCGCTGATCACCGGCAACGAGCACGAGAAGGACCGCCGCATCCGCTTCGAGAACGCGCCACGCTTCGGCCTCGTCGGCAAGCCGCTCGACATGACCTACCGCGTCATCGCCACCGACGGCGAAACCGGCCCGGTCGATGTCCGCGTCTCGGTCAATGGAGAGCAGGTCGCGGTCGAAGAAGCGACCATCGGCCAGGCGATGCCGCTGCAGGTGACCATCCCCGGCGCCGGCCGCAACATCGTCGAACTCTCTATTGACCGCGAGCCGGGCGAACTGACCGACGCCAACAACCGCGCCATCGCGCTGATCGACGGCATCCGCGAGAACTTGCGCGTGCTTTTGGTTTCCGGCGAACCGCATGCCGGCGAGCGCACGTGGCGCAATCTGCTGAAATCCGACGCCTCGGTCGATCTCGTCCATTTCACCATTCTGCGGCCGCCGGAAAAGCAGGACGGCACGCCGATCAACGAACTGTCGCTGATCGCCTTCCCGACCCGCGAGTTGTTCGTCGAGAAGATCAAGGATTTCGATCTCATCATCTTCGACCGCTACCAGCACCGCGACGTGCTGCCGATCCTCTATTACGACTACATCTCCGAATACGTCGAAAAGGGCGGCGCGCTGCTGATCGCCGCCGGGCCGGAATATGCCGGCGACTCCTCGATCGCCCGCACCCCGCTAATGTCGTCGCTGCCGGCAATGCCGACCGGCGAAGTCATCGACAAGGCCTTCTATCCGCGCCTCACCGATCTCGGCCAGCGCCATCCGGTGACGCGCGGCCTCGACGGCTCGGCGACCGAGCCGCCGCGCTGGAGCCGCTGGTTCCGCACCATCGGCGTGCAGAACCCCGAAGGCGAAGTGGTGATGAAGGGCGCCGACAACCGCCCGCTGCTTCTGCTCGATCATAAGGGCGAAGGCCGCGTCGGCATGCTTCTGTCCGATCAGGGCTGGCTATGGGCGCGCGGCTTCGAGGGTGGCGGGCCGCATGTCCAGCTTTACCGCCGCATCGCCCACTGGCTGATGAAGGAACCTGAACTCGAGGAAGAGCGGCTGACCGCCGACGGCCGCGGCATGATGCTGGAAATCCGCCGCCAGACGATGAGCGACGATCCCGGCCCGGCGCAGGTGATCACCCCTTCGGGCAAGGCGCTGATCATCAAGCTGGAGAAGTCCGAACCCGGCGTTTTCCTGGGCAGCATCGAGACCAAGGAGATCGGCCTCTACCAGATCGGCAATGGTGACCTGACCGCACTCGCCCATGTCGGCCCGGTCAACGCGCCGGAATTCTCCGACGTCGTCTCTACCGAGGACCGGTTGAAGGCTCCGACTGAGGCCACCGGCGGCAGCGTGCGCCGGCTGGCGGCCTCCTCCACCCTTGGCCAGCTCACCGGCAGCGTCACCCTGCCCTCCATCGTCCCGGTCCGCGCCTCCGGTGCGGCCTCGGGCGCAGACTGGATCGGCCTGCGCAGCACCGACGACAGCGTGCTCAAAGCCGTCTCGCGCGTACCCCTGTTCGGCGGCTTCCTCGGCCTTTGCCTGCTGCTGCTGGCCATGGGCGCGATGTGGTACAGAGAGGGAAGGTAAGGATCCCTTCTCCCCGTCACTATACGGGGAGAAAGACGCTCAACCTACTCCTCCGGCTCCGTCGTAAACAGCAGCGGGTACCCCTTGGCCTTGGCCGCGTCGACGGCCCGTGTCGCCTTGGTCTCGGCGACATCCCTGGTGAAGACGGCAACGACGCAAACGCCGAGCCGGTGCGCGGTGATCATCACCCGGTTAGCCTGGTCTTCGCTGAGCTTGAACTCGCCCTTCAGCACCGTCACCACGAATTCGCGCGGCGTAAAATCGTCATTGATGAGGATGACCTTGTAGAGCTTCGGCCGCTCGGTCCGCGGCTTGGTCTTGGTGCGGGGTTTGGAACTGATTTCAGGCATCGGGAACCGGTATCGCGCGAGGGGTCGCTCTCACTTTGTCATGGGGGAAAGCCGTCGTCCATTTTGATCGGCGCGCCAAACCGGCTTCCCGGAAGTGCTGCCGTTCACAAATTTAGGAAGTGTATGCTGCGGTTCAACGGCCCTGGCGATTGGCGACGCGACGAGCCTGGAATTGCCGTGCGCTGGATGCCGCATCCGGCCTTGATCCGGCCGCCTTGTATTCGACCCAGGCGACCGCGAGCCAGCCGAAGAAGCAGGCCAGCGCCGCGCCGGTGATCACGGTAAGCAGCAGGCTTTGCCATGGTGTGATGTATTGACAGCTGCTGGAGATTGCCGGTGCAAACAGCGACGGCTCTGTGCGCCCGCTCACCGGATCGGGCACCGGGCTGGCGGTGAACTGGATCAGCACCCTGACCATTGCCGAGGCCACAAGGCCGCCGATGGCCATCGAGCGCAGAATGGATGAAAGCCGCTTCTTCATGCGGGCTATCCTACCGGACCGGCATTGCAAACGGGTTAAAGTCCTGGGTGGCCGGCACCCATCAACGGGTAATCATGCTCACACGACAAGGCCGCTCCAGCCGGGGGGGGTGCTGGAGCGGCCTTGTTACAGACAAGCCTGTTGGCTGTCTGGATCAGGCCTTCGGGGCGTCCGTCTTGACGACCTTCTTCGCCTTCTTGTGCTTCTTGACGGGCTTCTTGGCGACGACCTTCTTCACCGGGGGCTTGGCGGTCGTGGTCGCCGGAGCGGTGGTCGTGGAAGCAGCCGGAGCAGCGGTCGTGGTGGCAGCGGCATTGCCCAGAGCCGGCATTGCGAAAGCGAGAGCGACGGCGAGACCGGTGGCGGAGAGGATGGACTTTTTCATGGCTTCATTTCCTTCTTTGTGCGGGTCGTGTTTCGAGTGTCACTGAACCGGGTCGATCGGTGTCACTCCAAGCAGCTTCAAAGCGTTCGCGAGCATCCGGATACCCTGTGCCTGTTTCTTGTTGGCGCAGAACCGGTTTCCCTTTCTTTGCAGTGCTTTCGCCGCGGTGACCTGCGTTGCCGCGGCATGGGTTTCAAGGGCTTCGTCTACCTGGCGATTGAGATCGATGCAGCGCTCGCTCCTTGTGATCGGCGTCACCTTTGCGGTTGTGGCTCCGACCGCGGCTGTGACGAGCGGAATGCTGAGCAGCGCACCCATCAAGCTGATCGTGAACCTGTGCATTGGTGATGTCCGTTACTCCGGAGACTTCGCGTCGCAGCCGATGTCCTGACCGCCACGGCACCCTTTATGCCCTTGATTTTTTTCGGGAGTTTTTCCGGACTATAGAATTTTGTTTCTGAATTGTTTCTGGCAAATCGGCTTTGCGGGCGATCATCGCCGCTGGCCAACATGTGGCCAGAATTCTATCGTGTGGGTGACGCCACAGAAGCAGACTCAGAAGGCAGCCGCCGACCGGCCGCCAGCAATGACAGGATCGCCGTGAAATCCGATGCGCACATACTGATCGTCGACGACGACAAGGGCATTCGCGACCTGCTTCAGGAATTCTTCCAGAAGCGCGGCCTGCGCACCACGGTTGCCGCCGACGGCGTCGAGATGGAAGACATACTGCGCCGCACGCAGGTAGACCTGATCGTGCTTGATGTGATGCTGCCGGGAAAGAGCGGGCTGGAGCTCTGCCGCGACCTGCGCGCCAGCTACTCGACGCCGATCATCATGCTGACGGCGGTCACCGAGACCACCGACCGCGTCGTCGGCCTGGAAATGGGCGCCGACGATTATGTGCCCAAACCCTTCGATCCGCGCGAGCTGCTGGCCCGTATCCGCGCCGTTTTGAGGCGCAATGGTGCTGCCGAGCCGAAGCGGGCCACCACCAAGCAGATCTATCATTTTGCCGGCTGGACGATGGACTGCTCGCGCCGCCGGCTGATGGCGCCGGGCGACGTCAGGGTCGAACTGACGATGGCGGAGTTCAACCTGTTGCAGACCTTCGTCAAAAGCGCGCAGCGCGTCCTCACCCGTGACCAGCTCATCGAGCTTTCCGGCGGTGACAGCGACTATTCCTTCGACCGCAGCATCGACATCCTGGTCAGCCGTCTCAGGCGCAAGATGGAAGACGACCCCAAGACGCCGAAACTGATCCTGACTGTGCGCAGCGGCGGCTACCAGTTCCTGCCCGAGACCACCTCCGAATGAGACGTTTCCTGCCGCAAACCCTGCCGGTCTGGGTTTTGCTCATCGTCATTGCCGGCCTGCTGATCAGCCAGGTCGCCACGCTCTACATCGTCTCGCGCGATCGTGCCGTCGCCAATGACGAGGTCGATCTCTACCGGCTTAACGACCGCGCCTATTCGCTGGTGCAGCTGATGCATGACGACACGCCGGAGCAGCGCAAGCTGACGGCCTCCGGTCTGTTCAACGCCACCTATGCGCTCACCGTTTCGGACACGCCCGCGGTCACCTCGTCGATCGCCGGCGACGACGAACTGGCCGAACTCGAGGACATCCTGGTCGGGCGGCTGTCGAAATTCGGCATCACCGACGCCCGCGTCCGGCGCGATCCGGCAACCCAGGCAGCCAACGCGCCTGGCGGTGTGGCCGTGACCAAGGATGTGGGCGCGGTGGAGCGTGACCTGTTATCGCTGGCGGCCAGCTTCGCCCAAAGCGACAAGCTGACGGCCTCTGTCCGCTTCGCCGACGGCCAATGGCTGAATTTCACCGAGCCCAACACGCCGGTCGGACCGATATTGAGCTTCGACAGCCTGCCGCTCTATTCGCTGATCGCGGCCCTGGTGGTGATCATGTCGATCTGGTCGCTGCGCCGGCTGACGGCGCCCTATCGGATGATGGAAACCGCGGTCAACCGGATCGGCACGGATCTGAAGAGCCCGCCGATCGCCGAGACCGGCAGCCGCGAAATCCGCGCCGCGGCCAAAGCCGTCAACGCCATGCAGGTCCGGCTGCGCGACTATGTCGAGGACCGCGAACATCTGGCCGCCGCGCTCGCCCACGATCTGCGCACGCCGCTGACCCGCATGCGGCTGCGCCTCGAACTGTTGCGCAGATCGACCGCGCGCGAGGCGCTGGCCCACGACCTCGCCGACATCGAGAGCATCGCCAGCTCCGTCATCGACTTCGCCACCTTCGAAGTCACCGAGGAGAAGAGCGAGCGGATCGATTTCTGGTCGCTGGTGGAATCGATCGCCGACAGTTTCGAGGACGTCACGTTCGACCATGACGGCGCCAGGCCGCGTGGCATGATCTGCATCGCGCGACCGGTGGCGCTGAAGCGCTGCGTCAACAATCTGGTCCAGAATGCCGTGACCTACGGCAAGAAAGCCCATGTCAGCCTGCGGCAGTCGGACGGCACGGTCACGCTGGTCATCCGCGACGAGGGGCCGGGCATACCGCAGGCGCAGCTCGACCAGGTGTTCGGTTCCTTCGTGCGGCTGGAGCAATCGCGCAACCGCCAGACCGGCGGTCTCGGCCTCGGCCTGACCATTGCCCGCAACATTGCGCGTGCCGCCGGCGGCGATGTCAACCTGTCCAACCGTCCCTGCGGCGGCCTGCTGACGGAGCTCAGCCTGCCGCTGGCGGCATGAGGCAGCAGACTAGCGTCTCGATGGGCACCGGGGGTGGATCAGCCAACCCAACCTTGCAATAGTGCAGCCGCTCGAACAGGAGGAGATCGCCGCATGTTTTACGCCATCCTGGCCTATCACGTCGAACAGACCATCCAGTCCCTGACGCCGCAGCAGGATGCGGCGCTGATGCACGACCTGCTCGAAGTCAACGCCAGGCTGACCCGCGAAGGCAAGCTCGGGCCGGCGGCAAGACTGGGCGCGACCGCCGACGCCGTGACGCTGCGCGGTCCGGGCGAAGGCATCGTCATCGACGGGCCGTTTGCCGAGACCAAGGAACAATTGCTGGGTCTTTATGTCCTCGACTGCGCCACGCAGGAGGCGGCGATTGCAGCCGCGCGCGACTTGCGCCGCGTGAATCCCTCGGCAGTCTACGAAATCCGGCCGATCACATTTTACCTTCCCGGCCTGGCGTTCCCCGTGACGAAGGGCGATTTCCAGGAGGCCGCCAGCGGCTGAGAGCCGCTTGCTCTACCCCATGGCCGGTCAGGCAGAAGCGATCTCGTTGCCCAGGCGGACCGTTTCGGCGACGAGAAGGTCGAGATCCTCGCGCCGGGTCCGGTGGTTGTTGATCGCCACCCTGAGGCAATGCCGGCCTTGCACCGTGGTATCGGAAATGGCGGCGGTTCCGTCTTCCTGAAGCCTCAGCATGATCTCGGTGTTGAGCGCTTTCGCGCGCTCGCCATCGAGACCATCCGCGCGATAGCGGAAGCAGACGATGTTGATGCTGGTCGGCGCCGTCAGTTCGAGCGCTGGTTCGGCCGCGATCAGCCCTGAGAGATACTGCCCCTGCGCAATGTTCTGGTCGATCAGGCGGCCGAATTTTTCGACGCCGTGTTCTCGCAATGCCATCCACACTTTGAGTGCCTTGAAGCCGCGTGACGTCTGCAGGCCGTAATCGTGCAGCCATTGGCCGGAGGCGAGGCCGCGCGGTGTCGACTCCAGATATTCCGGCGTCACCGCGAAGGTCTTGCGATGCGCCGAGGCATCCCGCACCAGCGCGCAGCCTGCCTCGAAAGGCGCATGCAGCCATTTGTGCGGATCGAGCGCGATGGAATCGGCCCATTCGATGCCGGCGACGCGATGTGCATTCTCAGGCGCGATCGCGATCAGCGCGCCGATGCAGCCGTCGACATGGAACCAGAGGTCCTCCTCATGCGCCAGCTTGGCCAGCGCCTGCAGATCGTCGATGGCGCCGGTGTTGACAGTGCCGGCGTTGCCGATGATGCAGGCCGGCTTGAACCCGGCCGCGCGATCTTCCGATATCGCAGTCCTCAAACCTTCAATGTCGATGCGCAGGCCGGCGTCGCTGGCAATGCGGCGCAGCGCCTTGTTGCCGAGACCGAGCGCTTCCATCCCCTTGCGGTGACAGGAATGGACCTGGTCCGAGCCATAGAAACGCAAAGGCTTTTCGATTGCTCCAACGCCGTGCTCGCGCACGCCGATGCCGGCCTTGGTGTTGCGCGCCACGGTGAGCCCGATGATGTTGGCCATCGAGCCGCCGCTGACCAGCGTGCCGCTGGCCGAAGCCGGCATGCCCATCATCTGCTTGCACCAGTCGACCACCTGGCCGTCCATCAGGGCGGCGGCATGGTTGCCGCCGCCGAGATTGGAGCCCTGGATTGCCGCCAGGAAATCGCCGATCGCGCCGGTAAAATTGCTCGACCCCATATACCAGGACCAGAAGCGCGGATGGATGTTGCCCATCGGATAGGGCATCACCTTGTCCACGACATCGCCATAGATGTCGGCAAGCGCGGTCGGCGATTGCGGCAGCGAGGCGGTGAAGAAATCCCTCACATCTCCAGGCATCTCCTGCCACACCGGCCGTTGCCTGACATCGCGCAGGTAAGCGACGGCATCGTCAACGATCCGATGCGACAGGCTTTGCACATCGGCCCAGTCCGAGGGGTCAAGCGTTTCCTCGGTACTGGTAGCCGAGTGTCCAGGCATCGCGTCCATGCAATTTGCTCCCGCGTCATCATGCCGGGAACTGGCAACCGGGCGTCGAGCGCGAGAGAGCAAGCTCTTCCGCATTCATCTCGGCCTCGATGCCGTCGAACAAAGGCGTGGTCATGTAGCGTTCACCGGTATCGGGAAGCATGCACAGGATCACCGATCCGGCCGGTGCCGTGCCGGCGATCTGGCGCGCCACGGCAAAAGCCGAACCGCCGGAAATGCCGGTGAAGATGCCTTCCTGCTGCGCCAGCGCCTTGGCCCATTTCATGCCCTCCGGCCCGGCGATCGGCATCACCTCGTCATAGAAGTTGCCATCGATGGCCTCCTGCAGGACGTGCGGGATGAAATCCGGCGTCCAGCCCTGGATCGGGTGCGGTTCGAAAGCCGGATGGCTGGCGGCCGGCGCTCCGCCGGCGCCACGCATCTGCCGCTTGCCGCTGCCGACAAGCTGCGCGTTGGCCGGTTCGGTGAGCACGATCCGGGTCTCAGGCCGCTCGCGGCGCAGCACCCGCGCCACGCCGGCGACGGTGCCGCCGGTGCCGTAGCCGGTGACGAAATAGTCGAGCCGCGAGCCGGCGAAATCGTTGACGATCTCGCGTCCCGTGGTAGCTTCATGAATGTCGGCGTTGGCCTTGGTCTCGAACTGGCGGGCCAGGAACCAGCCATTGGCTTCGGCCAGTTCCACCGCCTTCTTGTACATGCCGAAGCCTTTCTCGGCGCGCGGCGTCAGCACCACCTTGGCGCCCAGCATCCGCATCAGCTTGCGGCGCTCGACCGAGAAACTGTCGGCCATCGTCACCACCAGCTTGTAGCCCTTCTGCGCACAGACCATGGCAAGACCGATGCCGGTGTTGCCGCTGGTCGCCTCGACAATGGTCTGTCCAGGCTTGAGCGCGCCGGTGCGTTCACCTTCCTCGATGATGTTGAGCGCCAGCCGGTCCTTCACCGACGCCGCCGGATTGAAGAACTCGGCCTTGACGTAGATGGTGGCGTGCGCCGGTCCGAGATTATTGACGCGGATGACCGGCGTGTCGCCGATGGTGTCGAGAATGCTGTCGAACAGGCGGCCGCGGCCGGCCGTGGTTCTGATTTTCTGCTGATGCAACATGGTAGACTCCTGGTTCTTGCTCACGGGCCGGTTACACACCGGCGGTTTGGGCGGCGAGATTTCGACACCTTGCCGCACTACAGGTCCTTGACGTGCGGCAGTGTGGTAAACACCACATTCGGCGCACAAATTTTGCGAGCCGGGTGCACTTTGTCGTGCTCGGTGGTAAAGCAGGGGCCGGCAGGTCAGCGTGGGAGCAGGCGTGGTATCTGGCGTGGAATCGAGCCTGGCGAGCAGCCATCAAGGTGTTGTCGTGCGCCTGTTTGGGCCGCCGACAATTGCGCGCGACGGCGTCCCGGTGGTCTTGCCGGCATCGCGCAAGCTGCGCGCGCTGCTGGCCTATCTGGCGCTGGCGCCCCATCCGGTCGGACGTGGCAAGCTCTGCGAGTTGCTGTGGGATGTTCCAAATGATCCCAGGGGTGAGCTGCGCTGGTGCCTGAGCAAGCTGCGGGCCGCGCTCGACGAACCGGGCCGCCGCAGGATCGAAACATCGGGCGATACGATCGCGCTCGATCTCGACGGCATCTCAGTCGACGTTCTGGATGTCGCGGCGGCGGCTGCCGCAGGCATCGAAACGCTCGAGCCGACGCGACTGCAGTTGCTCTCCGACCTGTTCGTCGGCGACTTCCTCGAAGGGCTGGAGATCGACCGCAGCCCTCTCTTCAACAGCTGGCTGACCGCGCAGCGCCGCCGTTTCGGTTC
The DNA here is from genome assembly GCF_000502815.1 of Mesorhizobium sp. LSJC269B00. Classification (NCBI taxonomy): domain Bacteria; kingdom Pseudomonadati; phylum Pseudomonadota; class Alphaproteobacteria; order Hyphomicrobiales; family Phyllobacteriaceae; genus Mesorhizobium; species Mesorhizobium sp. LSJC269B00. Next base: position 68,383 of record NZ_AYVN01000001.1, read on the forward strand.
CTGCCAAGCTGCTATACTGGAACATCTGGTCAAGACGCTGCCGGCCGATTCCGAAGACGTCTCCGCCCATCTCGAAAAATGGCTGGAATTGACCCCGTTCGACAGCAGCGCCCATGTCGCACTCCTGGTGAGGCTGGCGCGGCGCGGCCAGTTCCGTGCCTGCGAGGACCATCTTGCCGCAGCAGCATCGCTCTTCCAATCGGAAGAGCTGGATTTCGGCCTCGTGCGCCAGGCGTGGCTTGCCATTCGCGCGGAACGTCACTGCGCCACTTTGCCGGCACAGCCTGCGGTTGCGCCGATGGCGGGCCACAGTCCGATCGCGCTTGCCGCCACCGAAGCCGCGACGCCGCACAAGGCTGCGCTGGCCGTGATGCCATTTGCCGAAGACGCCGGTAGCGGCGTTCGTGGCGGGCTGGCCGATGGCTTGACCCACGACATCATCACCCGCCTCGCCAAGCTCAGGGACTTCTTTGTCATCGCCCGGGGCTCGGTCTTTGCGCTGGCGGAAAGGAACATCGCGCCGGAAGATGCCGGCCGAAGGCTGAATGTCGACTATGTCGCCACCGGCACGGTGCGCAGCCTGACCGGCCGCCTGATCATCACCGTCGAGCTCGTCGAGGTCCGCACAGCCAGGATCGTCTGGGCCGAGACCTTCGAGCGCAAGCCCGACGATCTTTTCGCCGTGCTTGACGATATCGGCAACAGCATCGTGGCCTCGGTCTCATCCGAGATCGAGACCGTCGAGCGCAACCGCGCCATGCTGAAAGCGCCCAATTCACTTAACGCCTGGGAGGCCTACCATCGCGGCCTCTGGCACATGTATCGCTTCACCCGCAGCGAGAACGACCTCGCGCGGCATTTCTTCGACATTGCTGTCAGGCAGGATCCGACCTTCACCCGCGCCTATGCCGGCCTCTCCTTCACCCATTGGCAGAGCGCCTTCCAGCGCTGGGGCGACCGCGACCAGGACAGCGCGCTTGCCTTTGAGGCAGCCGGCCAAAGCCTGTTGGTCGACGATCACAATCCCGCCGCGCACTGGGCGATGGGCCGGGCGCTGTGGCTGCGCGGCGAGGGTGACGCGTCCGTGCTCGAACTGCAAAGAGCCGTCGACCTCAGCCCGAACTTCGCGCTTGGCCACTATGCGCTGTCGTTCGTGCATTCGCAGTCGGGCGACCCGCACGCGGCGATCGGATCGTCGGATCATTCGCGCCATCTGTCGCCGTTCGACCCGATGCTGTTCGGCATGCTGGGCGCGCGCGCCATGGCCCATGTCCGCCTCGGCCAGTTCGACGAGGCGGCCGAATGGGCGCTGAAGGCGGCCGCCCGCCCCAACGCCCATGTCATCATCCTGTCGATCGCCGCTCACTGCCTGGCGTTGGCTGGGCGGCTGGACGAGGCGAAAAACTTCGCCGCCGCCATCCGCAAGACGCTTCCGGATTACCGAGCCGACGACTTCATCGACACCTTCCGCTTCGACCGGGATGCCACAGCCCTGTTCAAGCTCGGCGCCACGCGTATCGGGCTGGCTTAGAGCATGATCCCAAAAAGTGGGTACCGGTTTTTGGAAAAGATCATGCTCCAACAAATGGTTAGATCATGATGAGATTTCAACCAAATCTCATCATGATCTAGCGCCGCAACACCGCGCTCAGCACATCGCGTATCCCGATCGCGCCGACAAAGCGCGACTGGTCGTCGAACAGCGCCACGGGTGCCGTCTGCGAGCGGTGCATGGCCAGCATCACCGTCTTCAGCGAGGTCCCGGGATTGGCCCAGAACACTTGCGCCGTCTCCTCCGGCTGCGCCTCGACATCGGCGCACGAAACCCATACCGCCGGTTTGCCGTCGCGTTCCGCCGCCGCCACCAGCCCGTGCTCGTCGATCTTGAAGCGCGTCGTCTTGCGCCGGTCGAGCCACACCCAGCCATTATCGCCGTGCTCGAGGTCGCGGCTGTCGCGCATGACGTTCCAGGCGGTCAGCACCGACAACGGATTCACATTGGCGATGAAGTCGCGGACATAGTCATTGGCGGGCTTGAGCACGATGTCTTCCGGCGCCCCGGTCTGCACGATGCGACCGCCCTCCATGATGGTGATGCGGGTGCCGATCTTCAGCGCCTCTTCCAGATCATGGCTGACGAAGATGATGGTCTTCTTCAGCTCCGCCTGCAGCTGCAGCAATTCGTCCTGCAGCTTGGTGCGGATCAGCGGATCGAGCGCCGAGAACGGCTCGTCCATCAGCAGGATCGGCGCCTCGGTGGCGAAGGCACGGGCCAGGCCGACGCGCTGCTGCATGCCGCCGGACAGCTCATGCGCGTATTTCTTCGACCACTGGTCGAGATTGACCAGTTTCAGCTGGCGTTGCACGCGCTCCTTGCGCTCTTGCTCCGGCACGCCGGCGAGTTCGAGGCCGAGGCCGACATTCTCCTCCACCGTACGCCAAGGCAGCAGGCCGAACTGCTGGAACACCATCGCCACCTGCTTCTGCCGCAGCCGCCGCAGCGTCGCCTGATCGCAGGTCACGACATCGACGATATTGTCGCCGTCCTTGACCAGCACCTGGCCGCGCGACACCACGTTGAGCCGGTTGACCGCCCGCAGCAGCGTCGACTTGCCGGAGCCGGACAGGCCCATCAGCACCGAGATTTCGCCCTCATGCACGGTCAGGCTGGCGCCGGCGCAACCCAGCACATTGCCGGTCTTTTCAAGGATTTCGGCGCGCGTGGCGCCGCCGTCGATCAGAGCCAGCGAACCCGCCTGGTCGGAGCCGAAGACGATATCGACATTTTTGAAATCGACGGCGACGGTCATTTCTTGCCTCCAACGCCGATACGCGTCATCCGGTCGAGCACGATGGCGAGTACGACAATCGCCAGGCCCGCCTCGAGCCCGAGATCGATGCGGCGCGAGCCGAGCGCGCGGTTGATTTCAGTGCCGAGGCCGCCGGCGCCGATCAGTGCTGCAAACACCACCATCGACAGCGACAGCATGATCGATTGCGTCAGCCCGGCCATGATGGTCGGCAAGGCCGAGGGCAGCTCGACCTTCCACAGCAGCTGCTGCTTGGTGGCGCCGAACGCCTCGCCGGCCTCGATGATCGACTTCGGCACCGAGACGACGCCGAGATGGGTGAGCCGGACCGCGGTCGGGATGACAAAGATGATGGTGACGATGAGGCCGGGCGCGTTGCCGAGACCGAACAGGGTCAGAACCGGGATCAGGTAGACGAAGGTCGGCAGCGTTTGCATCAGGTCGAGCACCGGCAGCATGATGCGGTAGACCTTCGGCTTGTGCGCGGCCCAGATGCCGAGCGGCACGCCGATGGCCATCGCCATGGCGGCGGCGGCCACGACCAGCACCAGCGTCTGCACCGTCTGCTTCCAGAGATTCTGGTTGATGATGAAGATCAGGCCGAGAAAGACGCCTATGGCCAGCGGCCGAGAGCGCTGCAGCAGCCAGGCGATGATGGCGATGATCAGCGCCAGCAGCACCGGCGGCACCATCAAAAGGATGCCAACCAGCCCGTCGAGCAGGAAATTGAGGCCATTCGAGAAGGCCCTGAACACGGTGTCGAAATTGTCGGTGAGGAAACCGAAGAACGCCTTTCCCCAGGCGCCGATCGGTATCTTGTGATCGACCATGAATTTCGAAATCGGATCCATATCGCCCCTCTCATGCGAGAGACCGCCTGCTTCCGGCCTCCGCTTTCATTAGGTCATCTTCTCACAGGATATGAAAAAGGGCAGCCTTTTCTAGATTGGCTGCCCTTCCAGGTTCGGCTTGGCCGAATTAGTCGGCTCAGCTTCCGAGCGCGGTCTTGACCGCCGCTGCCGCATCGCCGCCATCGAAGGTGGTGACGCCGGCAATCCACGGCGCAACCGCGTCAGGGTGCTTCTTCAGCCAGTCGGCTGCGACCGTGTTGGCGTCGCCGCCCTTCAGGATCGCGTCCATCATCTCGCCTTCCATGTCCAGGTTGAACTTCAGGTTGGCGATGAACTTGCCGGCATTCGGGCATTCGGTGGTGTAGCCCTTGCGCACATTGGTGTAGACGGTGGCGGCGCCGAAGCCGCTGTCGCCCATGCCGTCGAGATAGGTGAGCTTCATGGCGCCCATCACCGGATGCGGCGTCCAGCCGAGGAACGCGATCCACTCATTGTTCTTGATCGACTGCTCGGCCTGCGTCAGCATGCCGGCTTCCGAGGACTCGACCAGCTCGAAGCCTTCGAGATTGTCCTTCGGGTTCTTGATCATGTCGAGGATGATGCGGTTGCCGTCATTGCCCGCCTCGATGCCGTAAATCTTGCCGTTGAACTTGTCCTTGAACTTGCCGATGTCGGTCAGCGACTTGACGCCGGCCTCCGCGACATAGGTCGGTACGACGATGCCGTAGCCGGCGCCGGTCAGGTTGGTGCCGATCGTCTCGACCGAACCATCGGCGGTGTAGTCCTTGATGTCGTTGGTCATCGACGGCATCCAATTGCCGAGGAAGACGTCGAGATCCTTGTTTTTCAGCGACGCCATGGTCACCGGTACCGATAGCTGGATCGTCTGCGGCTCGTAGCCGAGCGCGGTGAGCAGCACCGAAGCGACGCCGGTGGTTGCCTGGATGTCGGTCCAGCCGACATCGGAAAGGCGCACCGCCTTGCAGCTCTCCGGATCGCCGGCAAGTGCAGCGCTCGTGGACAGAAAAGTCGCCAGGCCGAGGCCGGCGACGAAGGTGTTCATACGCGACATTGGCAGTCTCCCATTGTGATTCTTTGGCGAAGCGTAGTTACGGTTTCTCTGCCCGCCTTGTTTCGTCAGCCAAACACCATTCTGGTGTGGTTTCAAGCGCTAAGACAATCACGATCAACGGCGCGGACTGGCCAAACAGCGACACGCCCGCCGCTTTTTCGATTGCAGACGGCTTTTCCCATGAAATGCAGCGGTGCCCTCTCCCCGCGCCGCGCCAACTCGGCTTAAAAGGACGGCATGGCCAAGCTCTACTTCCACTATGCGACGATGAATGCCGGCAAAACGACAATGCTGCTGCAGGCGTCCTACAATTATCGCGAACGCGGTATGACGACGATGCTGTTCGTCGCCGGCCACTACGGAAAGGGCGATACCGGGCTGATCTCGTCGCGCATCGGCCTGGAGACGGAGGCCGAGATGTTCCGCGACGGCGACGATCTCTACGCTCGCGTCGCCGAGCATCACGAACATACGACGGTGCATTGCATCTTTGTCGACGAGGCGCAATTTCTCGAGGAAGAGCAGGTCTGGCAGCTCGCCCGTATCGCCGACCGGCTGAACATCCCGGTGATGTGCTACGGCCTGCGCACCGATTTCCAGGGCAATCTGTTTTCCGGTTCGCGAGCGCTTCTGGCCATCGCAGACGATCTGCGCGAAGTGCGCACCATCTGCCGCTGCGGCCGCAAGGCGACGATGGTCGTGCGTCTCGGCGCTGACGGCAAGGTGGCCAGACAAGGCGAACAGGTGGCGATTGGCAAGGACGTCTATATCTCGCTCTGCCGCCGCCACTGGGAAGAGGAAATGGGCCGCGCCGCGCCCGACGATTTCATTGGCTTCACCAGAGGCTGAACGGCCGGGACAACATGAAAATTCTGCAGTTCACAGTTGATTGCCCGTTTCCGCCGGTCTCCGGCGGAGAGATCCGGAACGCCGCCAATGCACGCGCCCTGGCATCGATGGGCGAGGTCCTGACGGTAAGCCTGACTGGCGCCCCGGCACCCTCCACACCGCCGAACATCCGTCACCGGATCATCGAGGCAGCGCGCGGCAGGGCGCCCTGGGGCAGGCGCAGCCCGCACCCGACCGTGCATATGATGCCGGACGACGAGCTGGCCGAAGCCGACGCCATCTGGAGGGAATTCGCGCCCGATCTCGTGGTGATCGAGGAGATCGTGCTTTCGCAGCTGCTGACGCTGGCGCCGAAGCATCGCGCGCGCACCGTCCTTGACCAGCACAACATTGATTCCCGGACGGTGTCCGACCGGATCGCCGGCCTGACGCTGTGGCAGCAAATTCGAGACTGGCGCCAAAACAGGCGAAGGAAGGCAGAGGCGCGCGAAGCCGACAGGTGTGCGGCTGCCCTGGCCGACCAGGTCTGGGTTTGTTCGCGGGCCGACGAAGCGCTTCTGTCCGCTCTCGGCCCCGTCAACGACGTCAGGTTCGTCGCCAACCCCATTCCAGACGAGAGCGTGCTTTCCCTGCCGATTGCTGCCGAGCGCTTCAGTGAACTCAGCCTGTGTTTCATAGGCCATCTCGGCTATTTCCCCAACATCGATGCCGTCAAGCAGATCGGCCGCGCGATGGCGCCGCGCCTCGCCGCCTCCGGCCGGCCCTGGTCGATCACCGTCGCCGGCAGAAACCCGCGCGATGTCGTGCGCGGTCTATGCACCAGGCATGGTCTGCGGTTGATCGAGAACCCGCCGCATCTGCCGGAATTGCTTGGCCGCGCCGGCTATGCGCCGATCCCGCTGCACTTCGGCGGCGGAACCCGCATCAAGGTGCTGGAGGCGATGGCGGCGGGCCTTGTCGTCGCCGCTACCGAAAAGGCCGTCGAAGGGCTTGGCCTGCAGGCGGGCAGGCATTTCCTGTCCAGCGACGATGCCGGCAAGTTGGCATTGAAAATCATCGATCTCGCGACACGCCCGCAAGCGGCCGCCGAGATGGCGGAGATCGGCCGCGCTTTCGTGCGCGACAATCATTCGTCGGCGGCGATTGAAAAGCAGGTCAAGCAGGCGGTCGCGGCGATCCCGCGCACGGATTGAGCCCGGCTGCTATCCACCGGCATACGGCGTTTGTTAAGGCCTGCAGCCTATTTTGCCCTCAGCCAGAGCCAGCCGGGAACCGCCATGCTTCGAGCCATTTCATCAGCCCTTGTCATTTACTTGGCCGGTATCCTCGCCGCGCTGGCCGACGGCGATGCAGCACTTGGCAAGAAAGTGTTCTACCGCTGCATGGCCTGTCACGAGGCGGCAAGCGACCGCGACAAGGTCGGCCCGCATCTCCTCGGTATCGTCGGCCGCACCGCCGGCACCGCCCAGAACTTCAACTATTCGCAGGCCATGAAGGACGCCGGCGCGGCCGGCCTCGTTTGGGACGAAGCCAACCTCAAAGCCTATCTCGGCGCTCCCAAGCTGAAAGTACCCGGCAACAGGATGGGCTTCTCCGGCCTGAGCAGCGACGAGGACATCGCCAACGTCATCGCCTATCTGAAGGCCGATCCGAAGCCTTGAACGGCGCGATGCCTAGCGTGATGGCGACGGCTTCCGCCAGCTGTCTCGCGCTTGCAACTCATTGAGCCCTCTGTCGAATTCAGCACACCCACACTGTCCGAGATCGACTTCTTCGAAGCCGTCAAAGTTCAATGACAATTGAACAATACTTGGCCGGCTGGTTAATCACGCCATGACCCCGCCTTCATTGCCTTTCAAGACGACCAGGCATTTTTTTGTTTTCGGGGCGGGTCTTGTCTTGCGTCTTTCAATCCCCTGATACCCCACATATATTCGCCGCTGTTCGCAGCCAGCGACCGGAAGCCGAAGCGGGAGGCCCCTATGGCGACATTGCAGAATTTCGATGCCGAAATTGCCAAGACCAGGCAGGTCGTGCAGGACATGCGCTCCAAGATCGAGCAGTCGGGCACGGTGCTTGATACGCTGGCCACCGCCGACAAGAAGATCGGCGACGCCAATTTCGACATCGAGAATGCCCGCATCGAGGACGTGCTGAAGCAGCAGAAGGTGATGGAAGGCAACATTGCCGACCTGATCATCGGGCTGGAAGACGCCACCAACGTCTTCGGCACCGAATTCGAGAGCATGAAGAACTACACCGGCTGGGAAAGCTTCGTCGGCGTCTTCTCGGCGCAACGCAAGCAGCGCATGCGCACCGACCGCGTCCGCAACATGTCGCTGGCCGGCAATCTGCAGGAGCTTCTGGTCAAGTCCGACACCATCGTCGGCATCCTGAAAGCGCAGAAAGAGGTCCTCGACCAGCGCTACAAGACCTCGGAAAACAGCCTGTCGCAGGTGATCGAGCGCCGCAAGGTCACCATGACCAACCTCGAGGCGGTGCAGAAGCGCATCGAGGAGGTCAATCCGCTGCTGCTCGACATCGAAAACAAGATCGCCGCTTCTACCAGTCAGAAGGAGCGCACGCAGCTTGAGGGCGAGCGCTCGAAACTGGCGACCGAATACAATGAAAAGCAGGCCAAGGAGCAGGAGCTTCTGGCCGAAAGCCAGACGCTGGAACGCTACACCTCGATGTTCCAGACCTTCGTCGATTCGCTCAACAATCAGATCGCAGCGCAGTCGACGCTGATCAACAAGCTGACCATCGATACCGAGCAGCGCATCGTGCTCTACAAGGCACTGGAAGATTCCTTGAAGACCGCCGCCCAGCAGGATGTCGCCCACAAGATCAACACGCTGGGCAGCCAGGTTGACAACACCGCCGAAGAGACCATGGCCGGCATTGGCGCCGCCTCGCAAAAGCACATCGGCGATCTTCTCGAAATGCACGAGAAGAACATGGTCGCCAGCTCCGACATCCAGCGCCGCAAGAAGCTCGCCGACGACGCCTTCGCCCGCCGTTTCGACGACGTGATGAAGAAGCACAATTCGGCCAACTACGTGCAGTCGTAAGGAGCGGCTGCACGCGGGCACACCGGCATGACTCCCGAAAACGAAGCGGCGGCGCGCTATTTTTCCGCCATCACGGCAGCACTCAGCGGCCTCGAAGTGTTCATGCGCGACGACCGCTCGCCGCTTTACCGGCACGGCATCGTCGCCAAGATTGTCGCCGAATACATTGCCCGGCTGGACAAATCGTTTTCCTGCTGGCGCAACCGGCTCGGCTTCATGGACACGTTCCGCATTTCTCGCGCCGACAGCGGCTATCCCGTCTTCCAGAACCTGCTCGAACTGGAAAACGACCGCCGCCAGGCCGAGGCGCGGCTGGCCAACATTCCGCTGGCCGGCGAATTGCGCGAGGAAATGGCCGACTTCATCCTGCGCCACAAGGAATTCCCCGAAGCGCTGCAGAAGTCGATGGCCGAGCGGCTCTATCTCGAGGACGTCAAGAGCGAACAGACTTTTGGCCCGTTCTCGCTGGCGCAGACGGCCAAGGTCTCGGTCAATCCAAAGACCGGGCGCCCCTATTACCTCGTGCACTGGGCGAGCTTCGACGGCAGCGCCAACCTGCCGCTGGTCTACATGGTGACGGTGGAGGATTCCTCCGAAAGCATGATCCGGCAGCTCGTTGACAGCAGCGGCAAGCTCAATGAACGGGTCGACATCCCGCTGCCGGTGGACGGCCTGCTCAACCCCGAACTCGCCCATCGCTTCGACGATTTCACCGAGAAGAATTCCGCCTACACGCTTTCGCCCGCAACGATTGCGGTCAATCTCGACAAGGATTTCGAGCCGCTGCACCCTAAGCAGCTGCGCCGCGTCGTGCTCGGCCCCTTTTATTCCGCAGGCATTACGGACAACAATTCGACCGTGACCGAGGTGCTGGCCAAGGTGCGCAAACCGGAAAATGCCTGGCTGCTCACCTGGACCATCCAGGAGGTCTACTCCAAGGGCGAGAAACCCGGCCGCAAGGGGCTGTTTTCGAGCGATAAGACGACGCAGGAATTCTTTATCAACACCGACGATCTCGAAGCCGCGCGCCAGGGTGTGTCCAGCTACGAGAACCACGCCCTGATCCCGCACGAAGCCTATCAAGCACTCTACGCCGCCGGCGAAGCTCAAAAGATCTTTTCCGGCTACAAGGTCCATATTCTGTCCAACGGACAGGTGATCAGCGATGTGTGAGGTGGCATTTTTGGTGGGCCTGACAATCTCCGGGGCGCGGTCAGGGGCAGAAGGCGATTGTGATCGAAACGGATAACCTTGCTTCCCGCAGTAATGAATCGCCCTACCGGATTCTCGCTTGGTGGGATGTCGATATGCATATCGGTGCTTACAAGAAGCACAAACTGACCGCCCGACCATTGCGTAACCTTGAGCGCATTCTCGGACACCGGGTTCACGTTGAAAGTCGGTGGCGTCATCGAGGATTACCGGATGGGGTGCGGAAGCTTGAAGCTTTCAATTATATCGATGTTGCAGACCCGGCGCTTGCCGCGTTTTTTGTTCTTCAACAAATTTCCGGCTTATCCGAATGGTTTTCCGGGTCCGGCTACAGACCGGTTACTTCGCGGTCTGAAGATGAAAATACAGACGGTGACACGATCTGTACTTTCTATTGGTACGAATTGGATCAATATGAAGCATACCGCCACATTCGATCCGGAGGCGTCATGCTCGTTCTGGTCGAAAAATTACCTGTCCGAACACGTAATTCATCCCGTCCGATCGTTGGAATAAGACAGAGTCGGCAACCAAGATATAGCTACAATGTAAAAATCGTGATTCAGTTCTTTTGCGACAACAGACAAAAGCTTGTCGAATATCACTGGCCAAGATTGATGAAAAGATATGCATTTGAGCCAGAAGACCGTGTTGAATTCGGACCGCCATCTAACAACGGAAAACCGAATCAGATTTGCGTTAGCGCGATGTTAGCGGACCTAACTGAGTACCAGGCTGTCGCTTATTGTCTTGCACGGACTGAGCGTTGCCGTTTCAAGCTTGGAGGGCCGGGAGAGGCCATCTTTCAAGCCGAACGCTTTCCCGATCACGAACCCTTTGACGGGATGTTTTCAATTTTGCTCACGCGAGGGCAGGCACAAGAGTGAGTCGCGAGGAGGATTGATACGATGGACACCGGCCTGACCACCATCCCGGAAGCCGCAATCGAAAAGCACCGCGCCACGGCGCAGAGCTTCATCACCCGCGTCGTGGTTCTGGAAGACCCTGCGCGCGAATCCGGCACAGCACTTGCCGGCACCAATCGCCGCTTTGTCTCGACAGTCTCGGTCGGCTCGGTGCGCCGTACCCGCGAGGTCGAGCTTACCAAGACCGTCGCCGCGATCCATCCCGACGACCAGTTGATGAGCATCCCGCAGCACACGCTGTTGTTCCGCGCCCGCCGCGGCCTGGCGATAGCGCTCGCCATCTCCGACGTCTTCGCCGAGGGCTCCGACCTCGAAAGCCTCCAGGCCAAGAACACCCGTGCGCCTCTTGAGGGCGATGAGGCGGCGACCTTCAAGAAGCTTCTGTCAGCCTCTGCTTACGTTTCGGCCTTCAGCCTTGCCTCCTATCTATTCCAGCTGATCGACAGCGATGGCGAGGCTCCCAACGATATCCCCGAACCCGACTTCCTGTTCGACACGCCGCAGGACGCGGTGAAGTCGATCGTGGCTGGGTTGGACAAGGCGATCACCGGGTCGAAGGACGATGGCGACCTGACGACGCGCGCGCGAGCTTTTGCACGGGTCGCCATTGATGGGCTGCTGGCCCGCAAAGGCCGCTTCGACGGCATCGGTCCGTTCGAGAACGCCCACATCCGCATCGACGCCGACGATTTCACCCTCGATGGCTTCGACGTCGCGCCCGGCAAGCGTTCGAAACCGCTGGTGATGACCTTCAAGAAGCCCGAAGAGGTCGTCGGCAACCACATCGCCAAATACCAGTCGGTCAAGCTCGCCAAGATGCTGATGGCCTATGATTTCGAGCGCGAGCTGAACCCGTTCGTCGAGCTCGGCGGCTTCCTCTTCACCTTCATCGGCGATGGCGCGCCGGGCACCGGCAAGACGACGCTGATCCAGATGATCGCCGGCCTGGTCAACAATTATTGCCAGGTTGCCGGCTATCCCTTCGCCTATGAGAATTTCGGCGTCGACCAGATCTCGTCCTACCAGGGCAAATCCGGCCAGAATTGCCGCCAGTTCATCAACAATGTCTTGAACCCACGCGTCATCGGTTTCGGCACCGTCGACGACATCGACCAGGTGGCGGCCCGCCGCTCCGACGACCGCGCCTCGGCCGGCCAACAGGAAATCACCGGCGTCTTGATGGACGCCTTTGCCGGCGCCGGCACGGTGGTGCGCGGCAATTGCTCGTTCGGCATGTTTTCCAACTATCCCGAAAATGTCGACGATGCGCTGCGCCAGCGCGCCGGGGCCCGCTGGCTGGTCGACGGCCCACAGAGCCGCGGCGACTATATCGACATCTTCGTCCTGCTTGCCGGCAAAAACCACAAGATCCCACTCGGCGACCACAAGCTCTACGCCGCGCAGGAGATCCAGCGCGCGGTGACCGAAGCCTATGAGGAGCACGAGAAGCCTCAGGAAGACGGGCTGATGAAGGTCTATGAGCGCTACATGAAGGAGAATGGCGCGCCGAAATCGATGGCCGACATCGGCACTTATCTGCACCTGATCAAGGATGCCGAGCCGCGCTTCACCGGCCGAGCCATCAAGAACGTCACCGACGCCATCAAGATGCGCGCCATGGACATCGAGCTGCCCGACGACTGGTTCGAGAAGCCGGAAGTCTTCATGCACAAGGGCTACGACGAAAAGAAGGCCATGATCGAGGAACTGCGGGGGCCGTTCTCGATGGACATGGTCATGCAGGAGATCAACCGCTACGCCGACTCAGAGTTCCGTTATTCCGACAAATCCGACGACGCCGCGGTGGAGAAGCTGCTGCGCGACGCACGCCTGCGCGAACGGGCGGGGCGCGAGATGGAGGAGATGAAGAAGAAGGGGCTCTGGAATGCGTGAACTTCCTTCGCTGCCTGCGGGTGCTGAAAGGCTTGGCGCTAACGCTGACGCCCCCCTCTCCCCGTCCTTCACGGGGCGAGGGCAAGGGTGAGGGGCGGCGCATGTGTGGACCAGAGATCGCTACGACCATACTGGCAGCTATCGAACAGCGCCTCGATCGGCACATCCGGACCAATGATCTTCGATTTATTGCCGCCAAAGGCCATGGGGAGACATGTCCTTGAATGCTAGCGCTGCCCCTCACCCTCACCCTCTCCCCGTGAAGAACGAGGAGAGGGAGGCGTCAGCGTTGGCGCTTCGCCACAACAGGCAACGCCGCTCGGAACGTTCTGCATGAGCCACGCCAAAAAACCCGACCTCCTGCGCGACAATGAGCTGATCTACGGCCGCTTGCTCACCGTCGACGAGTCGCACCTCATCCAGCGTTACAACAAGGCGCTTGTCGCCTTCGGCCTCAAACCGACCAAGCTGAAGAGCTTCCAGATCGACCGCACCGGCTTCTCGCCCGAAGTGGCCGAGGAATGCGGCGATTACGATTATCTCGACCCCAATGAGGTCAACCGCCGCTTCATCATCCTGACGCCGTCGCAGATCGATCTGCCGGTGGTGCACACCGCCTTTTCCAACACCTCGCAGCTGATGTTCGAGTTCATGTCCAAGAACCAGCGCGCCATCGATGCGCTGACCATCAAGGATGTCATCTACGGGGAGATCGAGGATTCCGTTCCCCTGGTCAACGACATCGAGGATCTGCTGTCGATCAGCCAGGTCGAGTTCAGGGTGCTTTCGGCCGAGGACGTGCTGGGCAAGGCCGCCGAACTCGGCAAGCTGGTCGACCGGCTGAAGCAGGAGCCCGATGCCTGGCGCGACAACACCATGCTGAGCCGTATGGTGGAGCTGGCGAAGGTCTGCGGCGATATCCGTGAGAATGCGCTGGTGCCCGACCAGGTGATCTTCCGCCACAACGCCTACTGGACCAGCCATTTCGGCGGCGTCTACGTCTTCGTCGATCCTGATATGACCACCGTCATCGGCGACCCGGCCGCCCCCGGCTTTCGCCGTTCGCGGCCCTGGCAGGTCAGCTATCTCTCGATCAACGATGCCGACAAGGTGTTCAAGTTCCTGGCCAGCACCGGCCGCATCGAACTGCCCCGCGCGTCATGGGTCGAAAGCTCGGGCTATCTCGAGCATCGCGCCGAGATGGTGGTGCGCTCTCTCATCCGCGACACAGAGCCGAACCGCAATTTGACCGAGGTCGACAAGGTCTGGCTGCAGACCTGGATCCATGGCCATGCCGATCTGATCACCAAGGACGGCAATTTCCCCTTTCTCAACGCCGCCAAGCGTGAGATCGCCCAACTCGGCCATCTCAAGATCGAGGATGTGTTTCCGCAACAGCGCTTCCTGGTCGTGCGTGGCAAGCCCGACCATCCCGACGCCTGGCTGACCAACCAGCTGATCTCGGATTTCGTGCCGCAGGACTTCGTCTCGCGTTACGTCTTCAACAAGCCGGGCTTCTACAAGGACTATGACGGCTACAGCGACGCCTGGCGGTCGCATGTTGTGGACGTTCTGATAACCACATATTTGAAAGACAAAGTGGCGTTTCGCACGCGCCTTTACGGCCTGACTGACTGAGGGGTGAACGAGAGCCATGCTTGATCCGATCGTGAATTTCTTCACCCGCATCTTCCAATGGATCGGCCGCGGCATCGGCCTCGTCATCGGCGCGATCCTGTGGCCGTTCCTCTGGGCTGGGCGCTGGTATACGCAGCGCGGCTGGATCCTGAAGGCTGTGGTCGGCCTCGCGCTTCTGGTATTGATCGGCCTCTACGCCAATTTCTTCTACGCCACCCAGTGGTGGAACAAGTTCGATCCCAACTACGTCGACAAATACACCTTCGAGAACCGCAACATTTCCGCCGGCGAACAGGTCGCCGCCGGCGCCGGCACCGACACCGCCAAGACCTGCGGCAATTCGGGCATCGCCCAGGTGGCGGCCGACCTGACGGACTTCAACGTCAACCAGAATGCCTGGATCTCGTCGATGATCCTCTACAAACTCGGCCTGTTCGGCATCGACTGGGACAACACGCCGTTCATGGACAACAAGGCCTCGTTCCAGCGCGGCATCAACCAGGCGGTGCGGCGTACCGCCACCGAGCTTGCCGACAATCTCGGCCGTGTTCGCACCACATCGCAGATCGACGGCGACCTGCAGGATGCGCGCGGCAATCTGCAGTTCGACGAGGAGACCTGGTATTTCGGCCTCAACCCGTTCGGCCCCAAGACGCCGACGCCGAGCTATTATCGCGATGCCGTCACCAAGCTACGCTCCTTCAACGCCCGCCTCGGCAGCTGCCAGGCGACGTTCGATGCCCGCGCCGACAATCTGAAGCAGTATATCGACCGCATCTCCTCCGACATCGGTTCCACCTCCGCGATCCTCAAGGAGCGCGCCGAAAACCATAACAATGGCTGGTTCGACTTCCGCGCCGACGACCGCTTCTGGTTCGCCTATGGCCAGCTCTATGCCTATTACGGCCTGATGAAGGGCGCCCAGGCCGACTTCGAGGACGTCATCAAGGAAAAGCATCTCGGCAATCTGTGGGACACGATGGATGCGCAATTCGTCTCGGCCCTGCGCATCCAGCCCTTCATCATCGCCAATGGCCGCGAGGATGGCTGGATCATGCCGACGCACCTGACGACGATGGGTTTCTACGTGCTTCGCGTGCGCTCCAACATGGTCGAGATCAGCAACGTCCTGACTCAGTAGCGTCCACAGCTTTCCCGGCGAGCGATGGCGAATTTGCGCCGTCGCCTCTGTCGCATTCCGTGCATTGGGCGGCTGTTTTGAGACGGCGGAACGTCGCGTCCTCTGGCTTCTATACGGCGCGGCAACGGAGCCAGGAAGAACCGGCGACAGGTCGGCCGGCCGCGGAGACACTTTCTTCATAGGAAACATAGTTGCATGCAAGTTGACGCCGCGGGAGCGACAGGGTTAGAACATGCCCGCGCCCTGGTTCAACATGCCTGCGAGTGAGATCAAACCCGTCCCCTCCACCGTCCAATCCGAAGGAAAGCCGTCATGGCCGAAGTGAAGTCCGACATCGAGATCGCGCGCGGCGCCAAGAAAAAGCAGATCCAGGAGATCGGCGCCAAGATCGGCATCCCGACCGAGCACCTTTTGCCCTACGGCCACGACAAGGCGAAGATTTCGGCCGAATTCATCAAATCGGTGAAGGGCAACAAGGACGGCAAGCTGATCCTCGTCACCGCCATCAACCCGACGCCGGCCGGCGAAGGCAAGACGACCACCACCGTCGGCCTCGGTGATGGCCTCAACCGCATCGGCAAGAAGGCGATCGTCTGCATCCGCGAGGCTTCGCTCGGCCCGAATTTCGGCGTCAAGGGCGGTGCCGCCGGCGGCGGCTACGCGCAGGTCGTGCCGATGGAGGACATGAACCTCCACTTCACCGGCGACTTCCACGCCATCACCACGGCGCACAATCTTCTGTCGGCGCTGATCGACAACCACATCTACTGGGGCAATGAGCTCGGCATCGACACCCGCCGCGTCGCCTGGCGCCGCGTCATGGACATGAACGACCGGGCGCTGCGCGAAATCATCTGCTCGCTCGGCGGCGTCGCCAACGGTTATCCGCGCGAGGCAGGCTTCGACATCACCGTCGCCTCTGAAGTGATGGCTATCCTGTGCCTGTCCACCGACCTCAAGGATCTGGAAAAGCGCCTCGGCGACATCATCGTCGCCTACCGCCGCGACAAGACGCCGGTCTATGCCCGCGACCTCAAGGCCGACGGCGCCATGGCGGTGCTGCTGAAGGACGCCATGCAGCCAAACCTGGTGCAGACGCTGGAGAACAACCCTGCCTTCGTGCATGGCGGCCCGTTCGCCAACATCGCGCATGGCTGCAACTCGGTGGTCGCCACCACCACGGCGCTGAAGCTCGCCGACTACGTCGTCACCGAAGCCGGCTTCGGCGCCGACCTCGGAGCCGAAAAATTCTTCGACATCAAGTGCCGCAAGGCGGGTTTGAAGCCGGCGGCTGCCGTCATCGTCGCCACCGTGCGCGCCATGAAGATGAATGGCGGCGTCAAGAAGGAAGACCTCGGCAAGGAAAACATCGAGGCAGTCAAGAAGGGCTGCCTCAATCTGGGCCGCCACATCGAGAATGTGAAACAGTTCGGCGTGCCTGCGATCGTGGCGATCAATCATTTCACCACCGATACCGAGGTGGAAATCCAGGCGATGAAGGATTTCGTCGCCTCGCTCGGCGCCGAGGCGATCCTGTGCAAGCATTGGGCCAATGGCTCTGCCGGCATTGAGGAGTTGGCGCGCAAGGTCGTCGAGATCGCCGAATCCGGCGCCTCGCAGTTCGCGCCGCTCTATCCCGACGCAATGCCGCTGTTCGAGAAGATCAACACCATCGTCCAGCGCATCTATCGCGGCGACGAGGCGATCGCCGACAAGTCGGTGCGCGACCAGCTGCATGCCTGGGAGCAGGCCGGCTACGGGCACCTGCCGGTCTGCATGGCCAAGACCCAATATTCCTTCTCGACCGACCCGAACCTGCGCGGCGCGCCGACCGGGCACACCGTGCCGGTGCGCGAGGTCAGGCTTTCGGCGGGCGCCGGCTTCGTCGTCGTCATCTGCGGCGAGGTCATGACCATGCCCGGCCTGCCCAAGGCGCCGTCCTCGGAAAAAATCTTCCTCAACGAGATCGGCCAGATCGAAGGCCTGTTTTGAAATTTCGAGATCGTTGCGAGATCCAAGAAGGGCGGCCACTGGCCGCCCTTTTGCTTTTCGGGGACAGATTTGCCTATGCAGCGTTGCGCGCCAGCGCGCGCTGGTTGGACGCATAGGGCGTGTCGCGTTCGGGCAAAGCACCGGTCTTCAGGCAATCGATCCATTCGGCGGTCTTGAGCACGGCCGCAAAGCGCGACTGCAGGATGATGGACACCACGCGGTGGATCTCCTCGGCCGAGGCGTAGCCGGCGCTGTTGGCGTAAGGCAGCGAACCGGTGGCGTCGGACAGGAACTCGACCGCAAAGCCGACATGCGCGGCGTGGATGATGCTCGACAGGTCGCAATTATGCGTCATGTAGCCGATCACCGTTATCGTATCGATGGTATTGGCGCGCAGCCACGCCTCGAGGTCGGTGCCGGCAAAGGCGCTAGGCAGTGACTTCTCGACATAGTGGTCGCGGCTTCGCCGGGCGATCTCGGGATGCAGTTCGCCGCCATGGCTGCCCTTGGCGAAGACTGGCGAGGTCTCGGGCGCCATCTGCTTGACGACCACCACCTTCACGCCGGCCGCAGCGGCGGCATCCATAGCGCGCGCGACATTGACGACGCTGTCGCGGAACGGCGGACACTGGATGGCGAGGTTGCCGCCATCATAATCATTCTGGACATCGATAACGATGAGTGCGCGGCGCGGCGTGATATTGGCGGACATGGTGTTCTCCTTCGAGCTTGAATGGGACAGGAATAGGCGAATCGCCCGACTGCCAAAAGTGGCCCGATTGACATCAGTCGAAAGAATTGGGACAATCCGCTTTTCGCTTGCTGGAAACACGCATGGCCGACCCGATCATTGCCGTTCTCGCCTTTGACGGCATCAGCCCGTTCCACCTCTCCGTGCCGTGCGTGGTGTTCGGCACCGACCGCACCAAGCTTGGCCTGCCGCGTTTCGACTTTCGCGTCTGCGCGCTCGACGATGGAGCGATCCACACCGATGTCGGGCTGACCATCGCGGTGCCGTATGGCCTTTCCGCATTCGACGATGCCGACATCGTCATCGTTCCGAGCTGGAAGGATCTCGAGGCCCCACTTCGGCCGCCGCTCCTGGCAGCGCTCACCCACGCGCACCGGCGCGGTGCGGTGATCGTCGGCCTCTGTCTCGGCACCTTCGCCATTGCCGCCGCCGGGCTGCTTGCGGGCCGGCGTGCGACGACACATTGGGCCTCCACCGACCGGCTGCAAACATTATACCCGGACATCGAAGTCGACGCCGACGTGCTCTATGTCGACGACGGCGACATCGTCACCTCGGCCGGCGTCGCCGCCGGGCTCGATTGCTGCCTGCACATTGTGCGCGCCCGCTATGGCGCAGAGGTAGCGCTGCGGCTGGCCAGGCACATCGTGCTGTCGCCGCACCGGCAGGGTGGGCAAGCGCAGTTCATCGAGCGCCCGCTGGCGAAAACCCCGGCCACCGACCGCTTCACCCTGGCGCTCGACACGGTGCGGGCAACGCTCGGACAAACGCACAACCTCGACCGCGTCGCGGAGGCCGCGGGCCTGACCCGGCGCACTTTCACCCGCCGTTTCCAGAAATCGATCGGCACCAGCTTTGGCGAATGGTTGGCCGGCCAACGCATCGAACTGGCGCAACGGCTGCTGGAGGCGACGGAAAAATCGATGGACATGGTGGCCTTCGAAGCCGGCTTCGGCAGCGCCACCTCGCTGCGCCAGCATTTCGCCGCACGGCTCAAGACGTCACCGGCCCAATACCGGCGTGAATTCTCGCGACGAGCCGGTCCGGACGAGCGCATGGCACGCACGGCTTCATACTGACCGCCCACGACGAGTTCAGCCCCGCTTGACCGCCCGCGCCGGATTGCCGACCACCGTGGTGTTGTCAGGGACGTCGCGCGTCACCACCGCGCCGGCGCCGACTATGGCGCCATCGCCGATGCTGATGCCGCCGAGGATGATGGCGCTGCCGCCGATCCAGGCGTCATCGCCGATGGTGACCGGCCTGGCAATCTCCAGTCCCGACTGACGGCCAGCGGCCTCCTTGTGGTGCTCGGCGCAGTAGATCTGCACATTGGGGCCGAGAAGCGTCCGCCTGCCGATACGCACCGGCGCGGTATCGAGGATGGTGCAGCCGGCATTGAGGAAGGCGCCGTCGCCGAGATGGATGTTGAAACCGTAGGCGCAGTGGAACGGCGCCTCGATGCGGGAGCCTGCGCCCGCGCTGCCGAGCAGCGCCAATAGCGCCGGGCCGATATTGCCGCGTTGCTGGGGCCGTAGCGTATTATGCTCGAACACCGCATCGCGCGCGATCGCCCGCAGCGCCTCCAGTTCGTCGTCGATGCAGGTGTACCATTCGCCTGCAATCATCCTTGTGCGTTCGCTTCCGGCCATCACAGCGACTCCGTCCCTTCGTCATGTTCGACTGGTTACCAAAGTACAATGCTCGCTGATGGAAGAAGCACCATCGCCTACTCTCGTCAAACGTAGGACCTATGCTAGCTTGCCCTCGTGGGCCAGTCCCGGGCCTGCTTTCGAGGGGATCGACATGCTCTATTTGCTTGCACTTCTGATCGGCGTCATTGCCGGTCTTCGCGCCATGACCGCGCCGGGCGCGATCGCCTGGGGCGCCTATCTCGGCTGGCTGCCGGTGGCCGGCACCTGGGCAAGTTTCATGGGCCATTGGGCCGCCGTCGGTATCTTCACCATCCTCGCCATCGTCGAACTGGTCACCGACCAGCTGCCCTCGACGCCGAGCCGCAAGGTTCCGCAGCAATTCGGCGCCCGCATCCTGCTTGGCGCCTTCAGCGGCGCGGTGATCGGCGCCACTGCCGGTTCCACCATTGGCGGCCTGATTGCCGGCGCCATCGGTGCTGTCATCGGCACCTATGGCGGCGGCGAAGCGCGCGGCCGGTTGGCCGCCGCCTTCGGCAAGGATTTGCCTGCCGCCCTCATCGAGGACGCGGTGGCGATCATCGGCGGCCTGCTGATCGTGGCGGCGGTGGTATGACTGCCCAAGCCTCAGACGCCAAGACATACGACGCCATCATCATCGGCGCCGGACAGGCCGGCCCTCCTCTCGCCGGCCGGCTGACGTCAGCCGGCATGAGCGTGGCGCTGATCGAGCGCAAGCTGGTCGGCGGCACCTGCGTCAACACCGGCTGCATGCCGACCAAGACCATGGTCGCCAGCGCCTATGCCGCGCATCTGGCGCGGCGTGCCGCGGACTACGGCGTGACGTTCTCAGGCCCTGTCGGCGTGGACTACAAGAGGATCAAGGCGCGCAAGGACAAGGTCACAAACGACTCCCGCAGCAATCTGGAGACGTGGATCGCCGGCATGAAGGGCTGCACGCTTTATCGCGGCCACGCCCGCTTCGAATCCGCCAACACCGTGCGTGTCGGCGGCGACCTTCTGACCGCCGAAAAGATCTTCCTCAACACCGGCGGCCGCGCCTCGGTGCCCGACCTGCCGGGCGTCAACGACGTCGACTACCTCACCAACTCCTCGATGATGGATCTCGATGTTTTGCCGCGCCATCTTATCGTCGTCGGCGGCAGCTACATCTCTCTTGAATTCGCGCAGATGTTTCGCCGCTTCGGCTCTGAAATCACCGTCATCGAGAAGAGTTCGCGCCTGACCGGCCGCGAGGACGAGGACGTGTCGGCGGCCGTCCTATCGATCCTCGAAAACGAAGCCATAGAAGTCCATGTCGGCGCCGACGACATCCGCTTTGCCAGACAGGGCAAGGAGATCGCCGTGACCTTCTCATCCGGCAAGCCGCCGGCGGTCGGCTCGCATGTGCTTCTGGCACTCGGCCGCACCCCCAACACCGACGATCTCGGCCTCGATAAGGCCGGCGTCGCGGTCGATCTGCGCGGCTTCGTCACCGTAGACGACCAGCTGCGCACCAGCGTGCCCGGCATTTGGGCAATGGGCGACTGCAACGGCAAGGGCGCCTTCACCCACACCTCCTACAACGATTATGAGATCGTTGCCGCCAATCTGCTCGACGACGATCCGCGCAAGGTCAGCGACCGCATCGAGGCCTATGCGCTCTACATCGATCCGCCGCTCGGCCGCTGCGGCATGACCGAGGCGGCGGTGAAGAAATCCGGGCGCAAGGCGCTGGTCGGCCAGCGGCCAATGACCCGCGTCGGCCGCGCCATCGAAAAGGGCGAGACGCAAGGTTTCATGAAGATCCTGGTCGATGCCGACACCAGGCAAATCCTCGGCTGCTCCGTGCTCGGCCCCGGCGGCGACGAGGCGGTGCACTGCGTGCTCGACCTGATGTACGCCAAGGCGCCGGTCGATACGCTGGCGCGCGCCGTGCATATCCACCCCAACGTCTCGGAGCTGTTGCCAACCATCGCCCAGGAGCTGAAGCCGCTCGCCTGACATAGCTCCGCGTCAAGCTCAGCGCTTTCTGCATTGGTGCGTTGCAGCAATGTGCATTGCGCGCGGCAAGGCTTCTCGTTCAGTCTGAATTGAACCGATTCAGTCTGGATTTTCCATGCCTTTGCCGATCCTTGCGCTTGCCATTGCGTCCTTTTGCATCGGCACCACCGAATTCGTCATCATGGGCCTGTTGCCGGAGGTTGCGGCCGATCTCGGCGTGTCGATCCCCTCGGCCGGCCTGCTGGTCACCGGCTATGCGCTGGGCGTCGTCTTCGGCGCACCCATCGTCGCCATGGCCACCGCGCATCTGCCGCGCAAGCCGGTGCTGGTCGCGCTGACGGCGATGTTCGTCGTCGGCAATCTGCTCTGCGCCATTGCGCCCAATTACTGGCTTCTGATGGCCGCGCGCGTCTTCACCGCGTTCGGTCATGGCGCCTTTTTCGGCATTGGTTCCGTCGTTGCCGCCAGCCTGGTGCCGCGCAACAAGCGCGCCAGCGCCATGGCGATGATGTTCGCGGGATTGACGCTCTCCAACATTCTCGGCGTTCCTGCCGGCACCGCGCTTGGCGAAGCCTTCGGCTGGCGCTCCACCTTCTTCGCCGTCGTCGGCATCGGCCTGATCTCTGTTGCCGCCATCGCCTGGCTGGTGCCATCCAATGTCGTCGAACCGAGCGGCGGCGGCCTGCGCAGCGAACTGCGCGTGCTGGGCAAGCTGCAGGTCTGGCTCGCCATGCTGATCGCCTCGCTGGCCTCGGCCAGCCTGTTTGCCGTCTTCACCTACATCAAGCCCTACCTTACCGATGTCTCCGGCCTGTCGACCTCCGCGGTCACCTGGGTCCTGCTGCTGTTCGGCGCCGGCATGACCATAGGCAACATCATCGGCGGCCGGCTGGCCGACTGGAAATTGATGCCGACGGTCATCGGCACGCTGCTTTTGATGGCAGTTCTGTTTGTCGGCTTCATGCAGTTCGGCGCTATCGCCAGCGTCGCCATCGGCGTCGTCTTCTTGTGGGGACTGCTGATCTTCGTCGTCGTGCCGCCGCTGCAGATCCGCGTCGTCGAAGCGGCTTCGGAAGGGCCGAACCTCGCCGCCACGCTCAACCACGGCGCATTCAATATCGGCAATGCCAGCGGCGCCTGGATCGGCGGCGTGGCTCTGTCGGCCGGCGTTTCCTATGCTCATTTGCCGCTGGTCGGCGCGGTGCTGGCCCTGCTGGCGGTCAGCGTAGCCGTTGTCTCGCAGGCGCTCGAAGGATCGGCGCCGATAACGACGGTTCCGGCCGCCGCCGAATAATTCCATTGCGCCCATGGCGGCGCGAACTGGACCAATCGACAGCCCTTCGGCAAAAGTGCATGTGTTCTGCCTCTTATCCTGGAGGCATCCCATGCAGAAATCGATCGAACGCATCGCCGGCGACACCGAAGGCGTTTCCTACGAATTCCCGGTGTTCCGCTTCGCCGGCGCCGACAAGGCAGCACCTTCGGCCTATCTGCAGGCAGCACTCCACGCCGGTGAATTGCCTGGTGTCGTCGCCATCGACGCCTTGATGCCGGCGCTGAACAAGGCCGAAGCGGAAGGCCGCATCAAGGGCAGCATCACGGTCGTGCCCTGGGCCAATCCGATCGGCCGCGCGCAATATCATTTCGGCGAGCACCAGGGCCGCTTTCATCTCGGCACCCGCAACAATTTCAACCGCGGCTTTCCGTTGCTCGCAGCACCGGACGCCAAGCTTTTGCCCGACACCACGCTTGGCACCCCCGACCAGCGATTGAAGACCCGTCTGGTGCAGCTGTCGCTCGGCCACGACATCGTGCTCGACCTGCATTGCGACGACGAGGGCCTTGCCTATCTCTACGTCCACGCCAGTCTGTGGCCGGCAATGGCCGATTGCGCCGCCGCCATGGGTATCGACGCCGTGGTGTTGTGGAGCGAGGACACGGACGGCACCTTCGAGGGTGCCACGATCATGCCCTACCAGAACGTCCCCGCCAACGTGGCGAAGCTCGACCGCCGCGTTGCCACCACGGTAGAATACCGTGGCATGCTGGATGTCGACGGCACGCTGGCAAATTCCGATGCCGCAGGCCTCTACCGGCTGCTGGTGGCGCGCGGCGTCATCGCCGACACCGCCCTTCCCCCGCCCAGCCCGTTCAAGGGCCTCGTCGCGCCGCTCGAAAACATCGACATGATGCCGGCGCCCAGGGCCGGCGCCATCCTCTACGACGTCAGGCCCGGTGACCGCGTCGCGAAGGGCGCGCGCCTCGCCACCATCGTCCACACACCGGGCGAGGCCGGCGGCCGCACCGAGGTGCTGGCACCGCAGGACGGCGTCATCCTGACCCGCCGCTCGCGCCGCATCATCCGCGCCGGCGAGGATCTCTTGAAGCTGGTCGGCGACAAGAAGAGCGCCGACGCGAGGTCAGGCACGCTGGAGGACTGAGCTAACCCGAAATCGCCAGCCGCGCTTTGGCCTCGAGCCATTCGGCCATCTGCCGGTACGGCACCGGGCCGTGGCTGACACGGGCGACACCAAGCTCGGCCAGGCGCTGGCGCGGCGGCACATGCGCCAGCGCGATGATGTTGACCGGCAGCACGGTGGCCTTGCACAGCGCCTCGATCAGACCCTCGTCGCCGAGCCCCGGCGCAAAGAAGCCGCTAGCTCCTGCCTTTTCATAAGCGTGCGCCCGCTCGATGGCCTGGTCGAGCAGCACGCTGTCATGCGCATCCGGCTTGGCCTTGAGGAAAATGTCGGTACGGGCGTTGATGTAGGCGGGAATGCCGGAAGCCTTCACCGCCGCCGCTGCCGCCTCGATCCGCTTCACCTGTACCGCGATGTCGTGCAGACCAGCGCCGCCGACGATCTGGTCCTCGAAATTGAAACCGATGGCGCCGGCCTGCAGGGCACGTGTCACCGTCTGGGCGACAGTCTCCGGCTCGACGCCGTAGCCGCCTTCGAGGTCCATGGTCACCGGCAGGTCGACTGCCGCCACGATGCGCCTGATGTTGTCCAGCGCTAGCTCCAGCGGAATTTTCTCGCCATCGGCATAACCAAAAGCAGCCGCGACCGGCCAGCTTCCGGTGGCGATCGCCTTGGCGCCCGCCCTCTCGACGATCTTGGCCGAGCCCGGATCCCAGGCATTGTAGAGAACGATCGGGTTGCCCTTGACATGAAGGGCATGGAACGTGCGTGCGCGCTCGATCTGCTCGGTCATTGCTGTCTTCCCGTCTTTCCGATGTTGGACGAACAGTCTAGGCAGGACCCCAAGCCTTGGCGATGTGCCATGGGCTGCAGAAGCGGCGGCCACAAACAGGCCTTTCAAACCTGTTGCGCATCCGGCTTTTCGCCGCTATGGATTTCGCCCATGAACATGCGCTCGATCAAGACCATTTGGTGGTGGGCTCGCTGACAGCGGCCTGTTCGAACGCGTGCGCGTGAAAATAGAGGGTGGCCGCAACGGAATGTCCGGGCGGCCATTTGTTTTTTCAAAGCCATTCCCGGGTCCGTTGCCCCAACAAGCCATATGGAGACGGCAATGACGATGAAGGCTCTGGAAAACGGCGCGGAAAGCTTCGTGACCGCAGGTGGTGTCACCATCACCCGCGAACGCCACGACAAGCCTTACGCCGGTGCGATCGACGCTTATGTCGATGGCTTGAACTCGCGCCGTGGTGCGGTGTTTTCCTCGAATTACGAATATCCGGGCCGCTACACACGCTGGGATACGGCCATCATCGATCCGCCGCTGGTGATTTCCGCGCGTGGCCGCGCCATGCGCATCGAGGCGCTGAACGGCCGTGGCGAAGTGCTGCTGCCGGTGATCGGCAAGACGCTGGCCGGCATTACCGAGGTGACGATTGCTGAAACCTCGAAAAAGCTGATTCGCCTCGATGTCGCCAAGCCCGGCCGCGTCTTCACCGAGGAAGAGCGCAGCCGCGTCCCCTCTGTGTTTACTGTGCTGCGCGCCATCACCGCTTTGTTCAAGACCGATGAAGACGCCAATCTCGGCCTTTACGGCGCCTTCGGTTACGACCTCGCCTTCCAGTTCGATCCAGTCGACTACAAGCTCGAGCGCAAACAGAGCCAGCGCGATCTCGTGCTGTTCCTGCCTGACGAGATCCTGGTCGTCGACCATTATTCGACCAAGGCCTGGACCGACCGCTACGACTATTCCGGCGACGGTTTTTCAACCGAGGGGCTGCCGCGGGACGAAATTGCCGAACCGTTCAAGACCGCCGACCGCATCCCGCCGCGCGGCGACCATGAGCCGGGCGAATATGCCAATCTGGTGCGCAAGGCGATGGACAGTTTCAAGCGCGGCGACCTGTTCGAGGTCGTGCCCGGGCAGATGTTCTACGAACGCTGCGAGACGCAGCCTTCCGAAATCTCGCGCAAGCTGAAGTCGATCAACCCGTCGCCCTATTCCTTCTTCATCAATCTCGGCGAAAACGAGTATCTGATCGGCGCCTCGCCCGAAATGTTCGTGCGCGTCAACGGCCGCCGCGTAGAGACCTGCCCGATCTCCGGCACCATCAAGCGCGGCGACGACGCCATTTCCGACAGCGAGCAGATCCTGAAGCTGCTCAATTCCAAGAAGGATGAATCCGAGCTGACCATGTGCTCGGACGTCGACCGCAACGACAAGTCCAGGGTCTGCGATCCGGGCTCGGTGCGCGTCATCGGCCGCCGCCAGATCGAGATGTATTCACGCCTGATCCACACCGTCGATCACATCGAAGGGCGCCTGCGCGAAGGCATGGATGCCTTCGACGCCTTCCTGTCGCATGCCTGGGCGGTCACCGTCACCGGTGCGCCGAAACTGTGGGCGATGCGCTTCATCGAGCAGAACGAAAAGAGCCCGCGTGCCTGGTATGGCGGCGCCATCGGCATGGTCAATTTCAACGGCGACATGAACACCGGCCTGACGCTCCGCACCATCCGCATCAAGGACGGCATTGCCGAGGTGCGAGCCGGCGCCACATTGCTCTTCGACAGCATCCCCGAGGAAGAAGAAGCCGAAACCGAACTGAAGGCATCCGCCATGCTCTCCGCCATTCGCGACGCCAAATTGGGCAATGCCGCAGGCGCCGAACGCACCACCGCGCGCGTCGGCGACGGCGTCAACATCCTGCTCGTCGACCACGAAGACTCCTTTGTCCACACACTGGCCAACTATTTCCGCCAGACCGGTGCCAATGTCTCGACCGTGCGTTCGCCGGTGCCGGAAGAAGTCTTCGAACGGCTGAAGCCCGATCTCGTCGTGCTGTCGCCCGGACCGGGCACGCCGAAGGATTTCGACTGCGCCGCGACCATCAAGAACGCCCGCGCCCGCGACCTGCCGATCTTCGGTGTCTGCCTTGGCCTGCAGGCGCTGGCCGAGGCCTATGGCGGCGAACTCAGGCAGTTGCACGTGCCGATGCACGGCAAGCCGTCGCGCATCCGCGTCTCCAAGCCCGGAATCATCTTCTCCGGCCTGCCCAAGGAAGTGACCGTCGGCCGCTACCACTCGATCTTTGCCGATCCGGTGCGGCTGCCCGACGATTTCATCGTCACCGCCGAGACCGAGGATGGCATCATCATGGCCTTCGAACACCGCAAGGAGCCGATCGCCGCCGTCCAGTTCCATCCGGAATCGATCATGACGCTCGGCCACAATGCCGGCATGCGCATCATCGAAAACATCGTTGCGCATCTGCCGCGCAAGGCCAAGGAAAAGGCCGCTTAGAAACGATGGCGGCGACGGACAACATGGCGGCGATCGCAGCGAAGGCAGCGGCCAGGCAAAGGATCGCCAGCCTTGCCTTCTGGTCGATTGTCATCGCCTGCGTGGTGCTCGCGCTCAAGCTTGCCGCATGGTACGTCACCGGCTCCGTTGCGCTCTATTCGGATGCGCTGGAGTCGATCGTCAACGTCATAGCATCGGCCGCCGCCTATTGGGCGGTCCTGGTCAGCTACAAGCCGGCCGACCAGGACCATCCGTTCGGCCACCACAAGGCCGAGTATTTTTCGGCGGTGCTGGAAGGCGTGCTGATCGTGCTCGCCGCGCTTTTGATCCTCAACGAGGTCTGGCGCTCCTGGCAGACGCCGACCCCGCTCGAACAACCCTGGGAGGGCTTGGCGATCAACGGCGTCGCCACCGTCATCAACGCCTTCTGGGCCTGGACGCTGATCCGCGCCGGGCGCAGCGCAAAATCACCGGCGCTGGTCGCCGACGGCCGGCACATCATGACCGATGTCGTGACCTCGGTCGGCGTCTTCGGCGGCCTCGTCGGCGCTATCCTGACCGGTTGGCAGATCCTTGATCCGGCGCTTGCCGTCATCGTCGCGCTCAACATCCTGTGGCAGGGCTGGCACGTCATCGGCTCGTCGATGAACGGGCTGATGGACCGCGCAGTGGACACGACCGAACACATGCACATTCGCGACATCATCTCGGCCAATTGCAAGGGCGCGCTGGAGGTTCATGACCTCAAGACCCGAATCGCCGGCCGCGCCACCTTCATCGAGTTCCACCTGGTCGTCGACGCCGACATGACGGTCGGCGCCAGCCACGTCATTTGCGACCGCATCGAGGACGCGCTGAAGGCCGAAATCCCCTCGGTGCGCGTCACCATCCATGTCGAACCGGACGACGAGGCGAAGCTGCCGAAAGGCACGACGGCGGTGCCTTTCGCTTGAGGAAAAACTCGGGGCATCATCTTCGGGCGAGGATCTGCCGACCTCGCCGGATCGATCGCGCCATTACCGCCATGTGGGGTAGCCCGCCAATGGCTACATCCAGGCGTTGATTGCCTCCAAATCGGGCAGCGCCTGCTGCTCAAGGGCGCGCCAGCTCGGCCTCGGCAAAAGCGTAGTCAGGCGAACCGTCTAAGTTCGTCAATCCAAACTCGGCAAGCGAAGTCCGATCCAAGGTAGCACCCGCTTGCGATCGGCTCATCATGTGTCGGTCGAGATGTCATCCCATTCCTGCCCCATATACCCAATCAGCCAATTGAGCGCGTAATGACGTTCGACAACCACGTCTCGTTCCAATCCTGCCGGCGCGGCTTTCCCATTCACCCGCGCATCCATCACAGCCCAATTGTACCGATAGATCAGATCGGCAGCATCGAGAAGCTCGCTTTGCGGGCGCAAATTGGCCCGCTTGAGCAGCCCTTCCGTGTCGAGGTCACGCAACACCGAAACCATACGCGACACATCGCAAGGCTTGTCTGGACGCCCAAGGTTTTTGAAGACTTGCAACGCCCACAACATTACGAAAGCCCCTTCATAGCGCCAGCTAAAATTTGCGCGATCTTGCTCGGTTGCAACGGGGTTACCGACAAACGCTTGCTCTTTGGGCGTAAAAAACCCTTCGGCTCCAAACTGGCTGATCAAGTTGCTTAAAAGATTTCGATCATTGGTCTCCGCTGTGACGGCCACGATTACCAGTGCGATGGCGCGTTTAACCACCTCGTCCTTCGTTCGTCGCCGACTTTCGGCTGCGGTTTCGATCGCCGGCAAATGGTCGATGAACGGCACGCCCTCCTTCTTCAACTGTGCTATTGAGGCAGCCTTGCGAGCCTCAGCCTCGCCTTCAGCGTTGGCGGAACCGATGAAGGCCAAGGAAGTCAGAAAACCAAGAAAGCTGCGACGCATCATATTCATTGTCAAATGGCTGCTAAGAGTGACTAAGGCGCACAAGCCGATTGCGGCATTGGCTCCAGCCTGTAGATCTTATCATCCGACTCCGTCTTGCCGCCAGCTTCCTTCGAGCACAGATCAACGATGGCCAGGCTGCTGTTGGGGTTGGCGAGCATCATGGTGCCATTGGCGCCGCGCTTGAGGTAGATTTCCTTCTGGCTGATGTCGCAGGCAAAGTTGCTCATCTTGGAACTCGCCGCACAACGCCACTGGTCCGCCTCGCCCTGGCAGGAATAGGTCTGCGTGACCTTGGCCCCGTTCTCCCTGGTGGTCACGGAAACGCCGATGTCGGCGCCGTCGGGCCAGTTGGCGACATCGCCGCCTGAGGCAAAGGAGGCCAGTTCCACCGGCCCGCGAAAGACACGGATCGACTGAGTCACCTGGTCGGGATGCGAGGAGAGATGCGCAGCATCGTAGTCGCGCCCATAGCAGAATGGCTGGTCCGACTTCAGCTGCTCGCGCAGTGGCGCGCCAAGCGCCGGATCGATCGGGTCGATCTTGGCGAATTCAGCCTGGCAGGTTGCGGCCGGCATCGGGTCGAGACGGAAATTATCGTCCTCCGAGCCCAGCGCCTGCCGGTCATATTCGGCTTCGCCCAGTTCGTCCTCCGATCCGGCGTCGAGATAGAGATCGGACGAGACATCGGTGAGGATCAGGCGGCCTTTGTCGTCGAGCTTCAGCGACGCCATGGTGCGGTCGCAGTCCATGCCGCAGCGGATCGGACCTGACTTGCCGTCCTCGGACTCGTGATTGCACCAGCCGCCGGCCCATTGCGGCGCCTTGGCGCCGCGCACCATGGTGGTGAGAAAACCGTTGTAGGAGGTGTCGGCGTTTGCCATCGGCTCCTCGTTCGGATGGCTCACCGGATCATGGCCATAGAGGAAGAAGATCCGCGCCACCTTCTGCTTTGGATGCGCCTTGAGGTGCGCCGCATCATAGACGCGGCCGAAACACGCATCGACGCCATTCGGGCTGAGTTCGGGTAATTTAAGCGCATCGCCGGCAAAACCCTCAAACGCGCCGAGCAGCACGGCGCCAAATCCAGCGCTGGCAACAACCTTCCACTTCCTGAACGCCATGTGACCCCCTCCTCGCATCGACAGGACGTAACGTGAATTTATGCTAGTATCATGGCCGCAGCCACGCAATTTGCGGGGAGCGCCAAGCCGAGAGGATGCCATGCGTCGACGCGACATGTTCCGGGCCAGCCTTGCCGGTGCCGCCGGCCTGTTCGGGCTGAGCCGGGCCGCCGCCGCTGAAGACAGACCGAAGGTCGCCTATCACCTCAGCGACCTCGATAAGGTCAACTTCGTGCTCGGCAACATCAAGAACCACTATGAAGGCACCGGCGGCAATGTCGACATCGTGTTGGTCGTGCATGGTCCGGCCCTCGCCGGCTTCAAGTCGAAAGGCATATCGGCGGCGATCTCGGGACGCTTTGCCGGCCTTGTCCAGCAGGGCCTTGAGCCGCATGCCTGCGGCAACACCATGCAAGGCATGGAGATCACGCTTGCCGACCTGCTCGAGGGCTTCCACGCCGCCGACAAGGGCGGCGTCGTCAAGCTCGCCGAACTGCAGCGCCAGGGCTACGCCTATCTCCGGCCCTGAGCCGCCACGGGCTTGAACGTGAAGGCCATGAGAGCCTACGAAGGGTGGCCAAACAGCCCGAAGGAAAGTGCTCATGACCGCGACCACCCTCGTCATCCCCGATCTTGCCGGCAAGGCGGTGCTGGTCACCGGCGCTTCGACCGGCATCGGTGCCGCCCTTGCACTGGCCTACGCCGCCCAGAAATGCCGGGTCGCCCTGCACTACAATTCGAGCCGGGAGGCCGCAGAAACGCTGGCCAAAAACATCCGCGACAGCGGCGGTGAGGTGTTCCTGACACAGGGCGACTTCTCACAGGCAGCCGATGTCGAGCGGGTAGTCGAGGAGAGCGCCGAAACATTCGGGCGGCTCGACGGGCTGATCAACAATGCCGGCGGCATGCTCGGCCGCGTACCTTATGCGGAGCAGACCGAGGCGCACTACGACGCGGTGATGGACCTCAACGCCCGCTCGGTGCTGACGGCCTCGCGCAAGGCGATGCCATGGCTGAAGAAGCAGGGCGGCTTCATCGTCAACACCTCGTCGATCGCGGCGCGCAATGGCGCTGGCGGCGGCGCCGGGCTGTACGGTTCGGCCAAGGCCTTTGTCTCCAATGTGACGCGCGGCATGGCCAAGGAACTGATCGGCTTCGGCATCCGCGTCAACGCGGTGGCGCCGGGCACCATCGCGACACCCTTCCATGAGCGCTATTCCACCGACGAGCAGATGAAGGGCATGGTCGCCACCATTCCTCAAGGGCGTGCCGGCACGGCCGAAGACTGCGTCGGCGCCTATCTCTTCCTGTCCTCCGATCTCCTGAGTGGTTACATCACCGGCCAGGTGATCGAGGTGAACGGTGGCCAGTTGATGCCGTGAGCCGGCAATTGCATACTGCGTCTCGCAACCATGCATGTCGTGCGCACGTTTGCTGAGGTTGGAAGAAGGGGAGAGGCAATGTACGGATTGATCGGAAAGATGCGGGCGTCGCGCGGCCAGCGCGACGCGATCATGGATGTGCTGCTCGCCTCGACCGGCGCCATGCCGGGTTGCCTGAGTTATGTCATCGCCCGCGACCCGGCCGATGCCGACGCGATCTGGGTGACCGAAGTGTGGACCGACGCCGCAAGCCACAAGGCTTCGCTGCAGCTGCCGGAGGTCCAGGCAGCGATCGCCAAGGCCCGGCCGATCATCGCCGGCTTCGAATTCCAGGTCGAGACCCATCCGGCCGGCGGTTTCGGCCTGCCCGCCATCAAGAACGAGTGACATCCCAACGCGGGGTCGGGGTCGTGAATTTCGTCCGAGACAGCGTTCGCATTTTTCTCTTCCAGGTCTAAGACCCAAACATGGACTCTTCGCCAGACCAACCGGCCGTCGAACGCATGGCGCGCATGCGTCCGGTTCGGCAGTGGGTGGTGCTGCTGATCGTCTCGCTGCTGTTCGCCGGCGCGCTGGAATACGCCGCACTGCCGGCGGCGCTGCTGATCGGCCCGATGCTGGCGGCGATCCTTGCCGGCACCAATGGCGCCACGGTGCGCGTGCCGCGGCCGCTGTTCGCCGCCGCCCAGGCCTTGGTCGGCTGTCTGGTCGCGGCGTCGATCTCCACCGACATTTTTTCGGTGTTCTACAAGGAATGGCCGCTGGTCCTTGTCGTGGTGCTGGCGACCCTTGCGGCGTCCAGCCTGCTTGGCTGGTTGATCAGCCGCTGGCGCATCCTGCCCGGCACCACCGCGGTCTGGGGCTCGTCGCCGGGTGCTGCCACTGCCATGGTGCTGATGGCCGGTGCCTTCGGCGCCGATCAGCGCCTCGTCGCCTTCATGCAGTATCTGCGCGTCATCTTCGTCTCGATGACGGCAGCACTCGTCGCCAAGATGTGGGTCGACACTTCCGGCATCGAGGTACCAGCCATCGTCTGGTTCCCGCCGATCGAACCGGCAGCCTTTGCCGCCACGCTCGGCGTGGCGCTGGTCGGCGGCCTGCTCGGCCGGTTGTGCCGGCTGCCGTCACCCTTCTTCCTCGGCACCTTCATCATCGGCACCATCGTCCATCTCGGCTTCGGCGTGGCGATGCAATTGCCGCCATGGCTGCTGGCGCTCTCCTATGCGATGGTCGGCTGGTCGATAGGGCTGAATTTTACCCGGGCGATCCTGCGTCATGCGACACGGGCGCTGCCGCAGATCGTCGGCTCTATCGTCGTGCTGATCGCCTTTTGCGGCGGGCTAGCCTGGCTGATCAGCCACGTCCTTGGTATCGATCCGCTGACCGCCTATCTCGCGACCAGCCCCGGCGGCATGGACAGCGTCGCCATCATTGCCGCCGCCGCGCAGAACGTCGACATATCCTTCGTCATGGCCTTGCAGTCGACCCGCTTCCTGGTCGTGCTCATCGCCGGGCCGAGCATAGCGCGGCTGGTGGCGAGAGCCGTCAGGGACTGAGATTCAAATATCCAGGGAAGAGGAAAAGTGCCCATGAAACGTCGTGTGAATGCCGTCGATCTCTCAGGCCGGGTCGCCGTGGTGACCGGCGGCGCGCAAGGCATCGGCCTTGCCGTCGCCCGGCGACTGCTGTCATCGGGTGCCAGCGTCGCCATCTGGGATGTGGACGAGACCGCCATGGCGAAGGCCGTTTCCGAACTCGCCCCGCTCGGCCGGGTCGAGGGTTTGCTGTGCGATCAATCGCTGATGGAGGCCGTCGACAGCGCCGCGACCGAAACCGAGCGCTCGCTTGGTCCGGTCGATCTGCTGGTAAACAATGCCGGCATCGCCGGACCGGCAGCGACGGTGGCGGATTATGATCCTGCCGCCTGGCGCCAGATAATCGACATCGACCTCAACGGCGTCTTCTACTGCTGCAAGCGCCTGGTGCCCGGCATGATCGCGCGCAGCTACGGCCGCATCGTCAACATCGCCTCGGTCGCAGGCAAGGAAGGCAATCCGAATGCCGCCGCCTATTCCGCCGCCAAGGCCGGCGTGCTCGCGCTGACAAAATCGCTCGGTAAGGAGTTGGCTGGCCACGACATCGCCGTCAACGCGCTGACCCCATCGCCCGCCCGCACCCGCATCCTCGAACAGCTCACTGAGGCCCAGGTCGCCTACATGCTGGGCAAGGTGCCGCGAGGCCGGTTCGTCGAAGTCGAAGAGGCGGCTGCGATGATCGCCTTCATGCTATCGGACGAAAATTCCTTCACCACCGGCGCAACGTTCGATCTCTCCGGCGGCCGCGCCACCTACTGAGAAGCGCCGCTGTTCCTTGCTGTCGCAGTCGCTGTCGGCCGCGAAGGACTAATTCAAGAGCCGCTCAGCGTCGCGGCAAGCCGGTCGGGAAGAAAGTCGACGAAGGCGCGAACCTTTGGCGACAAATGGCGATTGGACGGCCAAAGCAACCGGAACTGGCCGCGGCCGTCGACATGATCGTCCAGCACCGTGCGCAGCAGGCCGTCACGCAGCGCCTCGCGGACCAGGAAATCGGGCATCGAGCTGATGCCGAGCCCGGCCATCGTGGCGCCCTTCAGCGCCTCCGTGTTGTTGCAGGTCAGCATCGAGCGGACCTGCGGCTCGGCGCTGCCGCCGATGAACGGCCAGCCTTGCAGCTTGCCGCTGTTGGGAAAGCGGAAGCGGATGCCGTAATGGTTCACGAGATCGTCCGGGCGGCTCGGGTTGCCGTGCTGCTCGATATAGGAGGGTGCCGCACACAACAGCAGCCGGAAGGGTGCAAGCGGCCGCGCCACCAGGCGCGAATCCGGCAGGTCGCCGCTGCGGATCGCGATGTCGACGCCTTCGTCGATGAGGTCGACGATGCGGTCGTTAAAGTCGATGTCGAGTTCGATTTCGGGATAGCGCGCCATGAACTCGGACAGCACCGGGAACAGCAAATGATAGGTCACGATCGGCGTCGAAACGCGCAGCCGCCCATGCGGTGTTTCGCGGCTCCGCGACAGCATCGCCTCGGCATCGTCGATGTCGTCGAGGATGCGCCGCACCCGCTCGTTGAACAGCTTGCCCTCTTCGGTCAGGCCGATGCGGCGCGTGCTGCGCTGAAGCAACCTGACGCCGAGATCCTGCTCGAGCCTGGCGACGCTCTTGCCGACGGCCGATGCCGAGATGCCGAGCGTGCGGCCCGCAGCGATGAAGCTGCCGAACTCAGCCGTGCGGGCAAAGGCCAGGAGCCCATTGAGGCGTTCCATCGCATCTCTCCATTCGAGCGTTTCAGTCCGGTATATCTGGAGATTTAACACTATTTTTCTCGAAGTGTCGCGAGCCTATCTTCCCGTTACGACCGGCGCAGCAAGCTTGCGGCAGGCCGGCGGATCCTGGTTCAGATAGGAAATCCATGACCTCGAAGACCACAAACGGCGCGGTCGCGCCATGGCTTGTCCTGTTGTCGGTATGCCTTGCCGCCATGACAATGCCCTTGACCTTCACCGGCCCGGCCGTCGCGCTTTCCCGCATTGCGGCCGACCTCGGCGGCAGCCCGATCGCGCTCAACTGGGTGACCAACGCCTTCATGCTGACCTTCGCCGCCACCTTGATGGCATCAGGCGCGCTGGCCGACAATCATGGCCGCAAGCGGCTCTTCCTTGTTGGCCTCGCCACCTATGTGCTGGCATCGCTGGGATCGATGTTTGCCCCTGATATCGTCTGGTTCGATGTGCTCAGGGCTGCGCAAGGGCTCGGCAGTGCCGCCGCCTTTGCCGGCGGCGCCTCCGCTCTTGCCCAGGAATTCGATGGGCCATTGCGGCTGCGCGCCTTCTCCTTCCTCGGCACCAGTTTCGGCATCGGCCTCGCTTTTGGGCCGATCGCGTCGGGCCTGCTCATAGATGCTTTCGGCTGGCGATCGATCTTCGTCTTGGTGGCAGTGCTCGCGATTGCAGCCGCTTTGCTCGGCCTGCGCACCATCAGGGAATCGCGCGATCCGGATGCGACCGGCCTCGACTGGGCGGGAGCCGGCACCTTTACGATCGCGCTGGCATCGCTGACCTACGGCGTGCTGCAAGCGCCGCAGAGCGGCTGGACCGATCCCCTGGTGATCGGGCTTCTCGTGGCGGCCGCCCTTTGCTTTGCCGCTTTCGTCGTCGTCGAGCGGCGCGTGCGCCGGCCGATGCTCGATCTCTCGCTGTTCCGCTTTCCCCGCTTCGTCGGCGTCCAGTTCCTGGCGGCCGCTCCCGCCTATGGCTTCGTCGTCCTGCTGGTGCTGTTGCCTATCCGCTTCATCGGCATCGAGGGGATGAGCGAGATCAAGGCGGGGCAGTTGATGATCTGCCTGTCGGGACCGCTGTTGATCCTGCCACTGCTCGCCGGCCAGGTAGCGCGCTGGATCGCTCCGGCAACGATCTGCGGTGTCGGCCTGCTTGTGGCCGCCGGCGGCCTTGTCTGGCTGAGCCTGACACCGCCTGTCGTCGCAGCGCTGGTGGCGCCGCTGATCCTCATCGGCGTCGGCATCGCCTTGCCCTGGGGGCTGATGGACGGACTTGCCGTCGGCGTCGTGCCGAAAGAGCGTGCCGGCATGGCGGTCGGCATCTTCAACACCACCCGCGTCGCTTGCGAAGGCGTGGCGCTGGCGATCGTCATGGCAGTCCTGTCGGGTTTCACGGCAGCCCAACTGGCGGCTCAGGGAACGGCGTCTTCCCTGGATGCAACCGCCGCCGCGCAGCTGCTGGTGACCGGCAACATCGGCGAAGCGGCAGCCCGCTTGCCGGGTGCCGGAGCCACGGTCCTGGTCCAGGCCTATGAGATCGCGTTCGACAGGCTGCTGATCGTGCTGGCGGCAATCACCATCGTCACCGCCCTTGTCGTCTTTCTCGGCTTGCGCCGTGGATCGGCGGTGGAACACGAG
This sequence comes from Mesorhizobium sp. LSJC269B00, assembly GCF_000502815.1. Classification (NCBI taxonomy): domain Bacteria; kingdom Pseudomonadati; phylum Pseudomonadota; class Alphaproteobacteria; order Hyphomicrobiales; family Phyllobacteriaceae; genus Mesorhizobium; species Mesorhizobium sp. LSJC269B00. The sequence goes on from NZ_AYVN01000001.1 coordinate 105,341, forward strand.
ACCATTGCTCTGCCGGTTTGCCAGGAAGGGTAGCTGAGCCGCGTCAGGAGATGACGAGGCTCGCTATGCGGTGGCCGTCCAGCACGAAGGTCATGTCACCCTCGCCGTTGAGGCCATTGCCTTTCACGGCAATGCGGACGCGGTAGCTGCCCTCGACCTCGGCGATGCGGACAATGCGAAGATTGGACTTCACGCCGATATTGTCCGACTGGTTCCAGCGCGCGATCTGCTGGCGGCCTTGGAAGGACCGCCCCCAGTCGGTCAGGGACGCGTCGGCTGTGAACGTGTGGAGAACGGCTTCGCTATCACCCGCATTGGTGGCCTCGATAAAGCGGCGGATAGGTTCGGGTGTGGTCATCAATCGAGCCGGTGCATCAGATCATCATCCAGCCAGCGGCCGAAGAAATAGACCAGCTGCTTGTGCCACCATGGCCAGTCATGACTGACATCGCCGCCCCAATAGTCGACCCAGGCGGGAATGGATTTGTCGCGCAGGATCTGTTCCAGCCTGCGGGTCTCGACCAGCATCCGCTCTTCCCAGGCGCCCTGCCCGCAGCAGAAGATCATCCTCAGCGACTTCAGCCGGGCAAGCAGTTTTGGGTCTACGATGCCGGGCAGATAGTCGAGCGGCGAATTGTAGAAAATGTCGCCTTCCAGCACCTTGCCGAAGAAGTCGCCCGCCGAATAGACGCCCGACAGCGCGATGACGCCGCTGGCGAGTTCGGGAAAGCGAAAGACGAAGTTCGAGGAATGATAACCGCCCATCGAACAGCCGGTGAACAGCGGCTTTAATTTGCGCCCGCCATTGGCTTGCTCGGCGGTCGCCAGAAACTCCGGCAGCGCCTCCTCGCGCANCACATATCGGAAATAAGCCTCGTGGCGACCGATACGGTGGGCGGCGCCGGCATGCTTGTTGAAGAACGATTCCGAATCGACGCCGTCGACCGCGAACAGCTGGATGCGGCCGGTATCGATGAATTCGGCCAGCGCTCCAACCCCTCCGGAATCCTCGAATTGGTAGAACCGCCCCTGCGACGTCGGGAACACCACCACCGGCCGGCCGGCATGGCCGTAGCGCTTGTATTCCATGTCGCGGCCGAGATTGCCGGAGAAATGCTTGTGATAGGAGATGTCCATCGCGTTCAAGCCTTTTCCGCGTGGATGTAGGCGACGGCCGCGCGCAGTGCTGCTTCGTCTTTCGAGCGCATCTGGTAGGCGTAATTTCCCATGGCGCGGCTGAAAACCTCTTCAATTGGCTGATGATGGACGATCTTGTCGCGATGCGCGGCTATCACGTCCTCATGGCTGTGCAAATAGTCGAGGCGCCGCTTGCGGCTGGCATAGGCGGTGAAATATTTGCCCTCGTAAGGCCCGCCGGCGGCATCCTTCACCACCATGTCCGCCCAGGCCGCGTAGACGTCGATGTCGAACGTGTAGTTGATCGCATCGGTCATCCAGGCGCCGGGCGGCCGCATGTTGACCTCAAGCGCGATGACGCGGTCGTCCTTGGTTTCGAACAGCTCGATGTGGAAGAAGCGCTCGCGCACGTCGAACGCTTTGAGGATCTTGCGGCCGGCTTCTTCGATCGCCGGTCGGACCTTGGGAAAGCAGGTGTAGCTCATGTGGCGGTCCTTGTTGACCACTTCCATGATGCTCTGGTCGTAGCGGTGGCTGGCCGCCAGCACCACCTCGCCGTCACGGTTGACCAGCCCATCGAAGGTCACCACCAGCCCCTCGATGAACTGCTCCATGACGAAGGTCACGTCCTCGGGCTTGTCTCTGAAGAACTGGTCAAGTTCCCTGGCGTTGGAAATCTTGAAGGTGTTCGAGGCGCCGGAACCGGAATCGGGCTTCACCACCACGGGATAGCCGACGCGGCGGATGAAGGTCATGGCACCGGCCCGGTCGGAGCATTTGCGCTGGGCGATGGTGTCGACGCCGCTCTTGCGAAAGAATGCACGCATGCGGCTCTTGCGCTTCAAATTCTTCACGAAATCGAGCTTGGTGCCGTAGATGTTGAAGTCAGTGCGGATGTTGGCTTCCAGCTCCAGCCAATGCTCGTTGAGGGACTCGAAGCGCTCGATGCGGCCCCATTTGTGGATGAAATGACCCATCGCCCGGAACACCGGATCGTAGTCCTCCATGTCGGCGATGCGGTAATATTCCGACAGGGCCACCTTCAGCTTGCCGTCCAGCGCCTCATAAGGCGCATCGCCAATGCCCAGCACCGTGGCGCCGGCCTTCTTCAGCCGGTCGCAGAAATCGGCGCCGTTGGCGGGAAAATGCGGCGAGAAGAAAACGAAATTCACGGATGACCCCTCAGACGGCGAAGCATTGCGGCCCCGGCTACACGCAAGTCTGGCGCATTTGCCGCGCATGGGGAAGAGTGCTCGCGAGTGGTGGAATGGCAGCCCACTTGCCTGTCCATGGCGGCTCCTGTATGAAACCCGCCATGAACACGCGCGTCTCCTCCGTCGCTTCCCGTCCGACCGGCTTTGCCGGGGAGACCGTGCGCGCGCTGGCATCGACCCTGCTTCTTCTCGGCCTTATCGGCGATCGCCGGGTTCGCTGAAGGAGCGCCCGGCGGTCGAACCGCCGCTTACGCGCACGCTCCTTAGCCAGTTCAGAAATTGGCAATTCACATCAAGCGAACGAAAATCTGATAAGGCGCTGCTCGCCCTGGAATCCGTCCGAAGACCGATCCGCGAGCCGCCGGGAGAACAAGACGATGGACGCACGAGAAGACATCCGCGCCGGCGAAGCCGAAAGCGTAAAACGCGCGGCCGGCCACATGCCGGGCGCGGCCCGAAAATACCAGCCCTATCCGACGGTCGGTCTCACCGACCGCACCTGGCCCAACAAGGTCATCGACAAGGCGCCGATCTGGTGCTCGGTCGATTTGCGCGACGGCAACCAGGCGCTGATCGATCCGATGGGTCACGAGCGCAAGGCGCGCATGTTCGCCCTGCTGCTCGACATGGGTTTCAAGGAGATCGAGATCGGTTTCCCCTCGGCCTCGCAGACCGATTTCGATTTCGCCCGCTGGTGCATCGAGGAAGGCAATGTGCCGGCTGATGTTTCGCTGCAGGTGCTGGTGCAGTGCCGTCCCGAACTCATCACCCGCACCTTCGAATCTCTGAAGGGCGCCACCAACCCGATCGTGCATTTCTACAATTCGACCAGCGAGTTGCAGCGTCGCGTCGTCTTCGAGAAGGATGTCGGCGGTATCAAGCGCATCGCCACCGACGCGGCCAAGATGATCACCGACATGGCGGCCAAGGCCGGCGGCGGTTATCGCTTCGAATATTCGCCCGAAAGCTTTACCGGCACCGAGCTCGAAGTCGCGCTGGAGATATGCAACGCCGTCACCGAGATCGTGAAGCCGACAGCCGACAACAGACTGATCATCAACCTGCCGTCAACGGTCGAGATGTCGACGCCCAACATCTATGCCGACCGGATCGAATGGATGTGCCGCAACCTGGACGACCGCGAGAACCTGCTGATCTCGCTGCACCCCCACAACGATCGCGGCACCGGCATCGCCACCACCGAGCTCGGCCTGATGGCGGGTGCGGACCGCGTCGAAGGCACGCTGTTCGGCAATGGCGAGCGCACCGGCAATGTCGACATCGTGACGCTGGCGCTCAACATGTACACGCAAGGGGTCGATCCCCATCTGGATTGCTCCGACATCAACCGGATGAAGGACGTCTACGAATACTCCAACCAGCTGAAGATCTCAGAGCGCCATCCCTATGTCGGCGAACTCGTCTACACCGCCTTTTCCGGCTCGCACCAGGACGCCATCAACAAGGGCATGAAGGCCTTGAAGAAGGCCAACACGCCGGTCTGGGAAGTGCCCTATCTGCCGATCGATCCGGCCGATGTCGGGCGCAGCTACGAGGCGATCATCCGCATCAACTCGCAGTCGGGCAAAGGCGGCATCGCCTATGTGCTGCAGGCCGACTACGGCCTCAATCTGCCGCGCAACCTGCAGATCGAGTTCAGCCAGGAGATCCAGGCGATCACCGACGCCGAAGGCAAGGAAGTGCCGGCAAAACGCATCCATGACCGCTTTATCGAAACCTATGTCGACCAGCCCGGCGCACGACTGAAGTTCCTCGACCATCACACCTATCCCGACACCGAGAAAAAGGGCCAGCGCGTGGTCGAGGCGGTGATCCTCGACAACGGCAAGGAGACGACCATCGCCGGCTCCGGCACCGGCCCGATCGACGGCTTCGTCGATGCGCTGTCGCGTCATGTTGGCGTCGACATGTCGGTGCTTGATTATTCCGAACATTCGCTCCAGCGCGGCTCGAACGCCTCGGCGATTTCCTATGTCGAGATGGAATATCCCGGCGGCAAGCTGTTCGGCGCCGGCATCAACACCAACATCGTCGCCGCCTCGCTGGAAGCCATTGTTTCGGCCGCCAACCGGATAATCGGCCGCAAGGCCGGCTGATATTTTCCCGGGCGCCGAATGTCCGCGGCGCCCGGAAATCCCCCATTTGCCGAGGGAAATTCCGGTCTTTTGTGTCAACCACCGGCAACTATCCGGTGTGTTACGCGATCGCATAACATAAGCATGCTTGTATGGAAGTGCAGGCTCTATATGATTGCGCCTCAACCTGTGCCGACTTCGAGAGGATCGACACTTGCAGCATGCCACGCCTGCCGCCCCCGCAGTGCGCGAGACACTGGAGCGACTGCTCGCCAGCGAAACGTTCGGACGTTCCGAGCGCGCGCGCAAGTTGCTGCGCTATCTTGTTGAGCGCGAGCAGGCCGGCGAAGCCGACAGGCTCAAGGGTTTCTCCATCGCCATGGACGTCTTCGGCAAGGACGGCGATTTCGATTCGTCGACCGACGCCGTTGTCCGGGTGCAGGCAGGCCGGCTGCGCGAACTTCTCCAGCATTATTTCGCCAATGAAGGCATAGCCGAACCGGTTCGCATTGCCATTCCGCGCGGCGGCTACGTGCCGTCCTATGAGCTCAACGCCATACGCCTGCCGGTTGGGCAGGAGCCGCTTGCGGCGGCGGTAGCCGCCTTGCCCGGATCGCCCGACCAGGCGGCTCTTGACGCCGTTCCCGCTGCCGCGACAGCTTCGGGGGTTACAGAACCTGGGCCTTCGCTGGCGCGCCATCTCCAGTTCTTCTGGGTCGCCATGACGCTGGTCATTCTCATGCTGGGCGTGCTCATCCTGCGCCAGGGCAGCGGCGCATTGCTTGCCAGCAGCGATCCTACCGCGGTGGTCGAGACCGCAGGCGTAACGAGCAGCATCGCATCGCCGTCGATGGAGGCCCTGCCCCTCGTCTACATCGCGGTGAAGGCCACCGGCCCCGAGGCCGGCCGCGTCGCCGCTTCGCTGCGCGCCGGCCTTGCCGGTTTCGACACGATCGACTTCATCGGCCGCGACGCCGACAGCAAGCGCGATCCGAGCACCGACCCGACCAGCTTCGTTTTCGATGTCCTGCCGGGACCAATGGCAGGTGACGTGACGCTCGAACTGCAGAGCGTGGCGACCGGCCGCGTGCTTTTGTCCCGCAGTCTGACGGCCGCCGACAGCGCACCTGGCACCGTCGAGGATCGTATCGCCGCCATCCTCAGCTCGACCGTTCCCGCCTCCGGCCCGCTCTACAGCTACATCGAACAGAACGGCATTCAGACCGGGCTGACGAGCTGCCTGATCCTCAACGACAGATACTATCTCGACCAGAGCACCAGGACGCACGAGGCCGCCTATCGCTGCCTGGACAACCTCGCCGGCCAGGGTGCGAAATCGTCGTTGGTCTATTCGGAACTGGCCTCCCTGACCCTTGAGGCCGCCACCGATCATTACGCCTATCCGCCTGGCGCGACGGTCGAACAAGCAATGTCTTTCGCCCATCGCGCCATCCAGATGGGACCGACCAGCCCCTATGCGCACCGCGCCTATGGCTACCTCAATTCGCGCCTCGGCAACACCGAGGAATCGATCCGCTGGATGCGCAAGGCCTATGAGCTCAACCCCTACGACCTCGGCATGGCTGCCGCTTACGGCTATGGCCTGATCTTTGCCGGCAAATATGCCGAGGGAACACCCATCCTGACCCATGCCGTCGAGACGTTCAGCGGCCATCCGACATGGTGGGATTTTGGGCTTTTCGCCGGGCAATTCATGCTGGGCGACATGAACAAGGCCGCGATAGCCAGCGAGTCGCTGCGCACGACGGCGATGAAATCGCATTATCTGGCGGCGCGGCTGATCGGCGCCAAGGCTGCCGGCCGCGAACAGCTGGCAGCCAAGCTTCTGGATGAGCTGACCACCAAATTCCCGAAATTCGCCGCCGATCCGCGCGCGGCCTTCGCCGAGCGCAAATATCCCGCCGATCTGACCGACCGGCTGGTTGAGGCGCTGCGCGCCGCGGGCCTCGGCAACGCCAGCTAGTCTTTCCGGATCGCGAAAACTTTACTGGCCATCGGTCTGGACTGGGAGCAATCCAGCCTCGATTCGAATTTCCTCTCCAGTCTTGCAATAATCGCACATTTTCATGGTCTCATCCCTCTATGTTGCCGAGCGGGGCGCCGGGCCGAAGACGGTCGTCCTGCTGCATGGCTTCGGTGGTTGCCATGATATCTGGCGCGAGGTGACCGCGTCGCTAGGGCCCGATGTCAGGACCTTGGCCTACGATCTTCCGGGACACGGACTGTCTCTCGAATTTCCTGGCAGCGGCCCGGCCAAAACAGCGGCGCGAGCGGTTCTCGCCGATATCGCCGCACGCGGGATAGCAAGGGTGCATGTCGCCGGTCATTCGATGGGCGGCGCGGTCGCCTCCCTGATGGCGCTTGCCGAGCCTGAAAGGATAGGCTCGCTGACGCTTCTGGCGCCGGGCGGTGTTGGCCCCGAGATCAACGGACCGCTGTTGCGCCGCTACGCCGCGGCCGCCGACAGACGGGAAATCCGCGCCTGCCTTGCCGCCATGTCGGGACCGCGAAGCCCGCCGCCCGAACGCATCGTTGGCGTCCTGGCGGACCTACGCCGTCGCCCCGGCCAGTTGCGCAAGCTGATTGAGATATCGGCCGTCATGACCAGGAACGAGCGGCAGGGGGTCATACCCCGCGAACAGCTGGACACCCTCGACATGCCGGTGATGGTGGTTTGGGGAACGGACGATCCGGTGCTGCCCTTTACCCAGGCTGATTGTCTGCCGGCGCATTTTCATATTCATCACGTGCTCGATGCCGGCCATATGCTGGTCGAGGAAGTGCCTGATGTGGTCGCCCAGGCCGTGCGCCGAAACATGGCACGCCGCGGCAGGCGCCTGCGTCCGACATTCGAGGCCGCGGCGAGCTAACTTACTTGCGCCCCGCATCTCGCCAGTGCATTTTGCCGCCGCCTGTGTTAACTCGCAATTAACCATATCAGCGAGGCGACGCCGATGAAGGACACTGGCGAAAACATCACCCCCATCGACACCTCCCGCAAACTGTCCGACGCCGTTCGCGATGTGAAAAATGCCTTCGCCGATCGCGACGATGTCGTGGTCGACATGCGCGAGGCGCACCGGATGCGGCTTGATCTGCTCGCCGCCGAGCTCGCCCCGGTCTTTGCCGACGTGCCCGCCGACATGGACAATTTCGACTTCGTCGTCTCCTCCGGCCTGCAGCCCCGCCTGTGGATCGACGCCGTCAGCCATGTCGCCATGGGGCGCGACCGCCGCACCTACCGCTTTCTCAGGGATACCCGCATCGGCCGCGTCGTGCTCGCCGAATCGACCGATATGAAACCGGTCGCCGATCAGGTCACGCGCTATGTGGCGGAGCGTATCGTCGAGCGCCAGCGCATGATGGAGGGCGGTGTCGAGCCGGCCGTCGCCGACCTGAAACGCCCTGCGGTGGTCGAAGCGGAGCCGCCCTTGCAAGCAGCCGCGCCAGGCAAGAGCTGGTCGACCTTCTTTGCAGGCCTGGGCTTCGTCGCCGCCGGCGCGCTTGTTGGCCTGGCGGTGGCGGCCGCGCTGTTTTGGGATCGCCTGATGGCGATGAAGATCAGCTTCTGATCAACGATCTGAAGGCCTCGGTGTCTGCGCGCCGAGTTCAATGACCTGCAGGTCCGATGGCGGCAAGGCCGGCCCGGTCAGGCCGCGCCGCGTCAGGCGAATCAGCCAATTGCCCTTCTCCCCGTCAATATCGAGCAGATTGTACTGTGCCGCCGGGTTCTTGCTGCCTGGCGACTGCCCGGCGGCGGCGACGCCGACGACAGGAATCCTGGCGCCGCGCCCGCCGATGAAGAACAGCGACGGCAGATGCGAATGGCCGTGCAGCACGAGTTCGGCGCCATGCCTATGAACGGTCTTGTGGAAGCGGGAGATGCCGAACAGGCGCTTTTGCTGGGCGACGGCGCCGCGCACCGGCGGATGATGGATCATGATCACCCGCAACAGGCCGCGTTTGTTCGTTGCGTCGAGCACTGTCGCCAGCCTTTGCGCCTGACCTTCGAGGAAGAAGCCGTTGGCCATGAACGGCGCCGTGGCGCGCGCCGTCGAAACGCCGATCAGCGCGACATTGCCGCGTACGCGCAGATAGGGAAAAGCGTTGCGGTCGATCGGCGCAGTCACGCCGTCGCCGCTCATCCACGCCGCCCAGGAGCGGCAGACCTTGTCGAAGGCGCCCGGCACATAGGCGTCGTGGTTGCCCGGCACCACCGANACGCCGCCCAGGAGCGGCAGACCTTGTCGAAGGCGCCCGGCACATAGGCGTCGTGGTTGCCCGGCACCACCGAGACATCCTCCGGCGAACCCAGCGTCTCAAGCCAGTGCTTGGCCATCTCGATCTCGCCGTCGAGCGCCAGATTGACCAGATCGCCGGTAACGGTGAGGTGGTCGGGGGTGCTCGCCTTCATGTCGGCGACGATGGTGTCGATGACGGCATCGTGCATATGGCGGCGGCGGTTGCGCTGCCAGTTGACGTAGCCGACGACGCGCTTGGACGCGAGTTCGCGATAGGTTACACCGGGAAGCGGCCCCAGATGGACATCGGAAATATGCGCGAGCCTGAACATCCTTCCTTCATAGGCGACGCGCTCCCCGCTTTCCACTCACTGTTTCCTGCCCATCCACGGTTTCGCTAGTCATGGCTATGTCGGACCCGGAGCAGGCGTTTCGCCAGACCGGCTGGGCAGGCCTCAGAGCAAGGCTGTTCCATCTCTATTTCCTGCTGCGGCGGCCGATGACGCTGGGCGTGCGCGGCCTGATCCACGATCGCGCCTCGAACACCGTCTTCCTCATCCGCCACACCTATGTTCCCGGCTGGCAATTGCCGGGCGGCGGCGTCGAGGTCGGCGAAACGCTTGGTGAAGCGCTGGCGCGGGAACTGGCCGAGGAAGGCAATATCGCGCTCACCGCCCCGCCGGTGCTGAAGTCGATGCATTTCAACTGCCGCTCCAGCCGCCGCGACCATGTCGGCCTCTATCTCATCGAAACCTTCAACCAGACCGCGCCGAAACTGCCGGACCACGAGATCGCCGAAGCAGGCTTCTTTCCGCTCGACCGCTTGCCGCATGGCACGACGCCGGCGACGCTGCGGCGGCTTGCCGAGGTTTTTGAAGGCGAGCCGGTATCGCCGTACTGGTAGGCTGTCAATCCGATGCTCACGCCGCCTGCCTGAACCGCGCCCGGTCGTGCGGCGCGCCATAGTCGAGCCCAGGCCCGACCGGCACGATGCGCGTCGGGTTGATGCTCTCGTGGCTGCCGTAATAGTGCATTTTGATGTGGTGCAGGTTCACCGTGCCGGCGATACCGGGCACCTGGTAGAGGTCGCGCAGATAGTTCGAAAGGTTCGGATAGTCGGCGATGCGGCGCAGATTGCATTTGAAATGGCCGACATAGACCGGGTCGAAACGCACCAGCGTGGTGAACAGCCGCCAATCGGCCTCGGTGACACGCTCGCCAGTGAGATAGCGCTGTTTTGACAGTCGGCCCTCCAGCGTGTCGAGCGCCGCGAACAGCTCGCCGAACGCCTCTTCATAGGCCGCTTGCGTGGGCAAAGCCGGCGCGGTTGACGGCGGGAAAGACCAGCGCATTGACCTTGTCGATCTCGCCGCGCAGGCCTGGCGGATAGGAATCGAGAGCGGCATCGCCCCACTCGTCGAAGGCCGAATTGAGCATGCGGATGATTTCGGCGGATTCGTTGGAGACGATGGTCTCTTCCTTCTTGTCCCACAGCACCGGCACCGAAACCCGGCCCGAATAGGCTGGATCGGCCTTGGTGTAGATTTGGTGCAGGAAGTCGAGGCCGTAGAGCGTGTCGCCGGTGGCGCCATCCTCGGCCAAAAACGTCCAGCCCTCAGCACCGAGGAAATGATGCACGACTGAAACCGGGATGATGTCTTCTAGCTTCTTCAGCGCGCGAAAGATCAGCGTGCGGTGCGCCCACGGACAGGCGAGCGAGACATAAAGATGGTAGCGTCCGGGCTCGGCCTTGAAGCCGCGCGTACGACCTTGCGCCGGCGCGCCGTCGCGCGTGATCCAGTCACGCCACTGCGTCTCGGTGCGGATGAACCTGCCGCTGCTATCGACATTGGCCGGACGGTCCTGCCATTTGCCTTCGACCAGCAATCCCATACGAAATCTCCTTGCGTGCCTTGGCCAATGTAGTCGCAAGGCGGCAATGCCGAAGCCGTCATCTGCTGAACAGAGCGTCACTCGTATGAAACGCCGGATGAAAACAGCCGATTGCAGCCGCCGGAAATTGATGCTAGCGGACACTCCGCATGTTCGATCTTGGCTTGATCCGGTTTGACCGACGACGAAAGGGCGCCCGCGCTTAGAAAGCGCTGACTGGCGAACGCTGCCGCTTGCAGCAACCTTTCCTCTTTATCGGACCGCGAAGACCATGAGCCTTGCCGACGTGAAATACCTGCCGGAAACTCCGGCGCATGATCCCGAAATCGAAGCCATCAACGACGAAGCCTTTGGCCCCGGCCGTTTCGTGCTGGCCGCCTACAAGATTCGCGAGACCGGCGGCCACGAGCGCTCGCTATCCTTTGTCGCCATGGATGGCGACATCGTCGTTGCTTCGGTGCGCATGACCCGCATCGCCGCCGGCGCCGGACGCGCGCTGATGCTCGGGCCGCTCGCCGTGCGGCCCGCCTTCAAGAATCTCGGTATCGGCCGCCGGCTCGTGGCGATCGCGCTGGAGGCGGCCGCCAAGGCCGGCGCGCCGGCGGTGATCCTTGTCGGCGACGAGCCTTATTACGGCCCGCTCGGCTTCAGAAAGATCCCCCGCGGCCAGATCTCCATGCCGCGCCCGGTCGACCTCGACCGGCTGCTGTCGCACGAGATCGTGCCCGGTGCCGTGGCGCGGCTCTCCGGCGAGGTCGGCCATGCCAGCCTTGCCAGGATCGCGGAGCAGGCACCAGTGATGGCCTGAGCTCCAGGATCGGTCGCGGCACCGGTCGCGATGGATCCCCATTGGTCAGGTTGCACCATGGCGGCGACCTCCGTAGCATGACCCGGAACAGCACGGAGCATGCAGCATGAACCCGAACGGCCAGATTGCGATCGTAACCGGCGGCGGCTCCGGCCTCGGCGAGGCAACCGCCCGCGCGCTGGCCGACAAGGGCGCGCGCGTCGCCATTTTCGATATCGGCATCGACCGGGCATCGAAGGTGGCGGGCGACATTGGCGGCGCCGCCATCCAGTGCGATGTGAGCAGCGCCGACAGCGGTGCGGCCGCGGTCGCCGAGGTGGAAAAGAGACTTGGGCCAGCGCGCATCCTGGTCAATTGCGCGGGCATTGCCATCGGCGTGAAGACGATCGGCAAGGATGGTCCACATCCGCTCGACCAGTACCGCAAGGTGATCGAGATCAATTTGATCGGCACCTTCAACATGATCCGCCTCGTCGCCGACCGTGCCGCCCAACTCGAACCGCTGCAGGGCGGCGAGCGCGGCGTCATCGTCAACACCGCGTCGGTGGCCGCTTATGATGGCCAGATCGGCCAGGCCGCCTATGCCGCATCCAAGGGCGGCGTCGTCGGCATGACGCTGCCGGTTGCCCGCGACCTGGCGCGCTCCGGCATTCGCGTCTGCACCATCGCGCCCGGCATCTTCAAGACGCCAATGATGGCCGGCATGCCGCAGGAGGTGCAGGATTCGCTCGGCGCGGCCGTGCCCTTCCCGTCCCGCCTCGGCGAGCCGTCCGAATATGCCGCGCTCGCCCTGCATATCGTCGAAAACCAGATGCTGAACGGCGAAACCATCCGCCTCGATGGGGCAATCCGCATGGCGCCGAAATAGACGGCCATGGCGGCCGGCGCAGTGAAGACCGGTCCGCTGGCCGGCCTGAAAGTCATCGAGATGGCTGGGCTCGGCCCGGTGCCTCTGGCCGGGCTGATGCTGTCGGAGATGGGCGCCGAGGTGCTGCGCATCGAGCGCACCGGTTCGGACCAACCCCTGCTGCCGCTCTCCGATGCGTACAATCTCGACCGTCACGGCCGCTCCATCCTGCGCGTCGACCTCAAGCAGGCCAAAGGAACGGAACTGCTGCTGCGCCTTGCCGAAAAGGCCGATCTGTTTGTCGAAGGCTTTCGCCCCGGTGTGATGGAGCGGCTTGGTCTCGGCCCGGATGCTGCATTGGCGCGCAATCCGGCGCTGATTTACGGCCGCATGACCGGCTTCGGCCAGGACGGGCCGCTCGCAGGTCGCGCCGGCCACGACATCACCTACCTCGCCTATTCCGGTGTGTTGCATGCCATAGGCCGGGAGGAAGGCCGGCCGGTGCCGCCGCTGAATCTGATCGCCGACAATGGCGGCGGCGCCATGATGCTGATCGCCGGGGTGCTTGCAGCGCTGTTCGAGCGCTCGCGCTCCGGCAAAGGCCAGGTGATCGACGCGGCGATGGTCGAGGGCGCTTCGATGCTGGTGGCCCCCATACACGCCTTCATGTCGGCAGGTCTGTGGAGCGACCGGCGCGGCGCCAACCTGCTCGATTCCGGTGCGCCCTTCTACGACACCTATGAGACGGCGGACGCACGCCACGTTGCGGTCGGCTGCCTTGAGCCGCGCTTCTTCGCCGCATTCGCAAGACTGCTGCCGCTCGGCGAGGATTTTGTCCGCGGCCAATACGACAAGGCGTTGTGGCCGGACATGCGCGCGGCCATTGCCGACCGGTTCCGGCAGAAGACACGCGACGACTGGGACGCGCTGTTTGCCGCAAGCGATGCCTGCGTGGCGCCGGTTCTGTCGCTGGCCGAAGCCAGGGATCATCCGCACAACCGGGCGCGTCACGCATTTGTGAAGGCCGGTGCGCTCGAGCGCCCCGCGCCCGCGCCACGCTTCTCGGCCTCGCAGCCGGCGCTTGCCGGCATGTCTGAAGATGACGATCAGCTGCCCCAGACTGTGCTGGCGCGCTTCGGCTTTTCGACAGCCGAGATCAAAGCGCTTGTCAAAGCCGGCATGATTGGCCAATAACTGGATTTAGAAAATCAACTTACCTGGTGGGCATTTTGGACCAGCCGAAGAAGGACGTCATTCGCGCGACGGACGCCGAGGCGATCAGGCTGGCCGCAACGCTGATCCGCAGCGCCCGTTTCGGCGCCCTCGCGGTGATCGAGCCTTCGACCGGCGCACCGCTGGCCTCCAGGGTCGGAGTCGCCACCGACATCGATGGCACGCCTCTGATCCTTGTCTCGGCGCTGTCAGCCCATACCGGCGCCATCCTTGCCGAGCCGCGCTGCTCGCTGCTTGTCGGCGAACCCGGCAAGGGCGATCCGCTGGCGCATCCCAGGATAACGCTGGTCTGCCGGGCGCAGCCGCTGGAACGCGGGTCGAGCGCGCATGCCCGCGCCGAGCGGCGCTATCTCAACCGCAATCCCAAGGCAAAGCTCTATGCCGGGCTCGGCGATTTCTCGATCTTTCGCCTCGAGCCGGAGCGCGCCAGCCTGAATGGCGGCTACGGTAAGGCCTACCTGCTCGACCGTGCCGATCTCATCACCGAGGGGTTGATCGTCGACGAGCTGGCCGCCAGCGAACAATCCGCTCTCGACCACATGAATGCCGACCATCTCGACGCCATCGCCGTCTATGCCCATCATTTCGCCAGGGTTGAAGGTGATGGTTGGACCATGACCGGCTTCGATGCCGATGGCATCGACCTGGCATCGGGCGACACCGTTTGCAGGGTCTATTTTCCACAGCCATTGAAGACCGCGCGCGACCTGCGGCCGGTTCTGGTCGACATGGCCAAAGCCGGTCGTGCGCCAGCTACGCAAGGATAATCGTCATGAATCAAAAGCACGTCTTGAGATTTGGGCGAAATGATCTACGATTCAGGCGACGCTGAATCAGCAGCGTGATCCATAGCTGAATTATAGCAGCCAACGCTATTTGCCCCCATAGCGTTTGGATGAGCAGGAAAACATGGGGCATCGATGGTCTCGACCAAACTAATCGCCAATGCCGAATCGGCGGCGACATTTCTGACCCTTATGGGCAACGAAAAGCGGCTCTTGATCATGAGCTATCTGGCCGACGGTGAAATGTCGGTCGGCGCCATCGCCGAAAAGGTGATGCTCAGCCAGTCCGCTTTGTCGCAACATCTGGCCAAGCTCAGGGCGCTCGATCTTGTCGAGACCCGCCGCGACCGGCAGATGATCTACTATTCCTGCAAGTCCGAAGCCGTGCGCGAACTGTTGCGCATGCTGGACGGCATTTTCGGGATAGGCGACTTGTCCCAAATGGCAACGCGTCTGCGCCGCGCCGGGACTTGACCTGCAGGGCTTGACCTGCGGCTCCGATCGCTCCTTACCTCGCTGACGATTTTTCGCCGGCCGAGGTATTGATGGATCCGATCCAGATCGACGACGCGCGCGATCCGCGGGTCGCCGCCTATCTCGACATCCGCGAGCGCGATCTCACCGGCCGCCATGGCCGGTTCGTTGCCGAAGGCAAGGTGGTGCTGGACGTCCTGCTGTCAGCCGGACGCTTTGCTGCGGAGTCGGTCCTGGTCCTCGAAAACCGGCTGGCCGGGCTCGACGACATCCTGCGCAAGGCCCCTGCCGACCTGCCGGTCTACGTTGCGGCAAGCGCCGTCATGGACAGGATCGCCGGCTTCCACATGCATCGCGGTATATTGGCGATCGGCAGCAAGGGCACGCCACAGCCCGCCGAGGCCTTGCTCGACACCTTGCCTGCCGAAGCGTTGATCGTCGTTCTCATCGGCATCGCCAACCATGACAATATCGGATCGATCTTCCGCAATGCCGCCGCCTTCGGCGCCGATGCCGTCTTCGTCGACGCCACCTGTTGCGACCCACTGTATCGCAAGGCGATCCGCGTCTCCGTCGGCGCCGCGTTGAAGGTGCCCTTTGCGTCCTTCGGCGACACTGAAGCTTTCATCGCGAAGCTCGGCGAGTTGGGCTTCGGCCAGGTCGCTTTGTCGCCGCGTGGTGAGGCTGACATTCGCGATGCCGCGCGACCGAAACGACTGGCCCTCTATCTCGGCACCGAAGGCGAGGGCCTCCCGGAGAGCCTGCTTGCCCGCCTGCGGACGGTGCGGATCGCGATGTCGGAAGGGTTCGACAGCCTGAATGTTGCTGCCGCGTCAGCCATTGCGCTGCACCATTTCGCCCTGATAGGCGTAGTCAGGCAATTCCAAGCCGGGGCTTGAAACTCAGCTCGGCAAATCTGCCTTCTGCAACGCCCGCACGCGATCGGCGAGGCTGGTGGTTCCCGACCGCGTTTCCTGCGGCGCCGCCAGCGCCTTGGCGATCGGTGAATCAGGTCCTTCGAGCTTGGCCGTCAAATGGACGACCTCAGCCGCCAGATTGTTCATCTGTTCGCGCAAGGCAGAACCGGCATCATTGCCATTGCCGGGGCCATTCCCGGGCTTCGCGGATCCAGAACCGCCAAGCTCCGCCTTCATCCGCTTGTTTTCGCGGGCCAGCGTCGTCAGCCTGGCTTCGAGCCGCTCTCGGTCGCCTTCGAGCTTGGCGAGCGTCTTGTCCATGTCCTCGTTCCTGGCGCGGGCACTGTCTTGCGCACCAACCAGGCCAGCAGCCGCGGCGCCTCCTGTAGCCTCGCCCTTCACCCGCTCGCGAAGCCGGGCCAGTTCCTTTTCGCGGCGATCGAGCTTGTCCTCGCGATCGGCAAGCGTGGCGAGCAGGCGCTCGAGCTTTCTGTCGAGGTCGGCGGTTCTTTTCTTTTCGGCCTTCAAGGCATCGCGCGTGGCCTTGCCTTCGGCGACGACTTCCTGATGGCGCTTGTCGGCCTCCTTCCGCTGGCCGCGCAGCACTGAAATGTCGTTGGCAAGTTTTTCCAGCTCGGATTCGCGAGCCACCAGTTCGATCTGACGATTGCTGGAGGAGAAGGACGCGTCGTCGTACATATGTTCGAGCTTTTCCAGCTCGAGCGCGCGCTTTTCCATCATGCGCTCTGTTTGTGCAAGCCTGTCCGACAGCTGTTGTATCTGCTGCTCGCGATGCAGCAGCAATTCGTTTTTTTCCCCGAGCTCCGAAAGCGCCTGCTTCTTGTCCTTGCGCTCGACCGCCAGGCCCTTCAGCGCCTCGCGGCCGCGATTGATTTCGACGAGTTGCTCATTCGCCTGCTCACGCAGCGTCTTGATGCTGATTTCGAGCCGGCGCGTCGTCATGGCGAACTCGGCCCGCAAGCTGTCCTTGTCGGCCTGGATCTCGGCCAGCGTTCGCGGCACCGACGCCTCGACACGCTTGCGTGTCAGCGCGACCGCCCGCCGCCAGATGGCCGGCGCGACCAGCAGCGCCAGAAAGCCTGCGCACAGAAAGCCGAGGGCGAAGAACAGGATCGACTGAACCAAGGTGACTACCCGTTACGGGCGGGCCGCTATCCGGCAACCGCCAAGTCTGGACTTTGCCAATGACGCAAATCCAGCGCTGCGGCAAGGGTTTGCCGCAGCTGCACCGGGTCAGAATCTGTTGATCGGGTCGAAGTGTGGTCGGAATCGCTCAGAAAGGATTCCAGGTCGGCCTCTGCGTCAGCTTCAGATAGCCGAGATTGACGCCAAGCCGCGCGCCGACGCCGGTGCGGATCGGCACCAGCAGCACCCTGTTGTTCTGCAGCACGTTGAAGCCGACGCCGGCCACGACATAGGCCGAACCGGCAACGCCGCCGAACCGATTGTAGAGATTGCTGACGTCGTCGAGGTTATAGACGAGCATCATCACCCGCGATCCCTCGCCGCCGAAATCCCAACCGAGCGAAGGCCCTTGCCAGAACACCTTATGGTCGCCGGCATTCTTGGTGTAGAGCGTACCTTCGCCATAGGTCAGGCCGCCAATCAGCGCGCCGGATCCCTCTTCGCCGAGCAGATAGCCATTGGGCAGGCCGTAGGAGGCAAAAATCTTCTCGACGACGGTGGCGAGACCGCCCGACGTCGCGCCGAAGAACTTGTGACCGGAATCGACGATCTCCTGAGCGGTGTATTCCTGTGCCCGCGACGCAGAGGTTGAGAAAGCGAGAGCGCCCATGAGGGCAATCGCCATGAAGAAGACGCGGACAAACGTCCGGTCGTAGAATCGGGAAACCATGCTTCCAATCTCCGTCAGGGAGCACTTTCGCCGACGCCTCGCACCCCGTCCGGCTCTTTAGGCGGCCGTTAAGGATGACTGTTACGGGCAAACTATGCCGTAATCCTTTTTCAACCATTAACCTCCCACATGAACATGGCGGTTCGAAGGCTGTTTCTGACGGTCTGCGCGGGCGCCCATCCTGTGCAAAGTGCCGTTTTTCTCACAAGAATTGTGGATTGTTGCTGCACGCTCGGGCGCTGTGTATTCAGAATGCCTGGGGGGAGAGAGCGTGATTCGGGTGGTGAGCGTGGCTGTCGGCCGCGCGGCCACCAGGATGTGAATTTTAGCAGGGATTTTTCGCCGATGGCTGAGCTTTTCTCTCTCTCCGCACCCGATCTCGCAGCCTTGTTGTGCAGCCGAGTCTGCCACGACATCATTTCGCCGGTCGGCGCCATCAACAACGGCCTTGAACTCCTGGACGAGGGCGGCGCCGACGAAGACGCCATGAAACTGATCCGGCAGAGCGCCAGAAACGCTTCGGCCCGCCTGCAATTCGCCCGCATCGCCTTCGGCGCCGCCGGTTCGGCGGGCATGATGATCGACACCGGCGATGCCGAGTCCGTCGCCATCGCCTTCCTGAAGAACGAGAAGCCGGAATTGATCTGGAACGGGGTTCGCGCCCTGCTGCCCAAGAACAAGGTCAAGCTGCTGCTCAATTTGCTGCTCGTCGCCAATGCCGCCATCCCGCGCGGTGGCAGATTGGTGGTCACGCTGGAAAACCTCGACACCGAGCCGCGCTTTGCGCTTGCCGCAAGCGGCCCGATGCTGCGCGTGCCGCCGAAATTCCTCGAGCTCCATTCCGGCAACAAGCCCGAGGAGCCTATCGACGCCCATACCGTCCAGCCCTACTACACGCTGCTGCTGGCGCGTGAGGCCAACATGACGATCTCGATTCACGCGACCGCCGAAGAGATCGTGCTGTCCGCGGCTTGAGCGAAGCCGTTCGGCAGGACGCCGAGCATCAAGAACAATCAAGTATCTTTTCCCGCTGATATTTGCGGCAATTCAGAACAGGCAAGTTTCATTGCCGGCAACGCCCCTGCAGAATGGGGCTGCAAACGACATGTTTGTAAAAACTTTACCTAACGGCTTTTCTGCTTCTTTACCAGATCGGCCTAGTGTGCATCCCGATACCCGGATGCCGCCGGTTCGCCCCATGGCAAAGAGGACCCGGAAATGAAGCGCTGCATGTTTGTCGACGATTCGAGCGTCATCAGAAAAGTTGCAAAACGGATTCTTGGCGGCTCCGACATGGTGGTGATCGAAGCGGCAACTGGACTTGATGCTGTCGAGATGTGCGCTGCCGAGATGCCTGATGTGATTGTCGTCGACGGCGCCCTGCCGGACATGCAAGCGGTCGACGTCATTCGCCAGGTTCGCGCCATGGAGAGCACGATCAAACCACAGATTCTGATCTCACTGGTCGAGGTCGACGTTGCCTCGATCATGAAGGCAAAGCGCGCCGGCGCCCAGGGTTATCTGTTGAAGCCGTTCAACCGGCCGCAACTGCTCGAACGTTTTCGTACCTTGAAGGTTGCCGCCTGATTCGGCTCGTTTTCGGCCAAAAAGGACAGCAAAAAACCCGGCCTGAGCCGGGTTTTTTGCATTGGTTCAATCGGATGGTGTTCGCTCAGGCGCTGACGCGGATGTCTTCCGGCTCGCGCAGCACATAGCCGCGACCCCAGACCGTCTCGATGTAGTTCTGGCCACCGGATGCTGCGTCGAGCTTCTTGCGCAGCTTGCAAATGAAGACGTCGATGATCTTCAGTTCCGGTTCGTCCATGCCGCCATAAAGGTGGTTGAGGAACATTTCCTTCGTCAGCGTGGTGCCCTTGCGCAGCGAGAGCAACTCCAGCATCTGGTATTCCTTGCCGGTCAGATGCACGCGCTGGCCGCCGACTTCGACGGTCTTGGCGTCGAGATTGACCACTAGGTCGCCGGTGGTGATGACCGACTGGGCATGGCCCTTGGAACGGCGCACGATGGCATGAATGCGGGCGACCAGCTCGTCCTTGTGGAACGGCTTGGTCATATAGTCGTCGGCGCCGAAGCCCAGGCCGCGCACCTTGTCCTCTATACCGGCCATGCCGGACAGGATCAGGATCGGCGTCTTCACCTTGGACAGGCGAAGTGTCCGCAAGACTTCGTAGCCGGACATATCGGGAAGGTTGAGGTCGAGAAGAATGATATCGTAATCATAAAGTTTACCGAGATCGACACCTTCTTCGCCGAGGTCGGTCGTGTAAACATTAAAACTTTCAGATTTGAGCATCAGCTCGATGCTCTGAGCGGTTGCACTGTCGTCTTCTATCAGCAGAACGCGCATTTCATTCCCCTTTTCTGCCGCCGGACCATGTCACGACCCATCCGGGACCGGAGCAGTGATTGCCTGAACAGAGGCTGCCATCGAATGGTTAACAAAACCTAATTCCGCACCAAGGACGGTACCAGATTTTTTAACCGCTTTCTACACCCTCTTGAATCTAATGATGAATCACAGAACCAAATCGCTAATGCTACACATTAATAAGTCGGACTAAGTGACTCAAGGGACTCGCTGGCCGGCTTCCGCATCGGGAGCCGGAATTTTTACCCGGCCTTAAGTCCTCGCCCTTATGATTAACAATGCGCGTAAACGAATGGTTACCGCCGGCAAAAAACTTTAGGGATTTGTTTCCCATAGTTCGGGGAATGCCGGTGGATACGGGCGGCGCCAGGCCCTGGCGGGCGGATTGGACGATATGTGCAGGTGTGCGTTTCCGGGAGTACCGAATCATGAAGTCACGTGAAAACCTCGTTCGGCTGAAGCAATTTCAGGTGAATGAGAAGCGGCGGCAGCTGCTGCAGCTCGACATGATGATCGCCGAGTTCGAGCGCATGGCCGTTGAACTGGAGCTTCAGATCACCGCCGAGGAGAAGAAGGCCGGGATCACCGACATCAATCATTTTGCCTATCCGACCTTCGCCAAGGCGGCGCGTCTGCGCCGTGATAACCTCAGAAACTCTCAAAGCGACCTCGCCCAGCAGCGAAGCGCTGCCGAATCATTACTCGGCGAAGCTGAAGCGGAGCTTTCCAAGGCCGAGATGCTGGAATCGCGCGACACCAAGATCCGCGACGCGGAACTCGGCGGTCGCAGCGCCATGATCGGCTGACGGCAGGGTTTTAACCCGACCGGCGCCCCCTGACGCCGCGCTTTGCTTTGCGTGTAGCGCGCCAAAAGGCTCCGGCGCTGCTGACCTGGCCGCAAGGCGGCCGCAGCTTCAGGCCCGTGTCAAATCCCCGTCCTGGTTCGCCGCCGCCCTCGCCCGCGCTTGCTTGATGTCAGGCACATGCTCTTCCGACCAGGACCGTATCTGGGTGAGCAGCCCCGCCAGGTTCTGGCCAAGTTCGGTCAATTCATATTCGACCCGCGGCGGGATCACCGGAAAGATTTCGCGCCGCACAAGCCCGTCGCGCTCGAGGACGCGCAGCGTCTGCGTCAGCATTTTAGGCGTGATGCCTTCGAGCTTGCGCGCCAGTTCGCCGTTGCGCATCCGGCCACGGCGCAGCGCACAAACCGTCAGATAGACCCATTTGCTGGCCAGCATCTCGAGCACGGCGTGCGAAGGACACGTCCGCTGGAAGGCGTCATAGCCGGAGCCGCAATCATTATCACTATCCATAAAGTGCCTATATATGAAAAAGGTACATACTGGACAAGGGAATATTACTATCCAAATGATAGTGGCACAGAAACCCCAGCAGGAGCCTCACCCATGCGTGCCGTTGTCCAGAATTCCGTCGGCGGACCCGACGTCCTCGTCATCGCCGATCGCCCTGCGCCCTTGCCCAAGTCAGGCGAAGTGCTCGTGCGCGTGCATGCCGCCGGCATCAATCCGGTCGATGGCTCGGTGCGCGCCGGTTACTATCCTTTGCTGGGCGAACCGCCCTTCACTTTGGGCTGGGATATTTCAGGCACGGTCGAGGCGGTAGGCCCAGGCGTCGATGGAGGCCTCAAGGTCGGTGACGCCGTGTTCGGCATGCCGCATTTTCCCAAGCAGGCCGCAGCCTATGCGGAACTCGCTGTCACCCCGGCTGATGAAATCGCACCGAAGCCGCAAGGCATCGATCACTTTCATGCAGGCGCGCTGCCGCTGGCCGGCTGACCGCCTGGCAAGGCCTTGTCCGCCATGGCGGCCTGAAGCGCGGCCAGCGCGTGCTGATCCATGCCGCGGCCGGCGGCGTCGGGCATCTGGCGGTGCAGATCGCCAAGGCGCACGGCGCTTATGTCATCGCCACCGCCAGCCCGAAGAAACTCGATTTCGTCCGCTCGCTCGGCGCCGATGAAGTGGTCGACTACACCAAGCGAGATTTCACCGCCGAGGTCAGCGACGTCGACCTGGTGCTGGAGCCGATGGGCGGCGACCATGCCGACCAATCGCTGACAGTCCTGAAGGACGGTGGCGCCCTGGTGTCGCTGCTCAATGTCCACGACACCACCCGAGCCAAGGCTGCTGCGCGTGGGATCCGCGTCGAGCGCATGTCCGTCGTGCCCGACCGTGAAGGCCTCGTCGAACTTGGCAAACTGGTCGATGCGGGAAAGCTTGCGGTCCATGTGGCAAAGGCGTTTCCGCTCGAACAGGCGGGCGCCGCGCACGCTTTTCTCGCCACTAGGCCGATCGGCAAGGTGGTGCTGACGGTCTGAAGCAGGCATTACCGACAGGCAAAAGGGCGCGGTTACCGCGCCCTTTTCTGTTGTGGTCCTGGCTCTAGTGCCGGTATTGCTGGATGCGCGTCGTGCGCAGCCCGGCAAGGCCGTATTCGTCGATCGACGCTTGCCAGGACAGGAATTCCTCGGTGGTCAGCTTGTAGCGCTGGCATGCCTCGTCGAGGCTCAAAAGCCCGCCGCGCACCGCAGCAACCACTTCCGCCTTGCGCCGGATAACCCAGCGACGTGTATTCGTCGGCGGAAGATCGGCAATCGTAAGAGGGCTGCCGTCAGGCCCAATAACATATTTGACTCGCGGTCTAACAAGATCGGTCATCGTACTCTCTACTAAAAACTCAAAGACCCAATCCCCACCACATTACCGCCACAGCTTTAAAAATTGCCTAAGCGAACCCTAATGAGTAGGTAAGGATCATGAACGCCGCGTTAGTCTTTTTATCGGCATTTGAGGCAACGGCGGGCAGGCGCGCAATTTTCCCGCAAAATCGGCACCGCCGCAAAGCTAGCGCCGCTGGTGTGGTTGACCTATATTCGCGCCACTGCCATTGAAGCGCCGCGCAGAACGAAAGAACCATGAACAGCCTCGACCTTCCCGCCAGCCCGCAAAACACCCGCATCGTCGTCGCCATGTCGGGCGGTGTGGATTCGTCTGTCGTTGCCGGCCTTTTGAAGCGCGAAGGCTATGATGTCGTCGGCGTCACGCTGCAGCTCTACGACCATGGCGCCGCAACGCACCGGGCCGGGTCGTGCTGCGCCGGCCAGGACATTGACGATGCCCGCCGCGTTTCCGAGACACTGGGCATTCCGCATTACGTGCTCGACTATGAGGAGCGCTTCCGTAAGGCGGTCATCGACCCGTTTGCCGAAAGCTACGTCGCCGGCGAAACGCCCATTCCGTGCGTCTCTTGCAATCAGACGGTGAAGTTCGCCGACCTTTTGGCCACCGCCAAGGACCTTGGCGCCGATGCGCTCGCCACCGGCCACTATATCCGCTCCGGGGCCAATGGCGCCCACCGCGCGCTATTCCGGCCCGTCGATGCCGACCGCGACCAGAGCTATTTCCTGTTTGCCACCACGCAGGCGCAGATCGACTATCTGCGCTTTCCGCTGGGTGGGCTGTCCAAGCCTGCGGTGCGGGCCATCGCCGAAGAAATGCGGCTGACCGTTGCCGCCAAGCAGGACAGTCAGGACATCTGCTTCGTGCCCCAGGGCAAATATTCCGACATCATCGCCAAGCTGAAGCCAGCTGCCGCCAACCCAGGCGACATCGTCCATATCGACGGCCGCGTGCTCGGTCGCCATGACGGCATCCTGCGCTATACGATCGGCCAGCGCCGCGGCATCGGCATCGCCTCGGGCGAGCCGCTTTACGTCGTCCATCTCGACGCCGACCGGGCCCGTGTCATCGTCGGCCCGCGCGAGGCGCTGGAGACCCACAAGATCTATCTGCGCAACATGAACTGGCTGGGCGATCGCGCGCTGTCCGACATTCCGGCCGCCGGCATGGAGCTGTTCGCCAAGGTCCGCTCGACGCGGCCGCCGCGCCCGGCCGTGCTGCATCACCGCGCCGGCAGCACCTTTGTCGAACTGGTCGACGGCGAGTCCGGCATCGCGCCCGGACAGGCCTGCGTGCTCTATTCCGACGACGGCAACGAAGCCCGCGTCTTCGGCGGCGGCTTCATCGAGCGCTCCGAGCGCGGCGCCGAGGCCGAAGCCATGCTCAGCCGGCTCGCAGCCAGGCCGGCGCAGATTCCCGCAGAGTAAACACTACCCTCTCGGAGACAGTTTTAGTTTCGATCTGCCTTAAGGGCAGAGTTTCGAAACGGTCTCAGGACTTTGTGTGCGTGACTGTACCCGCCGTCAGGATGCGGAGCACCCTGATGGCTTCCTCGCCGCTGGTGCGCGGCTCGGCCCGCGTCTCGATACACTGGATGAAGTGCTCGAGCTCGCGCGTCAGCGGCATGCCCTGGCCGACCGCGACATAGGACGGCTCGTTGGTGGTGAAGGCCCACTGGCCGCTGTCCTGCCACACCGCGTGGCGGTAGACGGCCAGCTTGCGCTCCCATGGCTCGACATCGTCGAACACCGCCATTGCCTTGGTGCCGACCACGGTCAGCCGCCGCTCGCGATAGGGATTGAGCCGCGAGGTGAAGAGATGGCTGCGCAGCCCGTTGGGAAAACGCATGTGCAGATGCGCGAAATCGCTGAGATTGTCGAGGAGTGCCGCCCCCTCGCCCCTGACCTCGATCGGCTCGGTGCCGGTGATGGCCAGGATCATCGACAGATCGTGCGGCGCCAGATCCCACAGTGCGTCGTTCTCGGTGTGGAATTTGCCGAGGCCGAGCCGGTGCGAGTGGATGTAGCGGACCTCGCCGAGCTCGCCATTGTCGATCAGCGCCTTCAGCGTCTCGAAGGCGGGATGGAAGCGCAAGACATGGCCGACCATGAACACGCGGCCATTGTCCCTGGCCGCCTGCACGGCGCGCTCGGCGTCGGGCACGGTCAACGCAATCGGCTTTTCCACCAGCACGTCCTTGCCGGCCTCAGCGGCGCGCACGGCAAGATCGGCATGGAACTGCGGCGGCAGCGCCATGACGATGGCGTCGATATCATCACGCACGAACAGCTGGTCGGGCTCGATCGCCAGGCAGTCCTGCTCGCTGGCAAAGCCTTCGGCCCGCGCCCGATTGGCATCGGAAACCGCATGCAGCGCGCCGAGCGCCTTGAGGGTGCGGATGTGGTTGCTGCCCCAGTATCCGCAACCGAGGACTGCAATGCGCGGCTTCATCAGCTTCAAACTCTAATTTCTTGGCCGAGACATAGCGGCGTGCCCCGTCGAACTCAACCCCGGTGGCTTACCGGAGATGCCAGCCCGGCAAAGCTTTTACCGGCGACAATATGCCGGCGCCCCTCGCGCATCGATGCTTGACAGGCTCGCCCTCCCAACCTTATATCCGCGCGACCTTGGCGAACGCCTCGAAATGCCTTTCGATTTAAGGCGGATTTCGGGCCTTTCGCCGCCCTGGCGGGGTAGCTCAGTTGGTTAGAGCACGGGAATCATAATCCTGGGGTCGGGGGTTCAAGTCCCTCTCCCGCTACCACTTCCAACCCACTATCGTACGTAACGGCAGCGTTGAAGCGGCTGCCCTGTCCGGTGGGCTTTTCAGTATACCGTCCATTGGGAAATGCGGCCCCGCCTATGAGGGCGGCAAGCTTGCCCTTGACCTCGATTTCGAAGCCCTCACGTGCCCGCTTGGGGTGCACGGTGACGCTGTGAACAAGTCCTCGAAGGTTTTGGATCAGCGGGCCACGGTCGTCAGCAGCAGTTGCGTGGTCGGCCAACGCCTTTGAAAGGCCGTCGACGGTTTCGATGTAACGCTGCAAGGTCGCAGGGTGGAGAGCTACGGGTGACAGCGGCTCATCGAGACCGGAGAGCTGTACCTCTACCTCGGAAAGCTGCGTCTTGAGTTCTGCAATACGCTGCTTGGCATCCTCTTCAGCAATGACGCTCCTGATCACAAGATCGATCGTGCGCTGCCGTTCGCCTTCTATCCGATCGCGCTTGCCTTGCAGCGCTGTGCGCATCGCATTCGCCTGTGCGGACAATTCTCGGCGCTCTTGGTTGTATCTGCGGATGTATGCCTCGATGAGGTCGGGGGCTTTCAGTTGGTCGCGCATGCCATCGAGGACCGCCTTCTCGATCTCGGGTAGATAGATGATGCGCCGGTTGGAGCAGCTCCCGCTTTCACGAACTGCCGAGCACCGGACGCGAGTCTTACCTGTCTTATCACGGTCGTGAACCGACAAACCCGAACCGCAAACGCCGCAGCGGAGCAGACCGGACAACAGGTGAGCCGGCCGACGCGTGATATGAGAGATTGCGTTAACCCGCGCTGCTTTGCGAGCTTGCGCCTTCTCCCAGATTTCGTCTTCGATGATGCGCAAATGCGCAACTTCTTTCGTCTGCCATTGGTCCTTTGGATTCGGCCTGGAGACGCGCTTGCCTGTATCGGGATTCTTCACCATCCGGACCTTGTTCCAGACGATCCGACCGACATAAAGCTCGTTGAAGAGCAGACCTACGCCGCGCTGTGCATTTCCGTTGATCGTGGAACCGTTCCACCGTATCCCCCGCGGTGGCGCTATCCCATCCCGGTTGAGGTCACCGGCTAGGTCACGTGGTGCGCGACCGGCCGAATAGGCGGCAAAAATACGCCGGATAACGTCTGCCTCCTCCTGGACGATCTCGAGTTCGCCAGGATGGCCCAAGACCGGCCGATAGCCATAGGCCCGGCCTCCGGCATGACGTCCATCACGGACGACTCCAGCCATACCCCTACGGACTTTCTTTGCGCCATCCTCCCTCTGCATCTGACCGACGAGTCCACGAATACCAATGAGCACCGCATCGGCGATACCGTCATGAACAGCCTGGATTTCAATGTCGAGAAAAGAGAGACGTTTGTGAAGACCTGCGAGATCCGCCATGTCGCGCGATAGGCGATCGAGCGCCTCGACGACGACGATGTCGAACGCGTTCTGGCCCGCAGCTTCCATCAGGCGCATCAGCGCGTCGCGACCCAATATAGATGAGCCGGAGCGCGCCTTGTCCTCGTAGACTGCAACGATAGCCAGACCGTTGCGCGCTGCGTAAGCACGGCACAGCGCGATCTGGTCTTCTGTGGATTTTTCGTTCTGCAGCTCGGTCGAAAAGCGTGCGTAGACAGCGGCCCGCCTCATGTGTCGGAAGCCTTCTTCTCGCAGCGATCTGCATCCATGGCAGCATTTCGGCCAGCCAAAGCGCCGACGGATTTGAGATGATCGCCTCTAGCATCGGCGATGGCGAGTGCTTCGACAAACTTAAGCATCGCTGTGCGAAGCTCCTCCGGCGTTACCGCTGGGGCGGTTTCGCGCAGCAATCCACCATCGCGTCTGTGTCGTGCCGACTTCACGAAGCCGAGCATCACTAACACGACCGGCGATAAAAGGGGCACACCCCTTCGATCGTGCAATTAGGACCCTTCGGCGCGGAAATCGGATAGTCGCCGAACTGGCGAATCTAGATCGCACGGGCTGCACCCGTGCTGCTGGGAAGCCTATGGCAGGAACTTGGGATGCGTTCGAAGCCTTTTCATGCAACACTCCCATCATCGCCATAGGCAACGACAGGGCCACTTTCTCGGTGCCTGCGGCGATGTAGCCGTTATCGAGGTCTCTTCGGGAAACACTCGCTCGACCATCCCTCCTTGGCGGTGCGGATCGAAGCGACAGCGCGAACTTCGCCATTCCAGCCGTCGAAGGGAACTCGTTGAGCTTTGCCATAACTGCCGGTCAAGCCGGCCTGCATTCGACCAGCATGGGTTCGCTGGACCTTGCGCTCTCCTGCTTTGGGTCGATGGCTGCCAGTTCCTCTCCTAATGCTGCGATTAAAGACGACACCCGACCTCGCACTCGCGGATGGAGATGCACAAGCCTTTCAATCAAGCGTCGACCTTCCGCGCTGGCAATAAAATTGATGCGTTCGTCGACCGGCAGCGGAGGAGGATCACGATCGGTCTCATTGCCCGGCAGGCCTTCGAAGAAGCGGCCCACCGGAACACCTAGTGAACTAGCGATCTCGTAGAGCATGGAAGCGCTCACGCGGTTTCTCGCGTTCTCATATTTCTGGAGCTGCTGGAAGCTGATACCGATGGATCGGGCAAGCTGTGCCTGCGAGACGTCCGACTGCACGCGAACCGCAGCGATCTGCCTGCCGACATGTTGATCAGCAGGGTGCGGGCCACTCTCGATTCCATGGTTTGCCGGTGCGTCGAAGACGCTGCGACGTCCTGACTCCGCAAATGCCTTTCGGAACTGCATCGGTCGCTCCATGTGTAGAGAGTTTGTCTCGGTAAGCCCCGCGAAAATCACCAAACCGACGAATGATCGCGATTCCGGTACCTTAGTGCCGAAGTTCAGCTTGAGACTTTCTGCTCTCTAATCCGAGCTATGTCGTCTAAGGCCGAGCGGATTTGTGGCCACGGGGGCTCACTGTCATGTAGCGAATACTCCCCTTCCCTAAGCGCTGCATTTAGCTTGGCGGCTATACCGGCGAGCGACGTTGCAGGAACTTGGGATAAGGCTTCGAGTAATTCCTTCGCCCGCTCGCCAGCTTCGCGCTCAGCAAGTAAGGCTGTCGAATAACCAATCTCCCTAGCGGCGGCATCCCAGCGCGCTTGATTGGCTACGATTTCAGCTTCAGCTTGGGTGCGGGCCACTGTGTTAGCGGGACGAACACCGAGCAATTCCTGGAGGGCCTCAACGGAGTGAACTGTAACGCTCTCGCCGTCGGACAAGGTAACTGTCGTGCAAGGGAAGCCAACGGTCTCGATAAGTACCCTCTCCAGCCGCTGCTGCTGATTGCAAAGCCGTTCAGCCTCTTCCCAAGCCGCCTGCCATCGTTTCCACACTGCCACCGCAGGATCAATGGCGTCCAAGTCGATGCGAGCAAACGATGTAGACTGCGTCGCCGCCATTGCGGTTGCTGTTCCCGCAAGCACCTTCCTGCGGGTGACGAAAGGCAAAGTCGTGTTATTGTCGGAATCAGCCATGATCCGAGCTCCNTCCCGCAAGCACCTTCCTGCGGGTGACGAAAGGCAAAGTCGTGTTATTGTCGGAATCAGCCATGATCCGAGCTCCGCAAAGCGTGGGCGTGGTTAGACTGTTGGAAGCGGAGGAACCACTTTCAACGGCCGCTACCTAAAACAAGCATATTTGCACTTTTTGTGCAACAGGGCATTTGAACAATGAAGGTAAGTGCGGCCCAAGTTCGCGCGGCCCGTGGGCTTCTCGACATTTCTCAACAGGAACTGGCGGATCTATCCAAGGTAAGTTTGAGGACGATCGTGCAGTTCGAACGTGGTTCGAAACCAGCATCTGAATCAATCCTGCAAGCGCTGAAGCTATCGCTCGAAGAAGCCGGAATAGAATTCATTCCAGAGAATGGCGGTGGCCCTGGTGTGCGCTTGTCACGCGGTACCGCTAACACTTAGACAAGGCGGCATCTACAGGCGCCTTTAGGATTATCTGTTTCTCAATCAAGGTTTAAGGGCCCGAACCTCATCTCCCAAGAGCTGCCATACCTACCGATGGGGTGGATGGCCAACATGAGGTGGCTGGCGGACGCCGCCCTGCTGGCGTGGCCCTAAAAGATCGCTCGCTACTCGATCGCGAGCGAGTCACGTTTGAGTTTCGTTCTACTTCTTTGTAGCCTCAATGAGGGCGGCGACGATACTCTTGCAGTCGGAATAGAACGCCTTGACACCCGGCAAGCCTTTGTTTCCTTCCCCTCCATGGGCGATTGAGTTGCGGATAGCGTAAGCCGAGGTGAGCGAAGCTTCCCATTGCTCGTTCGCTTCGATCGTCGTTCGAAAAGCGTTAGACCAGCCTTGGTCGAAGCGG
The DNA here is from genome assembly GCF_000502815.1 of Mesorhizobium sp. LSJC269B00. Classification (NCBI taxonomy): domain Bacteria; kingdom Pseudomonadati; phylum Pseudomonadota; class Alphaproteobacteria; order Hyphomicrobiales; family Phyllobacteriaceae; genus Mesorhizobium; species Mesorhizobium sp. LSJC269B00. The sequence goes on from NZ_AYVN01000001.1 coordinate 135,074, forward strand.
ATCAGTAGTTGGCAGATTGCTTCGCAATCATAGTTCGTTCCCTTCTTAAAATGCGTCTTAATAAATTGCAGCACTTGTGGCTGTGCTCGCGTGGTCAGCCTATCGAGAATGATGACCTCGACGCACCGCTCGACATAGCCGCACACCAGCACAATGCCGTAACGCGCCATATCTGACTTGAGTTCGTCGTCCTTCACGGCGTTGGCGCGCCCAAAGAAGGTATCGAGCTTCCGTTGACGGCTCTCGATCGAGTGCTGCACTAGATGCCTGCGAAAGCGGCGGTGGCGAGCGCCAAGCGCTTACGCACGTTCTCCTCGTCGGCAGTTGCTCGCTCGCAAGCTTGTTTGAACTCATCGTCCGCGATCAGCTTATCGTATGCTGCGCCAACATCGTTGTCAGTGGGGGCCGGGCCGGTATCGAGGCGTTTCGCTAACCCAACCATTACTGAATCAAAGGCGGCAGCGTTCAGCGAGCGGATGATGCGAAATGCACGTGCGCCTATCGCCGTGTTAACTTTACTGATCGTAGTCTGGAAAACCTTCGACAGCCGGTCTAGCTCGTCCTTGCCGACCTTATTCATGGCCGCAGAAAACTTGTTCAGGAAGCCATTCATCGGCCTGGTGTATTTGTCCCCGTCACGATACATCGCGAAGAAACGCACAATCAGCTCTTCGTCCTTCGCGCGGTTGTTCTGGCTGGCGAATACCCCACGCCATGGAGGGAATGTATTCAATTGGTGCACCCGCTCGATGAACGGCCCGAGGCTTATGCAATTGCGGATTTCCTGCGGCGACAGGCGGATTCCGCCCGTGTTGATGCGCTCGAATACAAAGTAGATACTGTCTAGTACGTCTTCCGGCTTGTCTTGCTTAAAGATCGTGGCATGGACGATCGAGTCATCGAGCTTTAGAATGTCGGCGGGGTCAAGCGTCTTATAGGTTTGATTAACCCAAGGCTCGCGAACGCCTTGGAGCTTGAATTCTTTGCCGCGGAGGACGCCGTCATAAAACGCTTCGAGTGTTCGAAGGCGCTGCTGTCCGTCGATCACCAGATGCTCGTTCGTATCAGCCTCTTTGTAGAGAAAGACACCAGGAACCGGTAAGCCCATAAGCAGGGATTCAATGAACTTCGAGGCGTGTTTTGGGGTCCAGACGAACTGGCGTTGGAATTCTGGAATGCGAAACGCTCCCCCGCGCATCCGCTTTACGAGGCTATCTACTGTGTAGTCGGCTCCGTAGCTTGAGATGCTGAATTTGGTTGCCCCCGGATCATCGCGAAGCGTTTCGTCATCGATGCCTTCTTCCAGCGCCAGATCATACTCGTCCTTTCGAACGTCATCGTCTCGGATGTCATTTAGCGTGCCGATGCTCACAAATTATTCCTCAAAAGAATGTTTAGATTCAACACACCACACCCCGTCCCTCGCCGCAAGGAGAACCTAGAATTTGCTAAGGTATTGTCGATTATCGCGAAACCCTTCGCGATAATGGCATCGGACAGTAGCCAGACTAATCAGTCCACAACTCCGCTGTTTAGCGAAACCTGACGGGTTGCGAGTCTCGGGCTGCAACATTACAAGCAGCAACAATGCGTTCGAAGTTGACGCTGGCAACTTTGCGATCGAACGTCCACTAACCCTGATCGACGCCTGAGAACGGCCGCTCGCTTCCGACCCCCCAACGGCCAAAATGAATTCTTGCAGAATCCAGGGGATCTGGCCCGACATGAAAGACCGAGACTGGATGGGTCCCTGGCTTGGGGCTTTGGGCGATGAACTGCGGAAACCGGGCTGTGAGCGGTACAACCTGAGTGGGCGGTTTCGCGCCGAAATATCGGCCGCCCTGAGTTGCGATTTAGCGAAAGCCTTCACGTCGCAGGATATTAGACACTGTCGATTGGGACACGTCGAGGCGTTCCGCAATCTCCATCTGGGTCAAATCACGCTCGTATAGCGCGACGATGTTCTGATCCCGCGCAGCTTTCCCGCCCTTGGTCTTTGGGGTGTAGGTCATCGTCGCGGTCAACCCTGGCCCAACAACCTCCTGCGTGAAGGTTTGGCCACGATGTCCCACGGCGGTCGCCTTGGCGATTCCTGTTTCCTTGTTCACGGTGACCGTGAATTTCTTCACTCCGGGGTCATCTGAGAGGCGGTCCGTCAGCGCCTTCAACTCGGATGCCAGTCCTGCACTGCTGGCAATCGGGACGAGAGCTTTTTCGCTTTTATGTACCTTGCTGAGGCGAAGGGCCTTGACCATACAAATCACTTTCCTGCTATTTGTAATATTCGGATACCAGAACTACCAAATTTTGACAAGGGTAGTTTCAACCTGTCCGGCTACGGTTCTATGTCCGGTTCGAGGCATCGGAAAAACAGGCTGGAAGGCAGCCATCGGATCATGAGCAGACTAGGCAAACTCCCGGTGAGGCAGATCCGAACAGCAGCTTGCGGCTGAACGTTACCTCGCACCGGACGGTCCGGACCCGGCCATTCCCAGTCGTTGAACTTACATCAGAGAGGACTGTTCAACGATGGGCGCAACGTGCCACTCCACCGCCACTAGTCGCTGTTTTTTCGTGATGCACTGGTGTGCCATGAGACAGGATCAGCGACCCACCGATTGATGTCCGACTCCCGCCAGCCCGCACCATTTACGCTTATCTTGATCTGCGCCGGGAACGTGCCTTCGGCGATTTTGCGGTACATCGTTGAACGGGAAAGGCCGGTCCGCGCGAGGACGGTCCGAAGGCGAATGATACGATCTAGTTCAGGCATGGCCGCTTTGCCTTTCGCTGAGAGCATTTGGCACCCGCTGGAACCAGACAGGACAAACCAAGGCTCGCGCGCAATCAGATTTGTCGTCTCATTAATCTGAGGAGTGGAAACGGCGGCAAATCGGAGGGTTTAGATTCCGATGCCATGCCCTCTGCCGATGCCATGGCTGAACGCGAGTTCCACACCCAGGCGGCGGCCGGATTCGACTTGGACGCCAAGCGCCTTCTTATGATTGGCAAGCAGGGATTCAAGCTGCGGATCGCGTTCAAGGCTCTTGGCCATGTCAGACATGGCCGAGCGCGTTGACTTGTAGCCGGACATGTCGCCGGCCTGATATTGCTCCTGTCCCGTACGGTCGAGCTTTTGCCAACGTTCCACGAACCGGTCGGCGCGGCGGACCGGATCGTTGTCCAGTCCGTTGCGAATTTCCGTTTCAAGCTGGAGAGCAAGCACGATGCGGCTGACGCGGCCAGCCCCCGCCTCGTGGACAAGTTCGGGATTTTTCACATAAGCCGCTTCGGCATCGCGCCAGCCAAAGGGCCGAATCTTCTCGAAAGCGCTACGGGCTTCCCTCAATTCGCGCATCTGCTCGGGACTGCCCTGCCCGTCTGCATTTCCAGTACTGAGGATCGCGTCGAGCGCACGCGCGTGACGGACAAGCGCCTGGGTGCGAGCGCTGCGCAACGCCGCTTCCGCGTCCACCGGCACAGTCGTGTCGCGCTGCGCTCCTCTGGCGGAAGCTTCCCTTCCAGGCGCGGCGATGGCATCGTCGCCTCGCGCTCCACCGTCTTCCCTTCCCGGCCTGCGCCCAAGGTCTTGGTCAAGCCCGGCGTCGCCAGGCGAGCGCAACCCGTCCAGCAGCCCGCCGATCCTGTCGCGAAGCTTCTCCGGAACGATGCGGCGCACCATCTCTACCACGCGCTCGCGGAAGGTTATGCCGCGCCGCTCGGCATAGCTCTGCGCCGGGTCGACCTTCTCGTAATCCGACGCCATGTCCTTGGCGCGGTCGCGTGACAGCGTGCGGACCAGCCGTTCGGGGGTCGCGAAGTCATCGCTGCCGTAATGCAGGTCCATCCCGTCTCGATGTCGCGACAGGGCGACGTAGCTGCCATGTGCATCCATGCCAGGCGTAGCGAGCACATGGGTCCGGTCGACGGTCATGCCCTGCGCCTTGTGAATGGTCGCGGCATAGCCGTGGTCGATGTGCGCGTAGTCTTTCAGGTCGAAGCGCACCGACCTGCCGTCGTCGACGCGAACCGTCATATTTTGTGTGGTGACTTCCTCCACGATGCCTAGCGTGCCGTTCTTGACGCCGAGCCCGCGCTCGTTGCGCAGGAACATGACCCGGTCGCCGCTGGCGAATTTCCTTGCACCGCGTTCGACATTCACGTGAACATCTTCGCCGAGATTTCCTGCAATGCGCATGCGCTCACGTGCAGCGTTGTTGAGTGCACGTACCTCGTCGTTGGTATGGGTGAGAATGATCCGGCTTGCCCCTGGATGCGCTTGCCTGTCGCGATCCCAGCGCTCGACAAGTTCAGCTCGCGCTTCGTCGCGCGTTGCAGCCTGATGCACCATGCCTTGCGCGTCGTAGACGCTGATTGCGGCGCCGATCCTGCCGGTTGCCAGATCGCGCGTGGCATCACGCTGCCAGTCCTCGCCCTGCCGACGCACCTGGCCGATTTCGACGCCGCCATGTCGCTCGTGGATGGAACGGAATGCAGCACCGGCTTCGATTGCCTGCAACTGCTGCGGATCGCCGACGAGGACGACTTTGGCGCCAACGTTGGCGGCCTGCGAGAGCACGCGCTCCAACTGGCGCGTGCCAACCATGCCGGCCTCATCGATCACAAGCACATCGCGCGCGGTGAGCAGGTCGCGGCCCTGTCCCCAGCCATGCTCCATGCTGGCGATGGTGCGTGACGAGATGCCTGATCCGCCCTCGAGATTCTCGGCGGCAATGCCCGAGAGTGCCGCGCCTCGGACCTCATAGCCCGCCGCTGCCCATGCCTGGCGCGCAACGCCCAGCATGGCGCTCTTGCCCGTTCCGGCAAAGCCGACAACGACACCAAGACCGCGACCATCGGTGATGTGCGCAAGCGCATCGGTCTGCTCGCCTGACAGGACGAGCCCGCGTTGCGCAGCCCGCGCCAGCGCTGCCTCGCGATGTGCCTCACTCACCGCATGGCGCTCGTCCAAATCGATACGCTCCGCAGCGCGGTGAAGGCGCTGCTCGGTGTCGATCATCGGCCGGGTGGTGAAGCGATCTTCGCCGCGTCCGTCCTTGCCGAGTTCAATCAAATCGGGTGCGTTGTTGATGGCTGCCACGACCGCGGTGAACTGCTCCATTCCTTCGCTGTGCCGATGCGCGAACTTGGCGATGTCTTTTCGGGTGAAGGTCGATTGCTGATGGGTCATGGCATCCAGCGCCACGGATGGATCGGCAATGATGCGCGCACCATTGTTGCGCGCGATCTCGCGATGCAGTTCGGCGCGATCTGCTTCGCCAGCGTCCAGGCCCCTGCCCTCGATGCGTTGGGCCGGTCCGCCAATCTGGGTTTGCGGCTCCAGGGCAATGCCCTGGGCTTCCAGACTGCGATGATCGATGCGGGCGTCGATGTCGAGTTCGGCCAGGCGTTCGTTGGCAAGCTCCGCCCATCGCTCGCGCCAGCGCTCGACCATCTGGGTGACATTCCAATCGCGCACCTTTGCGCCAAAGCCGTTCTCGTCGACCGAGCGCATGGTGAGCATGACATGGGCATGAGGCTTCTGGCTTCCATCCTCTGCCCTGTCCCAATGCACATTGAGATCAGCGACCATGCCCCGGCTGACAAACTCGGCCTGCACAAAGTCGCGCGCCAGTTCGATGTTTCGCGCCTGGCTGAGTTCACGCGGCAGGGCAAACTCCACCTCGCGGGCTAACTGCGCATCCTTGCGGACCTCGAACGCCTCGACATCGTTCCACAGCCGTTCGCGGTCGCTCCAGACGTCCGGCGCATTCTCCGGCAAGATCACCTCGGAATGGACGACACCGCGCTTAGCGGAGAAGTCATGCGTGCGGTCGATCCGCTCGTCGCGCAGCCGCGACGCCGAGCGGTAGGCAGCAGATGCCACAGCGCTACTCCCAGCCTTGCGGCCTATGACCTTGACGTGAAGATGATAGATCGCCATCACGACAGGATCATTTGCACGTCAAAGCCTACGTCGGCACGACGTATAAGCGCGCCCTCCCTCGAAAAACTCTCGGGATGGACCAGCCCGTCCCAGGCTGTCTCGGCGACCCTGAAGCCTTCCGCCAGCCACTCCCCTATCATCCTCCGATCGACAACAGATGGAGACAACCATGCGCAAACCACGTGACTTCGATACGGAACTGAAGGCGTTGGAAAACAAGGCGCGAGAACTCAAGACGCGCAAGGTGCAGCAACTTGGCGAACTGGTGATTGCCACCGGTGCCGATCAGCTCAGCACCGACGAACTGGCCGGCGCACTGGTCGCAATCGCCGAGACGAAAGACGCCGCAAAGCGTGAGGCATGGGCCAAGTGTGGGTTGATGTTTTTCGAGAGCGGGTCACGGCGAATTGCTTCGGCATCTCAGCGCAACCCTCGCAGCGCTCAAGCGCAATCGGGCAGCCCACAATCGCCAGCAGGCAGCTCGGGCTCGCAATGACATGAGGATCTGGCAGGTCGAGCGACGCAAGCGCACCCGGGAGCTCATCGAACTTGGCGGTCTCGTCATCAAGGCAGGCATTGTCGAGCTCACCAATGATGATCGCGCTACCATCTACGGCGCGCTGCTCTGGATCGCCGCCAAGCTGCGGAGCCATGAAGGGAAGAATGCGCGAAACCTGTGGACTGCGAAGGGTAGGCAAGCGTTCGATGCGGAACGGCTTGAGGAGCGAAAGGACCAGCGGACTTAGCGGAGGATCCGCCAGTGGCGCATGTGCAAAGTCACAACAGCACGGGCCGTCGATATCGTGCCGCCTTCTTTCTGGTTCAGGATCCGAGCCGGATCGACGCTGATTTCGAACACCATCATTGTGTTCGGGTACAGGTGAGACAGATCCCCTCGGCGATCGCGTCTCCCTGGCATGTCTCGTCCTTACAAGCCACTCGCTCAACCTCGATGGTCCATTCGCATACGAAGCAGTGAAGCGACGTGGCCCCGGGTGTCTTGGTTTTAAATTGTGCAAGATGTGGCCACTCATCTTGCCAGTCGTGATTGGCTGCAAAATAGCAGTGAGGGCATAGGTAGGTACGGCGCTTGCTGTCGAAGCCGAAGAACCGCTTCGCTTCTGCCGGCGTCAGTTCCCGGATAGCGCTGCCGATCTGTGATAGAACCTTGGTGTGTGCATCGTCCACGAAGCCAAGCGACGCGAACTTGCTTTCATACTCCATCTGCAGGAGCCGACGCGGCCAGGGAATCTCACTGAACAGAACGTCTATTGCGGTCAGGATCGTTTTGACGACCACCGCGGCGGTGAATGTTCCAGGTGCGGCCGAATGCATGATCCGGTTTCGGTCGCGCCGAACCTGGTCCCAGAAGGCTTTGAAAACATCGTCCAGCGGCCGAGCTATGACGCTGTTGTGGACCTTGACCAGATCGACCGCATCAAGCGTGCGGAACTCGCCAAAAGATGCCGTCCCAGTCGCGGCCGAATTTGCCCAGTCCTTCGGATCCCCTATCAGGAGGTAGGGTGTAATCGCCGCGATACGCCCCTTCAACGCCAGCTCCATCGCGTGCTGGATCAGACTGTAGGCGTTGGCAAGCAATGGCTGCGAGCGCCGCCAGAAGTCCTCTGTCGCTTCTTCCGGCGTTTCACCATCCAGCTTGAAATATGTGGCCTCGTCGTAATCCCGCAGGGATTGCAACGCGATCTGCCACGCGAGATGAACCTGCTTTACGCCGGCAGCATGGAAATCGGCGGAGGTGGGTATGTCGATGATCATAGCCACGCGTGATATGTGCTACCGGGCCGGCTGGCCAGCATTATTCGTCATGACGCAGTCACGTCGCCTAGACCACCTTGTTGCAGCTTCGAGCGGCTAGGAAAGGCCGGTTCCTGCGTCAATCGAAGTCATTCGTCATGTGGTTCCGCCGCATCAATATCGACAACGCGAAACGGGCGTGACCGCTGAGATCGATGAACACCGAGTCCACGGTCATGGCCTGATCAGAATCCGGCTCCGAATAGATGTAGTCCGTGACACTGACAAGCTCAAATGGATAGCTGGCAAGGCCGGAAAGGACCTCCGCCTCCCGCTGTTGGCGGACGGCCTCGACATTACCGGCGAAGCGCTGGACCATTTGCAGGACACCACCGGCTCGGAGCCGCTTGACTGTGAATTCCATCACCCGATCTTCCAAAGCCTCACGCAGATCGGCGTCGTTTTTAGCGCCCAGTTTCTGCGAAACCTTGGTCGTCGACCGCGCCGGGTGGACGCCCGAAAACCACAACGTGATGGCATCGAAGGGTCCGGTTGCATCCAGCCAAGCCTCGAACGCGGGATCAGCAACCATCATGTCGACGTGGATCAGAAGCAAGTCACCGCTAAGCTTCAATGGCTTTGTGGCGACTTTCGAAGCGTAATACCCGCTCAGCTGACGTTCCGGCTTGATGCGTCCAAGCGCGGCGCCGGCTGCTGGTATTGCCAGGAGATCGGTGGCGGCCTTCAGGCAGTCAGGGTTCTCATCGATCCCCACGATGAGCCGGTCCGGCTGCGGGATCGCCTCCGCCAATGCCTTCAGACCTTGGCCCAGGCCACAGCCTATGTCCAGCACCCGACGGAAGTCGCACGCCGCCGCCAACTCGGCCGCGAGCTTGCCGTAAATTCCCTGAGCGTCGTAGTGCTGCGCATTCACGGCCCAAGTCTTGGCGTACATTTTCTGGCCGACAAAGATCGCCTTGCCTTTCGGCGCCTCGACGATAGGACCGTGACAGTCCGCGTAGCGTTTACCGCTCTTGCAGGTGCACGGGTCATCTGGCTTCGGATTCGACGTCGGCATCGGTGCTCGAGGGTCAGGTTCTGGCACGTCAGAGTGTCTGCTTATCGAAGCCACATCAATGCCCGTCTCACCCCACGCCGTGCTCCGACGCGATGTTCGTCGAGGATCTTCCCGGCCAGGGGTTCGTCGCCACGCCTGAAGCCAAAGATCCCACCGATCGCTCACTTGCCCTGCTCGATCAACGCGTGCAAGCGGTCAACGAAATAGGAATTGACGCATTCGATGGCCTCAACGACCGGGAAGTTGAAATGTGAGTCTAGGTCCTTCCCAGCTATCGCCAGCGGCGCCGGCAGCGAAAGCAAACCATAGTAGAATACGATATGCGAGTGTGTTTCCGTTGGAATCAGGCCGAGAGTCTTTCCGTAGTCAGGCAGGAGCATATGCGTTCGAACGAGATCCTCCTGGAACATGCGCCGCTTGCCACCATCATAGGATCCGTTCCCTCTTTTGACATTGTACGAGGTCAGCGCGCCCCGTTCTTCGTCGAAGACGATAATGTCAACGCGAATGGCTCGCTCACGATCGCCGTAGGGGAGAGCTGTGGCCAGAAGGGGCTCGATACGTTCACTCATGCGAACGCGTTGAAGTGATTCATGTGAAAGCTTGAAGTCGTCTTCCGTCCAAACCCGCAGGCGGGCGCAGTCCTTAAGGCGCTCCAGAAGAGCCCTGTCGAGAATTGCTCCGTGCCGCTTGTACGCTGAGCTGATTATTGAGGTCGCGCGCGAATATTTCCGACCGGCGATCGGATCCTCACGAAAACTTGCGCTTCCAAGCTTCTCGATCGTATCGTCAACGAAAGGGCGGAGGCGACCCAAATAGTTATCCGATTCGAGCACTACCGGCGTGCCGGTTAAATGGGTCGCCATGGGAATTCCGTCAAGCATGTACCATTCGCTAGCATTTGCAAGGTTGTCCCTATTTTTGCATGCAAATTGTTAATATATCAGGAATCGAAAATATGTCTGGTCGGCAGGGAAGCAACGTGATGACGAACGGCGAGTTTAACTTAATACCAAGTCCGCGGGTTCTTCCCATGTTGGGCGAGATAAATCTGGACCAATGGCGTTGCATCGCGGAGCTGGTAGACAATTCCGTTGACGGTTTTCTCAAGCAGAGTCGCCAAGACGCGCCAATCGCGCACGCGCGGGTAGACGTAACCTTGCCAAACTCTGACAAGGACGGCGCAACGGTGCGCATCCAAGATAACGGGTCCGGCATGTCCGTGGACGTTCTGGAACAGGCCGTCAGCGCTGGATGGTCTGGAAACAATCCGATCGACAGTCTGGGGTTATTCGGCATGGGCTTCAATATCGCGACCGCACGTCTTGGCTCGGTCACCGAAGTCTGGACGACCCGAAAGGGCGAGCTTGAATGGCATGGACTTACGATCGACTTCGATGAGTTGCGACGCCAGCGGCATTTTCGCACTCCGAAACTCACCAGGCCCAAGGCTGATCCGGAGCAGCATGGAACCGAAGTCACCATCAAGAAGCTCAAACCAGAGCAACGTAAGTGGCTAGCAAAGGGTGCCAATCAGACGACGGTGAAAAAGCGACTCGCTCAGGCATACTCCGCGATGCTGCGCCAGAATGGCGTCCCTATTAGCTTCGAGCTTTACATTAACAACAAGCGACTAGAAGCGCGGCGCCACTGCGTGTGGAATGAGGATCGTGTTGTGCCGGGCGTGGGTGGCACGAGCGTCAGTGCGGTAATTCCTATCAACCATGCACTGTCCGAACGTCTCTACTGCACAAACTGTTTATCCTGGGTGCCTGAGGCTTCGGAATCGGAGCCTTGTCCGCTGTGCGACACGAGTGGCTCGATTGTGAAGCGCAAGCGCAGGATCAAGGGGTGGATTGGCATTCAACGGTATCTTGATCAATCGGAGTACGGCCTCGATTTCATTCGGAATGGTCGAAAAATTGAAATCGCGAGCAAGGACCTATTCTCATGGAATGGTGGCGAGGAGAGCGAGCAGTTAGAATATCCGACCGACGATCAGCGTAACCGCGGACGTATCGTTGGTGAAATTCACATTGATCACTGCCGGGTGAGCTACGCGAAAGATCGTTTTGACCGTGCTGATCCTACTTGGACTGAGATGGTGCAGCTTATACGCGGCGACGGGCCGCTACGCCCGGAAAAGGCCAAAGACCTTGGTTTTGCAACGAACGATTCGCCGTTATTCGCTCTATTTCGGGCTTTCCGCCGCACCAGCCCTCATTCAAAAACTGCGGGCGCATACGCGCGTATTCTCATCGCAAAGGACAACAACCTCGCGATGGAAATGGCGAGTTATTTCCATGACGGCAATCCGGAATACCAAGACGACGCGAAATGGTTTGAGCTGGTGGAAGCGGCCGATCGCGAGTTGCTCTACGGGCAATCAGGTCAGCCTGGACAAGCTGGACAACCGGGCGGCGGTTCTCAATCGACACCAGGTGGTGAGGACGGGTTGCCAGCTGGAATCATGGATGATCCAGCACCGGGTATTGAGCCTACGCCCACACCATCGCCTGCCGCCCCCACTCCCGCGCCCCCCGTACGGCGTGAGGTGCCTAACCTTACGAGAAAGTATCATCATCAATCGTCGTCAATGACATGGAATGTCGCGGCATTCGAAGTTGCTTCTAATGATCCTGATTTACCCGCGGGCGCGCCATGGGCCGTCACGCTGGGAGATATTCCGACTAAGACGCACCATTATCTTTATAACCCCGCCCATCCGGTCTTCCAGTCGATTACGATGACGCCCCGGGATGGGATGTTGACACATCTCGCGTACATGACCGCCGATCAAACCCGCAGCTCAAAGTACGCGCCGGACATCGCACTGATTCTTAGCGAATTTCGTGCCGCGTACGGCGATGAGAATGCTCTCGACTTCAAAGCGCTTCCAGCCGACGCAGCAGCGATTCTCGTTGATGTGGCACGCGCGCTTGTGAATTCGTGTGCCCCTGAAGAACGTGCGTCGTTGTTCAATGATTTATCGGTGCAGGAGCAAACCACCGTTATGCGCGCGCTCGCGGCAAGAAAGATCAAACCCGCAGAGGCAACGATTGATGGCAGCTTCCTGCAATCGGCACCCTCCGACATAATCAGGACGCTGATCATTAGGCACCCCGAGCTTTGCTTTGATGGAAAAATCTGGGCCGATGCTTACGCCGACCTCGATTACGGCGACCCAGACATCACCGAGGACGCTAGGCGGAATGTCCTATCCAAGTACGTGAGCCTAGTGAGCGATGCTATCTGGCTTTCGAAACAAGACCTGAGTGATTTGGGAATGGCTTCGAAGGATGAGATTATCCGAGCGGTCATGTCGTTGCTGCTTCTCAGGCCGGATGTCGAGCCGTCTCAATGACACCGTTTCTCGACGATCGGCGCCTTCTCCGCGGTCCGTGGCAGGCTTTCGAACGCGATGTCGCACGACTGCTGATTTATGCGGGATTTGACGATGTCCGTGTGGTTGGGGGAACCGGAGACAAGGGAGCCGATATAGTTGGCGTTAAGAACGGTGAAATCTGGGTCGTCCAGTGCAAGCACACCACCACCGCGCCCGCGAATAAATTCGCCGTGCAAGAGGCAGTCGAGGCGGGCACCTTCTACGGGGCAAATCGCATGGTCGTCGCGACGTCGCGTGCGGTTGGGGGAGGATTACAGGCGGAGATCGATCGTTACCGTCGCATCGGTGTGAACGTAGAACTCTTGGACCCAGCGAAGCTCGCCATCATGGCGGCGCGCATCCCGGAGTATTCAAAGTCGCGGCGGGAACTCCGACCCTATCAACAAGATGCGCTTGCGCGTTTTAGAGAAGGATTGACCGACACGGGACGATCTCAAATCGTTTTGGCGACTGGCCTTGGAAAGACCGTGGTCATGGCTGAGGTGGTCAGCGATATGTACCGTGATGGACTCATCCGCGAAAACCGCGTGCTGGTTCTAGCGGACAAGCGCGAACTGGTCCGTCAGCTCCAGTTTGGCTTTTGGTATCAGCTACCCAAATGGGTTCCGACGCATCTGCTTTCGGGCGACGAAACGCCCTCGTTCTACGACGGAATCACCTTTGCGACCGTGCAGAGCGTTATTGGGCGCGTCGATGACCTTCCGAGTTTTGGATTGGTTCTCGTCGATGAGGCCCATCATATCGGCTCCACGACATTCCGGCGGGCGCTGGAAGCGCTTGAGCCGCCAATGGTGGGAGGAGTCACGGCGACTCCATGGCGAGGGGACGGCTTCGACATCGACGCAATTCTTGGAAAGCCACTGGTTCGCCTTGGTATTTCGGATGGACTCAAGAATAGATATCTCAGCGAAGTGGACTACCGACTGCTGGCCGACAATATCGACTGGAAATTCGTTCAAGACCGCTCTGTGCACAATTATTCGCTGAACCAATTGAACAAGAAGCTCATCATGCCAACCCGCGACGAGGAAGCTGCGCGTCAAATCGCGGAGGTATTCAAGCACGAGGAACGTCGTGGCGGAATCGTATTTTCCCCCACCGTGGATCACGCTGAAAGCTTCGCGGGATCGCTACGTGGCTTCAGTCTTCGCGCGGAGTCGATTTCATCCCGACAGGACGCGCGTGAGCGCGACAGGCTCATGGCGATGTTCCGGCGCGGCGACATCGATTTATTGACCAGCGTTGACCTTTTCAATGAGGGGGTCGATGTCCCAGACGTTGACTTGATCGTATTCATGCGCGCCACGCATAGTCGGCGAATTTTCGTGCAGCAGCTCGGTCGTGGACTTCGGCTAAGCCCCGGGAAAGACAAGGTTGTTGTGCTAGATTTCGTGACAGACTTGCGCCGCATCGCGGAGTTGGTTGAGCTTCAGAAGGCGGCGTCAGGCCCGCTGGAGCGTCTGCCTCTTGGACACCATCTGATCAACTTCAGGGATGCGTCGGCAGGTAGCTTCATGTTCGAATGGATGAAGGATCAGGCTGATCTGATGCTGCGCGAGGGGGACGCCCAACTGGAAATGCCTAGGTTTGATTTCCCCGACACGCCGCAACCTGGAGGCGTCGCATGAGCGTCCCCGAAAAAATTCGGCGCGAGATCAAGGAGAAGCTGTGGGCTGAGGCTGACCGGCTTGGTTGGCCCTCACTTTCGGCCAATGACAAGTCACGCTATTACGGCATTTGGACGGAGACGAAGGACGTAGGTGGTCGCCTAGGGATGTACATGGACCCTCGCCAGGTTCGCGTGTACATCAAGGATACCCTCCTCAAGCCTTACACGCGAGAAGCTTCCGCTAGTCATGATCTGGCTTTTCGGGTTTTGGGGATTCCGGCCAGTGCAAAGCCTGTTACCACATACATCAAGCCGCATGGACGGTTGCTCGATGATGACCGCCAGATCGCTTGGAGCAAGGCAAGCGAGTGGAAGGCGACGCTCATGGCTCTTCACGAACGAGCCTTCGAATTTGGCACGCCTTACGCTGCTATATTGACCCACGCAGGTTCGAAGTTCGCGGAGGAGGAAGGTCGTCGCGTGGTGGAAAGCGCGGCTTCCAAACTCGGCGTGGAAAAGATAATCTGGCTCGGCTGAAGCAACTAGACTTCGTCGGCGCTTTGCTCCGCCTCAGCCTGTACCGCGGCTTGCTGGTCTTCGAGAGCCTTTGGAAGTTTTTCCAAGGGTCTGCCAGCGAGATAATCCGATACCTGCCGCTCTAGGAACTCCTTGGTCAGTTGGGCTTTCTGCCAACTTTGTTGAGAAGGCGCGACCTGGGTGAAGGACATCCCAAGACGAGCGATACTGTGTCGCGCGGCGATTACCCGGGTCCCTGTTTCCAAATCCATGGCGCTGTTCCACAAAGGCTTGAACGTCTCGATCAGCATGTTTTCGCCAAGGGGAATCCAAATATCATCGACGACCAAGTATCGAACCAAAAAGTCCTGGGTGTCCAGGTTGGTGGCCTGCTCGATCGAGGCGGCGTGCTGCGCGATACGATCAGCCAAGGCGCGACCCTTGGCAGCATCAGCGCTCAAACCACCTTTGCGCCCGCCTTTTGGGATCGCCTTCCCGACATAGGTCGGTTGAGCATAAGCGCCATCCGCGTTTCTCGCCGCGATCGGTGCGTAAGCCGAAATTTTCCGATGTAGTAGACTGCGTAGATGTCCGCGCCTTTGACATTGTTCACAGCCGAGAGCGGTACGGGTGCGCGTCCAAGCAATTCAAATTCAATGCTCTTGGCAAGGTTTGCCTTATCGAGAAGATTGTAAGGAGCCCGTCACGCGGCCTTCCTCGGCAAATGGCTGGCGACACTTTCGCCGACTATGCGAGCTAGGTCGACAGGCACGGCATTCCCGAGCTGGCGCATGGTCTCGCTCCATGATCCATGAAACAGGAAGTCATCTGGAAAGGTCTGCAAACGCGCGCTTTCGCGAACGGTGAAGTAGCGGATCGATCCATCCGGGCGCACGAGCATGTTCTCGCCGCCGGGAACTCCATGTACTCCGGCCTTTAGCGTCTTGGCGGGTTCATCCAGCGCACTTCCGGTATGCCCCTTGTAGGAGCGTGCCCCTGCTTGCAGTCGATGGTTCAAAAACTTCTCACTGCCACGAGGATCGAACTCCGGATCGGGCAAACCGACAAGCGCATCGCGGGTGGTGCGCCATGGAAGCGGTTGCCCTCTGTTATCCGGATTGAGGTTCCCCTTGCCGGAAGACTGCGGCGGACGGTCCTTCGTCGCGACTTTATGGCGATCCCAATAGTCGCCGTGCACCTGGCTCCAAAGGAGTGCCTCGCGGGAATGCGTGGCAAGTGGAAAATGCCAACTCACGCCGAGGTCTTCGCGAAAACCCACGAAAATCACGCGTTCCCGTTTTTGCGGAACGCCGTAATTGGCTGCGTTAACGACCTGGGTAATCACACGATAATTCAGGCCAGCCTTGCTTCCACTCGTATGATGCTGTTCCAAGCGCGCCAAGTGATCCCCCCACTCCTCGTCGCGGCGGAGTTTGATTTCAGGATGTTCTAGCTGGAGCTTGATATATTCGAAGTAGTTGCGGAAGGTTGCCCGCGTCAGTCCCTTGACGTTTTCGAAGATAAAAGCTTGTGGGTGTGTCTCACGCACGGCGCGTATAGCTTGGGGAAACATATCTCGCGCGTCATCGTAGGCGGCGTGTTTGCCACCCATCGAAAACGGCTGGCAAGGTGGTCCACCTGACACGAGGCGAATTTTTCCTTCATACGGCTTGAAGTCGACTAGCCGCACATCGCCTTCCGTGACCTTCCAGTTCTTGACCGCCGAAATCCCCCGCTTCTTGTTTTCGCGGATCGTGTCGCAACAATAGGAATCCCACTCAATCACGTTCACCGGGTTAAATCCCGCGTCGTGCAATCCTATCCCAAGTCCACCAGCGCCGGCAAAAAGCTCAATTGATTTCATCATTCAAGAATGCCTGTATTTTGCTTTCCAGCAAAGCGCGATCTTTTATCTCGCATTCCCATATTACAAGAACACCCCACCCCAAATTATCGAGAGCATGCTCGTTTCTGCTGTCACGCTCGGCGTTAGCCTCTAACTTGGGTATCCAGAACTCCACACGCGATTTTGGCAGGCGCGCCAGCTTGCAGCGCGAATCGGAGTGTCGGTGCCAGAAGCAACCATGCACGAAAATCGCCTTGCGTCGCGTTGGAAAAACAAGGTCTGGCCGTCCCGGCAGGGCGCGGCGGTGAAGGCGATAGCGGTAGCCTAGGGAATGAATTAGGCGACGGACAACCATCTCGGGTTTCGTGTCCTTGCGGCCAATTCGAGACATCCGTTCGGATCGCGCTGATGTGCTTAGGGTATCAACCATATGTCATCCAAGGTGCAGCTAGTTGCCACGATTTTTCGAGCTGCGGCAATCATGGTCTGGTTGTGGGGTCTCTCGCCTCGGATAAGGCGTCACGCACCCGAGCCTCTGGATGGCTTTCTAGCTCTTGGAAGACGGAATCCAACGAATTCCTCGCTTCAATCAACACCTTGCGTGAGGGGATATCGATCCCATGCACCAAATTGTTCCGAAGGCGCCGGATTCCGCCTATGGTTTCCAACGCGCTTGCCGAAAGTTCTATCGATTTGGCGCCCTTGACGGGGTCGACGTAGCCGCGTTTGGAGTAGGTAAGGTCCGCTCCCAAAATTCGGAATGTGCGTTCGAGTGTGACCCATGCCGAGAGAAAATCCCCCATTGTGTCGGCTCGCGCGGTGGCCTGTGGAGAGGGTTGCGCGGATGTATCTGGGGTCGCCAGGCTAGACTGCAGCGTTCCGTAAGACGAATACAGTTCTGGATACAATTCAAGGACGGCGTCCGCGAGCAGATCTGATAAGGCCGACCCGCTGGAGGCCGCTGCGGCGTCCGGCAACAAAGGTAGTAGTTTTCCTGGGCTGTTTAAATCCGCTCGCTTGAGCAACTCCCAAAGAATGTCGACACGGCCGATCGCGGGCTCCGTGCCTTCTGGCACGCTTCCCCGCATCCACTTGTACAAGTAAGCCGCCAACTCGTAGTGATTGTCGAATTGCCTATCCTGCGCACTGCTTAGTCGACGTTCCACAGCCTTTTGAAGCCGCTCAAGCGCGATCTCTCCCGCGATGACCATACCGTTCAATTCATCGAGGATAGCGTGCTCATCCTCCGAAGGCATGCCGCTTTCAGGCTTGTAGACCAAGTCATGTTCGACCTCGGCCCAGGCGTGCATGAGGACGGAACCGACTTGGATTTCGATGGCCGCAGTGGCGTATGATTTTTCGCCGTCCTCCAGCGCGTTCGCGGGCATGAGGACGCGATAGTGGTCGGCGTGGTATCCGTCGAAGCGTTTTGAGTCCTTGCGTGGCTTTCCTTTCTCGGGAAAGTCCTTTGCCTTGAGGACATCGAACTTCTCGCTCAAGATCGCTTTTACCCTTTCCCGGTCGCCCGGAAAGTAAAGTGCGATCCGCACACCCGCTAGATCAGGGACGTCGGCCCGAATTTCATCGTGATTCTGGTAATTCTTATCCTTGTCTCGCTGCTGGAGCTTGGCCAGGAGCTTATTTGGCCTCTTAGCGCGGTGACTGACGATAGCCCGAATTCCCTGGGTTGCCAAAAGCTGTTCACAACGGAGGCTACAAATCGCTGACGCCGACTGGTAATAGTCGTATTCGCGCGTATAGGCGCTTACAAAATCTGGAACAACTTGCGACACGGTGGCCCTCCCTCTCGCGACCTTATCGAACCGTGCCTAATGTGTTCAAGCAAAATGGGGTAAGTCCGACTTGTCGGTGGGTCGACCGGATGCATCTACAGCCTGAGCTGAGGCGGCAGTTTTACGCGGGGCAATCCGTCACAAAACGCGCCACAGATTAAGCCGAGTCAATTCAAACAATCGCGGATTTCTGCGAATTGCGTCCAAATGCGACTTGGAGAAATGACGGCGAGGGCTTCAGACACAGTTATTATCGTCAGTTGCAGTTGGCACCCTCGGAACCTTGATCTTTGCACCCAAGCGGGATCGGCCCATTTGGAACGACAAATTCAGGGGCTCCGCTCACCGTTTTACCGCCCAACGAAACCGATGTTGGCCTAAAACACGGCTGACCCGGTAGTGTGATCAGTAGTCTTCGGCCGAAAATCGAGTGCTTCGTGATTCAATGAGGTGCGGGTATCCCCTGCGAGGCCGCCTAGCTATTACTATTAACTACTCGGAAGCTTCATCGCGTGCGATTCTTCGCCAAGCTCCCGCGAATGCAAAGAGGAGCGTTGCATGCCATTGATTACGGTGAAGATCCCGGACAGTTGGGAAGAGCTGGAGGATCTAATCCAGGCGATCCTTGCAGAGTGCGGGATGAAAGCCACAAGGCAGGTGACGATAAAGTTGCCGCGCGGCAGCGTCGATGTCGACGTACTGGCCGAAGAGACCGTGGATGGAATTACCAGCATCACGGTATGCGAATGCAAGAACTGGAAGGCCAGGATTCCGAAGGAGATCGTGCATGCGTTTCGCACCGTCATGCAGGAGACGGGCGCCAATAATGGCTACATTATTTCGCGGGAGGGCTTTCAATCCGGGGCGATCGAGGCGGTCGCCGCGACAAACATCAATCTGGTGACATTCGAGCAATTCCAGGAGCGCTTCTTCGAAAAATGGTATCGTAACCGGCTGTGGGCAATTGAAGACTCACTGCACGGTTTCCACACCTACTACGAGATGCTTGGCAAGCCCGGGTACGATCGTCTTACGACCGATGAAGAACGCGCCGCGTATGATGTGGTCTGGGACCGTCATCTGTTCGCGGGGCTGATGCTTATGTCGTTCTCGCCCTTCAGCGGGCTTCTAAAGGGCGGGTTCAGGGCGCCCCCTCTTCCATTTGATGTATCCAAGATTGTTGAGATGGGTGCAGACGTCCCGGAAGCCGCACAGAATGTGCAAGGCTATCGGGAACTGCTGTCGTTGCTGGAAGCGGCCGGAAAGGAAGGTCTGGCAGAGCTGAGAAAAGTGAACCCCATCACCCGCGACAAAGAGGCCGCGGAAATTGCCGAGAAGCCGCTTCGTTTCGGTGAGTGACTAGGCCTAGAGATGACTGGTGTCGGACCTTCACTTTGACAGTCGTCGGTAGGGAAACACCGCTTCCTCGATAGTGGCTTTGGTAATGTAGCGGTCTTCCGCTTCCGCAATTTCGTGAGCGAAATCAGATTCTTATAGGCGGCCAGCCCTCAAAGCTGGCCGATTGCATGTCGCCCCATGTTGCAAGCGGCTACCGTCGATTTCCAAGGGTTTCCTGCGACACTCGGCCAGTCCACACAACATGCGGCGCGACATGAAGAGGTCAGGGAATGCGTTACGTCATACTTATCGACAGCGATCCAGCAACCGGCCTCTACGCGGATCTGTCAGAGGCCACACGTCATGGGGAACGAACCGCAGCGAAGCACGCCCATTCCGAAATCTCCATTGAAGGCTGTCCCGAAGGCCAAGGCGGCCCCATGGCGACGTGGCGATATGATCGCGATGTCGCGTTGTGGGTTTCAACAAATTAGCCCATCGTTGAGCAGTATTGCCGTCGGTTCCAAAAAATAAACCTATTGATGAAGCATCGCCGGCCGTTGTTGGAAGTCGACAACGACGACCTCCCGGTGCTTTATAGCAAGCAATTTTTGGGAGGGACGGCCGTGAAGCTCATTAGGTTCAAAGTTGAGAACTTTCGCTCGGTAGTAGACAGTGGTTGGGTCGAAGCAGAGCGGGTAACTGCCCTCATAGGCGTGAACGAGTCCGGCAAGACAAACCTCCTCCTTCCCTTGTGGAAGCTGAACCCGGCGCGTGAAGGGGAGATAAAGCCGACTTCGGACTATCCGAAGGCAACCTTTAACCGCATTCAGGAGGCACCCGGAGATTACGTTTTCATCACAGCTGATTTCGAGTGCAAAGAACTCGCACCTAAGATTGCAACTCTAACCGGCCTGGACGCATCGATCCTCGACCGGGTTGAGGTTTCCCGAGCGTTTGACGGAGAGTTCTATGTGTCGTTCCCGAAACACTCGCCCTCACGCCTGGTAGGCGTCGACACGTTAGATGCTGTCTTTCGAACTGCGCTTGCGGAAATAGAGGCCATCGCTCCACTCGCAAAAGAGGGGACCCTAAAACCGGACTTCATCGCGGCAATTAAAAATGCCTCGGCCTCGGTGGAGGGGAAAGTGAAAATCAATGCCAGAGACCTCCTCGATCTCGCAGAAAAGCTCAAAGGCCGCCTTCCGCCAACCCCGGCCACAACAAGCTCGATCGTGCCTCGGTTTATGCTCCTTATCGAGAAACTGGACGGCATCGCAACACGGCTTAAGGCTCCAAATCCGGGAGACGTCGAAGGGGTTGAAGAGCTTATAGTCGCTGCTCTGCCGAAGTTCGTCTACTACTCAAACTATGGGAATCTCGATTCAGAGATCTACCTTCCGCACGTCGTTGAGAACTTGAAGCGAACCGATCTCGGGCAAAAGGAGGCTGCCAAAGCGCGGACTCTGCGAGTGCTATTTAGCTTCGTTCGACTCCAGCCTGAACAGATACTGGAATTGGGACTGGAAGCAACCAACGCGCAGACCGGTACCGCCACAGAGGGTGAAATCGCCGAGGCTGCGGAAAGGAAACGCAAGCGCACAATCATGTTGCACTCGGCTGGAACAGAATTGACCAAAGAGTTTCGGGATTGGTGGAAGCAAGGCGATTACACGTTCGATTTTCAGGCAGACGGAAATCATTTCCGGATCTGGGTGAGTGACGCCCGTAGGCCCGAAAAGGTCGAACTAGAGGATCGAAGCACCGGGCTGCAATGGTTCCTGAGCTTCTACCTCATCTTCCTCGTCGAGAGGAAAAGCGATCTCAAGGATACCGTCCTTTTGTTGGATGAGCCTGGGCTCTCTCTGCACCCGCTGGCGCAGCGCGACCTATCGGCATTCTTCGAGAACCTCGCTGACACCAACCAGATTATTTACACAACCCATTCGCCATTCCTGGTCGACGCGGACATGCTGGATCGGGCGCGCAAAGTCTATCTGGGAGACGATGGCTCGACGAAAGCCTCTGCTGACTTACGGAGAGGTAGCGAGGATCCACGGAAAGCCGGTGCCACCTATGCCATCTATTCAGCGCTGAACATGAACGTCGCCGAGAGCATCCTTTTTGGTTGCCTGCCGGTCATTGTTGAGGGTCCTTCGGACCAGCACTATTTGTCGACAATCAAGATGCTTCTCATCTCGGCGAGCCGCATCAATCCCTCGCGCGAAATAGTGTTCCCCCCATCTCATGGCGCGAAGAACGCGAAGGTCGTAGCTAGCATCCTTTCCGGCCGCGATGAGGAGTTGCCGGCGATGCTCCTAGACGGTGACGAGATAGGACGAAAGATGGCCAATGATCTTCGCAACGGGCTCTACCAATCGGCCAAAGGTCGGGTGCTATCGACGGACGCCTATACCTCGATAAAGGATTCAGAAATCGAGGACCTCTTTCCCCCTGATTTTCTGGCCGCAGTCGTTGATCGGTGGCAGCGTGGCACCGAGACACTCTTCGCAGATGTGCTGAAGGCTGGAGAGCCGATCGTGCCGCAAATCGAAAGCTGGGCAGCACAACAAAGCGTCCTTCTGGAGGACGGATGGAAGGTAGACCTTGCACGGGAGGTCAAAAAGCGAGCTCTTGCTCAAGGTGCGGGCATGTTCGACACTGAAACTCTGGATCGCTGGACGAAGTTGTTCACCGATCTTGAGAAGGCATAAATAGCGCCCGGGCGACTGAGCCGCCCGCCGCCTTGATCCGTCGCCGCTTAGCGTTCTCCCCCTGGCGCGCGACTTCCGCGCGCTTCTCCCCTGCCGCGATCTCCTCGGCCGACGGCGCCGGCAGGATGATATCCGGGCTCGCAAACCGCCACAGCAGCGTTACCGTCATGGCCTCCGTCGTTGCGCAAAGTTTCGGCCGCGCCACCTGAAGGATTTTTGACTAAGCAGCGTGCCTCCGATAACAGAAGAACGCTTCTTCGATAGTGGGTTTCGCTGTGTAACGGTCTCCCGCTACCAAAATTTCGCTAAGAGTTTGAAATATAAACGAAATTTCGGCGCTATGGTAGCGCCCCAGTCGAATTTTGACGATGAACCCAATGTCGTTGCCTGACTGGGGCGAGCCGACGTCGCTTCTGCGCTTCGAGCAGGATTATAGAAACAGATAACCCCTTCGTCCGAAGAACCATTGCGAGGCTTGGACCTGCCCTCCCCTACACCAAGGATGATGGCGATTTCGCCCATCAAGCTTCGATGGGACTCCCGCAATGACTAATCGCCGATCGCTGAGTATCATTGCGAGCAGACACGAGCCCTGACGCGATCATCGTTTTGTTATTCGGACTCCCGGGCAGCTAGGGCGGCTGTTTCCGAGCGGAAGACGACGCCGGCCTTCTCCATGGCAGTGAGGTATCGGTAGAGGCTCTTGTCCGCGCCGCTGCGCATTTCTACATACGTTTTGATGCCGTGGGTGATAAAGCTGACTGCCACACCCAATCCTAGTTGGACGGCAGGGCCGAGGGGTGTGGCCAGGAATGCGGTCGCGCCCCCGGCGGTGAGACTGGACGTCGCCTGGATGAGCGCCGCCATCGTGTCCTTGCTAGGGTCGAGTAGATTTAGGCCAAGCAAGCGCCGCGTGTAATTGGGAACGTTGGCTGCATCATTGCGCCATTTGCTCAGGATCGGCGCCACATGATCTTGAAGAGCCACGTCTCGTTTTTTGCCTGGGTACATTGGGCCGATGCTTTGGGCGCTGGTTGCAAGCGCGCCAAGCAGTTCGCGGATCGCTTCTCGATCTTCACCAAGTGCAGCAAGTTCTTTGGGACCAATTTTCGAAAGGTCACAGCTTAGAGCGACAACGACTTCAAACAATTCGTGGTCTGTCGCCCTCTTTACAGGCGCAGTTGGTCTACCTCGAATTACGCCGTCGTAGACGTCATCAACCTGAAGACTCAGAAGCTGTTCGTGCAGAGTACCCGAACGCTTGTCCCCCACAATATGAGCGCCTTCGGTTAGCGCGCAGGCCACCGCGATAGTCGACATGATCGCCTCTCCGAGGATTGGATGCAGCGCCACATACTCCGCGTTTTCGTCGTAGATCTCCAGCTGGCCAGGTTTCCATGCGAGACGGTGTTTGGCCAAGACTTGACGTAACGATTGATCCAGCTTGCGGTGGTGCATCTGGAAGCCGAACCGGTCGTGCGCTGGACGTTCCCGGAGCGTGGTGTCTTCGCTGAATCTGTCTAGAAATTTCCGGCTTTTGGCGTCCGCCTCAATTCGCAAGGCCAGTCGGCATTGTGCCTGCCGCACATGATTTTCCCACAAGGGTGCCGCCTCCAGCAACGGTCCATTTTTCGATGTCGCACGAGTGTAGCGCTTGATGGCCTCTGTATCGCCGGCGATGTTCCGCTCCGGAACGATGCGTTGCACTTGGTCGAAGAGAAGCAGCGTCGCCTTGAGCCATCCTTCGTCTTCTATCCGCATATACGGATAGTAGAGTGCCCTCTCCATCTCCCCCCTCCTCAGTTGATGACCGCAGCCTAGCAGTTTTGGCGTCCCAGCACCAACGCATAGTTTGCCTGAATCACTCAAATACTTGGGCGATCTCGCCGACTGCGGACGCGATCAGAGCTTTCAGGACAAATTCAGGTAGGCGTTCTGTTCTTTCATTTCTTCCGAACCGGGGAATTTCTTTCGCAACGACGCAGCACATCAAGCCATGGGTTGCGCCGTGCCCGGGGTGTTTGCGCCAGCGACAGCCATGACCAGCGCTTGCGCGGCGGCCATTGCCGCGACTGCGATGCCCACGGCGACAAGCGCTTCAGCGAGCAGTGCTATGGCAACGCCTATGCCAACCGCCACGACGAACATACCGATCCATTCCTTCAGCGGAGGCGAGGCGGCAATAATGCTGGCCGCGACCTTGGCAACGACCCCGCCTGCGTAGTCCACAAGCTCGCCGAAGTTACGCAACGCAGTTTTGACCTCGAACGGCACCTCAATGGCGCTGGGAGCGGTTTCGCGAATTCGCTTTGGGCTTCTAAGTAATCGATAAAGGAGTAGCCCTCCTTCGTTCGAAACTTCCATGTAGAGCCCTGGACCCATTTGATAAACGGGGCTCGGCACCCAGCGTCCTGCGCTCCAAAAGCGCCCGCTTTCTTGCTGACCAATGGACGTTGCAAGATTGACGTTTACATCTAGACGAACGCGTCGAGCCCTTTTATTTTTGTGTGTCGTAATCTCGTATATGGAAGCATTGGTAAAATCTATGATGTCATGCTGCGCGAGATACATGCCGCTCTTTGCGACTGAGTGGCGAACAAATCCGGCATGATCGCTCCGATCCGTTGGGTGACTACAAGTGACAAAGCGCCATTCGTTACCAAAGCCGATACAGTTTCCGTGATGGCTCGTTTGATATGAATTTCGCAGGCAAATTTCCGCCATGCTTCCGAGCGTGTTGTCGGAATTGATTTCCTGCGCGCCAACCGGATACGTCGGTACAGATGAACATGATCTTTGAACGACCTCCGAAGCCTGAAGCGTGTGCGCCAGTTCATGCGCGATCAGCCGGTCACCCGCTTCCGTGCCAGGCGCCCAACGCCCTTGGGCGAAAGCGATATGCGACCCGAGCGTATAGGCCCTCGCGCCGAGCGCCGATGCGGACGCGGCGGCGTCAGCATCGCGGTGGATGCGGACATGAGACAGGTCCTGCCCGAAGCGCGGCTCGAAGGAGGCGCGCACGGTCGCCGGCAACACCTCGCCGCCAGACGTGGCGCGGCGAACCTGTGGTTCGAGATCGGCGGGCACGGCCAGGCCGCCGCCGTTGCCAGCGGCATACCGTCGAATGGGAGCGGCTTGCCCTTGCTCGATCTCGTGACGATGGCTTGCGCACGGACCGCCGGCCGCGCACGCCGAACAGCATGCGCCGCCGTCGCGCATCAGCATGATGCGATCGGCAACCTGCTCCGCCTCGCGCTCGGCGTGGTCGTCGATGCGACCGACTTCGAGGCTTGGAGAAACAAACCGGCGCCTAGGACTGTCCGTCCAGCGCAATTTGCTAAAGTCTCCAATTCCTTCCTTTATCAGTCTTTGATCGTTGGGATCATCTCCGAAGGGCGCCTTCCCGCCCAAGCCCGGATTCGACCAGCGTTCATTGCTTGTACCGGCGATTTTCTGCGCTGCGCCCGCAGCCCTTAGCAATATCTCCTCAGGTATTCCGGCAGCTGAACCCATGAAACCAAAATGCCAATTTCCAAAGTCCTCATAGGGATTCTGGATCTCGTCACCGGGGCCAACGACGTGTCGGTATTCGGCTGGAACGTCCTCCAATCGCCTTCTGTCCGCAAAGGCTCGGCCAAGGAAGGACCCCTCGGTCTTGAAGGCCTGCTTATAGTCCCAAGGCCCACCATTCCTGACGAGGAGGTAGAAGGCTGCGTACTTGCCCACACTGGGAAGAACTCTCAAGGACAAGGCAATCGCCAGATTCCTCCTTATGTCGAAATCCTTGGGTACTTGGATGGGGGGGAGTACCGGTGAATCCTGGAGCTTTGAAGCAACTGTATCCCCGACGTCGGGCTTGGCGAGTATCGGAAGTCCACCGCTGGTACCGTCGCTCTGGCGGCGAATGGGACCGGCATTCCCTTGCCCGATTTCGTGGCCATGGCTTGCGCACAGACCGCCAGCAGCGCAGTGCGCCCCGCCTTCGCGCGACAGCATGATGCGATCGGGGGCCTGCTCGGCCTCGACTTCAGCGGAACCGTCGATGCGGCCAAGGGTAGGACGTACTTTGACATTGATGCTTTTTTTGTTTTTACGTTGCTTCCCTACTTGTTTCTGTATTGTTCGTTTTTCTTCTTTTCGCCTTTTTGCCTTTTTTATGTTTATCATGTCTTCACTTGAGAGAATCTGCTCCGGCGAGAAGATATTCTTCCCTACACGCTCCTGGCTTTTGGAACTCGGGCGCCCGAGCAGATCGAAGTCTGATGCTGCAATATTGTACAGATGCTGCGATGGTTCCGATTTACCTTTTGCCAATTCTTCAACTGCTGCCTTGGAAATTATCCATCGCTCAAGCATCTCTTTCTTTTTATACTCAGGGTCAGACTGGTCATACGCTGCTCGATAGCCAATGCCGGTTTGATGTCCTTCGAATTCGCTTTTCAGTTCGACGATCTCTGCCAGGGTCGCGCTCTCAACTTTCTTCCCCACCTTTCCCCCTTTGACGAAGTGCCCATACTTGATGCGGTCGCCATTTGCATTGTTGAGTGCAGTTTCCGCCAAGCCGCGCGTTTTCTGAGCGGTATTGTAATCTCTTCGAGCATTGTCGTACGCCTGCTTCGCCACTTGACTTTCTACCTGCGTCTTGCTGGACCGGACAACACGGTCTTTTTCCTCCTTTGCTCTGGCTGCGTCGGCCTCTACGATCCGGGCATCGTCGAGTCCTTTCTGTGCCATCTCGAAGCTCGTTTGGGCTCTCTGGATCCTGCGCTGCCGATTGAAGATTTCAGAAGCAATATAGTGGGCCTCTTTCTTCCAGGCGGGATGTTTTCTTGGCGTAAGTTCACCGAGCACTGTCATTGCCGCTTCGTTGAGTTCATCTGCACTATACTTTCCGACGCCCTCAGCGAAAGTTGGCAGCTTTTCGGGCAAGCCGCTTCCGCTAGATATCGCCTCCACCCTTGCGTTCCCTAATCTCCGGTGCGTCTCGATCACCGGCGCCCGCCGCAATGTCAGTCCCGACGCTGTCATGGTGCGCGCTGCCAGCGCTTTGGCCGCCTTCGCCTGTGTCTTCATCACTTCCCTTCTCCCTCGCGCACCCAGGCCAGCCACTCGGTGGCGAATTCGCCGGAGCCGACCGGGCGGCCGAGTTTTTCGTAGGTGCGCGCCGCCGACTCGACCAGATGGCGCAGCGTGAGACGAGGCTGGCCACTGTCTGCCCCATGCGCCGCGTAGGCACGATGCACCGCGTCGACGACGATGCTCTTGATGTGGCCGCCGGCGAGCGGCAACGCCGCCGCGAGGCGCTTGAGTTCCGCGGCCGGCGGCGGCTCGACGCCAGGCGGAATCAGGCTTCGCCACAATGCGGCCCGTAGCGTGGCGTCGGGCATCGGAAAGTCGATCGCGACGTCGATGCGGCGCATGAACGCTTCGTCTATGTTCCGGCGCAGGTTGGTTGCCAGGATGACAATGCCGTCGAACTCCTCGACGCGCTGCAGCAGGTAGTTGGTCTCGAGATTGGCCCAACGGTCGCGAGCTTCCTTGACTTCGCCGCGGCGGCCGAACAGGGCGTCGGCCTCATCAAAAAACAGCATCGCGTCGGTGTTCTCTGCATTCGCGAACAGCCGGTCCAGCCGCTGTTCCGTTTCGCCAACATATTTGCTGACGAGGCTGCCGAGATCGGCCTTGAGCAGATCCAGGCCAAGTTGTTTGGCAATCAGGATCGCGCCGATCGTCTTGCCCGTACCGGCGGGGCCGGTGAAGAGCGCCACCGTGCCGTGGCCCAGCGGCAGCCGACCCGCGAGTCCGCTTGTCGAAAGCACACGCCGGCGCTGACCGAGGCGCTGGACCAGATCGGCCACGCGGCGGCGCGTTCCCGGCGTCAGCACGAGATCGTCGAGCTCGATCGACAGTTGGTCCGGCAGGATGCGCCGGGCCAGTTCGATATTCTCCGTCGATGTTTGCCGCCGGCAAGCGCCGACAAGATCGGCACGTTCGAGCTTCGGATCGCGCGGATCGCGCAGACGCGCGGACGTCTCGGCCTGCGCCGCCGCGGCTTCGATCCCGGAATGGTTCAATCGATAGCGATCGGCCAGTTCCAGTGCGAGCGCGTAGGCGTCAACCCCCGCCGCCAACGCGCGAACGGCCAATGCGCCGGCCCAGAACGCACGCCTCTCTTCGAAACCGGGCAATGCGAGCGCCAGATCGAGCGCCGGTCTTGACGAGATGCCCGCGGGGCAAAGCGCGCCCGGCTGAAGGGTCAGCACGATCGGCCCGACGTGACGCGCCAGCGTCATGCCGATGTCGGGCGCGCGGGCTGCCGCATCGCTCGCCGGCGCGATCGTCAGGTGCAAGATAGCGCTGTTCAGGCGGGCCGAACGCGCCGCCGCGCGTACGCGCAGCTCGTCATGGGAGTCCTCGGCCGGGCACGACAGCAGCGAGCGCCCGGCGGCCGAGGCCAGATGCCGATAGGGAAGAGGATCGGCCGCCCCCGGGCCATTGGCGCGAACGACGAGTTGCGGCACCTCGCGTATCAGCCGGGCTATTTTCAGCAGGTCATCCGATACCCCCTCCGGCAGCTTGCCGGAGGGACGCCATGGCTTGGCGGGTGCAATGGTCTCCCGGTCAATACCGTCGCCGCCACGGAGCCAGTCGATGATCTCGGCGCAGGCTCTGAGCCCGCGCTGTGCCTTCGGCCCTGAAGGCCCGCTGGGCGCGGGCACAGCCAGAACAAGGCCTGTCGCAAGCAGCACCGCGTCCGGGGCAAGTGCCTTCTGAACGTCCTTGTGTAAAGGCGCGAGAGCCGCGTCGGCAAATTCAAAGCTTGGCCATGCGAGCATCGCATCATCCATCAGATAGCCGAAGAGCCGCCGGTAGCGCACATCGAACTCGGGCAGCGTGGCGAGAAGGAGCAAATCGCGCTCCAGCGGCTCAAGCGCAAATGCATCCTCGGCAATGCGCAAGCGGCTTTCGATTGCACCGGCGCGCAGCGAATTCAGCGTCGCATCCATTTCGCCGGCCTCCTTCACCTCGCGCTGGGCCGCCTTCGGCAACGGGTCGGTCCGCACGATACCCAGTGGCGGATGCGCCAGTTGCGCATCGACCTCACCGCGCGGCACGTGGGGCACGCCCCAGAGGCTATCAGGTTTTTGCCGGGCCAGGGTCGCCTGCCAGACCAGCGCGCGCGCGCGCAGCAACCGCTCGATCCGGATGACGCAAGCCGCCCAATACGGGTCCATCGACGGCGCATTCGCTCCTGTATCTATGACGTGCTGCCACCCGATCCGCATTGCTCAGCCCGTTCCATTGTCGAGTTGGAACGTGAGCTGGCGCCACGGCAGCCAGCCATGCGGCACAAGCGGGTCGAGGTAACCGGCCCGCCGAAGCAAAATATCCATCGGCAGCGGCGGCAGGATCACGGAGAGTCGATCTGCTTCGACCGCTATTTGTCCGCGGCGGCGAACAGCGTTTTCGAGGAGCCATGCGCTCGATGAACCTTCAAAGCCCTGCAGCCAACCCGACCAGGAGGCGAGCAGTCTGGCCGCAATACGGGAGATCACTGGATCGAGGCCGAGAATTGAAGGTCCGGCGAGCGCATCAATATCCGCCTGCCCCACCTCGGAACCTGCGGCGACGGATTTCTTGCTGGTAACTTTTCGATCGATTACATCGGCAAGCGTATCGAATGCAGCCGTGCCGATTTCCGCCAACGCGGCCGAGAGTTCACCTGCATTGCGCGGCCCATGATTGCCCAACAGCATCAAGATGGCATCGTCGAGTGTTCCGTCGGGGCCAATTGAGGCCGGGCCGGCCCACGCACACAACAAGGCTGTGGCGACAATGCCGGGATTGTCCGGCAAGGAAGGGGCCGTCAGGCGCGCGGTAGCGACCACAGCCGACAGGTTGATGTCCACCAATGCCCTCAACATGACGGCGACACCGGCGCAGCCGCATTCGCTGACAAGCTGCGGCAATCGCTGGGCGGGTTCCCCTGCAATCGCCTCGAGCAGCGACACGACTGAAGCACGTTGCTTCTCGGTCGTTCCTGGTTCCAACCCCTGCAGGTGTGCGCTGCCATTTGCGCAGGCCCGGAGTGCCGACGAGCGTTTCTGAGGTGGCAATCTCGCCAGATGCAGCACGAGAGGTGCCGCCAACTGAATGAGCGTCCGTGCATTCTGCCCTTCGCCAAGGTCTGAATTGTCCCTTGCGAAGCGTGACAGAACCCTCAATGCAAGGCGATCCGGGTCCCTCACGCTGTCGTCAAGCGACGACTGGAAGGCCTTGATGATCGAGCTCAGATCGCCTGTTTCTCGTCTTTCCTCGTGGACGAGGAGCCCTTGTCGAAGTCGGTCGGTGTCCACCCATTGGAATCGCGACGAGCGCTCGGCCGCTGCAGTCATTTGGTTATGGTCGGCACGGCCAGCGCTGACGACAAATCGACTAGCGTCAAGCATGGCGTCCGCGAGCGCGCTTCGACTGCGCCAGTCAGGCTCGTCGACGTTAGCGTGCGTAGGCCACGCCGCAAGAAGCGCCTCTACATCGCCTGGCGTGCACGAGATGTCGAGCAATTCAATCGCGGCGGCGAGAAATGGCCGCAGCCGGTTGCGCCGGTCCGCTCCAAACTTCGAACCGGCCCGCGCTTCCGAGGAAAGGAGCTCCCTGCTCGCAGCCGGCCCAAGCGCATCCAGGAAGCGCTCCAATACTCCCTTGCCGTCCAGGCGCGCGAGAACCGGCATAACCTTCGAGCTGTCATACTCCAGGATAAGTAAGAGAGCCTCCGCTGTCGACTTTCCAGCGACAGCTCCCGCCAGAGGGCCAAACCACCATGGCGGGGACGCCGCGGCACTGGTGAGCAACGCACAGATGCAGGCGGCCAGCCACTCGGCACGATCTGAGAAGACGCATACATCGTCGGAGATGGCGGAGGAGCCATGTTTCTCTATTGCGCCTGATATTCCATCCGCCAGGGATTTCGCCCACGCATCGGACAGTTTGATGTCGGAGGGCTGGTTTACAAGCCGGCAGCGAACCTTGAGTTCGCGAACCATGACGACGGCATCTCCGCCGGACATCCGGTCGGCAACATGTTTGGCCAGCCGCTCGGGCAAACCGCGTTGGGCTATGCGATCGATGCGTGCTGCAAGGTCGTGGTGAACCTGCCGGGCGCGGCCGCCCGTCGATTGCATCGTCGTCATATGCTCCATCGCCCTGGCTTCCCAGTGCTACTTCTGCGGGTTCTGTTGTGAAGTCTGGCCGCCGGCCGCCTTGTTGTCGTCGCAGTAGATCCAGATTGAGGTGGGTTGGATAGTCTTGGTGTCCCTAAGCGCGTTGAGGCCGGACGAGATGCTCTCGATGGCGGCCGTATATACAGCAATTTCCTGGTCTGGACTTGGTTTCACTGCCGGGACGGGTGCCGTGGCCGGCTTGGGCTCTGCCGGACTGGTCGCCTCCGTGGGCGCGGGCTTCTCCTCCTGTTTGGCTGCTACGGCCTTGGGTAGGAGTTCACCGTTCTCATCCGTAAGCTTCGTTCCACTTTTTGAGACCGTGCAACTTGCGTCACCCGCAACAATGGCAACAGCGCCGGTCGTTGGTGCCGCCATGTGGCAAAGCATTGGCGGAATATGCAAGATATGCCGAATGGCATTTACCGAGTCGCAGGGGAACATTCCTGCAGCCGCGTCCCACCAAACTCCAAGGAAAGCGACCACAAGAAGCAAGCCGGTGCCACCCGCAGTCTTTCCGACGGACTTGGACATACTCAAAAGAATTGCCAATAGATTGGCCAACATCGTCGTTTCCTCCCCTGGCGGTTGCGCGGCGTTTGCTGTTTCCTGCCCTGCCTTGGCTTGACCCACGGGCTCGACAAATGCGCCTTCGATAATGAGGTCGCCTGCGATGGTTACGCCGCGCGTCGCGGCGTCGATTGTCAGCAATGCCTCGAACTTTCCGCTTTGCTGATTCCACGCGCCAATTGAGAGCGCGCCATTGGCGGGCAGCACAAGCCGCATCTCGTGTGTATCCGGTGGCGCCTGGGAATCCCCTATGCGGAAGAGACCGCAGCCGTCGGCCATGGCGGGTGCCGGTCCGGAAGTCGGCAGCAACAGTTGCGATCCGACCTCAACGTCGCCATCCACCACCAGCAGCCCCTGAAAGGACGCGCCGCTGTTGGTGACCGTCAGCCGCTTGGAGCCCGCGATATCATCAGGGGCATTGCCCACGGCCTGCTGCGGCGCGCCTGCCGCTACGGCCGACTTCAAGACAACCGCGAACTCGCCATCGGCCAATGTGATATAGGATGTATCGTTTCGATCCGGCACGATTGCGGCGGCGACCAAGCCAGCCTCCAGGCGGCTGTCGGCGTCGCGAAGCGTTATCCATTCCCCGGCCTTGTCAGGATCGGCCCTGAGCACTCCGATCCGCACGGGACGTCGAACCGATGGGTCATCCGGTGCAGCTTGGAAAACGCCAAATTGCAGCCGTGCGTCCGGTGCTCCGATGCGAGCACGTACCTCGACCTGCGGCGTCTCGTCGAGGCGCGAAGGATCGATCCCTTTCCCGAACGACAACGGTCTTTGACCGTAGTTGAGTAAAACTTCGAACGTGTCGGCTCCTGGGTTATCAAGCCGCGCGCCAGCCATAAATGGATCCAACTGCACCGGACCGGCCAGAACCAGATCTCGACCGAATTCATCCACGGCGTATCCGGCGTTCAACACCAGCCCCGTGCTCGCCTTTTCGATCTCGAGACCATCGACCACGCCGGCAAGATGTGCGCCGGCGCGATGCCTGCGGCCGAGTTCGATCTGGTAGAGCTGCGCCGTGTTGAGGTCGGCGCTGGTAAGCAGACTGCCCTCCACAAAGTGTATCCGAGGCGCTGACATCAAGGCACCTGTTGCTGGAAGAATTGGGTCACCGGAATACCATAGTCGGCTTCGGCGGCGATCATGATGCCGACCCACGATGTCTGCCCCATGGCCGGCTTCGGTCCAGATACCGAACAGGAGCCGTGCACTTCCTCACCTTTGTCGAGCCCGGTCTTCTCGACGTTGTGCAACTCGGTAAAGACCGGTGCGGGCTCCAGTCCGTTCGGCTTGATTGAAGACGGTTTGATCATGTAGGTCGCCATGACCTTCAGCCGTTTCAGCTTCATCTCCTGGTTGTTCTCCAACTTCCAGTCCAAGCGCCATGCGCATTGTTCGCCGGCATCGGTGCTGGATAGGCTCGGTATTGTGATTTTGAGACCCGTCGCCGCACTCTCGATACGCGCCAGTTCCTTCTTGCCCGCGTCCGTGCGCAGGAACGCCTGCATCAATTGTGCTTCGCTCGGTTCGCTACTTGGCGGCTTGCGCACAATCATACGCTGCTTGAAGAGATTGCCGCGCACGACAACGCCGCGCCCCGGCACGATGTCGAGAAGAGGGAGGAACCCTTGAGCGATATCCGGCCCGATGCGAAAACCCGCCGACTTCGGAGTGGAGTTGTCTTGCGGATGCTTTCCAACGGAGCCGGGAGGAGCCACCACCACGTCGGGATTGACGGCGGCAACTTCGATCATCATCATTTCCGGGGTCTTTGCCTTTGCATCGGCGGCGACGCGCAGAATTCTGAAAGGTCTTGCCGCTTTTGGCGCTGGACCACCAGCCGATGTCAAATGCAGGGCTGAGCATGACAGCCCGCCGCTCGACAAATTGCCGAGAACTCGGCCCCTGGTCTTCGATCCGGTCGTCCAGCCGACCATGAACATCGCCTGCTGGGCAACGGATACGATCCACGAACGCGGACGAGCCAGTACACGGTGATCTTCGCCGGATCGAGCATGCAAAGGCTGAGCCGCCACGCTCGGCGGCATTGTCACCTCTACACTGCCGTCGACGGATTGGAGCCTACTGCCAACCACCCCGCTTGTCGCGCCCTGCGGTGTCCAGTGGGATCTTTGTTCATGAATGTCGGCTTGCAATTCGCAAAGATACGCCTGCTCGTCGTTGAGCATTTCTGACGTCAGGTTCGATCCTGCTAACCAGCGAAGACGCATCATGACGATAACCAATGGGCCAAGATTTCAAGCATAACCGTCACTATTAAAAGCAGAAATAAAACATGTATCGCGGTCCAAAGTCGTCTAACCTCACCTTCCAGAGATGACAGCCTCTTACTTAGCTTAGATATAGACCAAGAAGCTGTCCCTCCTTTTCTTGCAAGCAAAACGCGACCGTTGTGGACATACAAGCGAACAGTTTTTCCTGGCAGGAAGTCAACTCTCCAGTCGAGGAAGCGATGATTTTTAGTGATTAGAGATTCAATCTTCTGCTCGGTCAGCGTCTTGACCGTCCAGGTTTGTATGCCTCTGCGAGCCAGCCAACTGACGGCCTGGTCGGCTGATAGGTTGAACGTAGGCGTGATGTTGACGTGTTCGTCGCGAGCAGGGAGTTGCTCGCGATTTTCTGTCCGACGGCCCAACGACCAGTCAACCTTTGTTATCACCGCAGAAAGTTTGGTTCTGGCGATCCAAACGCGACCAAGCGCGACCGCCTTTTCGTCTGTTGGCTTGGCAGCGAACGCTTTGGCCAAGACATCAAGGCGCGCAACGCGAACGGCGTCGAGACTGCCGGTTCCCGCAGGGCCGTTAAAGGCCCTCACGAAGTTTTCGAACGCCGTTAGCCGTTGTGCGCTCTGCGTGTCGAAGACGTTTGCAGGTCGTAGCTCCACCGTGGCTGTGAGAGCTTCAAGCGTAGGCCGGCCTTCATCGTCAGAACTGCTCTGACCGATTGTGGGTGCGCGGGCAGCGGCACGTCCCGGCCACTGATAGGCCATCGGCCGGCCAGACGCGTCAACCCCCATCGACAGCCATAGATCGAAGGCTGATGGCTCTCCGCCATCGGAAATTCTTTGTATTTCGGCAACAGCGAGAAGTTCACTCAAAAGTATCTCTGCCGTATCCTCCAAGACAAACAATTGTCCTGCTTGATCCACGACCACGCCGGAGCCGATCTCGAGCCTGGTGTCGCCCTTTTTTCTCGGCAGCAATCCACGAACCACGCCCCAGCCATGACGTCGCGTTTCGGCACTCAGGCGCGACTTGGCCGATACTCCAAGCTGCGTCAGTTCCGCGTCCGAGAGAACCTGCCCCGGATGAAAAAGGGGGCTATCGAAACCAGCTGGGGATGGGATTTTTTTTGGCACGGTCATGAAACTTTTCCGATCATGACCCAGCTTTCGAACAGTCCTCCCGCAACCCAGTTGCCGCTCGGCAGTCGGCCTTTCAAATACGCTCCGGATACCGGCTGCCCCTTCCAGTCGACGACGAAGTCGCAAGCCAATCGAACAACAACTGTTTTGCCATCCATACTCCCGCCGGGCCTCTGAAGGTCCAGGCAGAGCATCGCCCCCCCGGTCACTAAATTGTTGGTCAATGTTAGCCCCGAAACAGGGACGATCGAATCTCTGTTCCCAGAGCGGACCCGAACCTCCAGCGCGTGCTCCGGTGGCAAGTCGATCAGCGAGGAAAACTCGATCCACCAACTTCTAGGCCACGTATCCTCGACGCTGCCATGCTGCCAGCTGGTCCTCGTGATAGAAGTAAGGCCTCGTGACGCCGCCTTGATTTCGATGTTCTGATAGCTCCGCTCGACATCGGCAAGCAGCACATATCCGTCGATGATCGCCTTATCGAGTTTGTCGCGAGGAAAGAAGCGAAGCTCCGCTTGCTCTATACGTCGAACGGGAGTTCCATCGTCAGGGGGTGTTGTGGCCATCCTGGCAATATTGCAGGCAGTCAAGAGCTTCGGCGCAATACTACGAACGCCCAGGACACCGTCCTCCGCGTCGATCGAACATTCGCTGTTTTCGTCGAGCACAATCTCCTGGCCGTTGGAGTCGATCGCGTGGCCTGCGCTGACGTTCAGTTTTCCTCGGTCCCCAGGATCCTTAGCAACGTCCATTCCGTCGATCACGCCCCAGCCTAAAGAAAGAGCGAGCTGCTTCAGTCGACGTGAGACACAATCCTGTTCGAGGGAGAGGTCTTTGGCCGTTAGCAGCATGCCGTCAACGAATATCGGACGGCCGGTATCGAAGTTGGTCATAGTGTTGGGATCCCCTCTTATCCTTGCGCCGCCAGCAAACTGTCTTGGCCAAGCCGTACCGAGCCCAACGGCAGTGGTGGAAGCGTCGTAGTCATGCCCAGCACGGTGTTGTAGCCGACGTTGAACGGCGTCTGCCGGTCGACAACCTCAAGTCCGATGTGGGCTGGCAGGATCGGCGCCAGCAAGCGCTTCCAATCATCCGGGGTGGGATCGTCATCGATGTGGGGGGGGACGAACATCCAGAGCCGGCTGGCAAGCGTGCGCATTCCTAGCATGTCGTCGTCAGACTCACCGGATACTCCAAGGGTCGGTTTCCCGTCGAGTTCGCTGCTGTCGAGGCGAACACGGGTCGCCAGCGGATCGCTGCCCAACGGGGCGCTGTTGGCCAACCAGCCCCAATCGGTTCTCAACGGCGTTGGCTCAGGGTCTTCGCTCGAATGATTGGCGGGCAAGGTAAACAACCGCCGCATCTTGTACCCTTCGACGACGGCTATTCTGCGCCGACGATCTGGCGACATGCCGCGCGCCTCTGCGACTGCGTCGATCCAGTTCAAAACGGATTTGGATGTTCCTGCCTCAAGCGCGTAAGGAATAACGTGTGTTAGGAAGCGTCGCGCCAGCGCGATGCTTCGCCGCTTATCGTCGCTCGACTGACCTTGGCGCCCAAGGACGAGATCGATGTCGATGTCGAACCATCCCGCGAGAAAACGCGCGGCTTCCATCGATGGCAGACGCGACGGCGCTATGAGGTCGCCGATGCGATCGATGTTCGCCTCGATCCGCTCACCATCCTGGAACGCCGAACTGAGAAATCGACCGAGGAAACTCGCTTGGTCGCTATCCTGGCGAAATACGGCTGGAAGATAATTGATCCAGCGGTTGTTATCATAGACGAGAATGAACTCCGCCCGGCTCCATATTTCGGGGCGAATGGATACGGATTTATCCGTGATCGTGATGGTGTCGCCGGCGCTAGCTTGCACGGTCAGGGACACGTTTGTTCCATCGCGCGTGGCTGGATCATCGCCAATGATCTGCACATAGTCATATTGCCGCGAGGGCGGGATCAATTCGACCGCGAGCTCGGCAAATTCACCAGGCTTGAGGCATATGCGCTTAATGTCGATCCGAACGACGTGATCCTTTGCCACTGTGCTTATCAGCAGCGCCTTGTCGGGAGACGACTGGAGGAGCATGGACTTCATGATGGCGTAGCCCCTTCGAGTTGAATGATATGGTCGGGCCGCCCCCAAAGGATCGCCTGATCTGCTATCGCTATGAAGTTGGAGGTATTTTTTTCTGGAGTGACGCTCTCCGTGCTGACAAAAGTGAACGTGCGTGGGCCACGCAAAACAGGCGGGGCCATCTCGAGGATCCTGCCGTTCACATCCGCCCTCAGGGACAGGACCTGATCGATCACGCGAACACCGCCAATGGTGGTCTGCGCCGCGCAGCTCCATAGATCGGCGGCGTAGAGTTGCGTGGCAAAACCACGGTCGCTGCTGTTGAGCCAGTCGTTCAACGAACGCCGGATGGCACCTCTCACCTCGTCACCCGCGTATCCCGCGCTGGCTCGTGCAAGCATGGTTACCTTGACTGGAACGATCATCGCCGCACGGACGAACAATTCCGCGCCAACCATGCGCCGGCGGTCCAGGATTTCCTTGACGTTGCCGATCTCTGCGTCGCTCGGCCACGGCGGCAGGTCGCCACCCAGCCGAGACTTACCCACGACGAAGACCGTGATCACTCCTGGCATTTTGCCTGAAAGCTCGGGGAAATCGGGATGTAACTGAGCGATCGCCCTGGCCCTGCCCATCTGCCCTTTGCGTAACGCCAGTTCCTCGAAGTCCGCGCAAGTGACGGCCCGATCGCGACTGCGCAACCGCGACGCCGCCCGTTGGCGCAGTCTTTCGGTCTGCTCCGCATTGCTGCCATCGATTGCAGGAAAGGGATTGGTGCCGCTCGCCCCCTGGCTTCCAATCTTGATCTGCTTGGCGCCGACATTCCCTCCGATGCCACCGCCGGCCTGGTAGGATTTGGCAACGACACGCACACCTGCCCCCGGAACCTGACCATGCGAGTTGTCACCGAAGCGCACTTCGCCGGTTGCACCATCGACGGTGAAGTGGGTGTCGGTTGAGAGGGAGTCGAAGAAGTCGTCGACCTTGCTCCACAGGTGCTCATTGTTTGCAGGACCTGTTGCCAGCTTGACCGAATCCGGATCGACTGGTCGATTGCGCAGACTGAAGACTTGGCCTTCAAGACCGGTGCTCGTCCCCAGCAAGTCTTCTGTTTCGGTGGTCAGCGCAATGGCGTCGACGGCATTGAGCGCCACGTGCAGGAAGCGCGGCGCGCTCGCGAATGCGAAGCCCGCGCCTCCGACCAGGCACCGTAGCTCGAACACGTAGGTCAACGCTCGCTTCGCCTGGCCCGGCGCTCCACTCGGCGCGGCATTTGCAATCGGAACCGCCCGCCTGGGTCCAGCAATCCGAATAAATCCGTCACACTCGAATCCCTTCGTTGCATCGTCGATAACTTCGAGTGGCTCCCAGACATCCCCGTCAATGCGCGCGCTCCAGGAGAGCGGCGGGGTTTGCGGCCGCAACGCCAAGGAATTGCCTTCCGGCATCGAAAAATCTCCAGTCCTGCCGCGCTTCATCTGGCTGACGTGAAGCGTCAATACGTCTGGAAAGACGTCTGCGGCTTGCATGTCCGGTGATGCTGCCTTGATCCGCAAGATCAATTCGGAATTGGACGCGCCAATCGTGCCGAACGGATCAAAACCTCGGTCGGGCATCTCGTTGAGCTTTGTGAGATCCTCCTCGGCCTCGCCCGGCAATTTACGAATGATTGCAACCATCGGGCGGCGCACCATCGCGAGGTCACGCGTGGTCTGAAACTTCAACGGCCTGTCGGCACCCACGTCGATCGAAATTGAAGACGTGCCACCAGTAATACTGCTCGGACAATTGTCTAACGGCGTGAATTCGATCATCGCTCGCGCTGCCTTTGCCGGCTCGGGCATAATGCCAACAAGGCTCAGCAGCTCACCGTGCAGTTTGTCCGGAACCTTGTTCATCCGGAATAGCATCAGCTCTGTGAACCAGGCGAACAACTCTACCAGGGTGATTCCCGGATCGGCGGGATTGAAGTCGGTCCAATCCGGGCAAGCGAGGCGAATTCGTTTGAGCGCTTCCGCGGTGAGATCGTCAAAATGGCGATCGTCGAGGATCGGGGGAACGAGACTCACGCCGCACCCTCCTGAAGATAGAACGGGTACACCATGTTACCGACAGCATTGTTGGCACGGAGACGATATGTGATGTCTATGAGCAGGCACTCTGGATTCGGTTCCAACGACTGAACATCGATCTTCAGCAAATCAATGCGCGGTTCCCAGCGTGTCAGAGCCGTCCTCACTCGATCTACCACAAGGGCGGTCAACGCCGGTGTGACAGGCTCGAACGGCAGTTCATGAATGCCGCAACCGAAGTCGGCGCGCATGACGCGTTCGCCCGGAGCGGTTGCCAGAATCAGCCAAAGGCTATGCTTTATCTTGTCCTCGCCTTCGCTCAACTTGAATCCATACCGCTTCGGCCCTGCCTGATCCGCAAACCATGGAGGACTGGGAAAA
Organism: Mesorhizobium sp. LSJC269B00; assembly: GCF_000502815.1. Classification (NCBI taxonomy): domain Bacteria; kingdom Pseudomonadati; phylum Pseudomonadota; class Alphaproteobacteria; order Hyphomicrobiales; family Phyllobacteriaceae; genus Mesorhizobium; species Mesorhizobium sp. LSJC269B00. Next base: position 174,788 of record NZ_AYVN01000001.1, read on the forward strand.
CTGGGGCCTTTGCCGAGGAAGTCGGACATTTCAATCTCCGATCCACACGGTGCCGGTTGCGACGACTTTGCCATTTGGAGCGTCGACCGGATCGTTGCAGGTCAGTGCCGTATCGCCGGCTCGGGCCGCAGGTCGCCCACCGATGGATACTGTAACGGACCCTGTGTTGATCGTGCCTCGGTTGCGTGGCGCTATTACGAAAGTACCGCCCATCGGAATGTGTGGCTGGTTGAAAGCAACCGACCCGACGATGGCGGCGGGCATGCCGTTGACCTTCACTGTGTCGACGCATCCTGAATCGATGATCCCGTCGAAAGGATGCGGCACAATGACCGGCGAAGTCGGACCTGGCGGCTGAATCAAATGCATGTCGATCCCCACAACACGATCCCCCTGTTTTGCCGCCGGCTGTTTCATCTTTGCCTCAATTGAGCGTTATCTGGCTGCCCTTCAGCGAAAGCAGGCCGCCGGCTTCAATCGTGAAATCCGCGGATGCGCTCAGCTTGAGGGTCACTGCCTTGATTTCAGCCTGGTCAGCGGCCTGCACCAAGACCTCCTGGGCGTTCACCATCACCTTGCCGCTGGGCGCGCTGACCGTAACGTCGCCGTTGGAGGCCTCGATCGTGACCGGGCCACTGTCGGACACGAGTTGGATTTTCTCCCCTCCTGAATCGATCACCAGCCGGCGTTTTCCATCCTTGTCCTCGATTTCGATCCGCTCCGCGCCGGGCGTATCATCAAGCTTGATCAAATGACCGCTGCGCGATCGCAGAAACCGCCAATGGTTGGACACAGGCTCTGGTTCGCCCGGCGGCGGCCGGTCGACGTTGCTCCACAATGCGCCCAATACATATGCCCGCTGCGGATCGCCCTGCTCGTAGGCGACCAGCACCTCATCTCCGACTTCGGGGCGCAGCACGAGCCCGCGACCTTCCCCTGCCATTGGCGTGACCAGACGCGCCCATGGCGCAACCTTCCCGCCAAGATGCGGCAGTTGGACCTCTACGCGATGCAGGCCGAGCGGGTCATCGAGGCTGGTGACGACGCCGACCACGATCCCGTTTACTGATGCCGAGAAGGGCGCGTTCATAGTTCCTCCCGCCTGCATGCGAAACTGGTGGTGTAGCCTCCAGCACCGATCGTGTGGTCGCTGCTGGTGACGAACCAACGGCCACGGAAACGCTCGCCGACGCCTTCGATCTGAAGCACGCAGCCGGACCGCAGTTCTGGAAGGCCGATGGTCCGGCCGGTCGCGGTCATTGTGTTTTTCACGATCCGTTCCATATAGTCGGTAGCGCGCCGCCGGCCTTCCGCTTCGTCTTGCACTGGTTCAGAACTGATCACCTCGAGGCGTTTTCTGACCGCCGTAGCTATGTTGTCACTATCGAATTTCGGATCGCGGATTCGGAGGTCGTTGCGCCCGACGCGAACCGAAATCGCCGTCTTTTCGCGCGGGTTCCAACTGTTGAGTTCGAGGGCCTCGGGCTGCCTTGCCGTGGAGAAGCGCGGTTGAAACTCAAGCAGCGGCCCGCCGCGTAGCGACGAGCGGTAGACGAGCTTGAGAGGCTCGCCGCGACACTGCAGGGAGTTGATCAGATGGATTTCGGTGCCGCTGTCTGTCTCGGTGACGATCAGTTCGAAGCCTAGCTGGCTGGCCCTGCGTTTAAGGAAAACGAGGTCGAACTCGTTGTCCTGGACGACATCCTGAAGTTGTAACACCGTCGCCAGATCGCCCTCATCGACGCTTATGCTCAAATCGGGAAATGCCAGTTCGATCTGCCGGGCAAGGTCGGTATCCATTCCTGGCGGATAGACCTTGGAGCGCCGTTGTCCGAGCAGATCCTGCAAGCGGTTTCGCCCGCTGACACTGAGCGTCGGAGGGCCACCGGCAGGGAAGCTTGGGATGAGATCCGTGATGATGCCTCGTATCATCCAGCTCATCTGGCCCCGGCCAAGATAACCCATGCGAATGTCGAGCCGCTGGCCAGGGTCGAAAATGTGCTTGTCGCTGTAGGAGAACGTGTATTGGTCGGCATCCCAGTTGGCGAGCGTCAGCGAGAACCCACCCAACTCGTCGATCGAATCATGAAAACTCACATCGAGCACGTCGCGAATGATGTGGCGATCCAGCTTCTGCTGTCCGATCCAGACCTCGAATGCCGGGACAAACAGGTCGCTTGAGCCGGACAGTATGTCAGCGAGCATGTTCATGACGGCCTCGATCGTGACGGATTGGCCAGTGGCCGAATCTTGAGCATCGTGCCAGGAACCAACCTGAGCGGATCGGCGATGGCTTCCGGGTTTGCATCGGCGATCTCGCGCCACAGCGCGTGATTTCCGTAAGCCTGGTAAGCGATCAAGGCGAGGCTATCTCCGCTACGCACGCAATGAGTCTTGCTGTGGTCGGGAGACTGCAGGTTAAGCTCGCGAAGCTGCTCGCCGAGCGTTCGATAGCTGCGCAGCGCCAGCGTGACCCGCGCGCGGATCGGTTCACCGCTTTCGGAAAACAGCGTAAACCGGCATTGCACGTTTTCGGCTATCGCTTTCAGCGCGAGATGAGTTCCCCAAATGATCTTCAGCCTTGGCGGCGCATGCCGTTCCGGTAGAATACGTGCCAGGCGCTGCAGATCATTGGCCAGGGCGGCGACATCCACCGCGCTGTCGATCTTGGAGGCATCCAGCAGCAACTCCAGGCTTAACCGTTGACTGTTGCCGTGAATGAACTGCAGGATCGGCTCTTCCAGTCCCGGTATCGCTATCTCGGCAAAGTTGGCGCCTCTCTCCAAGGAGTATTCCGTAGGGTTGAATTGAGCGCTGAATCGGGTCGGCAACCCAGCGGATCGAGCCGCAGCCTGATCTTCCTCGGCGATTTCGATGATGGTTTTGACGATGGTCACGATAGACTCCGCTATTCCCAAGACAGGCGAGGAACAAAACCAGGAGTAATGGCCATCGACTCGGCCTTGAAGCGCCGCTCGCGTTCGCGCTTGTCCAGGCGTGCCATCACGATTTGAACGATTTGTTCGATTTGATCCGCCGGCAGCCCTACCGGCTGGTCGGCGATATCAACTTCGCTGGTCAGATTGCCGATGTGCAGGTCCATGCCACTCCCCTAACCGATCACTTTCAGGCCTTGATGTGCAACCGTCACGGTCTCCGTGGCGACCATGCTCTGTCCGGCATCGAGTTGCGGCCCCTGCCAGCGGATGGGAAATGCGTCGTGTATTTCCAGCGTGATCGCGCGTTCGGCAGGATCATAGGCCCGGATGAGCAGGCCGATACTTGCAGGTTGTATGGACCCGACCTTCTGCTCGTTGCACCACTTCCAAAGCTCGATACCCGAGAGCCCGCGCTTGAGAACGATGTCAGTCTGCTTGCGCCGGCCGGGAAGCCTGTGAACGAAACGGTTCTCGCCACCCTCGGCGTATTGCTCGACCTCAAGTTCGAGATCCAGGCCCGAACATTCGCTGAAGCCGCCAACCGGGACGCTGTTGAGTTCCAGCACGAAGCGGAAGCCGGGGAATGGATCCTGTCTGCTTGCGGTCTCAGCCATTGGTTATCTCGTGATCCAGCAACTCGACCCGGCCTTCGGCAAGCCCCACACGCACCGTGATCATTTCCGCCGGTGGAGGCGGACGCAGGCCGACTAGGCAGACCACGCGGCCTTCCTCGGCAGCTTCCGCGCTGTTGGTCGTCTTGTCGCAACGGACGAAATAGGCCTCGTCATCGGTCGCCCCGACGAGACCGCCACGCCGCCACAGGTCGAAAAGAATCGTCCGCACCAGACGTTCGGTCGCCCGCCACAACGCCTCGTCACGCGGCTCGAATACGGTCCATTGCGTGTCTTCGGCGATCCACTCGCACAGATGCGTGACGAGCCGGCGAACGTTGAGCCATTTGAACGAATCGGAATCTCCAGGCTTGGAGGACCCACGCCTCGAAAGCGTCGAATCTTGAGGCTCAGAAGGCCCAAGATTCCGAAGCGTCCGGGCTCCCATGGCGCGAACGCCGCGACCTGGCAGCGCGACAATCACGTTCATGCCGACATCATTTTTCGCCGCTCTGTCTTCGTCGGTGAGTTCGCCAGCGACGCCGACCACGCCTTCTATGACCATGTTTGCCGGGGGCGCGAAAACGCCGCGTTCAAGATCACGCCGTGCAATGGTGCCGGCGATATGGCCACAGGGGGGGACCGCCCTTGTCCAACCACCGCCATCCCGGTCCCACACCTCGCGCCTGATCTTCAACCAGGGCCAGTAAAGCGCTGCAAATGCCGATTCCGAGGTTGGGAACTGGCCTTCCCAATACTCTTGAGGCATCCAATCGGCGGGGGGATCAAGCAGCACGATCCGGTCGCGAAGCTGCTCCGCCTGAGCTATCATTGCTTGCTGGATCTGCTTTCTTCGACTCTCCTTATCCTCCTCCGTGTGCCCACAACGCCCGGCGTCGGGCACCGCAAGCATGCTTACCTGGTCGATATTGCCCAGTTGCTCGATGGCATGCTCAACCTTTCCGGACTGCAAAAGATCACGTTGGCAGACCGGCGCGATCCAGCAGGTTCGACCGCCGTTCGAAAAGAACCCCTGGACCGCTGCTGCAAGATATCCCTCGGATGCGTCAAGACTTCCCTCACTTACTTCAGAATATCCCTTGCGCGTTCGGCATTTGGCCTGCGCCAGGAAGTCCTCGTAGCCGTTGCAGACAAAGGGTTTGTCAGAGGTCGTCGCGGGAATGAATCCAGCAAAGCCTGCAATGTCGCTGCGTCGGCGCGAATTCGGAGCCGGACGCTCGACAAAGTCGAAATAGACGCCGGGGGGCTGCGACATCAATGTTGCACTCGAAGCCACGGGAGGCATCCCACTATGCTGTTACCAGTTCAATTTTCTCGCAGGCTATCTCGAGCGTTTCGATCGCCACCTCGGAGTTGCCCGCGTGCAAGGCCGGGCCCTGCCACTTGGCCGGCCATGCGGCGGTGAAATTGAAGCGCAAGGCCGGCTGGCGGGCCTCGTTGAGCAAGGTGATGGAGCCGGAGCGGCGCTCGGCCTTGCCGTCGAGCACCGTCTTGCGCCAGTTCCACAGCGCCTGGTTGTTGGTAAATCCGCGCTTGAGCGTGATGTTGCTGTATTTGTGCAGTCCTGGCAGTTTGGCTTTGCCGGGGTTCTTTTCGTCGCCGTTGCGGTACTCGATGATGTCGGTATCCGTATCGAGCCCGGTGACTTCGCTGAACCCGGCGGCTGATCCGTCGCCGATGTCGAGAATGAAGTTGAATCCGGCATATGGGTCGTTGCGATCTGCGGTGGCCATGGTCCGTCTCCTCTGATCTTCAAGCCTGTGCGTCAGCGGTCATCTGGCTGATGCGGATGATGACGAATTCGGCCGGACGCACCGGCGCGATACCGATGACGCAAACCAGGCGGCCATTGAGGATGTCGTCCTCGGTCATCGTGGTGCGGTCACAACGAACGAAGAAAGCTTCCTCGGGCGTGTTGCCCAGCAATGCGCCAGAGCGCCAGACCGAGGTGAGGAAGTTGGAGATGTTGCGACGCATGGCGGCCCAGGTCGGATCGCTGTTCGGCTCGAACACAGCCCACTGGGTGCCCTGATCGATCGATTCCTCAACGAACAGGAACAGGCGGCGGACATTGAGGTATTTCCATTCCGCGTCTGAAGAGGTCGTGCGCGCGCCCCACAGCCGGATGCCGCGCCCGTCGGGGCGAAAATCGCGGATGCAGTTCACACCCAGCGGATTGAGCATGTCCTGGACCTCTTTGTTGATTGGTGTCTCCAGATCAATGGCCCCAAGAACAACTTCGTTGGCCGGAGCTTTGTGGACGCCACGAGCAATATCCGAACGCGCGCAAATACCCGCGATATGACCGACGGGCGGAATTCGCTTTATTGTTCCTGCATTCGAAACTTTGATCCAAGGATGGTAGAAGGCGGCATAGCTAGAATCGGTATCCTTTTTTAAATTGACATTGTTCGGAATTTCGTTGTCTTCCAATGTAGACGGCAGAAGTACTACCCGATCGCGTAGCCGCTCGCAGCTAGTGACCAACCCGATGATATCGCCGGGCTTCGAAATGTCTGGAGCAATCACGAGGGAAATGCCGTCTACCTCTTCAAGATACTGCAAGGCGGTCCTAGCGGGGGTCCCATCCTTCGGAGCAGGGGGTGGCTCGCCTGCGTCGAGTTTCGTCCACTTTTCTTCGGTCGATTGAGCTTTTGCCAAGCTGAGTCCGGCGGGATTGTCCGCCCTTTTTCCGACAATGCGTACCAAGTTCGAGCGCTGGTTCACGACTGTCATGATATCATTCGGGCTTCCTTCGATATTTGATAGATTGTCGAAAACTTCACGAGAGTCCGGTCGTGAAATCTTCTGTTTCGGCTTAAGTAATTTCCAATCAGAGTTCGAGTTAACGTAACTATCTCCTGGCTCATTTCTGAAGTAATCGATCCACAGCTGTAGCCGTTTGGGACCACCAATAGGCGTCAAGGTGGCTTCGACCAACAGAACCCGTATTCTTGTCCCCCAAGAACCGGGTCCGATCGCCTGGAACGTGAATCCAGACAAATCCGCTGTGGCCACATCTTCGTCGTCTGGCAACACGTCGCGTGCCACAAAGGCGCGTTTACCGCCGTTGTCGTAGAATCCTTTGATCGCGTCCGGGAGGTAGTCGGTTTCAGAGAGAAACCCACCATATAACCGTTGATAGTCTGCGAAGCTGGTAATGAAGTGAGCTCCTATCGGCCCTCGTTCCGTACGACCCATGAATCCAGCTGTGCTGGTGCTCACTCCCTCAATGGGCTTAATGCCACTTGAAACTTCTTCGACATAAACGCCCGGCGCAAGATATTCAGGCATTGAAAAATTCCTTTCCTTAGACCTTAGGCCATTTTGTACTGTATTGCAGAAGTGGTATCGTCATAGACCTCAGTCTTTCACCTACGATCATCGTTGATAGTGTTATGATGTTGATTTAGATTTCGAGCTTAGCACCGGCGATTTCGACAGGTCGGCCGGTGCCGCTGCTGGGGCCGGCGGCGGTGCGGCTGGTGGCAGATTGCGTCCAATTAAGGCATCGACTGTGATTGCCTTTGTTCCTAAATTTTCGAACTCAAGCAGAAGAGGATTACCTTTGGGAAGGACGTCCTGCTGATAGAATCTCGATTGCGGAAGATAGGATATTGTAGATGCAATACCGTCAATGGAGTACTTGACTAACCCATTTTCTTCACCGTCGATTCGTAGGGCGAGAAAATTAATATTTGAGTTATTCAGGCTAATGTTGTCGCGCTTTGTTGGATCTATTTTCAGGTTTGATTTTTCGTAGGATGATATCGGGATGCTCCACGAGCATTTCACCTCAGGACCAGATTCTGCGGATGCAGTTATACTGATTTTTACTGTCTCTACCATCGGTATCTCCTGCCTATTGGTTTGATGTTAGATTAATCTATCGAAAACCTTTTCGACATAGACGCCGGAAGCGAGATGTTCAGACATGGTGACCTCCGAGTCTTTTGCCGACTCAGATCAGCAAAAAATGAATGGGGGGGATGTCCTTGACCGACAACGCGTCGGCCGGCAGCTGTTGGATGCCGATCAGTTTTGTCCGGGCCGTATTGTTCGCGCCGAGCAGTCCGACAGCGTCAGATTCGTCTCGCGTGATTGCGTAGGTCAGTTCGAGTTCACTGTTTGTAGGTGGGTCAGTTTTGAACCTGATCGTCAGCTGTTGCGGGTTCGGCGCTGCTCCAGGCAGCAACTCCAGCGCCTTGCCGTATAAAACGAAGCGATAATCATTTTCGACCCCTGCCGTAGTGCCGGCTCCGTCCATCGCCGGCGCGGTAATCGTCACCTGCACGCCAGGCTTTGCTCCAAGTTTTCCCTCCGTCTTGAACTTTGCCGGCACACGTCCGAACAGGAACGCGGCGACGCCGGTGACCGGGTTGTTGACGGTCGGTACCATGGCGACGCTTATGACGATTGAAGGCCAGTCCTGGATTGAAGGCCAGACCTCGATTTCGGACTTGGGCATGGGCAGCGTATCAGCATCAAACGTCTCGGTTTCGTAGCCATCGTGACGGATGCTGATTTGCTTTATGCGGTCCGGAGCGATGGTCCCGCCAGCTCGGCTGACCAGATGAGGCATGACGAACCACTTCATGTCCGGGTCCTTGGGGAGCTTCGTATTCATCGTGCGCGTTCGCACCGTCAGCAATCCGGACATGCTTTGGAATGTGGCGAGCTCACTCTCGCTGTCGGCAGACGTCTTTGCGAAGAGTCGTGCCGTGCCTTGCAGCGGGTGCGGGGTGGCTGGGTTCACAACCGCCGCCAGCGCGTCGGTCAGCCGAAAAGCCCATATCGGAGCATAGTAGCGATCGTCGAGCGGAACGATGTTCGGATTGACGCGATCGATGATAGCGATAATTCCAGGGTCGTCTCGCAACAGTGGTTCCGGGCCTTTCCCAACCACCGCCGCCCCGATCGCTCCAGGGCCCTTCTTGCTATATTTCGCTTGCAACTTGGCGGCCATTTTACCTCTAGCCCGCGCTCTGCTTGATACGGCCGGAGATGAAGCGGCGTGCAACGATCGGCGTGCCGATCGTTGTGCGCTTGCTGTCGATGCGCACCACGTTGACCTTGAAGCACACTGACAACTGATATGGGCTGTTGAGTGCTTCCCAGATACGCGTAAGTTCCTCCAGACTGAGCCGGCATAGCGAGACATGAAGTTCTTCGCTGGCAGCGGTCTCACTCCCATCCGCTGCTTCAGGGATGACCAGAGGGATGATGGGGCTCTTGTGGAATGCCTCGAGCACGGCGCCAAGGACATAGGCGGAGTTAGATGCGATCATCTTCTCGTCGTTGTCGTCGGCGGACAAAGGCGTGGCCAGGAAGTAGAGCGTCAGCGCCAGCGGAGGCGGTTTAATGAGACCGTCAGCGCCGAAAGACGGGGCCCTATTCTTTACGTGTTCGTTTTCCGTGACAAAGTAGAGCCATAGTGAAAGTCGGTGCGACGATTGAGCATCCCCTTCTTGTGATGGCGCACAAAGCGAAATACAATGTTCCAAATCCTGTGGCGGAGGATTGCCGTCAGCCAGCTTCACCAACTTCAACTCATCGAAGAGTTGTTTCCGGAGTGCCTCGCTCGCCTGAGCCAAGACGGAATGCCCGCTCATGCCTGGCTCCGCCGCGCCGGCAACAAAACATCGGCCGCGCGCAAGCGCTCCCTGATGAAGTCGAGCAATCTCTGTTCGTCATCGAACGCGTGGTACTCACTGCCGTCGTGGGTGACGCGACCGCGCCATTCACGGCTTGCGGGATCTTTCAGCCAAAGGTGAACGACAAAGCTCATCTGGACTTCATCCACGCCATTTTGATTGCCCATTTCATCCTCGTGGAACTTGGGCTCGGCTTTTCAGTTCTAGCTGCAACGAATAAAGCAACGTGGGCACGCGGCAGGCACATCCGGGTGAGCTGGGCGTCACCCGCTAACTACATACGAAGAACCACGAGGTCACCGCTCCGTCACATCGTTGCCGCAGGCGCTCGACCACGCTGCCTTTGGCGGCATAGACGTTCGAGCCAATGTCGACGTTCTGTTGCCGGGCTAATGCGCCGGCTGAGAGCTTGAAATGGGTCGGTTAGTGGAAATGGGCGAAGCTGACCGCCGACATAGCTGTGTGACTGGCGCAACGCGCCGGCCTCGCCCACAAAACGGGGCGTCGGCGTGCACGTTCCGATCTTAGATTGATTGGCCGGCTCGGATGCGATCGATCAAGTTTCGCGTCGTCGGTGATGGCGCAATGCCCAGTTCGTTTCTCAGGAGCTGGGTAAGCCGGTCGTACTGGCGGATAGCCGCGACCTGTTGGCCCGACGAATAGTAGAGCTCAATCACTTTCTGCTGCACCTGTTCCTGCAGCGGTTCGATCCTGAGCGCGGCGTGGCCTGACGACAACGCGTTCTCGAAATCACCGACGTCGGAATAATGTTCCATCAGTCTCCTGTACCCGCGAAGGCAAAGGAGCCGTAGTCGCTCGCGCTCAATCAGCACCCAGTCGTCATACCATCCCAGTAGAAGATCGCCGCGATAGTTGCCGAGTGCGTTCTGGAGATCGGCAAGAACCAGACCTTCAAGCTCGCCTTTGGGCGCGGCCAGGGAAGCAGAAATGCCCGCTTCGACAGCAACGACATCGAAGTGTACCGGCGCCGATAGGCAGATCCGGGGTTCGCCAAGCGGCGACAGCTCGAGCCAATTCGATCCATTGATCTTCAGCAGCGTCTTACGCAACCGCGACAATGCAGTTCCAAGACATGACCTCGCTCGTGCCGGGTCGCAGGAGGACCAGAACTGCTCGATCAGAACTTCTCGTGGATGATCGACTTCGCGGAAGACCACCAGATAAGCCAAGAAAGAAAAATTCTGACGCGATAGGACGATTTCACGCTCGTCCACCGACACGCGGGCACGCCCCAGCATTTCAACAGAAATCTGCATCTGCTATACCCCAAATCACGCATGGGTCAGCAACGGATAGGAACGGGAAAAGGAATTGATAGCCCCATCTCAGCGTATGCGCGATCTATGCTACATGCAATGAGTTGGTATAGAAAAATTCTGCTTTACGCATATACTATTGCTTGACTCTAAGCAAAATCGAACGGCTCCCGTTAAGTTATTGAAACGACAAGTAATTGGCTTTGCCGATGTGAATTCGCAAATAGGGAATTGCTATGTTGATGCAAATCTTTCAGGTGCTGCCTTGGCGTTTTTCACCATCGACTGTGCCGTTGAGGCGGGCCATCAAATGTGGCAAGGTGCCGTACGGGAATGGCAAAACCTCTATCCAATCTGCGAGCCCTGTTATCCAGGGCTGACGCAGTTCTTCAGGGGACGTCGCGCGCCCCGTTTCCCAGCCGCCGATGATGACAAACATCGCCCTTATGATGGACAGCTACCAAATGAAAGGCCGCGTTCGATCGATCCATGCGTCAGCGAGCCGCGTGATTGGGATACGCCTGTGCTCCTTTGAGGGTGCCGCATCAACCGGCGACCGACGCGGCGGTTTTTTGAGAGGCAGTGGCGACTCGCAGAAGGCGCGCTTGCCTTTAAGTAGACCGGCGCGCTTCCATTGAACTGCGATCCACCAAGCGCATTCTACCGAGTCTGTTAGGCCTCGGGCACGATCTGCAGCCTGGCTTTATGCGTGGGAATGGCGCCCTCCTGATGCCGCAGGGGTGGTTCGAAGTTTTCGCGCGCCTCGGCGATCAACGCATCCATACGGTTCCACACCTGCTGCCTCCATGCTTTCGCAGAGCCTTTGTAGGATGGCGGGGCATCAATAAGTTCACTTATTGCCGCTGCGAAGCTTGAGGGGTCGGCCAGATCGCCCCAACCCTCCCGCAATTCCTCAAGCAACTGCTCGATTTGATAGTAGGCAATGAGAAACCGGCGCCAGCGATGGTCGTTGAAGTCAAACGCGGCAAGGTCGCCGGATCTTGGCTGACTCGCCATCAGCGCGCCGGCCCGATCGCCGAAATCGGCAAGGGCAGCGATCGTGGTCGGTTCCATCTTGAGGTTGAGCCCGCCCTCGGTTTCTTTAAGATAGATGTGCACGATCCGCTCGCGATACCCGGACAGGCCAGCGAGCCGCCGGTCCTGCCAATCCTTGGCCGTGTTGAGGACAGACATGGCGAAGGCTGTTAGGGAACGGCAGCTTCCAATTGGAAACCAGTTTGTATCGGTAACTTTCATTGGCAAGTGCACGCGTCGCTCCTTGCGGGATTCGTCGTATTCATCGAGGGAAATACCGAAGGTGGGGCGGCTGGGCAGCAGCGCATCGAAGAACTGCACTGGGAAGTTGCTGGAGATGCCTCCATCGCTGAATAGGACGCGTTTGGGCTTCGCCTCCTCGCCTTCCGGCAGATTCTCGGCGAAATCAATTCTGTAGAGCGGCACCGCCGCGATCAGCACCGGAAAGCTGAGGCTCATTCTGACCCCCAGTACGACCGGCAGCAGATCGGGGGAGGGAAATTTCCGCAGCCCCGAGCGATTGTCGGGCTCGCCACCGGTGCGCGCCATATAGTCGACGATCCAATCAGGCAGCAGTCGCCGCATCTCTTCTTCTTTCCAAAAATAGTTGCCATCGCCTAGCGAGGGCAGCACGTGACCCAACCCCAGTGACAGGTTGGTTGTCATCACGCGAAGGGTGATGGAGGGGGACGCCGCGGCGAGATCCCCGAAGGTCACGGGGCTGTGGCCTGACTGGAAAGGACCCTCGTGGCCGGCGGATTCCTCAATCACCGTAGAGAGCCAGTCGGAGAAAGCATCGAAAGGCACGCCTAGCTGGGTACGCCCGGGACAGAGCCCAAAGTCGTGCTCTGGAAGCCTCTTCATGACATCGCTGTAGAGGGCACATGCGGGCAGGGCTAGTGCGCCTAATACCACCACGATGAGGCCCATCACGAGAGTGAATGCTGTGGGCGCACCAACCCACGCCGCCAGCAGAGCGACGAGCACACCAATCGCCACACCGCCTAGGGTCCAAGGCCAATAGCCAGAAAGAATCGGCCAGATCGCCGCGATGAGCCCGCCTTGGGCAATCGCGACAAAGACCCGGTGCAAAGCGCGCAGCTTCGGCCATGGCTGAAACAGGTCGCCCAGATGCTTCGCCATCTCATCGGGGATCATAGCGACGCGGTCGAAACCGCCCCTATCACGTCCCAACTCGGCGGCTGCGGCGACAGCGGCGGCGATAGCGCCGGCGGACGCGCCACCGATACTGCGAAAACGGAATTTATCCTTCAACTGCAGTAGCGCCTTGGGGTAGACCACGCCCGAGGTGATGCCACCCTTCATGACCACGTCGCACTCCAGCGACGGCACGCTACTCTTGCAGTCCATGTCTCGACCCATTTTGATCTGCCCAAGGCTCCTGTCTCTTTGCAACACTAATGGAGTAGCTCCAGCTGGGCTAGACCACGCGCAAGGTGGTTGAGTAAGATCGCATCCCTTGGGCACGGATTCTGAGACACGCAAAGACAACTGCGCACGCGCACGCATAGTATCTTCTGGATCGAGGCCATTGGTCTTTGAGAAGCATTTGACTAATGGGTTGCAGCTGGGGATCGCGCCCGAGCTTCAAGGCAGGTGACTGACTATGGCATTGGTCTGTCGAAGTGGTAAGACTTGTTCTACTTTGTGGTGGTCGATATCCGTCATCGCGTTTAGAGTGCGATTGAGATTGCGCTCTTCTGGTTCGGTCGAAGTCGATCAGCATGATCTCACCAACGCCGTGGCGGCGAGTTGCTCGGCGACGATCGATGCGGGTCCGAAGATGCCGACTATGCAAACGGTGACACGTCCAAGCCAAGGAGCGCATTTCCCCTGCAAACGCAATCAAAGCGTTGTGCGCCAGCTCCGGAGGTGCCTCACGGGCCCTTAGCGGGCTTGCGTTGTTGACGGCGACACGATCGACTTGGTGATGTCGGCCATGATGATTGGCTTGAGATGGAAGCTAAATTCTGGAAAAGTGACCGTAGAATATCTTGCCAAGTCTAGTCGGCCATATCCAGAATGCTGCACCCTGCGGTAAGTTGTCGCAGGAAAGGAGGTTAACATGACTGAGGTAGACTTAGCGGAATTCTCCCGAATGTTTTCGGAGTCAGTCATCTCGGGAAGAATGGATTTCGCCTTCTTCCTGGGGGCGGGTTGCTCCATCAGCTCGGGGATTCTTCCGGCCAGCACCCTCTGCCTTCGTTGGATCCGGGAGCTCAAACGGAATGAGACGGGCAACTCACTTGATTTCGAGGAGTGGTACGAGAAGGCCAAAAGCAACCCCGGCTTCAGCCGCAAGAATGCCGGAGCATTCTACGCCAAGGTGATTCAAGAGCGATTTCCCAATCCGGCACTCCGACGTATGGCGGTGCAGGATCTTGTCGCCCAGCGGGACCCTGCCTTTGGCTACTACGTCTTGAGCGCGTTGATGGCGAACGAGGCGCTAGGCTCTCGCTTCAACGTCGTGTTTACCACCAACTTCGACGACCTCGTGGCCGACGCGACCTTCTTGTTTCAGCATGTCAAGTCTTTGGTGATACCGCATGAGGATCTTGCTTCGCACGCAGCCGCGAGCGCCAGACGTCCCCTGGTCGTCAAGGTGCATGGGGACGCGAATCTCAGCCCACTTAACACTCGTGAGGAAACTAACGCACTATCGCTGAACATGGCGGATGCCATGCGGCGCAAGCTGGACGACCGTGGCCTTATTTTTATGGGATACAGCGGCTTTGACCGGAGCGTGACGCGCGCATTGCGTCATTTACCTGCGTCCTCCCTCCCTAATGGAGTTTACTGGGTGAACAAACACCTGCCAGAGGATGAGGAATTCCGTACCTGGTTGGCCGAGCGCCGCGCTACCTGGGTTCAACACACCGATTTCGACGAGGCCATGACGCTGCTTCACGCGTCGTTCCGGCTCGATGAGCCGAATGCTCGACGCTTCAAAGTCATCCAGGAGAATCTGGAGGACGAATCGGAGCGGCTACGACGCAAGATGGGTCGGAAAGTGAGAGGTACAACCGAAGATCGCGCGGGCGTCGAAAAGCGTCTCAAATCTGAAATGAAGGTCTTTCAGAAAGCGGCCGGCAACGCAGACGATGTGAAGAGGTTAATAGAGGAAAAGCTTTCGACCTACCGAGGCAATGCGGATCTTCTGGGGGTTTGCGCTCAGTATATGAGGCGGCACGACCTCAGACAGTTTGCGGAGCAGCTTTACGGAATGGCTCTGGAAGTTGACCCCGACCATCCGAGCGTCCTTTGCGCGTTCGCAGCATTTCATTTGGATGAGGCATCGCAATCCGAACGGCAACCGGAGGTGTACGAGAAAGTCGAGAGATTGTTGCGACGAGCCTGCAATAGCAACCCCAGCAACGCCCAATGTCTCGGCATCATGGCGAGCTTCCAATCGAATCACCTTCTGAATAACGCCAAGGCGGATTCATTTTACGAGCGCGCTCTGCAGGCGGATCCGATCAACGCTGAAACACTAGGCAGCTATGCTAATTTCCTTTGGAGAGTTAAAGGCGCCTTCGCTGAGGCGCTCGAATATTATGAAAGATCTATGGACATCAATCCGACCCGCTTCAGAACGCTGGCAAATTTTTCTCAAATGCTGTTCCTGACAAAGGACAGGCGGCGGGCGCACCAGTACGCGTCAAGCGTGGTCGCGAGTTCTGAAAATCCCGTGTTGAGGCTCGAAGCGCTTTTCTACCTGTTCGCTCATCATCCGCGAAATTTTCAGGGGGATTGGGTTGCAATGCTCCGAGCGCTCATCGATCAAGGAGTTCGCTCACCGCGCTGGGATTTTTCCCCTACCCTGCGATGCGCTGCCGAGTTGCAGCACCCGCACATTCTTCTCCTTGAAGCCCTCAGCAACGTTATAGCCCACTCGGCCCCCGCTGACGTCCTCGCCCAGTTCGAACTCTGGAATACGCCACACGGCGCCTTGGTGGACCCTCCAGGAGTCGAACCTGAAACCTCCCGATTAACTCGGTTGCTCTACCCTGTTGAGCTAAGGGCCCAAGGTGGACTTCAACAGGTAGCAACCTCCACGTCAAGCGTGGATCCCGGGCCTCTTGGGCTTGATTCTTCAGCAGACACCGAGAGTGCCAAACCGGCAAAATAGTCGAGAAAATTCGCTCGCTGATGATCCGCAAGGTGACCTGTCCAAGCGACTTGCGAAGTGACCCACCAAACAAGGTACGAACCTGTAACCTCTGTCTTCGGAGGGCATCAACTCTGTCACAAATTGGAAAGTTTTGGACTAAGCCGCGTGCCTCCGATAGCAGAAGAACGCCTCTTCGATAGTGGGTCTCGCGATGTAGCGCTCTCCCGCTACCACCATTCCCCCCGCTCGTTTGACGCCGTGGGGGAAGGCACCCTCGCCCAAGAGTGCCGTTAACCGCCCAGCGATTTCGACTTCGACGCCGCCGATCCTCGATGGATCTCGAAACACCGTGACGGTTTCGACCAAGTCGCGCATTGCCTCTGCACATTCGGAATCGCCAAAAGCAATGCCCTTAGCAAGCCCGGTCCGAAGTTGGTTTAGTTGTTCCTCGTAGCGAGCGAGCACCGCAGGGTGCAGCGCGATCACTCCCGTAGCGGCGGGCACCCGATCCAACTCGGCTAGAATGCCCTTACGCTCTTCATTCAGCGTTGTTGATTGCGGTCCCAGCACGGCTGGGTCGCCATAGCCCTTGGCAATGGCGTTGACCAGGCGCTCGATCTCCCGAGTTAGTTCTTCAAGCCGTCGCTCCAAACGGCTGCGCCTGGCATCGGTGTCGGCTGCCAAGCGCTTCCGTTCTTCGTGGTAGGTCTGGACGTACTGGGCAATCACTTCGGGATGGCGCAACTCGGCGGAAAGGCCGTTCAGAACTGCAGCTTCGACCGTATCCAAATAGAAGGTCTTGGGATCGGCGCATGTTCCGCTTTCAGTCGCGGCGGAACAGCGGATGCGAATGCGCTTGGACTTGTCCACGCCTTTCGACGACATTCCCGCACCACAGGCACCACACCTCAGGAGCCCCGTCAACATGTGCCGTGGTCGGCGCTGGTGGCTTGGATGAGTGGTTGCACGCGCCTTCTTGCGTGCTTGTGCTGCGTCGAACAGGTCGGACGGAACAATAGCGAGGTCGGGCACTGCGACTACTCGCCAGTCACCCTTGGGATTTGGGCGCGAGACACGTTTCCCCGTGTCAGGATCCTTGATCATTCTGACCCTGTTCCAGATCAGGCGGCCAGCATAAAGCTCATTGTGAAGCAGCCCCGTCCCTCTCTGCACATTTCCATTGATGGTGGAGGCATTCCAGGCACGACCGCGAGGCGGCGGTATGCGGTCTGTGTTTAGATCGTGAGCGATATCGCGCGGGGTTTGCCCTGCGACATACTCTCGAAAGACACGACGCACGATTTCCGCTTCATCCTCTGCGATCATCCGCTTCCCGGGATCGCCTAGCACGTACGAATAGCCATAGGTCAGACCGCCGGCGTGAAGCCCTTTGTTGACTCGGCCGGCTTGGCCCCTGCGGACTTTGTGAGCGATGTCCTCTCGGTATAGCTGGCCAACGAGACCGCGCAGGCCGACCAAGACCGTGTTCACCACGCCTTCGTGAACGGCACGAATTTCGATGCCGAGAAATGAAAGGCGTTTGTGAATGCCCGCAAGGTCTTCCATGTCGCGCGAGAGCCGATCAAGTGCCTCTACGACGAGCACGTCGAATTCGTGCTCACGCGCTTTGTCCATGAGCTGAAGTAATCCGTCACGGCCCAGGACGGAGCCACCGGAGCGTGCTCGGTCGTCAAACGTTGCGACAACGTTCAACCCCTCACGTTCTGCATATGCTCGGCACAAAGCGAGTTGATCGTCGATTGATCGCTCATTTTGGAGGTCGGTTGAGAAGCGTGCGTAGATCGCGGTTCGAGTCATGATAAGTTTTCTCGGCCTGTTCACGCTCGTGGTCTTCGCGAGCCGCTTGGCGCGCAAGTGCTTTTGCAAGGCGCAGAATCGCTCTATCAGGCGCTCGGAACAAGGCCCTTTTTTGGTGCCTCACAACCATTGCGAGTAGCGCTCGCTACGGATCGGCTGGGCTTCTGCTGAAAATAAGAATGCTCGGCTTGGTTCGATCCTGCCGAGATCATGATCTTGGTCCATGTCTCCCAGATGCGCGCATGCAGGAGATGAGAAAAGCCATCAAATTGATTAGTCGCAGAATTGGATAGCAAGGCGTGCTTTTCGGAAATCCGTAAGTCCCAACCTCAAGCCGCAAGCTATTCCGGGCGGCTCTGGAGAAGCTCTCAGGCATGTCTGGCGGGATCGCCTGACTACACCCACCGCCGTCTTTCCGAGGTTGTAGGCAACAAGTGGCGCGGGCCCTCACGACCTCCTCAACCTCGTTTCTAATACTCGTCTGGGCATTGCACAGGATCGATTTCCTTTCCCAATTCAAAGAGCAGAGACGACACGCGGTTGCGCACACGCGGGGGGAGTCGCATCAGCCTTTCGATCAAGCGTCTGCCTTCCGCGCTGGCGATGAATCCCAGGCGTTCGTCTACGGTCAGGAGCGGAGCGGTTGCCTCGCCATTGCCCGGCAGACCATCGAAGAAGCGGCTGACAGGAACATCCAGCGAGCGGGCGATTTCGTAGAGCGTGGAAGCGCTGACGCGGTTGCGC
The DNA here is from genome assembly GCF_000502815.1 of Mesorhizobium sp. LSJC269B00. Taxonomy (NCBI): domain Bacteria; kingdom Pseudomonadati; phylum Pseudomonadota; class Alphaproteobacteria; order Hyphomicrobiales; family Phyllobacteriaceae; genus Mesorhizobium; species Mesorhizobium sp. LSJC269B00. Next base: position 193,019 of record NZ_AYVN01000001.1, read on the forward strand.
GCGCTTTCGTATTTCTGGAGCTGTTGAAAGCTGATGCGGATCGCACGGGCCAGTTGCGCCTGCGAGACGTCCGACTGGACTCGCAGAGTCGCGATCTGCCTGCCGACGTGACGGTCGGCCGGATGGGGACCGACCTCACCGTTAGGTGCCACACCGCTTTGAAAACGATCCAAGATTTTCATCAAGGCTTCACCTGCTCTGTGAGTTTTGCTGCTTTTCTGAGCTTGGGTTCGTCGCAACGTCTAAACGGTGAAGACGGACGAGGTCATTCAGTACCGATCGGATGTGCGGCCAGGGAAAATCGTCTGGATGTTCCCAGTGCTCACCGTCACGCAGGATGACCTTGAGCTTGGCCAAAATGCCTTCGATGGACGTGGCCGCTGTCTGCGGTAGATCATCCAGAAGTGCCCCTTCGACTGTTTCCGATTGCCGGATCAGTTCGTCTGTTCTCGAATAGCCGATCTCAGCATCAGCAGCGTCCCAGCGCGCCTGGTGTGCCACGAAATCCGCAAGCGCCCTGCCCCATTCGACTTCATTTTCAGGAGAGTGGGCATCGTTCAGGCTCTCGATGGAATGGAGCGTCACGTCCGTACCATCGGCAAGCCGCACCTTGGCGCAGGGAAAGCCAACTATCCTGGCGAGGTGTGTCTCCAACCGCTGCTGTTCGCGGCACAGCGCCAGTGTCTCATCATGGATTCTTTGCCAGCTCCCACACAGACGAAGAGCAGGATCGGCCGCGCTGCCGTCCGTCAGTTCGCCAGCCAGCGATTTTGCCTGGAAGGGCCATGCCGCCGCGCCCGTGGCCGTTCCCGTCAGCAAGCGCCGCCGGGTGATGAAAAACAAATTTATGCTATCGTCGGAATCATCCATGATCCGAGCTCCAAACAGCTTTGCATGGAGTGATACAGCCAAACGCTTTGGCGGCCTCAGTTAAATATCTGAATTTAAGATAACTGAAAATCAGATATAAAGGAAGCCCCCATCTGAGTTCAGATGAGGTGATAAGTGGTCGATACACTCGGTACGAATCGGCACAAAGCTTTGATCGCGCTGCTGATCAAAAACCGTGAAGCGGCAGGCCTTACGCAAGTTGAGTTGGCAACCAGGCTCGGCCAATACCAATCGTTCGTAGCTCGACTAGAAAGCGGACAGAGACGTGTTGATGTCGTGGAGTTTATAAACCTCGCCGAGATTCTCGGTTTTAGCGCTCCGTCAGCCATCAAGAAGCTATCGGAAGTAACAGGTTGAGCGATGGGAGCGTGTGACCGCGCTAGTGCAAATTGACAATTTGCAGAACCGGCAAGGAAGCCCCCAGGTTGTTGCACCTACCCGTTCAATCGGACCTCTTCACCTCAGCCTTCGACCCCCATCGAATGGGATCCTCAACCCAGCGGTTGATCTCGGATTCATGCCACCCGGCGCCATTGGTGCTGATCCTCAGTTGAGCCGGGAACGTGCCGTCGGCGATCTTGCGATAGATTGTCGAGCGGGACAGGCCGGTCCTGGCGAGGACTGTTTTGAGACGAACGATACGATCCGGCTCGGACATAGCTTGCGTCCACCTGAATGGTTGTAGCTGATTTCTGTTGGGACAGACAGGACGAACCCATGCCGGAGGCAATCCGATTTTTCGCTTCATCCGCCTGTAGCGTGAAAACGGTGGCAAATCGGAGGGGTGTCAGAGCCCAAGGCCCCGCCCCTTTCCGATGCCATGGCTGAATGCCAGTTCCACACCCAGACGCCGGCCGGATTCGACCTCGATGCCAAGCGCCTTCTTATGATTGGCAAGCATGGATTCAAGCTGCGGATCGCGTTCAAGGCTCTTGGCCATATCGGACATGGCCGAGCGCGTTGACTTGTAGCCGGACATGTCGCCGGCCTGATATTGCTCCCGTCCCGTCCGATCGAGCTTTTGCCAGCGTTCGACGAAACGGTCGGCGCGGCGGCCTGGATCGATGTCCATCCCGGTGCGGATTTCCGTCTCAAGCTGGAGAGCAAGCACGATGCGGCGGACACGGCCAGCCCCCGCCTCGTGGACAAGTTCGGGATTTTTCACATAAGCCGCTTCGGCATCGCGCCAGCCAAAGGGCCGCACNAGCCCCCGCCTCGTGGACAAGTTCGGGATTTTTCACATAAGCCGCTTCGGCATCGCGCCAGCCAAAGGGCCGCACCTTCTCGAAGGCCCTACGGGCATCCCTCAACTCGCGCATCTGCTCGGGACTGCCCAGCCCATCCGCATCTCCGTTGTGCGATATCGCGTCGATAGCGCGCGCGTGACGAATAAGCGCCTTCGTACGAGCGCTGCGCAACGCCGCTTCCGCGTCCACCGGCACATTCGCGCCGCGTGGCACTCCGGTGGCGAGATTTTCTCTGCCGGGCGTCGGGTCCGCATCTCCGATCCGTACCTCTACACTCTCCCTTCCCGGCCCAGGTCCACGTTCCTGCATGGGCACGGCGTCTGCGGGCGAGCGCAACCCGTCGAGCAGTCCGCCTATCCTGTCGCGCAGCTTCTCCGGAACGATCCGGCGCACGATCTCGACCGCGCGCTCGCGGAACGTGATACCGCGCCGTTCGGCATAGTGTTGCGCCGAGTCGACCTGCTCGTAATCCGACGCCATGTCTTTGGCGCGGTCCCGTGACAGCGTCCGGACGAGGCGTTCGCGGGTCGTGAAGTCATCGCTGCCGTAGTGCAGGTCCATTCCGTCTCGATGCCGCGACAGTGCGACGTAGCTGCCATGCGCATCCATGCCCGGTGTGGCGAGCACATGCGTCCGGTCGACGGTCATGCCCTGGGCCTTGTGAATGGTCGCGGCATAGCCGTGGTCGATGTGGGCATAGTCTTTCAGATCGAAGCGCACGGATCGGCCGTCGTCGATTTGAACCGTCATCCTCTGTATGCTGACCTCTTCGATCACGCCGAGCGTGCCGTTCTTGACGCCAAGCGCGCGCTCGTTGCGCAGGAACATGACACGGTCGCCGCCGGCGAAGGCCCTTGCACCGCGTTCCACATCCACCTGAACCTCGTCGCCGAGATCGCCGGCAGCGCGCATGCGCTCGCGCGCTGCCTGGTTGAGCGCGCTCACCTCGTTGTTTGTGTGGGTGAGGATGATCCGGCTTGCCTCTGGATGCGCCTGCCTGTCGCGATCCCAGCGCTCGACGAGTTCAGCTCGCGCCTCGTCGCGCGTTGCAGCCTGATGCACCATGCCTTGCGCATCGTAGGCGCCGATCGCGGCGCCGATCCTGCCGGTTGCCAGATCGCGCGTGGCATCGCGCTGCCAGTCCTCACGCTGCCGGCGGACCTGACCGATTTCGACGCCGCCATGACGCTCGTGGATGGAACGGAACGCGGCGCCGGCCTCGATCGCCTGCAACTGCTGCGGATCGCCGACGAGTACGACTTTTGCGCCAACGTCGGCGGCATGGGAAAGCACGCGCTCCAACTGGCGCGTGCCGACCATGCCGGCCTCATCAATCACCAGGACATCGCGAGCTGTGAGCAGATCGCGGCCCTGTCCCCAGCTATGCTCCATACTGGCGATGGTGCGTGATGAGATGCCTGATCCGCCTTCCAGATTCTCGGCGGCAATGCCGGAGAGTGCGGCGCCTCGAACCTCGTAGCCCGCCGCTGCCCATGCCTGGCGCGCAACGCCCAGCATGGCGCTCTTGCCCGTTCCGGCAAAGCCGACGACGACACCAAGACCGTTTCTATCGGTGATATGCGCCAGCGCATCGGTCTGCTCGCTCGAAAGGACAAGCCCGCGTTGCGCTGCGCGCGCCAGTGCCGCCTCGCGATGTGCCTTACTCACCGCGTGTCTCTCGTCCAAATCGATACGCTCCGCAGCGCGGTGAAGGCGCTGTTCGGTGTCGATCATCTGCCGAGTGGTGAAGCGATCTTCGCCACGTCCGTCCTTGCCGAGTTCAATCAGATCGGGTGCGTTGCTGATGGCTGCCACGACCGCGTTGAACTGCTCCACTCCGTCGCTGTGCCGATGCGAGAACTTCGCAATGTCCTTTCGGGTGAAAGTCGATTGCTGATGCGTGATGGCATCGAGCGCCACGGATGGATCGGCAATGATGCGCGCACCATTGTTGCGCGCGATGTCGCGATGCAGTTCGGCGCGATCTGCTTCAATGTCGCTAGCAGCAAGGCCACTGCCCTCAATGCGCTGTGCTGGCGCACCAATCTGGGTTTGCGGCTCCAGTGAAATGCCCTGCGCTTCCAGACTGCGATGATCGATGTGCGCGTCGATGTCGAGTTCGGCCAGGCGTTCATTGGCCAGCTCCGCCCATCGCTCGCGCCAGCGCTCAACCAGCTGGGTAGCATTCCAGTCTCGAACCTTGGCGCCAAAACCATTCTCGTCCACGGCCCGCATGGTCAGCATGACATGAGCATGCGGCTTGGGGCTTCCATCCTCTGCGCGGTCCCAGTGCACATTGAGATCGGCGACCATGCCCCGGCTTACGAACTCAGCCTGAACGAAGTCGCGCGCCAACTCGATGCCTTGCGCCTGGCTGAGTTCACGCGGGAGCGCAAACTCGACCTCGCGGGCAAGTTGCGCATCCTTCCTCACCTCGAACGCCTCGACATCGTTCCAAAGCCGTTCGCGGTCGCGCCAGGCCTCCGGTGCATCCTCCGGCAGCATCACCTCGGAATGAACGACACCGCGCTTGGCGGAGAAGTCGTGGCTGCGTTCTATCCGCTCGTCACTCAGCCGCGAGGCCGAGCGGTAGGCGGCGGACGCCACAGCGCTTGAGCCTGCCTTGCGGCCAATGACCTTGACGTGAAGATGATAGATCGCCATCGCGACCAGATCATTTGCACGTCAAAGCCCACGTCGGCACGACGTATAAGCGCGCCCTCCCTCGAAAAAATCTCGGGATGGACCAGCCCGTCCCGGGCTGTCTCGGCGACCCTGAAGCCTTCCGGCAGCCGCTCCCCTATCATCCTCCGACCGACAACCGATGGAGACAGCCATGCGCAAACCGCGGGACTTCGACGCAGAACTTCAAGCCCTGGAAGAAAAAGCGCGAGAGCTCAAAACCAGAAAGGTGCAGCAGCTTGGCGAGCTGGTGATCGCCACCGGCGCCGATCAGCTCAGCGCCGACGAACTGGCGGGCGCACTGGTCGCAATCACTGAGACGAAAGACACGGCAAAGCGTGAGGCATGGGCTAAGCGTGGGGTGATGTTTTTCGAGAGCAGGTGCCGGCGAACTGCTTCGGCATCTCAGCGCAACCCTCGCGGCGCTCCAGCGCAATCGGGCAGCGCGCAATCGCCGGCAGGCGGCACAGGCTCGCAATGACATGAGAACATGGCAGGTGGAGCGTCGCAAACGCACCCGACAGCTGATCGAGCTTGGCGGTCTCGTCCTCAAGGCAGGCATTGTCGAGCTCACCAATGACGATCGCGCAATCATCTACGGCGCGATGCTCTGGATCGCCGCGAAGCTGCAGGGCCATGACGGTAAGCATGCCCGGGAGCTTTTGGCCGCGAAGGGAAAGCAGGCATTCGATGGTGAACGGCGTGAAGAGCAGATGGACTGGCGAACATAGCCACAGTTGGCGCGAGCAGCGGCCAATCCAAAGTCGGAACAGCAAACTTCCGCCGGTGTGCCAGCGCCGCAGTCAAGCGCTTGCGCAGGAAGCTTTCGCGATCTCCTCGCGACCGCCGACAATCTTCTCTCGCGAGCCTTGATCCTGATCATATAGAGCGCAAGGCTCGCGTTGGCGACGCTCGTCAAAGCGGGCGCTGCCCTATGAGCGAACTTCAAAATCCAGATCGTGCCCTCGAAACCTCCCACGCCCTCCAGATTCGATCATGCACACTGCGCATTGATACAAACTCTATAGCCAGGGTGAGAGCCAGCGGCATTGCTCTGCACAGCTGGAACGGGCGGAAAAGTGAAGGAAGCTCCTCGCTTTAGATGAGATAGGCAAAAGCATCCCAGCCGATGGGACAACAGAAGCGAAACTTACTCTTGTCATGTTGCGCAAGAGAGGTGGATTTTACGAAGAAACGTACTATTTGCGCCGTGGGCAGGCTAGAAAAATCAAACGTCGCTCAATTCATCCGATACAAAAAAGGGAAATCATATGACCACTGCTCTCGAGCAAGGCAACAAACTGGATACCGTGTCGATAACGGCTGACATTGTCGCCGCCTATGTATCGAACAATCCAGTACCGGTTGGCGAGTTGCCAAAACTCATCGGCGACATCCATGCCGCCCTGAATGGCATCGGCACGCCGGCGGTAGAACCTGTGGTAAAACAGGACCCGGCAGTTTCGATCAAGAAATCGGTGACACCTGACTTCATCATCTGTCTGGAAGACGGAAGGAAATTCAAATCGCTCAAGCGGCACCTTCAGCACTTCAACCTGACCCCCGACGAATACCGGCAGAAATGGAACCTGCCGTCCGACTATCCGATGGTGGCGCCGAACTACGCGGCTACCCGGTCGGCTCTGGCGAAATCAATAGGGCTCGGGCGCAAGGCGGCGACGCCCACGTCTGCCGCGGCGGAAAAACCAAAACGGGCTACTCGTGCGGCGGCAGCGGCGACGACTGCGGCGGCCATGAAGTCGCCGCTGAAGAAGGTCCGCAAGGCGCCGGCCAAAGCGTAACGCGCTGCACCTAGCGGACGTGCCAAGTTGTATAGGACCTGAACATGGCAAAGCCCCGCCTTGCGGCGGGGCTTTGTGTTTTGTCGGGTCACTCTGCGGCGCGGCGTGACCAGATGAGCGAGAACTCACCCTCGGTGTCGGTCTCGACCAGGCTCGCATAGATCGGAGCGGGGAAGCTGGGATCGTCGAGCTTGACCGAGTGGTAGTCGCGTCCCTCGCGCGAGGTCTTCTTCCATGCCGCCCCGAACTCGGTGGCGCCAGCGAAGATGCGGAAGTCGGGACCCTTTTCATTTTCGCCATCCGTCGGAGCGAACGTTACCGTCTTGACGTTGAGATTGAGGGTCTTGACCGAGCCGGAGAAGCCGTTCGCGGTGCGGGAGAAAGTGCCGATCGTAGCCATGGTGATGTTCCTTTGTGTTTTCTCGGGCCGCGCCCATCGCGGCCTCGATGGTGGACGTGAGACCGGAAACGATCGGTCTGCATCCCGAAGGGGCTGAAACGAAGTGGAAGACGGCGACGCGAGGCTTTCTTGGACCGTGAGGAATGGACGCGCAGCGGACAGGGGAAGAAAACGCAGCGCCGACGTTGCGAGAAGACGATCGAGACGGAGTGAAACGAAGACGGTCTTCGGTCAGACCCAATCCATTCGAGGACGCCTTGGGCGTGGCCTGGAAAGAATACCCGGAAGGAACGCCACATTGGCTAAGATCCAGTCAGGGCCATTGTAGCTTGCGCCCTGCGCTTCTGAATTTCGGTCACAGACCTTCCTCACGCGCCAGGGCGGTGTTGGTCCTACTCCTAACCGGTGAAGAAGGGACGTCCGATTTCCCTAATCTTTGGGCTGAATCGTCATCGCGTTCGGGGCGGCTCCGAAGGCGACCAATTGATTGCTGAGGGCAGCACTTCTAAGCCGACAGATGCCGACGATTTCCTATAGATGCGTCACACCTGATCCTCCACCGCATGGCCGAATGTTCCCGCTGCGGTCACGCCGACGCGCGGTGAGGCATTGCTGGAAGGTCGGATTCACGCCGGGCGTCTGACGCCGAGGTGATGCGCTGCGTGACTTTCCCGATAAGAGTGGTGGAAATTCCCGGTTCGACCATTGGTTTGGAGGTGCACCCCGAGCATCTGCCGAAGCGCTTGATGATCCACAAGCCGATGAAGATCGACGGCAAGGTCGTCTGGCACACAGAGATTTCGAGGGTAGGACATGGCCAGGTCGAAAGGTTCGCAGCAATTATCACAGGCTGAAATTGAGCGCTTTGTGACGGCAGCGGAGGCACTGCACTTAAGTATCATCAAGCCGTTTATATCGCCCGATAGCGACCACTTACCGGCAGACGCGCGTCCTGCATGAGGTGCTGTTGAAAGCCGTGCGGGAAGTCACCGGGAAGGAAGTGGCGTTCATCCAGTGGAACGGGACAGGGCCGTGCAAGCCGTAGCGTGGCTCTAGCCGTTTTCGCAGCCGATCCCATCGCCGTGGCGGTCCAGATCATAGATATCCCTGCCGACAACAGTGACCGGGCCGCGTACATAGGCGGACCATTGCCCTTTCCGGAGGAGCAATCGACGTCGCTGGCGATTGGAACGCAGGCTCCCGCGTAGTTTGGGGCGCACGCGTCTTCGGCATGAGCGCAGCCGATGAAAGATGCCACACCAAAAGCGACCGCGCCTACACGACGGGAAGCCGCCGGCTGGATCCTTATCCGAATCAGCGCTGTATCTCAGTCGTCTATCTCTTCGCCTTCATCGTCTTCGTTCGAACCGCGAGACGAGTCTTCGACGAAGGTTTGGCAGCCCTCATTAAATGGTTGGCTGTTTGAGCTGCAGTCGCTGTTGTTGGAAATCTGATTTTGCTCAGCCCAGTCGTAGCCAGCTTTATGCCCGGAACAATCTTCGGTGCAGTAATTTCCTCCGAAAGTCCCCTGCGCATGACATGGCGTGGCTGATGCCGCCGCAAGCATCAATGTGCCCAAGTGGAACAGCCTTCGAATTCTCATCTGCGCCCCCCCATGGTGAGCAACGCTGCTATCTAGGCGCCGCGAACATGCCTACTCGCACGAACCCAAATCACGCAATTTGGTCCTGATATCAGTGGCAGTGATACTCGCCAGTCTTGTGGTTGGTATGGCATCCATTGGCATCGGTGCCGCCGCCGTGTGCGAAGGTATCCATCGAAAATGCGAACATGGTCAAAGCCGCCATGGCGGCAAGGAAGCCCTCCCAAGATAATTTGGACAGAAGAGCACTATCGTGGAGTAGCACAACTGGCTGAATGCAAATTACCTACTTGTTAAGTGGCGATCTTCAATATCCAATATTGCCCCCCGCATCAAGATCGGCCGATGAAATGGCGAGCGACGGGCTTAGACGCCCAATTGCGCGGCCATCATTTGCGTGGCCGCCGTCGTCCGGTCAATGCCGCTGGTGATCGACAGCAGATGTCGTTTCGTCGAAAGAAATTCGGAGTCGCTGCAATCGGCCACAGCGCGCTTGAACAGGGCTCGCATGGCGAATCAGCGCGACCTCGCCGCTACCAGATCACAGACCAGCGAGGCATCTGTCGGCGCAAGTTGATTTGCGACGGCCTTTCGGATCGCAAAGCTTCGCGAACTCGGCTTTCTCAAAGCGGGTCAACGGCGCGGCGGCGGAAAATCAGGGGATTTCGGATTGGTCTTGGCCATGACTTCTGTACACGATTCAAAAATCATTCTTCGCCGCAAAAAATTGCCGCATGCCGCATCTGTGGTCGCTCGTCGACACGCAACCGACATGTCCCTCCGTCGCGCAGTCGCTGTGGTAATGGGGGTGCCACCGCCACGGCGCCACAACGGCCTGTGGCGAGTGTCGATCAGCCTGGCTGACTCATAGCAGCCCGAATGCCATTGCGGTGAGAAAGGCCACCACTAGCACCACCAGGACCCCAATAATCAGCCAGACGGCGCTCTTGGCGTCCATTTAGACCCTCAACTGTCGGTTCCATTGATCACATAGCGCGACGCGAAGACGCTCACCAGTCACTGTGACTCCAGCGGATACGCGTCCTGGGCGAACTGACGGGCGTTTGTGGATAGGGACTACTGTGGGAGCGTGGGTTCGAAAAGTGGGAATATTCGCGCGCAAAAGGCCGGCCGGCTTACCGGCCTGTCGCGCGGTCAGTCTCAACTGGTTGCCGGCTTGGATGTAGGCGGCTCACGGCGAGCGAGCAGCTTGTCGATCCGCCTTCCATCCATATCGAGGATCTCGAAGCGCCAGCCCTCGTGGTCAAAGTGCTCACCGGCTTCCGGCAAGTGCCCAAGGCTGGACAAGGCGAACCCAGCGATCGTGTGAAAATCCCCTTCGGCAGACCCCGATCGGAATCCTAGGCGAGCGAACGCATCGTGCGCCAGCATCATTCCGTCGATGAGCAAGGACCCGTCATCGCGCTCGATGACATCAGGGTCCTCATTGTCCAGGTCAGGAAGGTCCCCTGCGATGGCTTCGAGCAGATCGGTCTGGGTGACGATCCCCTCCAGAGCGCCATATTCGTCGATGACGATCGCCAGACGCACCGGCGTCCGCTTGAACTGATCGAGTACACGGAAAATCGGCGTTGCCTCGTGAACGATCAAAGGTTCTCGGATGACCGCCATCGGGTCAAGCGTTTTGCCGTCGAGCACCTGGTCGAGAAGGTCCTTCTTCAGAATCATGCCAAGCGGTTCGTCTATCCCCCCACGGCCGACCAGAAGCTGCTCATGGCGACATTGCCGGATGGTGCGCAGAATCTCGTCAGGGATGTCGTCGGTATCGATCCAGTCGATATCGCGTCGCGGTGTCATGATGTCGGCAATGCGCCGATCGCCGATGTTGAAGACACGCTCGACCAGTTCCTGTTGCGTCTGATGAAGGAGCCCTGCCTCCTGGCTTGCCGCCACGAGCAGCTTCAGCTCTTCGGGCGAATGCAAGGACTCCTCGCCTGTGCCCGGACGCAGACCGCACAGACGCAGCACCAGATTGCCGAGACCGTTGAGAACAAGAATCGCCGGCCTGAGCAGGAGCAGGAACAGACCGAGAGGGCGGACGACCCGAAGTGCCGTGCTCTCGCTGCGCTGGAGCGCCAGACTTTTCGGCGCTAGTTCACCCAGGACAATGTGTAGCGCGGTTATGATGATGAAGGCGATTGCGACGGCAATGGTGTGCGAAGCTGCCGTGGCCAGCGACCCCATCACTCCCAAGAGGAGTGGCTCGATCAAATGAGCGAGTGCAGGCTCGCCGACCCAACCGAGCGCCAGCGATGAGATGGTGATGCCGAGCTGAGTTGCTGCAAGGTTCGCATCGAGATTCACCAAAGCCCGTTGAAGGAGGCTGGCGTTCGAGCGTCCAGCTGTAGCCAATTCGTCGACGCGGCTTCGTCTAACCGCGACCAGCGCAAATTCGGCGGCGACAAAGAAACCGTTGGCGCCTACGAGTAGGAGAACCAACAGAATTCCAAGAATGTCGCGTAGACTACCATCGTCCGCAGGCATGATATCCTCTTTATGAAACAGCCACTCTCATCTCTCAAGCGCGTATGCCGCCGTCGTGGAACCGCCGTTGGCCATCATTGCGGAGCGATCACCGCAGCTCCGCCTCTGACAATCAGGGGCAAGATAGCCAAATCCGCGCTGAGTATCCTACCCCCGCAAAAAATCCGCCGGCGCGAACCGGCGGGCCAGAAATCGGATAGAAAAAGAACCGGTCATGCCGGCCGAACTAAATGTGGCGTCTGGGTAGTCGAAGTCAATGGACCCGCCGCGTAGAGATCGCCTTTGATCCAGTGATTTAGCAATATCACCCCGATGCCGGCGAGGATCGCCAGCGCTATCATCCAAATGATCTTCTGACGGTCGCTCAATGTTCTAAACCCAAACCCGAACCGCGCGTGCCGGCACTTAATGGCACGACGTCGTTAATTGCAATGTGATCCCTATGAGAATCGCTGTGGCCTTGGCGGTCGGTCAAACTTTCTCATTTCGACGAGATTTGCCAGACAGCCACGCCAGTAAGAATAAGGCCGGCGGTACCTTCGATAGTTCGCGATATCACATCGAACAGGCGCGGCCGACGGTCGAAGAAATGCACCAGCCGTTCCCGAAACAGGATCGACAGAACTGCCACGCAAGACAACGTCAGTGCCACGCCGGCCATCATGGTGATTGCAAAGAGTATGCCCGCGACCGGAACACCTCTTGAGATCGCGAAGGTCATCGCGAAGAGCGTCAATGGACATGGGATCAGGCCGGCCATGACGCCCACAACCTCGCCTTCATGCTGATGGTGATGACCGTGGCTGAGCGCCCGCCAAAGCATCCACAGACCAATTAACCCGAGCAGGCCACGACTGACATCCTCCAAAAGCGGCGCCCGGCCGACGCTGCCCAGCGCAATCGAGACCAATGGCAACGAGAGGGCTGCAATCACAACGGCAATCGTGACATGGGTGAAGGAGAGTGTCAGCGACACCAGTAGGCCGCGACGGATGCTGGCATCCGATCCGGCCAAATAGGTAGCCAGCACGGCTTTGCTGTGTCCGGGTGTCAAAGCATGCGCAGCTCCGAACAGGACACCCATCGGCAGGAAGGCAGTGAACGCCAGCCAGTCGCCCCCGGCTGACAGCAATTTGATCTGTTCGGCGAGCGCCAAGTATATCGTGCGTTGAAACTCGACCAGGGTTTGGAAAAACACGTTCTATCCGTTCCGCCGCTTCAACTGCACGTCAATTCAAGGCGTGTCGCGAATATCTTGCCGAGATCGGTTCCGGTCGGATCGCTGAAGAAGGCATCCGTCAATTTCGTCTGATTCTGTGCGATTGCGGTATTCGGATCGGGGCGGACGACGGCCCTCGTGCAATCTTTCGGTAGGCCAGCCACGGCGATCTTATCGTCATCGGTGAAATCGATCGCGGTGTAGAAGGTCGGATCGTAGACGCCGATGCTCACCTTGCCGGCGAGCGCCAACGTGTCTTTCGGCTGCGTCTCGAATTGGATGATGAGTTGATTGTTCTCGTAGCTAGTGACCAGCCTCGCCGGCGGCGTCATCGCCACGTCCTTGCCTTCCACAGTGACCATTTGGAAATAATTGTATTCTTCCAGTGAGGCATGGATGGTGAGGGCGGCGGCGTCGAGTTCTTCGGCGTCGAGAGTAAAGTCGGAATTCTTGTCGAACTCCATCAGCACCGTCGAGGAGAAGAGCTCGTCGAACCGCCAGAGATGCTTGAGCGACTTGACCGACTTGTCAGCGCCAACCGTTAGGTCCAAACGGGCTTCCGCGAAGACATGAGGATGAGCGCCGACCGCGACGGTGGAGGCGAGCAGGAGCGCCATGCCAAAAATCGTGCTGGTCAGTCGCATTTGCGCTCGCTTTCTCGTCATTGCGCGCCAACCGAGTGATCTGGCAGCGCAAGCAGGCTAAATTGGGACGCGGCCCGCGAAGCCTTTTCAATCATCGACTATCGAACTTGCTATGATGGCGTTCGCTGTGCCCCGAACGGCTGGCGACGTCAAATGCACGAGCTGCTTGCGATTGCCCGCGATCAGTATGAACAGCCGGGAAACCTGCCTGCCCTTCCTCTCCTCGCCGATTTTTTCGGCGTCGGTGCGGTGGAAGAACCGTTTTTCAAACTCGGCGCGGTCGACATCGAAAAGCTTGAGCGAGCAGGTCTGGACGGACCTGCCGTCCATGGTCGCCCTGGTCACCGCGACCATCGTTCCGGCCGGAAGGTCGTCGCCGGTGACCTGCCATCCGCGGAACGCCTTCATGGCATCCACAGGAGCAAGTGCCGCGCCGTCGACGAGCGGCGTCCATCCGCGCGTCTTTGCCAATGTCGCGGTTCGCTCGAAGTCGGGGCCGTGCGCCAGGCATGTCGCGTGGAAGGCATCCAGCGCCCGGTCGACGCCATCGGCATGCGCAAGCGGTGATGCCAACCATGCGGCCGCAAGCGTCAAGGACAAGTAGGTCTTGGGCATTCGGTAGACTCGCGTATCGAAGCAGGCCGGGATAGCCAATCGGCAAGATAGCGCCGCGGCGGCTACGCACGCAATGCAGCGCGGCCCGCGACTACCGGCCCGCGCGTCTTCCTGGCGGCGGCGCGCCCGGTCCGGTCGCCGCGGCATGCGGCGCTCAGGCAGGCAGGATCTTGTCCGTGGTCGCGCGCACATAATCGAGGTTCATGGTCCCGACGGCGCCGGTATCGTCGACCCTGAAGCCTGTCTCGACCAGTAGAGTTCCGACCGCATTCATGTCGATATGCCCGTGCCGATGGAGCCTCGGCAATCTGGATTCGTGCAGCGGCCTTCCGAAGTCGATCAGCAGCAGTCGGCCTCCCGGCTTCAGAACCCGCTCCGCTTCACGGAAGAAGGTCGATCGGTCGGGTTTCGGCAGGTGATGCAGCATGAGCGTACCGATCACGATGTCGAATTGGCCATCCTCGAAGGGAAGTTCCTGGGCCGTCGCCTGGACGAAGGTAAGATCAACGCCGGCTCGCGTAGCCTTGACGCGCGCCCTCTCGACCATTTCGACCGATGCGTCGACGCCCGTGACGCGTCCGACCGCTCCGACCAACCGTCTCGCGGCTATGGCAAGCGTGCCCGTACCGCAGGCGACATCGAGCATCGCCTCGCCGGGCTGGAGCCTTGCCAGACGCAGCATGAATTCACGGAACCGGTCCTCGCGGCCCCAAGTCAGGACGCGCGCAAGCAGGTCATAGCCGACCGCCCTATGCAGGACGATGCCGATGCCCCTTTCGCCGGCGCCATGCGCGCCGGCAGTCCGCATGTGATGGAAGCCGCCCCAGAGTGCGAATGCCGCGACCGCAGCGAGGATGAGGCCGTGGACTGCAGCCGTCCAAGCACCGGCATTGAGATAGCCGTCCCCGAAATGAAGCATTAGCAGAAAACCGGCGACCAGCGACAGTTTGACGAGCACAGCAAGCATAATAACACCCTTTCGCGAATGCTGTCCGTTTCCAGCCCGATGACCAAATTGGTGCATTTCCTTTTGCCTCCTCGTCCGTTTCCGGAGTGCTCAAGGCATTCTTGAGCTTCTGGACTCGGCGTATCATACTGGACAGATTGTCCATTAGCGCTGTTGCTGGACAACGGACCGCTGAACGTCCCAAACCGCACGGTGGAAAGAGCAATGACCATTAAAATCGAGCGGCCCGACGACAGGGGTACGATCGACCGTCGTGTCGCGCGCACGCGCGCCATGCTGCAGGACGCGCTGATTGCTCTGATCCCAGAGTGCGGCTATGCGGCTCTCACCGTGGAAGACATCTGCCAGAAAGCTGATGTCGGCAGGTCGACCTTCTATACGCACTATGCCGGCAAGGACGAATTGCGCAGCGCGGCCCTTGAGGCGCATCTGCTGTCGCTGAGCAGGCGCGTGTCGGCAGACGAAAAGACAGGCAATCGCCTGTTCGAATTCAGCCTGCCGATGTTCGAGCACGCGCGGGCGTTCCGGTCGCTTCACAAAGCGCTACTTGCGAGCAGCGGCGACACGATCCACGATCAATTGCGTGAACGCATACGGCGCGCAGTGCGAACCGAACTGTCTGGCAAGCGGATCGGCGACGCGGGCGTGCCGCTGGAATTCGTCGTCCAGTTCATATCGGGAGCCTTTCTCTCGGTGCTTGCCTGGTGGATCGCCGAGGACTCCAGCCTATCGCCGGCCCAGGTCGACGACCTGTTCCAGCGGATGGCGGGTTCAGCTCTTCCGGGGCGGTCACCCTAGCAAGACCTTCCAAATCCAGATCTCGCGCCGGTTGAGGCTAACGTTCCTCGGGCGGCCGAATCTTGCGAAACGTCATGAGCAAAGGATTTCGTAGATGGTGTTCAAGCCACCGGCGACGAGAATTGGTCAGCCGAAACCGGAAACGGCAAGCAGGGGTCCGGCGACCATCGGACTGACCGCCGAACCGCGTTCGGCCAGAGCCCCACTCGGACCGCCAATCTTCGTCGATTCAAAATCGCATGGCAACGAGTCGAGCTATTTCGGCCGGCGCTTGATCGGGGATGGCAAAGACCGAGCTGACGTTGATCTCACAAAGCGCATACGTGTCTTCACCTGACACAGTCCGTGGTCCGTAGAGAAAATCGGCATCCCAAATGATCGGCAGCGACCTGGCATCGACGCCTAGCACAGCCATCATTTGCGGCGTCCACCCGGTTTCCATATTGGTCCGCAGCGACTGAAACGGTTCGGCCGTGGCGGGATGCATTATCCGCGGCCCTGGTTGCGCAGCCTCGGAATCTGGCCCTTCAGGAGGTGGTGGGATTAGGGCCTTGATGAACTGGTGGCCAAAGCCGACCACCTTGTCGGCGCCCATGTAACAGCGGATCATCCCGTCGGGTAAACGCGGTTGGAATGGCTGATCCACGATGCAGCCATCGGGTGTCAAATACACCTGGCAGCGCGCCATGAAATCCGGCAGTGCGAGTTCTTCCGGCATACTGCCGCGTCGCGCGTGCAGCACCCGAACCGCCGGCTCTCCGCCAGGAAGCGAACCGATCAGCTCGACCTTCCATACTCCCTGGCCGCCATTGCCGCGGTTCTGCTTCAGCACCCGTGGACCGGCCGTCCGAAGCCGCTCCGGAAACGCCTCGCGAAAAGCCTCGGCGGAGCCGTAGAGGTAAGTATCGGTTCCCCATCCGAGATGCTTCGTACGGTGCAGAACTTCCTTCACGCCCATTTTCAGGATCACGTCTGGATGTGCACTCACCCAGGGGCCGCGTGCCGCCACGTCGCGCAGCAGCGGGTCGAGCACCGCACGGGTTTTTCCCTCGTGCAAGGGATCGACCCAGACCAGCACGCCGTCCGTCGCCAGGAGCTGGGTCCGAACCTCCTCGGCAAACTCTTCGTCATAAACGGCGGGTTCGGCGTGAACACCGATCGCAGCGAGTTCCTCGAACACGCGATGAAACCGGTTGTTCTGCGGTGTCGCCGTGCGACGCGCCTCCCGGTCACCGCGCCAGACCACAGCCACTCGCCTCGTGCCCATTATACCTCGCCTCCTACTTGCTCGCCCATCAGGCAGCCCCGATACGAAATAGACTGCGATGCTCGCATCCGAGCAGAAAGATCGCCCTAGACCGAGCCCGCCGCGACGCCGAAAAGCACGCCCAGGATCGAACATGCCGCTAGCACCGCGATCACGCCGACCTTGAAGCGGAATACCGCCAGCATCGCACCGAGGGTCAGTACGAGAGACGGAATGTTGAGGGAACCGAGGACTGGCACGTCGAGCCTCATGCCCAGCAAGCCGATCTCATGCAAATCGCGAAACAGGACATGAAGCGCGAACCACACCGCGAGGTTCAGGATCACTCCAACCACCGCTGCCGTGATGGTCGACAGTGCGGCTGACAGGGCCTTGTTGCTGCGCATCGTCTCTATGTACGGCGCGCCGAGAAATATCCACAGGAAGCACGGGACGAAGGTCACCCACGTCGTCAGAAGGCCGCCGAGCGTTCCAGCGACCAACGCGTTAAGAACCCCCGGCTCCCGGAATGCTCCCATGAAACCAACGAATTGAGTGACCATGATCAGCGGACCCGGCGTCGTTTCGGCCATGCCGAGGCCATCCAGCATTTCTCCAGGCTTCAGCCAGCCATAGTGCTCGACTCCTTGCTGGGCGACATAGGCAAGCACCGCATAGGCCCCGCCGAACGTCACCACCGCCATCTTGGAAAAGAAGATGGCGATGTCGGTGAAGACATTGCCTTGCCCAAGAAACAGCAACAAGAAAAGGACCGGAACGAACCATAGCAGCAGAAACACCGCCGCAATCTTCAGCGACCATTCGATGGATGGCCGGGCATGCGCCGGCATCCCTTCGCCAAGCGCCGAGTCGACATCATCGACCTGCTTGCCACCAAGCTTGCCATGTCCATTGCCTGGCTGGAATGCGGCCCAACCCATCTTGCCCCCGACGTAGCCGATCACGGCCGCAACCAGGATGACCAGCGGGAACGGTGCATGGAAGAAGAACAGGGCGATGAAGGCTGCCGCAGCGAGGCCGACCATCACATTGTTCCTGAGCGCCCTCCTGCCGATCCGCAGGACCGCTTCGAGCACGATGGCCAGAACCGCCGCCTTCAGGCCGAAGAAGAGCGCCTGGATAGCGCCAACGTTGCCGAAGATGGCGTAGATCCAGCTCAGGACCATGATGGCGACCGCGCCTGGCAGCACGAACAGGATTCCCGCGACGAGGCCGCCTTTGGTCTTGTGCATGAGCCAGCCAATATAGATGGCCAATTGCTGCGCCTCCGGACCTGGCAGCAGCGTGCAGTAGTTGAGCGCATGCAGGAATCTCGTCTCGCCGATCCAGCGCTTTTCCTCAACGACGATCCGATGCATCATGGCGATCTGGCCGGCCGGGCCGCCGAAGCTGAGCATTGCAACGCGGGCCCATACTCGCATGGCGTCCGCAAACGAAATGTCATGGTCGTGGGTTTCGGCCAGAGATGGCGGCGTCGTGACGGACTGCTCCAGATTGGCCATAGTTTGAGTCCCTGCGGTCATCCGCGTTTCTTGCGGAAATACTGATAGAGGTTGTCGAAGACAGGAGCGCCCTGCGCGATCCGCTGTTCGTCGCTCTCGTTCGCCATGGCGATGCCTGCAATCAGACTGGCAATCCCAGTCGCCTCCTCGCGACCGAACTTGTTGTCCTTGAGGTCGATGTCATGGACGATCTCGGCGATGGCCTGGAGTGCCGGATCATTGATGCCGGCGCGGGTAAGCAGAACTTCGAAGCTGCAGCGATCGCCCTCATGGGTGATTTCGCCTTCGAACATGTCGAAGCGCAATTCCCCCTCCTTTGGCACGTATCCCTTGCCCGCTACGAAGCGGATGATCGCGTCAGCATCGATGAACCGGCGGATCAGCCAACTGCAGGCGATGCGGTCGACATGCACGTCCCGGCGCGTGACCCAGATTCGGCCCTTGAGCTCGCTCGGCTCGGCGGCCTTCTTCGGTTCCTTGGTCATGGCCTTGTCCTCTGTAAGCTGTGTTTCAAGTTCGGCGATCAGTCCCTCGATCGTGAGGCGACCGCTGGCACCAAAAAAGTCGATCATCACCACTTCAGTGAGCCGCTTGCGCAAGCGACCAAGTTGCGGACGCGCTTCTGCGTGTTTTTCCGATGTCGCGTCGGCCCCAATCGCTGCAGCCAGCTCGCGCGCTTCCCCAGCGATCTCCGCATAGTCGGCATCACGGGCCGCGTCGAACATCGCCCGCACCTGCGCGTCCGACAGACCGTCGACAAGGCGCGCCTCGCAAATCATGGCCTCGCCGCCGCCGGCGACGATCTCCTTCAGAAGCCATTCGAAATCCTCCTGCATCTCGGCATTGGCCGGCAGGGCGTAAACGGTGCTTTTGACTGCGACCGCGCCGATGCCTTGCAACCGTCGCCAGATCTTCACCCGGAAATAGGCGGGCTTGCTTGGCAGCTGATAAATCAGGAGCAGCCAGCGCTGCTCCTGCGATTGCCCCTCACTCATAAGTGAACCGTATCATGGACTGAATTAGATGCAACACTTGTATCATGGCTCATGCGCAAACCATACTAAATGGCCAAGATCCGCAGAGACACCATACTTCAATGCGGGCGAAGCTCATCGTCGGTTGTCGAAGCGCCCCAGCGCACTTCCGGGCGAAGAAAGAAAGCTCATGTGGCGCCCCTCGAACGTCGTCCGGCAGGAATGGAGGCCCCGGAAGTAATGGCGACGGCACCTTCGTGTACACAGTCACGGACAATCGCATCACACGCCTCGCCATCAAGGCTGGTGTCACCGAGAACGGTCGCGTCGAGGTGACGGCGGGCCTTTCGGAAGCGACATCGGTGGTGGCAACCACCCAAGGCGTGCCGCCCCTGAGGACTGCGGTTCAGCCGCAGATGGTTCGCTCCTCGTCCTTGGTGGAATACCCGGCGCAGCTGGGATCGATTCCCTCTCGCCCATAAGTGACCCGTATCAAACGCCTGAGCAAGATGCAACACTTGTATCATTTCTCGTTTGGGCATAACGTGCGCCTGCTCACGGATGGGCCGTGCCGCCGAGCGAGGAAATCCAATGCCGCACCAGATCATGCCGCTGCCGTTCAAGCCGCCCAGGCTCGTCGGACTGTCCGAACGCCTGCTGGCCAGCCATTATGAAAACAATTACGGCGGTGCGGTTCGCCGCCTCAACGCTATCGAACAGCGGCTCGATGAACTCGACTGGGGCGCAGCACCCGTCTTCGACATCAACGGGTTGAAGCGCGAAGAGCTGGTCGCGGCAAATTCGGCGATCCTGCACGAGATCTATTTCGATGGGCTCGGTGGTTCCGGCGATGCCGGAGGCGATCTTGCCGCAGCACTGGAGCGCGACTTCGGCAGCGTGGCGGCATGGCGCGCCAAGTTCATGGCTTGTGCTAAGGCGCAGGCCGGAGGCTCGGGATGGACGCTGCTGACCTGGTCGGAGCGCCGCGATCGGCTGACGATTCAATGGGCGGCGGATCACACCAATTGTCTCGCCGGCGGCATGCCGATCCTCGCGCTCGACATGTACGAACATGCCTACCACCTCGATTTTGGCGCCAAGGCTGGCGCCTATGTCGACGCGTTCATGAAGAACATCCATTGGGAGCGGGTTGCCGCCCGCCACCGGCGGGCTGTCGCGCAGCGCGATCCTTCAACAGGACCTGCATCGGACAATAAGGTTCCAACTGTTGCGCCAGAGGAACTGCGGGCCCGACTCGACCAGGGCGAAGATCTGGTCGTGCTCGACGTCTGCCTGGCCGACGATCTGGCAAAACGCAGCGATATGCTGCCGGGCGCCAAGCTCCGCGCTCCCGAGACCATTGCCGATTGGGCCGATGAACTGCCGAGGGACAGGCCTGTCATCGTCTATTGCGTGTACGGCTTCCAGGTCAGCGGCGACGCAGTCGCCGAACTGCGTCGCCGCGGCGTCGATGCAACGGCGCTCTCAGGCGGCATCGCCGCCTGGCACGCCATCGGCGCGCCAACCGTCCCTCTGGTGATGAGCGAAGAAAGGATTGCGTCATGAAATGGGTTACCCGTGAACGCCCGGTCATCGACCGCATCGCCTGCCCCTGGCTGATTGCACGCTTCATCGACAAGGAACCTGATTTCCTGTTCGCGGCACCTGATCAGGTGATCCGTGTTGCCCAGGAAGCGGGCGCGACACCCTACGACGTGCCCGGCGTCGAATTCACCCATGTCGGCGACGGTTGCAGCTTCGACACCTTCGTCTCGAAATTCGGCCTCGATCGCGACCCGGCGATCGTGACCATTGCCGCGATCGTGCGCGGCGCCGACACGGATCGGCACGATCTCACGCCACAGTCTGCAGGACTGCTCGCGATCTCCATGGGGCTGCGGGACGTGACGCCCGACGACCACGAGATCCTGAAGCACGGCTTCGTCATTTACGATGCGCTTTATGCCTGGGCCTCACGACGCAAGGCGGAGACCCATAGCTGGCCACCCGTCACGAAGCCGGCGGCGGCCTGAAGTAGCGGGCAACGAGGGCAGATCAAGTCGGCACTCAAATCACCGGCCGCCGCTCGCCGTCGGCAAGGTGGCAGGCCGCGACCCCGCCATGCGGCACCGAGCGCAACATCGGCTCCTCGGTCCGGCAGACATCGATCGCCACAGGACAGCGGGTGTTGAAGCGGCATCCCGGTGGCGGCGCGCTGGGGCTTGGAGGGTCGCCCGCGAGGATGATTCGGCGACGGCCGGCCTCGATACGAGGATCCGGCGAAGGAACCGCCGAAAGCAGTGCCTGGCTGTAGGGATGGGCCGGCTCGCGAAACAGCGGCCGCGTCACGCCGGCTTCCGCGATGCGGCCAAGATACATCACCGTCACGTTTGAGCAGACCTCGCGCACGATCGCCAGGTCATGCGCAACGATGACGATGGTAAGGCCAAGCTGTTTCTGCAATGATGTGAACAGGTTGACGATCTGCGCCCGGATCGAAACGTCAAGCGCGCTGAGCGGTTCGTCGCAAACCAGGATCGATGGCTTCAGCGCAAGCGCGCGAGCGATCGAAACGCGCTGGCGCTGGCCGCCGGAAAGCGAACGCGGCAGGCGGTCGAGCACGGTCGCTGGCAGCGCCACCAGATCCAGCAGCTCGCCGATACGGCGCCGGCGCTCGGCCGGAGATCCGAGGCGATGGATCTGCAGCGGCTCTTCCAGCGTCTGGTAGACGGTCTGGCGACGGCTCATCGAGCCCAGCGGATCCTGGAAGACGAACTGGACCTCGCGGCTGAACGATTTGCGGTCCGACTTCAGCCACTGGGCGCGATCCCGCCCCGAGATCAGCACCGTACCCTCAGTCTCCTTCTGCAGGCCGACGACGCTGCGAGCCAGCGTGGTCTTGCCACAACCGGATTCGCCAACGATGCCATGGAAGGCACCACGCGGAATGGTCAGGTCGATGCCGTCGACCGCCCGCACGGCGCCTGTGCCGGAGCGGTTGGCGAAATGGACCTTCAGGCCCTTAACCTCAATCGCCGCAATGTCAGCCATGGATTGCTATCCCTTCCCGCCTCAGCACCACCGGGCATCCCACCTTGTGCGGCGTCCCGCCCGTCGAGATCGTCTGGAGCGGCGGCCGATGCACGCGGCATTCGGGCTCAACCAGTTCGCAGCGGGCAGCGAAACGGCAGCCCGGCTCCAGCCTGATCTGGTTCGGCGGCAAACCTGGTATTTCCTTGGTCGCGGCGCGTTCGTCGGCGCGGAAATCCGGTACAGAGGCAAGCAGCCCGCGTGTATAGGGATGCGTCGGCCGCGTCAGCACATCCATCGCGATCCCCTCCTCCGCCACCTGCCCGGCATAGAGCACCATGACCCGGTCCGCGACCGAGGCGACGACGCCGATGTCGTGCGTGATCAGCACGACCGCGATGCCTTCCTCGCGCTGGATCTGGCGGATGAGCTCCAGGATCTGCGCCTGCACCGTGGCGTCGAGCGCAGTGGTCGGCTCGTCGGCGATCAGCACGCGCGGCCGGCTTGCCAGGGCCAGTGCGATCATGGCGCGCTGCAGCATGCCGCCAGACATTTCATGCGGATAGCGATCGTAGCGGTCTTCCGGGTCAGGGATGCCGGTGCGGGCGAGCAGCGAGACCGCTTCCTTGCGGGCATCCGCATACGAGAGATTGGCAAAGCGGCGCGCCTGGCGCGCCAGTTGCGGTCCGATCTTCAGCATCGGGTTCAGCGCGCTCATCGGGTCCTGGAAAATGACGCCGAAATAGCGGCCGCGAAGGTCAGACAAGCGCCTGGACTCCATTCCGACCAGTTCGCTCGCTTCGGCTCGGGCCGATCCCTTGATGTCGACGGTGACGCCCTCGGGCAGCAGGCCGAGCGGCCCAAGCGTCATGACGGTCTTGCCCGAACCGCTCTCGCCGACGACGGCGACTGTCTCGCCGGGACGGACGTTGAACGACACCCCATCGACCGCGCGCACGGAAACGGTCGTGGCGTAGAGATCAATGACCATGTTTTCTATGGAGTAGATCGGCTCGTCGCTCATGGCGCGGCTGTTCCCGTTTCGACGGCGTTCCGCTCCGCTTCCTCAACGGCGCGCGCCTTGCGACGCTTGCGCAGCAAACCGCCGCGCACCGGCCTCGGCACCTTTTGCAACGCGAAGGTCTCGCCCAGCAGATTGAAGCTGACCACCACCAAAGTGAGCGCAAGGCCCGGAAGGACGACAAGCCTCGGGTATTCCTCAATGTAGCTCATGCCGTCGACCAGCATCTGGCCCCATTCCGGCGCCGGCGGCGCGACGCCCAGGCCGAGGAAGCTCAGCGTCGCGATGGCCAGGACAAGGGCGCCAGCATCGGCGCTGGCATAGACCACGACGAGGGCCAGGACATGCGGCAGGATATGGCGCACAAAGATCCACAGATGGCTGGCGCCCATCACCCTTGCCGCTTCGATATAGGGCTGTTGCAATTCGGCGGTGACCACGGCGCGGCTCATGCGGGCATAGTTCGCCCACCACGCCAGCGTCAGCGCCGTGATCATCGACCAGTAGCCGGTGCCGAGAATGCCGATCAGCGCCAGCGCGATCACCAGGCTTGGCAGCGCCAGCGCGATGTCGATGAGGCTGATCAACACCAGCTCGACGCGCCCGCCGACATAACCGGCGAACGAACCGATGCTGACGCCGATGGCAAGTGCGGCCACCAGCACGATCACCATCGCCACCAGCGATATGCGGGCGCCGCCGATGATGCGGCTCAGAATATCGCGGCCGAGATAGTCGGTGCCCAGCCAGTGAGCCCAGCTCGGTCCCGCAAGCGTGACGTCGTAGTCTTGCGCGCCGGGATCGTAAGGCATGATCGAGGGACCGAGCACACCGACCGCGACAAAGAAGACGACTGGCAGCAGCACCAGCCAGGGCCAGTCCTTCATGCTCCTGAACAAGGACGTGTTCATCGGATCAAGCTCCTCTCGCCCTACGCATGCGCGGGTCGACAAACATGCAGATCACGTCAACCATCAGGTTGACGACAACGAAGAACACCACGAACAGCAACAGAACCGACTGCATGCCGACGAAGTCGCGGAAGCGGATTGCATCGATAAAGAAGGCGCCGACGCCGCGCAGCGCAAACACGGTTTCAACCACGATCGAACCGATGATCATCAGCGTGAACTGGGCGCCGAAGGTGGTCAGGAACGGGATGGCGATGTTGGGCAGAGCCTCGCGCATCAGCACCTGTGTCCTCGTGTAGCCCTTCGCGAAGCCCGTCGTGGCGAAGGGTCGCGACATGGCCTCCTGGAGGTTGACGCGGACGACGCGGCTCAGCACCGATGCCGGAAACAGGGCGATTGTCACCCACGGCAAGAGCCACGAGGTGAAGCCGCTGACGCCGAAGGTGGGCAGCCAGCCCAGCATCACCGAAAAGACGATGACCAGCAGCGCCGCCACGAAGAAGTTCGGCGTCGAGGCGCCGACCAGCGAGAAGGCGTGGAGGAACCAGTCCAACGCGCCACCATTGCTGACCGCACCGGCAACGCCGAGCGCCAGCGACAGGAAAAAGGCGAGAATGCCGCCGCCCGCAAGCAGCGCCGCCGTCATCGGGATTCTGGCGGCGAATTCCTGCGCGATCGGCTTGCCGGTGCGCAGCGAGACGCCGAGATCGCCTGTGATGGCGCTGAAAAGCCATCGGCCGTAGCGGACCGGCAGCGGATCATAGAGCCCGAGGTCCTCGCCGATCTTCTTGATCATTTCGGCATCCGCGCCCGGGCCTGCCGCACGCTCGGCCATGAGCGCGGCGACGTTGCCCGGCGCCGCGGCAACCAGGGTAAAGGTCAATGCCGATGCCGCCACGACAAGCAGACAGGCAAGCAACATCCTTCGCAGAATCGTGCGTCTCATCGGAACTCCCCCAGGAGGTTCGAGGCGTTCAGGCCTTCAGCGTGATCGCCTTGAACGGCAGGTCGTAGTCCGTCGCGGGAAGCGCGAAGTTCTCGACGCGAGGATTGTGCGCCCACAGCCGCTGGCTGACAACGAGCGGGCAGATCGCCCGGTTGTCGTGCAGCCAGTCGTAGAGCGCCTGCATCTTGGCTTCGCGTTCGTCGCCGCTCGCTTCGAGCGCGGCCTTGACCACGCCATCAAGCTCCGGGGAAACATAGATCTTGCCGTCCGGCCCGCTGTCGGCGGTGGATACGAACGCGTTGCCGAGCGTGCCGTGCGGATCATAGGGCGCGCCATAGGTGGTGAAGAAGGCAAGATCATATTCGAACGCCGGGCGACGGTCGTGCATGGTGGCGTTGTCGACTGACGAGACCTGAACCTGGAAGCCGACCTCGGACAGCTGACCCTGGATCATCTCGGCGATGCGGCGCGAACCCGGCAGCGATTCCTCCGATACGAGGAAATCGATCGCCAGCGGCGCGCTCTCCTTGCTCCAGGCGCCTCCGCTTTCGCTCCAACCGCCATCGGCAAGGATTTTCCTGGCCGCGGCGACGTCGCGTACCGGCACGTCATGCCGCTTGCCCGACGAAGGCACGTTGGCCGGGAAGAGATCCGCCGCCGGATCTGCGTAGCCTTCGAACAACACCTTGGCGATCGCGGCGCGGTCGACCGAGACATAGATGGCCTCGCGCACGGCCTTGTCGGCCATCATCTTGGCCTTCGGCGAATAACCGAGCAGCATGGTTGCGGTGCCGGCCTCGGCCACCACTTTCATACCGTCCTTTTCAAGCGCGCGGGCGCGGCGTGGCGACAGCGTCGCCACCCAGTCGCCGCCGATCACGTCGAGATCGCCGGAACGCAGGGCGTTGGCGCGGGCGAGTTCGTCGGGAACCACCTTCAGCTCCATGCGAGCAAACAGTGGCTTCTCGCCCCAGTATTTGTCGTTGCGCACCAGCACGGTGCCGGAGGAATCGTAGCTTTCGACGATCCACGGTCCGGTGCCGACCGGAGCGGTCTGCTTGCCGCCGGCGTCGACAGCCTTCGGCGACAGGAAGCGCACCGGACGCACGATGGTGAGCTCCAGCAAGGCGGCGGGCACCGGACGCTTCAGCTTGATCGTCAACTTGCTGGGTCCATCGGTGACGATGCTGTCGAATCCGTCGGACACACCGATCCATGAGAAATCCGCGACGCCCAGCCAGCGTTTGAGATTCCATTCGGCGGCGGTCGAATCGAAGGGTGTGCCGTCACTGAAGGCAACACCTTCGCGCAGGTCGAAGGCGATCGAAAGCTGGTCGTCGGCGACAGCCCACTTGGTGGCGAGCCCGGGCTCGAGCGCGCCGTCCTGGCCATAGTGTATGAGGGCGTCGAACACGACCGTGTAGGAACTCAGCGTGGAGACGTTTTGCAGCAGGTCGAGATCGCCGGTTTCGGCGGCAATGGCGACCTTCAACGTTTCATGCCCCTCCGAGTACGCGGCGCGCGGAAACGCGGCAATGAAGGCCAGGCCGGCTGTGGAGGCCAGGAAATTGCGGCGGTCGAGAGTCATCATGTTAGTTCCCCTTTTTGTTTGATTGGCAACGATCATGTGCACGCTTGCTAATTTGTATAGACATAAGACATAAAGTCGGAAAACCGTTTGAGAGTTTTACCCCAGCGACCCACTTGGTCGCGGTTGCGGCCTACAGCCAGTTCAGCACCGCCGCCGAGAGCGCGAGATAGCGGCCGGCTTTCGCCATCGTGACGATCGCAACGAAGCTCCAGAGCGGCTCGCGCAGAACACCGGCCATCATCGTCAGCGGATCGCCGATGACGGGAACCCAGCTCAGCAACAGGCTCCATCGTCCGTAACGGCGGTAGCGCGCCGCGGCGCGATCGAGCGCAGTGGGCTTGACCGGAAACCATTTGCGGTCGCGAAAGCGGTCGATGCAGCGGCCGAGCAGCCAGTTGACAACCGAACCAAGCACGTTGCCGATCGTCGCGACCAGGATCAGCGCCGCCGGTGACTGGCTTCCGGTCAGCAGCAGGCCGGCCAGCACCGCCTCTGACTGCAGCGGCAGAATTGTCGCTGCGGCGAACGCGGTGAGGAACAGCGCGCCGAAGGCACCAACATCTCCCAGCATTGGGGCCGCTCAGCTCGCTTTCGGCCATTTTGGGTGCCTATCGTTAACGACATAACCATGCGCATGCTCGAAGCCTGCTTCGGTCCAGACGGCGTCCTCGAGGTGCGAATGCCCGTCAGACAGATCGTCATGGGCGTGGCTGAGAACGTCGGGATCGTGACGCGGCCACAACCACATCGCGGCAAAGAGTGCCGCGGCGCCAATGACGCCAAGCAGGATAAAGGTGAAGGGCAGGCCCATCGCCGCGCCGACGAGTCCGGCGATCGGATAGGTGATGAGCCAGCAGGCGTGCGAAAGCGCGAATTGCGCGGCAAACAATGCCGGCCGGTCGACGGGATCGGCCGAGCGCTTGATCAGCCGCCCAGACGGGGTCTGCGCCAGCGAATAGCCCAGCCCGAGCACGAACCAGAGCGGCAAGAGCAGCTGATAGCTGATGGCGAACGGCCCTGCGAACACGCCGGCAACCAGCAGGCCGGCGCCTGACAACATCGCAACCCGATCCGGGATGCTGTCCAGCAGCCGCGGCAGGACCAGCGCCAAGATCATCGAGCCGCCACCGAAGGTGGCAAGGGCAAGTGCCGTGTCGCTCTGGGAAAGGCCGAATTTTGCCTGAACCAGCACGACCGTGTTGACGATCACCATGGCACTGGCGGCGGCGACAGCGAGGTTGAGCGCCAGCAGGCCGCGCAATCTCGGCGTCGCCAGATAGATACGGATGCCGCGTGTGGTGCGCTCGTAAATGCCGCGCGGCTCAGAGGGTTTCGGGCTCGGCAGAACCACCGACACCACCAGCGCGGCCGACGCCAGGAAGCCGATGACCGTGCCTGCGAACAGGCTATGGAAGCTGATGACGGAAAGCAGTGCCGCCGCCAGTATCGGACTGACCACGCTCTCCAGATCGTAGGCAAGCCGCGACAGCGACAGCGCCCGCGTGTAGTCCTTCTCTTCGGGCAGCACGTCAGGGATCGAAGCCTGGAAGGTCGGGGTGAAGCCGGCTGACGCCGACTGCAGGATGAAGATGAGAAGATATATCTGCCAGACTTCGGTGACGAAGGGCAGGAATACGGCAACCCCTGCCCTGATGAGGTCGAGCGAAACCAGCATGGTACGGCGTGGTAGGCGCTCGGCGAACGCGGCGGAAACGGGCGCCACGCCGACATAGGCGATCATCTTGATGGCAAGCGCCGTGCCGAGCACCGCGCCGGCATCGGCGCCGGCAAGGTCATAGGCCAGCAGCCCGAGCGCCACGGTGGCAAGGCCAGTGCCAATCAGGGCGATGACCTGGGCCAGGAAAAGATGGCGATAAGTGCGATTGGCAAGGACTTGCAGCATATGTCTGTCTTCTTGGAGGAGCGATGGGTCGTTGATCCGTGGCGATTGAATGGCGGGCCTGATCTCAGTGATGGTGGCCTTCCGGCTCGACCATTTTGAACGGCAGCACCTGCTCGCGACCCTTCGCGGCCAAGACCAGCCTCGCCTGGAACTCATGCGGCTCAGCAGGAGCCACGGTGCTCTCAAGGCGATGATGGTTGTCGGCGACGGGTTCGAGGCGAAGCGTCTCCGGCCCGCCAGGCCTATCGATGATCACCGTTGCCATCAGATCGTCGGCATGCCGGTCGATGGTCAGCCGCATCCGCTCGCCAGCCGGCGTGTCGACGATTTCCAATGTCCCGGCAGCCAGATCGCAGTCGACCTTGAAGGGCTCCGGCGCATGATGACCATGTGAGTGAGAGGGTTCCGTGCCCGTCGCGGCAGACCCGGCCGAACTCTCCAGACGAACATTCGCTTCAGCCAACGCCGGCAAGTGGGCGAACAGTTCCTCCTTGAGGGCTTCGGTGACGCCCATCACGTCCTTGGCCGTCGCCGCGTCGGCGACACTGATGGCGACGTCGGCATGCAGGCGATGGCCGATCCAGCGCGCCTGCACGCTTTGGACACGTTCGATACCGGACACATGCTCGGCGGCATGATGGATTTCATCGACGATGCCGGGCTCGACACCGTCGAGCATGCGCGTGAGGACTGCCTTCGAAGACTGCCAGACGATCGCGAAGATGGCCACCGTGATCAAGAGCCCGATGATCGGATCGGCCAGCGGAAACCCCAGCCATACGCCGATAGCACCCAGCACAACCGCCAGACTGGTAAAGCCGTCGGTGCGCGCATGGTAGCCGTCGGCGATCAGCGCCGCGCTGTTGATCTCGCGGCCGACCCGGATACGGAACACTGCAACGGCCTCGTTGCCTAAGAAACCTATAATGCCGGCTATGGCGACCCAGCCAAGAAATGCGATCGGCTGCGGATTGATCAACCGGTCGATCGCCTCGTAGCCGGCAACGATGGCGCTGAACAAGATGATGAGGACAATCAGAATGCCGGCCAGATCTTCGACGCGGCCCAGCCCGTAGGTGAACGTCTTGCTCGGTTTGCGACGGGCCAGCATGAAGGCGACCCACAATGGGATGGCGGTGACCGCGTCGCCGACATTGTGGATCGTGTCGGCCAGCAGCGCCACGCTGCCGGAGAGGAACACGACCACCAACTGCAGCGCCGCCGTGATGGCCAGAACGACGAATGACCATTTGATCGCCCAGATGCCGCGCGTCGTCGTGGCGATCGTCGGGTCGATGACGCCATGCGTGTGGCCATGGCCGCCCTCGCCGTGATCATGTCCGTGGCCGCCCATGCCTTGCGTCATCGGGCCGAACCCGAACCAATCGCGAACTTTGTCCATCATGGCGCTTCTCACAGGTACTTGGTGATATCCTTGAACTCGTCGATCGAGCGGCGCTGCTCGAGCGCCAGCGGTCCGACGACGTCCTCAAGGCAGTGGTTGAGGTGGTCCTGGATCAGCGTCTTCTTGGCCTGGGCGATGGCCTTCTCCACGGCATGAAGTTGCTGGGCGATGTCGAGGCACGGTCGCCCGGCCTCGATCATCTCGACGATCCCGCGCAGATGGCCGTCGGCGCGCTTCAGCCGCTTGATGATGGCAGGATGGGTTTCGTGGACGTGGGGACGCTCATTCATGCCCTTGATGCTATCCCCCCAGAGAGGATATTCCAAGCCTCAAAGTGGCCTCGATTCTGGTGCATGCCACCATTCGTTAGGATTTTAGAGAATAATCGTTAAGCATGCCGAATTGGATCCCTAGCACAGCCTTTCGTCTCATCGTCGCGTTCGCGATGACTCTCGGCGTGCTGCTCTCCCCAGTGGGTAGTTCGGCCTCGCATAGCCCGATTGCGCTCGCTGCCGCCGAGGCAGCGCGTCACGCAGAGCTGACAGCACAGATCGAAAAACACGGCCACAGCCATGACGATGGCGAAGCCGATGAGCAGAGCTTTGGTCATACCCACGGCCACAATCCGGCCGACCACACCCATGAAACGGCGAGCACGCTTCCGGGCTTCGCGCAGCCAGCACCGCCGATAGGCCGGAGCTGGCTGGTTTACCCGCCTTCGTTTGCCGACCTCGAAATCCGTTTCCGGCTTGAGCGCCCTCCCAGGCAGATCGTCATCGCATGATCGCGGCCGCACGCGCGGCCATCCTCAACGACGACGATTGGAATTCTCATGCAAGGATCCTTCTACAAGGGTCCGCCACGCACGCCTTGCGCGCGCTGGCGGTTGGCCCTTCCTGTGCTCATTGCTCTCCTGACCCTCCCATTGCTTGGGGGGACTGCCCTCGCCCATGCCGTTGCCGAAGGCGACAAGGGCTATATCCAGGAGATCACGGGCATCAATCTGCTGCCCTTCATCTATCTCGGCGCCAAGCACATGGTGACGGGATACGACCACGTCCTGTTCCTGTTCGGCGTGATCTTCTTCCTCTACCGGATGAAGCACATTGGCATCTATGTGAGCCTGTTCGCGCTCGGCCATTCCACGACCATGCTGCTTGGCGTCTATTTCAACGTTGGCATCAACAGCTACATCATCGACGCGATCATCGGCCTGTCGGTCGTCTACAAGGCGCTCGACAATATGGGTGCCTTCCAGAGGTGGCTCGGCTTCCAGCCGAACACCAAGATCGCGACGCTGATCTTCGGCTTTTTCCACGGCTTCGGCCTGTCGACGAAGATCATCGAATACAACATCTCGCCCGACGGGCTCGTGCCCAACCTACTTGCCTTCAACGTCGGCGTTGAGGTCGGTCAGCTTCTCGCGCTCGCTGCTATCCTTATCGTCATGGGCTACTGGCGCCGGACCGACAGTTTCTGGCGCCACGCATACACCGCCAACACCATCATGATGACCGCCGGGTTTGTGCTGATCGGCTATCAGCTCACCGGCTGGGTCGTCTCCTGAACCTCCAAGTAAAGATCAAAAAAGGAATTCTCCCATGTACAACACAGACATCCCGACCCGCGCTGAACTGCCGACATCCATGCAGCTCCTCCGATCTACCCTCATCGCCATTGTCGCGGCAGCGGCCATCCTTGTGACCATCGTGCTGCCGGCCGAATACGCCATCGATCCCACCGGCGTTGGGCGAGCGCTCGAGCTCACCGAGATGGGCGAGATCAAGACACAACTCGCCGAAGAGGCCGAGCAAGACCGCCTTCGCGAATTGCAAAACGGCACGCCGACCGCAGTGCCAGGCCAAGATCAGCAGTCGAGTCTTCTGGAGCGCGTCTTCGCTGAACTGGTGATTGGTTCCGCCTCTGCCCAGGAACTGCGGACGGACGAAATGTCGGTCACCCTCAAGCCCGGCGAAGGAGCTGAGATCAAGCTCGTCATGGCCAAGGGCGCAAAGGCAAACTACTCTTGGACAGCCAATGGCGCGGCGGTGAACTTCGACACCCATGGTGACGGCGGCGGCGAAAGCATCTCATACGAGAAGGGACGCGGTGCTGCAGAGGACGAGGGCGTACTTGAGGCAGCCTTTGACGGCAATCACGGTTGGTTCTGGCGCAACCGCACCGGTGCCGACGTCACCGTGACGCTGAAGACGAATGGCGCGTACACCGACATCAAACGCATGATGTGATCGATACGGCACGTCTTATCCGGCGCCGTTTGGCGCCGGGGGAGATCAAGCAGGTGAAATAGCCAACTCGGACCAACACAGTTTGATAATATCCAACCTGTGTTGGTCCCCTTCGGATGTCGTTGGTTAGAATCAGCTCGCAATGATGTAACAGGAGCGTCGCGCTAGCTTCCCCAAAGCGTAATCACGCCGCATTGGCCGCGAGCGCGCTCAAAACCCCTTGCGGCAAAGGGCTTCAAGATCCGTCTTTGTCATTTTCTCGATGCCGAGCCCAGGAAGAATATCATTATCTCCCTTGAGATCCCGGCCATAAGCCGCCGACAATATGGAAATTCCGGATTCATGGAGAACCGCCGGATTTCCGCTGATCTTCCCCAGGACTGCGGTTGGTAACAGGCCGAACGGAACGTCCTCGAGAATATAGCGGCTCTCGATAGTCGTCGGGCCAAAGCCGCCACGACCTTGGCGATCCATCTCCAGGTTCATTTCCGAAACGGTGCTCATGGGGACGTGGAACGACAATGAAAAATGTTCCTGGACGGTACGAACCGCGATACCGAAATTGCCAGCTATGGCCAATCGTTCGGCATCCAGAGCCTCGATGAAGCGACCAACGGCAGGAGTGACATTTCCCCCCTGGCTCCATCGCTCGGCCTTCTCCATTCGTGTGAGATTGAGAAGGGCAATTCCCAGATGGTTCTGCGGATTGAGGTTGCTGAGCGCAATTGCCAGCAGACCATCGCGCTTGACGAAACGATCGCCGAACAAGGCCGTGCAAAGCTTGTACCCTTGATCGAGCGCATCGAAAGGCAGCGTCGCAACATCAAGCTTCTGGCGAATGGAAGTGACCTGGACTTCTGCTGGTCCGAGCTGGCGGCCGGTCAAGAGCGTTGTGCCCCAAACGACGATCGGCAACCTGACCTTGCGCTCGGCTAACCGCTTGGAGAGATACAGCGCGCCGAACGAACTGTGCGAACTGACGATGACAGGAATACCATCTGCCAGGTGAGGGACGGCGGCATCCATCACTATCTTGTGGCCGTAAGCGGGAAGCGCGATCACCACCACATCCGCGTGATCGATGGCATCTTTACAATCATTGGCAATACGCACCGGCACCGTCGCCTCGATATCCCCCGTCGCCTTCAATAATTCGCCAGTCGCCAACGTTCTGGTGCGGTCTCCCGACGGTGACCAAAGTGTTGGCGTATGTCCCGATTGTGCCAAATAGGCCGCAAGGCCATAGGCAATTGCTCCAGCGCCCAGAATACTCACGCGCATAACATTCCTCCTGTCGCCGGCTTTATGGTTCGAGAATCCTTGCCGTCCCCGCCTACAAGTTTTTTCATCGGGAGGATCCGAATTGAAGTCACGTCGGTTGCCATCAGCCGTTTCGATCAGGACTCCGGCTCTGAGCCGGCAAACGCCGCAACGACTATTAGTTTCCGCTTGACATATATCAAAAATGAATGAGACGATGTCAATCATACGAATTACGCATGTAGGGAGAACATGGAAACCCGGGACCTTCAGACCTTCCTTGCGGTTGCTGCCAGCGGCAGCATTACCAAGGCGGCTGACATGCTCGGGCGTTCCCAACCTTCGGTGACACGCACCATTCAGGAGCTCGAGGCCGAACTTGGCTTCGAATTGCTGCATCGGATCGGTCGACGGGTGCAGCTGTCTGAAGAGGGTGTCGCATTCGAGGAGGAAGCGCGGCGATTGTTGATGTCTTTCACCGAACTTGCAGCGCGGGCCAAGATGATCGCCGCCGGCCGTGGGCGGATCCTGCAGATTGTCACAACCTCCGCGATCGGCACCGGCTTGATCCCGGCGGCCCTGGCCGAGCTCAAGGGTGTCGAGCTTCCGCACGAGACGCATCTCGGGCAGTTTCTTCCCTCGATCGTCGCCCAGGAAGTGCGCAGCGGACGTGCCGAGATCGGGTTTTCAAGCCTGCCGCTCGATACGCCCGGTCTGGATGTCCTACGGCTCTATTCGGCGCCTGATGTTGCTGCCGTGCGGGAGGACGATGCGCTGGCTGAACTTGATGTCATACCGCTTTCGGCTTTTGCGGGTCGTCGCGTGGCTACGTTGCTCAATCCGCTGCGGTTTCAGTTGCATGTCGCCAAGGCACTCGCTGCCCGGGGCATCGACACCGGCCCGGTGATCCGGACCAATACTGCCTACGGCGCGTTGCAGATCGTGCGCCATACTGGTGTCGCGGCCGTCATCGATCCCCTCACGGCCTATGGCGTCGCCCTGCCTGGGGTCGTCATTCGCCCGATCGATGTAACCGTTCTCTTTTATTGGGGCGTTGTGGCTGCCTCAAAACGTCCCCTTCGCCCAGTCGCGCAGGCGCTGATGGATGCGGTCGAAGCGGTGGCTGAACGGTCGATCGTCGGTTTCAAGAAGCTCGATCCAGCTTTGGCCAGCCAATTGGTGAACGATCCCGCGTCGGGCACAAATAACGGAACTGGAATATGAAGCATACTCCCACCCCGGCAGCATCGACGGGCCTTGCCGCGTTGGAAGCCCAGCTCGCGCAGGATCTCGACTTTGTCGAGCTGCCCGCCAAGCCCTGGGTCCCCACACGCATGCATGAGGGCGCCCCGGTCCGTGATGTCGTGGTCATTGGCGCTGGCATGTGCGGACTTGCTGCCACGGCAAAGCTGGTGCTGGCAGGGATCACCAATGTCGTCGCCTATGATGCGGCGCCGGCTGGGCTCGAAGGACCGTGGATAACGTTTGCCCGCATGCAAACACTCCGGTCGCCGAAGACCCTGCACGGTCCGTCGCTCGGCTTGCCGCAATTGACGTTCCGCGCCTGGTTCACGGCGCAATGGGGCGTCGACGCCTGGCGGTCGCTGGACAAAATCCCCAAGGGCCAGTGGATGGATTACCTGGTCTGGTACCGCAAGGTTCTTGCTCTGCCTGTGCGCAACGGCGTGCGCATGACCGGCGTCGCACCGGTTGGTGATCTGATTGCGATCGATATCGAAGGCGCGGAATCCGGCCGGGTTCTCACCCGTCATCTCGTTCTGGCCACCGGCCGCTCTGGTCTGGGCGGTTTTGCCGTGCCCGATTTCCTCAGGGGCATCGATCGCGCTTATTGGGCCCATTCTGCGGACGAGATCGATTTCGACGCGCTGCAAGGTAAGCGTGTGGCGGTCATCGGCGCCGGTGCCTCGTCCATGGACAATGCCGCAACCGCACTCGAGGCGGGCGCCGGATCTGTGGACATGTTGATCCGGCGCAAGGAAATGCCGCGCGTCAACAAGCTGACCGGAATCGGCAGTCCGGGTGTTGTACTCGGCATGCATCAATTGCCCGATGCCTGGAAGTGGAAGTTCTTCGACTACACCGCCTCAACCCAGACGCCGCCGCCGCGTTCATCGACGCTTCGCGTTTCTCGCCACCCCAATGCCCGGTTCTTTCTCGACTGCGGCATCGTCGCGGTCACGGAAGATGCGGGAGGCCTGCTTATCGAAACCACCCAGGGGCTGATGCGCTACGACTTCCTGATCGCGGCAACCGGCTTTTCAAACGACTTCAACGGCCGCCCGGAATTTGCAGCCATCGCGCCACATATCCGCACCTGGTCGGATGGCCGATATACACCGGACATGGGGCCGGCGCGTGCAGGCATGTCCGACGCACCGGACCTAGGTCCCGCCTTCGAGTTTCGTGAGCGCGTCCCCGGCTCCTGCCCGATGCTGTCGCATATCCACTGCTTCAACGACGCCGCCATGCTGACGCACGGCAAGGTCTCCGGTGATATCCCAGCCGTCAGCGCGGGTGCCGACCGTTTGGTCCGCGGCATTGCCGCATCGCTGTTTGCCGAAGATGTCGAAACCCACTTCGCCAACCTGATCGCTTACGACACGCCCGAACTTCTGGGCGACGAATGGGTCGATTCAACACCCTTGTTGGAGAAGGAGGCCGCGCTGTGATCGACGCAATGGACAAGGCCGCCGGTCTATCACCGCACGATGCGCTTTTCAGCGCGCGTCGGTTTCGGCCTGAATTCGTGCTGGGGGCCGAGGAATGTCGCCTCTCCGTCCTGCAGCCAGCAAACGACCAAGGGCTTGCGCCTAATTTGCGGGTTGCTCTGGCCCGTCGCATGGCCGCTCTGAATGCCGATCCGGTCCTGATGGCCGAATTTGATGTGCAGCTGGCTCAGCTCGATCCGACTGAGCAGCTTCTGGCCTTAGCCCAGGGGGAAACGGATTTGGAAGAGCCATTGGCGACCATCGCACGTCATGTGGACCTGATTACGCTGACACCGAAAAAGGCGGAAGCGGGCCACATCGCCCTGCTCGCCCAAGCTGGATTGAACAATCCTCAGATCGTCGCCCTTTCCGAGCTCATCGCCTTCGTCAATTTCCAGACGCGGGTGGCAACCGGCCTGCGATTGTTGAGGACGGCATGATTTCCGCGGTGCGCCTGAAGCCATTGAATTGGCATCCGTACATAGCGCCGGTCGAGCTATCCGAGGCCACGCCGGAACAGCTTGAAGCGATGAAGGTCACGCCATCAGCCAAGAAAGTTTCGGAATATGTGCGCACCCTTGCGCATGACCCTGAGAGCTACCTTGCCCGCACCATCTTGTTCAACGCCATCATGTATGTCGAAGGCGGGCTTGCCCGCCCTGACCGCGAGCTTGGTGCATTAGGTGCGTCCATCGTCAATGGCTGCAAATTCTGCGCCGTTGTTCACGCCCGCAGGCATGCAGAGCTGACCAAGAACGACGAAGTGGTCACCGCGCTCTATCTCGATAAACCTGAAGCGCTCGGCCCACGCGATGCGGCAATCTACAGTTTTGCCCGCCGCCTGTCGGCGGCCCCGTCGGAAGCAACGGCAGACGATATCGCCGCGCTTCGATCAGTCGGCATGGACGACCGCGAGATTATCGACCTGATCCACGCCATATCGATCTTCGGCTGGGCAAACCGGCTGATGCACGTTCTCGGCCATGCGGAGAGCGGGTGATGATGTCGCATGCGGTCGAAGCAGTCCGTCTCACACTTTCCGAAGGGACAACCAGCAATGCTTGAACTCAAAGATGTAAAGCTGTCTTACGGAAGCACGCAGGTTCTGAACGGCGTCAATCTCTCGGTAAAGCGGGGTGACGTGGTTTCGATCATCGGCCCCAGCGGCACCGGCAAGACCACGTTGCTGAAATGCATCAACTACCTGGCCAAGCCGTCGTCAGGAACCATCGCGTTCGATCAGATCCGGATGGATTACCAGCGTGCCGACAAGGTCGCTGTCCAGGCGATCCGGTTGCGAACGGCGATGGTCTTTCAACAATTCAACGTCTTCAAGAACATGACGGTCCTGCAGAACGTGATGGATCCACTGGTCGTCGTGCAGCGCAAGTCCGCGGACGAGGCGCGGGAGATCGCCTTGCGGGAGCTCGAGCGGGTCGGCCTCACCCCGAAGCGAGACAGCTATCCCTCCCAACTGTCGGGCGGCCAGCTCCAGCGCACCGGCATTGCGCGCGCCCTGGCGGTTCGTCCCGACGTGATACTCTTCGATGAGCCTACGTCATCGCTGGATCCAGAACTCGTCGGTGAAGTCCTGAAGGTGATCAAGGACGTCACCTCGTCAGGGATCACTTCGCTGCTTGTGACCCATGAGATGCAATTCGCAAGGAACATCTCCAACCGGATCGTCTTCATGGACCGTGGCGTGGTCGCCGCCGATGGCAGCCCGGCTGATATCTTCGACGCGCCTTCCAGCCCACGACTTGCTCAATTCCTGCAGTCAGAACTCGCTTTTCAATAATCCAACAACAAGGGAACCTAAGAAATGTCTGTAATCACATCCCGCTTTTCCCGTCGTCATGCCCTGGCTGTCGTCGGCGGCATCGCAATAGCCCTTGCAACGGCGGGGGTCAGCTATGGCCAGACCGTTCGGACAATCAAGATCGCGACGTCTGCCGAATCCAAGCCGCTGGCATGGGGCGCGATCGGCGTCGAGCCGCAAGGCTATGAGCCCGATCTCCTGAGGGCGATCAACGCAAAGCTGCCGCAATACAAGTTCGAAATGGAAGGCGTCTCCGACATTGCCCAGGAAACCGGTCTCGCTACGGGCAAGTACGACATCGCGGTGGGTGGCTACTACAAGTCGCCCGAGCGCTCCAAGCAGTTCTTCATTCCGGAAAATCCCATGGGCGCCAGCCTGATGAAGATCTACAGCAAGAAAGACAGCGGCATCAAGGAAATGAAAGACCTGGTCGGCAAGAGGATCGTTCCGACCACGGCCGGCGGTGGAACCTACAAGTTCATCATGAACTGGCAGAAAGAAAACCCGCAATACAAGCTCGATGTCACGGCATCGAGTGCAGGCATTCCCTACCCGAACCGGCTGGACGAAGTTCAGAACGGTAAGTTCGACGCTCTCGTCTTGCCGTCCAATCTCGGTGAGCAGACCGTCATCGAGCAAAAGAAACTCGATATCGTGGCGTCCGAACCAGTGTTCAGCAACAACACCTACATGCTGATCCACAGATCAGACGAGAACAAGGTTCTGGCTGACGATGTGAACAAGGTTCTCAAGGAATTGAAAGACGACGGCACGATCGAGAAGCTCTCGCAGAAGTGGTTCGGCGAGGGCATCGTCCAGTACATGAAATAGCACGGCCGTCGAGGGCCATATTCGCTAGTCAGCGGCAAGGCTGAATTGCAAAAAGGAGCGTTTCAAAGTGGATGTATCTGCTATGATTCCCGAGTTGCTCTCGGCACTGCCGCTGACGCTCGCCATCACGTTTACGGCCCTCATTTCCGGGTTCTGTCTGGCTCTCATCGCGACAACACTCCGGGTTCGCAGGGTGCCACTGATCAGTCACCTGGTGGACCTCTACGTGTCCTATGCCCGGAGCGTTCCTGTCGTCCTGCAGCTGTTCGTCGCGTTTTATGGGCTTCCGCTGTTGGTGATCCTGTTCGGCGCCAAAGATTTTATTTCGCCGACGATGGCTGCCATGGTGGGGTTGAGCCTCTACCATGGAGGATATCTGTCGGAAGTCATGCGGCCTGCATATCTTGCCGTCGATCGCGGCCAGCACGATGCGGCCGATAGCCTCGGATATACGTTCCGGCAGAAAATTACTCGCGTCGTCGGCCCGCAAGCGGTGCACTTCGCACTACCGGGCTACGGGAACTCCGTCATCTACCTGATCCATAACGTTGCGCTGGTCATGTACATCGGCGCCGCCGACGTCATGGCGACTGCGCATTTGATCATGGAGCGCGACTACAACCAGTTCCAGTTCGAAACCTACCTCGTCCTGGCGGTCATCTATTCGCTGATGTGCCTGGTCGCATGGCTCATCGTGCGCTTCTTCGAGCTTCGATCACCGATGCAAGCGCCAGAGTCAACGACAACAACTCCGATCAAGAACGAGCTCCTCGCGAGCGTCTGACGTAAGGGTATTCAACCATGTTTGATACCGATATTTTGCTCCAGGACACGCAGGAAATTCTGAGTGCCGTACCCGTGACCGTTGGAATGGCACTCTTGATTTTCGTCCTGTCGACGATAGTCGGCAGCATATTCGCGCTGATCGAATACAGACGGGTGCCGGTTCTGCGAGAGCTCATCATGACTTACAAGATCGTCTTCAAGGGCGTTCCAATGGTCATCGTTATTTTCCTCGCCTATTTCGGTCTGCCGCCCGCATTTCAGTTCCTGTTCTCGTTGCTCGGGATCAACTTCAACGCTCACGAAACCCCCAATTGGGTCATTCTTGTCGTCGCGATTACCGGCTGTGTCGCCGCGTTCCAATCCGAGATTATCAAGGGAGCCCTGAATGCATTCGACACCGGTCAGTCGGACGCGGCCCATTCGCTCGGCTATACGGGCGGCCAACTGTTTCGACGTATCCTGTTTCCCCAGGTGGCCCTCACCGCAATTCCCGACCTGACGACTTCGATGATGGTCATCATGAAGGCGCTTTCTCTCGGATTCGCCATCGAGGTCGTCGATATCTTCGCCCAGTCCCAGCTGACCGCCGCCCTGAACTACTACTACCTCGAAGCCTTCGTGATTGCCGTCGTGATCTACATGGTGATTGCCTATATCGTCACACAGATTGCCGACAGGCTGGAGCAGGCGCTGAGGGTGCGGACGTGAGGCGGATGTGGGATAGAATCGTCAAGCTTCGGATATCGAGCCGCACCTGGGAGGCAATTCTTTCGGGGATGAAAAGCTTGAGGAGAAACCCAAGTAGCCGATGTATGTACCGCTGAATGCCGACTGAAGCACCGATCGCGCCGACGCAACGTTGCGACTGTGCCGACCAGAGGAATCCGGTCTCCGGCTACTGGCATGGAGATCCCCAAGCCGTATTCGGCGCCGCGAGTACGCATCAATATTGGAGAACCTGGGCCTCTCCGTCTCCCACGCCGGTTTATCCGACTTGTCTCACGTCGTATTCCTGCAGGATACCCGCTTTGATCCGACCAGCGAAATGACAACTTGCGAGATGCGATTCCGACAAGCTGTTGACCGGAGGCGATGTCTCACAAACACTTTGCACGGCAGGGCAGCGCGTACGAAAACGGCATCCGGTCGGCGGATTCACAGGGCTTGGCACATCTCCCTTTAGAATGATCCGCTGACGTTCGCGCTCCTCAACTGGATTTGTCGACGGGACAGCGCTGAGCAGCGCCTGTGTATACGGATGTGCGGGCTGGCTATAGAGCGCGCCGCTCTCACCTTCTTCCATGACGCGGCCGAGATACATCACGTAGACGCGCTGTGCGGCCTGGCGAACGATGGCCAGATCGTGCGCAATGAGAAGACATGACATTCCGAAATCATCGCGCAGCTTCAGAAACAGGTTCATGATTTGCGCTCTGATGGAGACATCGAGCGAACTGACAGGCTCATCGCATATGAGTACGGTTGGGTTGGCAGCAAGCGATCGCGCGATACACACGCGTTGACGTTGGCCACCCGACATCTCGCGCGGATAGCGCTCCATTATCTGTTCGGGCAGCCCCACTTGGTCCAAGAGTTCTTTGACATGTGCCGCCCGCGCAGAATGGTTGTTCTCCCCATTGATGAGCAGCGCTTCATCGATCGCCTGACCAATCGTCTGTCGGGAACTCAGCGAGGAAAGCGGATCCTGAAAGATGTATTGGATCTTGCGCCTTCGTTCGAACAAATGCTTGCCGCTCATAGCCAGGAAATTTTCGCCCTTGAATCGGATCTCTCCGGATTTGGCGCTCTCGAGACCGACGATCGTGCGACCCAGTGTCGATTTTCCGCATCCCGACTCCCCGACCAATCCTACAATCTCGCCCGCGCCAATCTTCAGGCTCACGCCATCACAGGCCTTAATCTCAGCCCCTGTGTGGCGGTCGCGAAAGTGAGTTTTGAGATCGACGATCTCAATGAGGTTCTCAGGCATCTTCCATCACTCGCGCAAGCTTGTTGATGATGACCGGGCATGCGGCGACGTGCGTCGACGACTCTCCTGGTACTGAAAGCAAGTGCGGTTGAGTGGCGCTGCAGCTCTGCAGCGCCGAAGCGCAGCGTGGCGTGAACGCACAACCGCGTATCAACCGAGACAGATCTGGCGGCTGGCCAGGAAGACCAATAAATTTCGAACCAATGTCTGCATTTAGCGATGGAACTGAACCGAGCAGACCTTTGGTGTAGGGGTGGACCGGCGTCATCAGCACGTCGTCCACCGGACCCAGTTCTGACAGCCGGCCGGCGTACATCACCGCCACCTTGGTCGCCATGCCGGAGACCACACCAAAATCGTGAGTGATGATGACGATGGCCATCTGCAGGCGCCTCTGTAGGTCTTTCAGCAGCTCCACGATCTGAGCCTGAACCGTGACATCGAGCGCGGTGGTAGGCTCATCCGCTATGAGGAGCTTGGGCTCGCCGGCAATGCTCATCGCTATGCCAACGCGCTGGCGCATACCGCCGGAAAGCTCGTGCGGATACTGCTGCAGTCGGCTTAGTGGATCGGGTAGCCCGACCAACGCCAGCAGTTCGGCGGCTCGTTTGTCGGCCTGCGCCGCAGTCATGCCAAGGTGCAATTCCGAGACCTCGGCGATCTGCCTTCCAATGCGTCGGACCGGGTTGAGAGAACTCAACGGATCCTGAAATATGACGCCGATCTCGCCGCCACGCAGTTTGCGCATTTGTTGCTCAGGCGCTCGCAGGATGTCGAGGCCGTTGAATTTCACCGTCCCCTCTATTTCAGCGTCGAGTCCCGTCGGAAGCAGAGATAGCGGCGCCATGTTGAGGATGGTCTTGCCGCTGCCGCTTTCGCCGACAATCGCCAGGACCTCGCCTTCGTTCACACGGTAGCTCACGCCATCGACCGGCTTGACGCTGGTTCTCGCCGTATGGAGCGTCACCGACAGATTGGAGACTTCGAGCAATGCAGGTGTTGGGGAACTCCCAGTGCTCATGTCGCGATCTCCTTCATGAACAGTTTCTTGCGGGCGGCCAAGCTCCGCTTGGTCATCCGGCGCGGGTTCTTGGACAGCGCGATCTTCTCGCCGAACAGGTTGAAACCTACGACCATGATGGTAAGCGCGAGCCCCGGAAGGATCACCAGGCGCGGTGCTTCTTCAAGATAGGGCAGGCTCGAAACCAGCATCTGTCCCCACTCCGCTTGCGGCGGCTGCACACCGAGCCCCAGAAAGCTCAAGTTAGCGATCGCGAGGGCCAAAATACCGACGTCCGCGCTCGCGTAGATCAGCACGGATCCCAATGCGACCGGCACCAGATGTTTGAATATGATCCTGAGTCGGCTGGCGCCCAAAACGCGAAGGCTTTCGATATGCGGCTGGTTTACTGCCGCCGCCACCACACCTCGCGTCAGCCGGGCATAGATTGGCGTCCAGGCGATCGCCAGCGCAATGATCATATTCCAATAGCTAGGACCGAATACACCAACGATCGCCAGCGCCACCACGAGACTAGGCACACTGAGGCCGAAGTCGACCATACGCATGAGGATTTCGTCGATCCAGCCACCGAAATAGCCGGATATGGTCCCAACCAACATTCCAAATATGCCGGCAAGAAACAGGACAATGGTCACACCCACGAGCGTGGTCTGGGCACCCGCAATAAGTCGGCTGAGCACGTCGCGCCCGAGGTTGTCGGTGCCCAGCCAGTAGACTCCTGAAAACGATTCAGTTGGAGCAAGGAGGTTTTGCGTATTCGGGTCATAAGGGCTGACCAGTGAGCCGAAGGTCGCGATGAAGACAAAGAACCCGATCATCAGCGAGATCGGCCAGCCGACGCTGCGAAAGAATGATTTTATCGAACTCATGATCAGGCCCTCGCAGCTCGACGTTGAAGCGGATCGACGACAATGACGATCAGGTCGACGACGAGATTCACCACAATGAACAGCACGGAGAAGATCAGCAGGCACGCCTGCAGTACTGGGAGATCCCGGAAGCGAGCTGCCTCAACAAAATAGGCGCCAAGACCTTGCCACGAAAAA
Source organism: Mesorhizobium sp. LSJC269B00 (assembly GCF_000502815.1). Classification (NCBI taxonomy): domain Bacteria; kingdom Pseudomonadati; phylum Pseudomonadota; class Alphaproteobacteria; order Hyphomicrobiales; family Phyllobacteriaceae; genus Mesorhizobium; species Mesorhizobium sp. LSJC269B00. The sequence goes on from NZ_AYVN01000001.1 coordinate 236,676, forward strand.
ATCGGTTCGATGATGAACGCGTTGGGCACCATCTGGGCCAGCGCCATTCCAAACGCTGTCAAAACGACCGGGACGATATTCGGCAAGGCGTCGCGAAACAGAATTCTTCGTCTGCTGAAGCCTTTGCTGATCGCGGTGATGACATAAGGCTTGCTCATAGTTTCCTCCAGCGCGACCCGTGCGACGCGGCTGAGGAGCGCACCTGGAACAACCCCAATGGCGATGCTCGGCAAAATCCAACTGGAAAGTCCCCTGAAGCCGAAAGTGGGAAACACGTTCCACGTCACGCCGAACGCATAAATGAGCATTGATGCTAGGAAAAATTTTGGGATCGACACGTTCAAAACGGCGAAGGCGCGGATCATCCGGTCTGTCGTTCCGTTAGGCCACATGGCACCCATGAAGCTGAGCCCGACACCAACGATCAGCATGACAATGCCGCCGCCAGCAATAAGAACCAGAGTGGGCTCAAGGCGTTCCATTATGGCTTCTGAGACCGGCTGACCGGTTCGCAGCGACCTTCCGAAATCGCCCTGCAACACATCGCCGAGCCAGTGCACATATCGCAATGGCAGCGGATCGTTCAGGCCGTATTCGATCGCCACCTGCTCAACGACCTTGTGCGACACAAAGCCGCCTCTCAACTCAGCTATGAGCGCGGCCACGTTTCCGGGAAACGCTGCGATCAAGATGAAAGAGAACACAGAGGCGATGGCGATGAGGATGGCGGCGGAAACACCGCGCTTCATGGCTATTCTCAGCATGGCGAACCTTTGGCTTTCCTGAGACTGCGGGTGCCTCGGCGCGAAGCCGAGGCACAGGTACAGCTTAAAGAGATATGCCTTTCAGCGGCATCTCGTATTCTGTCGCGGGTATGGCAAAAGCCTTGACGCGATCATTGTGCGCCCAGATTCGCTGGGCGTGGAACAGCGGCATCATCGCCCAGTTGTCATGCAGCCAGGTGAAAACGGCCTGGAATGCCTCAGCCCGCTCGGGCTCCGGAGCCGAGAGTGCCTTGAGGATCAGTGGGTCAACCGCCTTGTCCTCGTAGATCTTTCCGTCCGTTCCCGGTTCGATCGTCGAGAGGACCATCAAACCAATTGAATTGAAGGGGTCATACGGCGCGCCGTTGGTTATAAACAGCGAGAGATCATACTTGAACTCCGGAATATCACCGTGACGCGTAGCGTGGTCGACGTTGCGCAACTTCACGCCGATACCGGCTTCCGAAAGCAACGCCTGTATAACCTCGCCTAGGGCCCGGGAGCTCGGGACCGCGTCTTCGGATATGACAAGATCGATGTTCAGCTGCTTGCCGTCCTTGGATCGGACAGGCTCTCCAACCCAACCGGCCTCGTCGAGCAGGCTCTTAGCTTTTTCCAGGTCACGCTTCGGAACTTCAAATCGGGTTCCCGAATAGGCGATCACCTCGGGATAAAGGTTCATCGTAGGCGTGGCAAAACCCTTCATCACTGCCTTGCAGATGCCCTCGCGGTCGATAAGCAGGTTGAACGCCTCGCGAACACGCACATCCTTAAAAGTATCGATGCGCGGGTTGAAGCCGAGCACAATCGTATCCGTGCCCGTGTCGGTCACCACGGTCATGCCGGAAGACTCAAGGGTCTTCGCATCCTGAGGACTGACGGGAGCGATGAACTGTCCGCCCATCGCGTCGATGTCGCCTGCTCGTAGCGCCGACATCCGACTGCGTGCGTCCGGCATGACAATCAGCGAAACCTTGTCAACAGAAGGCTTTGCCCCCCAGTACTTTTCGTTGGGAATGAGGTCGGTGCCCTCAGGCGCGTCCTTCTCGATCTTCCACGGACCGGTTCCCACAGGAGATGCGTACTTACCCTCTCCATCAACTGCTTTAGGGCTCAGGAACCTTACGGGCCTGACATAGGAAAACTCTACGAGAGCCGTGGGAGTCGGCTGCTTGAAATGGATTGCGATCGTCATCGGGTCGACGATCTCGATCTTGTCGAGATTCGCGCTGATACGCATCCAGTTGTAGTCTTCCTTCGGAAGCCAGCGATCCAGATTCCACTTTGCCGCTTCGGCGTTCCAAGGCTCGCCATCCGTGAACGTCACCTCGGGGCGAAGCTTGAACGTGTATACTTTGTCATCGGGTGACTTGTCCCACGAGGCAGCCAGAGCCGGTTCGATCTTGCCGCCCGAAGAGTAGTGCACGAGCGGGTCGAAGATCATATCCTGCACGGCGAAGATGCCGACATAACGCTGCGGATCGAGATTTCCCGCTGCGCGACCGATCGGCAGTCGCAACGTGTTGCCTTCTTCTGCCGAAGCTTGATTCGTACCAACACCGGTGACCAAGAGGCCGCCAATGGCCGCCGATCCCAGCAATAGAGTTCTGCGTGAAAGAAGTGTCATCTGAGTTCCCCTGTTATGGTTATGACCTGTCTTCTGCGTAGCCTTCGACCCTTGCGCTTCCTTTTGATTGTCGCCCCTTTCCGAGGCTGCGCTCATTTGTTCGATTCGAATTCCGGACTGGTTGATCTCCTACGGCAGCGCCACACCTCGGTGCTTGACTTGCCTGAATGCTCAGTCGTGGCTGGGGCCGGCAACCGCGGATTTGGGTACGACGCTGCCAGGGGCTCCGCCGAAGAAGCGCGCTGGTCTGAACATGGCGAGTTCTTCGCGGATGTTCCCGTGAACAATCTCATCAGCCAGCAACCGCGCCATCTGCGGGGCGATCGTGACACCGCTATGTGTCACGCCAACATAATACCCATCGACTTGCGGCATCGGGCCGGCGCAGCTCAATCCGTCGCCGGGAATCGGGCGAACCGTCGTCCTGACGGCCTCGATGCTGACTGCCTCGAGCGCTGGAAGCAGCTCACGTGCAGCATTGAGGATGGTGGTCGCTTCGATGCCATCGGGCCGAAGCAGTTTCGGTTCGGAGAGCTGATCGTCGACTGATATTTTATGAAGCATCAGGCGGCCTGCGCCGTCGGGACGGACATCGAGATCGTCAGCGTGGAACTGCCGTCTCAAGGTCATCGCCACTGGCTGAGTGAACGCCAGAACGCCGATTGACGACTTCATTGGGATGCCGGGAATCTCGCCCAAGCTGTCTTTGGATGCCCCCCCTGCGCAATTCACCACAATGTCAGCTTCAAATCGTTCGCCGGCCGCCGTGCGCACGCCTGAAACGCGTCCAGACCGCGTCTCCAACGACTTGACTTGCGTGCCGGTGTACACCTGCGCGCCCCAGCGTTCGCACGCACTGCGCAACAGGCAAGCTGCGTACAGAACTGGATCGATCCAGCCCTCTTCGGGGTAATAGACGATAGGCGCCTCACCTATCGCCCGAACATCGAGGTCGGGCTCCATCGCGGCAACGCGATCCCGGGAGATGAAATCGACGCCATACCCCCATTCCTGTTCAAGCTTTACTCCCGCCAGCTGCTTTGCCTGTGCAGCCTCCGTGGTCCACCATTCGAAACTGCCTGTTTGGTTGAACCAGCCCGCGCCCTCGAACTCACGGGCGAGATCGATATAGGCGCGCATACCAGCGACATTGAGCGCATGGTATTCGCGAGGTCTTTTGCCGTTGGCATTGGTCCAAGCAAAACTTACCGCGGAAGCGCCAGAAGCAACTCTACCCTGCTCAAGGACAGAAACTTTCGCTCCCGCTTTCGCCAACTCGTATGCAACGGAGGTACCAATAACTCCTGATCCTATAACGATAGCACGCATATATTATTGCTCCGAGCGCTTTATCCCAGGAATGCTTTCGGCATCTCAGCATGCAGCCGAGTTCGTCTTGGAAGCGGCTGTCTCTGCTGGCGTATTCTGCTGAGAGCGACATGCATCGTCAACGATCCAGCAACGTGTGGTTTATGCTTTAAAGTTATGAACTTCGCGGATGAGTCCGGTAGTGCCGGTGATAGGCTGCACGAAAATTGCCCAGGGACGCATGCATGTTGAGTGCCGATCATCAAGCACCAGCTTTTATGGTGCTCGACAAAAATGCCATTCGAGCTGCGCTCTCGATCGAACTGTCGCTCGAGATCGCAGAAGCAGCCCTACGCAAGACGTCGAACGGCGTTGCGAGCCAAGATGTCCGACGAACGCTGACGCTGCCTGGGTCGGAAGGAACTTGCCTATCCGTAATGTACGCGGCGCTCTCCGACCGTGACCTGTTCGGTGCGAAAGTCCTCTCTATCTTTCCTGACAACTTCGCCCTGGGGCTGCCTTCTCATCGAGGAGCTATCATCCTCTTTGATAAGGAAAATGGCAGTCCGGTTGCACTGGTCGATGGCGGGGAATTGACCGCCTGGCGCACAGCGGCAGCGAGTGCCGTCGCTACCAGAGCACTATCTCGCGCCGACTCCTCAATCCTTGCGATCTTTGGATATGGCGAACAGGCGCGACGCCACATAGAAACGATCTCGAAGGTGCGGCCTATCAAGCGGCTTCACATCTGGGGGCGAAATCCTGGGAAGGCGTCGCGTTTCGCCGAAGAACAGGCGAGCGCAGGCTTTCAGACATTGGTCTTCCCATCCGCAAGAGACGCCCTGGTAGAAGCGGACATTGTCTGCACCACAACCTCGGCGCAGGAGCCGGTACTGTTCGGCGAATGGCTGCCTCCGGGGATTCACATCAACGCCGTCGGCGCAAGCGTGTCTCAATGCCGCGAACTCGACCTGGAATGCGTGCGCAGATCGAGCATTTGGGTCGACTACATGCCAATGGCGCTCATCGCGGCCGGAGAGATGGTCGAAGCTTTCAAGCTCGGGGTTGCTAGCCGAGACGACATCCGCGGAGAAGTCGGCGCGATGTTGGAAGGCGCCATCCCCGGCCGCACTACCGATGCGGAGATCACTCTATACCGTTCTCTCGGCGTCCCGGCGCAGGATATCGAACTTGCGAATTTCGTTTACTGCGTTGCCCGCGAAAAGTCGCTTGGCACGCCCATTGATTTCGAGGTGTGATCGTATGCTGGACTGCCAACGTGATCTTTTCGATCTCCCAAGGTCGATCTCCTATCTCGACGCCGCATACATGTCTCCAATCCCGAAAATATCGCTGCAGGCTGGCATAGCCGGGACGGCGGTGAAAGCGTCGCCCTGGAAGATGTCCATCGGGTCGTACTACGACGAGGTCGAGGATGCACGGACACTGGCCGCTTCGATGATCAACGCGGATGCGGACGATATCGCAATCGTTGCTGCCACAAGCTACGGTACAGCAGTTGCCGCGGCCAACGTGCCTGTGGAGCCCGGCTCGACGATCATCCTCATGGAGAACGAACATCCGTCGCATCGGTATGTCTGGTACGAACTTGCGGAGAAGAAAGGTGCGTCGATCACAATCGCGAAACGGCCCGCCGACAATGACTGGACGTCTGCGATCATCTCGACGATCGGGTCGTCCAGCGTGCCGGTCGCTGTCGTCGCAGGTACGATGGTGCACTGGTTCGAGGGAATGTCGGTTGACCTGGAGGCAATCGCATCCGCCGCACGGGAGGTTGGCGCCTGTGTCGTCGTCGATGGAACCCAGTGGGTGGGAGCGCTGCCTTTCGATGTCAAGACGGTGCGTCCGGATTTTCTCGTTTTCGCGACCTACAAATTCCTTCTCGGGCCATATCGGCTCGCGTTTCTTTACGCGGACCGCCGATGGCATTCGACAGGCAAGCCTCTCGAACACCATTCGTGGAACCGTGTAGGCGGCGATAAATCGGACTTCTATGCGGTAGATGTGGCTGAGTTTCTACCAGGCGCCCGGCGATTTGACATGGGCGAACGCTCCGATTTCGCGGTACTGCCAGTTGCGACCGCTTCTCTTCGCCTCTTGAGTGAGTGGAGCGTCCCAACCGTGTTTTCCCGGCTTGATTACCTCAACCAATTGATCTGGGACGAAGCTGCGAAGCTCGATCTAACGGTGTCTGACAACCGCTTTCGAGCCCCGCATATTGCAATCGTCGATCTTGGCGACAGGCCGATAGAGGGACTTTCCGAACACCTCAAGAGCCAGGGAATTTTTGCGACCGTGCGTGGAAAGAAACTACGGATCTCTCCTCACGTCTATAACGACGAAGAGGATGTGAAGCGCCTCTTCGCAGCTATTGCATGAATTGCGGGGCCGCAAGACCCCTCCCCTTCGCTGACACGGTCAGACGGCGGCAGTGAATTGGATTTCCACATGGATGTCCGGGAGCGCGAAGGTCGCGCCCACGGTAGCGCGTGCGGGAGGAACCGTGCCTTCGAGCCATGTGATCCATGCCCTGTTCATCTCATCAAACTCGTTGATGTCGCGCATCCAAATTTGCGCTGACAGAATTTTCGATTTGTCCGACTGAGCCTTGCCAAGAAGCGCGTCAGCCTTCCGCAGCACCTGTAGAGTCTGCCCGAAAGCATCGGCACTTCTGTCATCGGCTGTCAGGCCCGAGAGATATGCCACCCCCTGATGGATAACCACACGGCTCAATTTTTCGTTTGTTTCTAGCCTTTGGATGTCTGACATCAATTTGGTTTCCATTGCTGTTGCATCGGCGGCCAGAGCTTGCTGAACTAGCTTTTTGCTGCCGCCAGATGCGGCGACAGTCGCTTCGGGATCAAAATCGGTCAATTGAGTTGGGGCCGCACGCATCGGGCGAAAAGTTATGAACTCAGCGCACGAGGTTCAGGATGCCTTCCTCTACCCCGTTCATATAGCTGCGCGTGCCCTGGATGAGATGTTCGGTGAACGCATCGGCTGCCGTGGATGCGATCACGCCCCATGGTCGATAGACACTGAGATTGAGATCGAGATGAGGCCGGAAATCCCTGATCTCGATCGGTAGGTCGCGCGCCGTCCAGGCGGACAAGCGATCAACGACGGTTACGCCCATGCCGCACGCCACAAGACTGATGCAGGTACTTGAAAGGCTCGACTCCACTTTGAGTGAACGGTTCACCCCACGCTCCACGCACAAGGCGTCGAGTTGCCGCCGCATTGGATCTGATGATCCCATCGAAATGAAGTTGATGCCGTCGAGATCGTCCGCCTGAATGACCTGCAATTGTGAGAGCTTGTGGCCGGCAGGCATCACGCAAACCGGCGGAGTTGCCGTCAAGGCGCGGCGAACGATTGATGGGTTTTCTTCCGATGAGGTAACGCCGATTCCGATGTCCAACTGGTTACGGCTCGCCCGCTGGATAACGGTTATCGAGCTCCGGATCTCCAGCGAGATCGAGACTGATGGATGAAGTTGGGAAAAGCTGGTGATCAGCGACGGAAGTAACGTGAGTCCAAAAGCTGGTAATGCACATACGTTCAGCCGGCCGCTGCGTAGTTCACGGATATCTCTAGCCGCACGCGAAATACCTCGTGCCGACTCAAAAACCCGTTGCACTTCAGCGTGCAGCATATGCGCCTCCGGCGTCGGAATGAGACGTTGCCGGGTCTTCCTGAAAAGCTGGAAGCCGGCCTTCTCCGCAAGGTGCTGCAGCATCTTGCTAACGGCCGGTTGCGTGATGTCCAGAGCGTCCGCTGCCTTCGTCGTTGTTCCGTGCAGCATAACCGAGGCGAACACCTCGATTTCGCGGGGAGTGAATTCCTCGTGTTTCCCTGGATCAGTGGCACTTCGATTGCCCATCCAGAACCACCCTTGTTATCAAAAACCAGATACTTGACGCTATGGCCAGGCGAGTGTCTCTACTAATAACTTTGGGGAATAATCTCATGCAAGCAGTTCATAGATAATGAGATCATTGCCAGCCGTTCGTATCTTTGGCCCTTTTTGCAGGCGAACATGAGGGTGCGTTGTGGCCGCGCTGCCTCAAGGATGCGCCCGCAAGCCTTGCGATCCTGATCGGCGATCACACAAAATCGGAGAAAACCTCACGGGCGCTTGGGGCGAATGCCTCGCCATTTCGCCTGCCCGTTACCTCGGAGAACGGGCGGAGGGAGGCCAATCATCCCTGCGGTATGGGAGATTCTGCCAGGGTCAACGCAATCTCATTGCCCCGACTTTATGAACGTCGATGATCCCATCCTATAACCCTCGAGAATAGCTCGTGCTGATAAAAATATTAGACGGCATGATCTGCGCCATGTCACCTTCCTTAAAATTACATGTGACAGCTGGAGTGGATACCGGCCGTGCCGAATTGGAAAGAGGTTCTGCCCTTGGTTCGGACGGCGTTTGCGGAAACGATCGCGGCAACACCACTTCGGCGACTCACCAAAATAATCCGGCAAGAGGAAAGATCGGAACCGCGCGGAGGCAGCCCGTCCGGCTCGCGAGGTAAAATGGGGAAAAGGGCGATGGAGAAAGCTCAATGACACTTACGCGTCGCAACATTCTAACGTCTTTCGCCACTGCACCACTCCTGTTGGGGTTGGACGGCCTGATCAGGTCTGCCATGGCCGACAACCACACGGGAACCTTGCGTGTCGCGGTGGCCAAAGCGTCCACCAATCTGGACGCGCGTGACTATGTCGCCCAGTTCCAACTGCAAGATCTCATTTACGAGCCATTGATCAGATATGGGGAAAGGGGTGCTCCGGTACCCTGCCTCGCAGAATCCTGGAGCCTTTCCGACAACGACACTCGATTGACGCTGAATTTGCGGAAGAATGTAAGCTTTACCGACGGGCATCCCTTCGACGCGGATTCGGCTATCTGGAACCTGAAACTCTGGATGGGTGTTGCGGACAATTCCTGGATCAACGCCTCCAAGTTTTTCTCGGGTGTCCAGAAGATCGACGAGCACACGATCGAGATCAAGTTTACGCAGCCCGTACCGGGGCTCATGTATGAACTCAGCTATGTTCGGCCCGTACGTTTCCTGTCTCCCATTTCCGTCAACGAGGACGGAACCCTCAAGGCACCGGTTGGAACTGGGCCGTGGATTGTTCAAGCAAATTCGACCTCCGGCAGTTCTTTCATCCGCAATGATAAATATTGGGGAGATAAGCCATCTTTTTCCGGGATCGAGATTACCGTTATGCCGGATTCTCGTTCCCGTGTTGATGCCATGCGTTCTGATGAACTGGACATTGTCGGCGGCGGAGCCGCTGCGCTGACATCGCAGGAGGCGGACACCTTGCGGCGGGCGGGAATCAACGTCATCACCGCGCAGGGCTCGATGACGATGGTGCTTTCCTTCAATACTCAAAGGAACCCCGCCCTTGCGGAGAAGGCCGTACGACAGGCGATTGATGTTGGCTACGACCGGACTGCCGTATCGGCTGTGCTCTTCAATGGCGACGCCGCTCCGGCTGGTGATCTTCTCGGGCCCACCGTGCCCTTGTCTGGCACGAGGCATGACGCACCCGTTCGCGACGTCGAGCAAGCGAAGCAACTGCTCGAGAACGCCGGTTGGACGGGCGCGCCGTACCGCTCGAAGAGTGGCAAGAACTTGTCCCTGGAGCTTCTAGTTTCAGACGATTTTATCGCCGGCTCCAAGGTGTTTGGCGAAATTCTTCAGCAGCAGCTTGGTGAAATAGGCATAAACGTCACGGTGCATTCCGTCGACCATGCCTCCCGCCATTCCGAGATTCCTAAGCGCGAATATGACATCGCAATCTTTCAGACCTATGGCGCTCCCTATGATCCATTCGGCTCGGTGACACTTCTGTTCCTATCCACGATAGAAAGCGGGTCCGACGGCAAGGTCGCGCTCGATCCAAGTCTGGATCCACTCATCGCAGCTGCCACTGAAGCGGTGGGAGTTGAAGCTCAGTTGGCCGCATTGCAGGTCTTCTACGACAAGCTTCGTGAAGATGTCCTATATTCACCAGTCCTCTACCCGCCGACATATTGGGCAGCTTCGAGTCGGGTCGAAGGCTTCAACGTCCCTCCCACCGATACAGAATTCCCCTATCGAGGTATGGTGTTGAAGTCTTAGTTTCGGGGAGGTGGCTTGTTCATGTTTATTTATCTGAGGCGCCGATTGCGAAACTCAGCACTGCTGCTGCTGATGGCGTCAGTATTGTGTTTCGGGCTCGTCGTGGCTGCCCCGGGAAATGTCGCGCAGCTCATCGCCGAGCTGCGCTTTCCGGGCGCATCCAAGGCTATGGTAGACCAGGTCGCGCAGGAGCTCGGGCTGAACGATCCTGTTCCTGTTCGCTATTGGCACTGGTTGCAAGGCGTCGCTCAAGGTGACTTCGGCATTGCCTATATAACAGGCGAAGATGTCGGCAACGCCATCAGAGACAGGGTTCCGACCACGATGAAACTCATTCTCGGGGGGAGCATCGTGACGATAGTCTTGTCGGCAGCGATGGGACTGATCGGTGCGGCTTGGCCAGGACGTTTCCCCGACCACATAGTGCGGCTCATGGCTCTGCTAGGCGCGTCGACACCAGTGTTTTTCGGAGGCGCAGTTCTGATCCTGATTTTCGCCGTCAATTTGCGATGGTTGCCTTCGTTTGGCGACAGCTCCATTTTGAGTTGGGTACTCCCATCAATCGCGATGGCGGCGCCTTCCGCTGCTGTGCTTTCTCGTGTGCTCCGGATCGGCATTTCCGAAGCGATGACACGGCCTTATGCCCTGACGGCGCGCGCGAAGGGGTTCTCGGTCCTGCATATCATGCTCCGCGATGCCTTACCCAATGCAGTTCCCGCATATGTCAGCGCGCTGGGCAACATGATCGGCTCGATGACTATCGGAGCGATCATCGTCGAACCGCTTTTCGCCCTTCACGGCATAGGCGAGCTCTTTGTATCAGGCGTTCGCACCAGAGATTTCATGGTCATGCAGGCCTGTCTCCTGGCGTTTGTACTGTATGTCTCGCTGGTGAACCTGATAGCCGACTTGCTGATGATTGCGGCGGACCCTAAGCTGCGGAGGCAGGTGGCATGAAGCGCTTTTGGCATTCCGTTGGAGAGGCGTTCAGCAACTTTCCAAAGTCCGCGCTGATTGGGGTAGGTCTGTTTCTCTTTCTAGGAGCATTCGGTCCGTGGCTGGTCCCCCACGACCCCAACCTACAGGATCTTACTGCTCGCTTCGCCGGTCCCTCAGCCGATCATTGGCTCGGGACGGACCATATCGGCCGCGATGTCTTCTCGCGCTTGATTGTATCGGCTCGAACAACAGTCGTCGCAATGACCATTGTCGTGACTTTCAAGCTCCTTATCGGAGTCACGCTGGGTACTTTCGCCGGCTTCGTCAAAGGGCGGACCGAAGAGATCCTGATGCGCTTCGTGGAACTCTTCATGGCGCTTCCGTCGCTCATCATAGCTCTCGCAATCATCGGCATGCTCGGAACGGGCTACTGGAACATGGTGCTGGCGCTGATCCTGGCGTTCTGGGCAGGTTCCACTCGCGTCGCCCGCGGCGTGGCGATCGGGATATTGAACCGGCCGCATATCGAAGCACTCCGGGTTCTTGGGGCCAGCCCGCTGCGAATCTATTTCCGTCATCTGCTTCCATCAACGCTAGGAATGGTGCTGGTCTATGTTTCAGCGGATGCAGGAGGGATTGCACTATCAATTGCGACTCTTTCGTTTCTCGGACTGGGCATACAACCGCCCACTCCGGAGTGGGGGCAGATGCTCGTTGATGCGTTGCCGTACCTCGATCTCAATCCGTGGATGGTATTGCTTCCCGGCTTTGCGATCACAGGAGTCGTCGTCAGCTTCAACTTGCTTGGCGAAGCGATTGCACTGAACCGTGTGCCGCGCGACTTGCGACGTTCGGTTTTGCGGCGCGGCCGGCTTGTCGCTGCCTCATGGGAACGAGCACCAATCGAAGATCCGAAAAAGCGGATTGCGACATGAGCACAGATAAAGTTCTGGAGGTAAGAGACCTCAGTGTCGATCTCTTCACCAAGAATGGTGCACTTAGGCCTGTTGACCGGGTCAGCTACAGCGTGCGCAGGGGAGAGACGCTAGCCATTGTCGGCGAGAGCGGCTCCGGCAAGACTGTGATGAACTTCGCGCCACTCGACCTTATGCCAGTTGGGCTGGCGGTCCAGATCAGCGGTTCATTCAACATCGCCGGTACTAATATTGCAGCCTTGCCGCCTTCCAGCCTGCGCCATGTTCGTGGGAAATCGGTTGGAGTGATTTTCCAAGATCCGATGAGCGCCCTGAATCCGGTCAGGCGGGTGGGCCGACAGATCGCGGAGGTGGCGCAAAAGCAGCTAGGCTTGACCACCCGGCAAGCTGAGAAGCGCGCTGAGGAATTGCTCTCCCTGGTAGGAATGTCGGACCCAGTCCAGCGCATGAGACAATATCCTCATGAACTGTCGGGGGGTCTACGACAGCGCGTCATGATTGCGATTGCGGTTGCGAGCGAGCCGCCTCTGCTAATCGCGGACGAGCCGACAACGGCGCTGGACGTGACGATCCAGGCGCAAATACTCAAGCTCCTGCAAAGCCTTCAGAAAAGATTGAACATGGGTATCGTGCTGATCACGCACGATATGGGCGTCGTTGCCGCCATCGCGCATCAGGTCGCCGTGATGTATGCGGGACGTATTGTGGAGTACGGCCCCGTAGCGGACGTACTAGTGTCACCCTCCCATCCTTATACCTGTGGTTTGGTCGACGCGATTCCAAGAGAGGAAGATCCTTCCGGGTCACCCTTCAGGGGAATTGCCGGGCTTCCGCCGAGCATGGGAGCGCCTCTGGAGGCATGCGCATTCGCCGAGCGGTGCGCATTTACCCAGCCGGTTTGTCTCAACGGCCGGCCCCAACTGCACTCCATTCCGCAATCATCTGTTTCGATGGCGTGCACTGTAAAATACGAGCAACTGAGGTAGGGACAGTGAAAAGCATCCTCGAGGTAAAGGACCTGACCACCCGCTATAAAAGCGGGGAACGGGACAAATGGATCACCGCTGTCGATAACGTTTCAGTTCACCTAAATGCCGGCGAGATCGTTGGACTTGTCGGCGAATCCGGGTGCGGCAAATCCTCTCTCGGACGAACCATAGTTGGTCTCGAGAATCATCAGCATGGCAGCGTAGTGCTGGACGGCACCGATCTTTCAACCCTCCGGGGGCGCGCGCTACGAGATCGGCGACGTACAATCCAGTACATCTTTCAAGATCCCTATGCCAGCCTCTCCGAACGTCAGACCGTCGGTGAGACCCTGGCCGAGGCACTTGTCATTGCCGGCAAGGTTTCGGCCAAGCAAATCGACACCAAGGTCGGCAAGTTGCTCGATCAGGTTGGGTTACCCTCCCAAATGAATAGCCGGTTTCCTCGCGAACTGTCGGGTGGACAAAGGCAGCGGGTCGCAATCGCCAGGGCCTTGGCGGTCGAACCGAAGGTGTTGATATGCGATGAGCCTGTGTCCGCTCTTGACCTGTCAATCCGGGCTCAAGTCATGAATCTTTTCTTGGAGCTGCAGCGTGATCTGGGGGTGGCGATGCTTTTCATTGCTCACGACCTAGCGCTGGTTCGACAGGCCGTGACGCGGCTCTATGTGATGTATCTCGGGAAAATCGTCGAGGAGGGTACGAGCGAGGAGGTCTATCGGACACCTCAGCACCCTTACACCCGGGCTCTGTTACCTTCGGTTCTGCAATCGGATCCTCGTGTTGCCGCTGAACGGGGACTTGTCACGCTGGCGGGCGAAATCCCCAGCCCGATCAATCCTCCCTCCGGTTGCCGGTTCCACTCGCGATGTCCGATTGCGCAGAGCATTTGTTCGCAGACCCCTCCTGAGATGAAGAGTGGTGGCCGCGGACGTCAGTTCGCGTGTCATTTCGGCACCGATTTGAAGGCGGCGTGACCGACAGGAACTGTGCGCTTCCAGAATGGATCGCAAATGGGGAGCGGCCTGCTGGCTCCGGTCTCGCCTCGATCGCGTTGTCATGCCTGCGGAGAAAGTCCGGGCGCACCAGCTTTCTCCCCTCTCTCCATGAGTCACGTCGACGACCGGAAACAACTAGCCGTGGACGGCGCTGCGCGGTTCATTTCTCTCGCCGTCGATCAACACCGCGAAGAAGCGCTGCAAATCTTCCTCAAGATCGTCAGGGTGTTCAAGCCCGACATTCAAGCGAAAGAGATAGTCCGGACCCGTCCAAGGCCGAACCGTTCGCAGTGCCTTCACGGTTGATGGCGCGATCAGGCTCTTGGTTCCTCCCCAAGAAGCGCCAATGGAAATTATCTGTAAGGCGTCCAATGCAGCGAATGCTTGGCCCGCATACTGTTCCTTCAGTATGAACGTGAAGACACCGCAGGAGCCGCTGAAATCTCGCTTCCAGATTTCGTGGCCAGGGCTGCCAGGCAGCGCAGGGTGGATCACCGTTTCCACGCATGGATGTTCGGCTAGCCAAGCCGCGATGCGAAGGCCGGATGTGTCGGATCTTGCGAGGCGTATTGCCAAGGTCTCCAGTCCGCGAGCCAGAAGCACACAGTCGTCAGGCGACGTGCCGATGCCCAGTCTTCCAAGAGAGGCTTTGATTTTCAGGCCCAAGGCGTCGTCCCTTGTGGTGATCGAGCCCAAGACCAGGTCGGAGTGACCGGAGAAATGTTTGCTGAGAGCTTCCGCAACAATATCCACGCCATGGCGGATCGGCCTGAAATTGAGGGGAGAAGCCCATGTGTTATCGCACCCGACGAGTGCGCCTTTGGCGTGAGCTATCAGGACAATCGCCGGAATGTCTTGCATCTCCAGCGTTATTGACCCTGGAGACTCTGTCCAGACGAGGCGCGTGCGCGCATCAATCAGGGAATCCAGTGCGCGCAAGTCGACGGGATCGTAGAAGACGGCCTCAATGCCAAGCGACGCCAACTCATGGGTGGCAAAATCGCGCACGGGGCCATACACGGTGTCGGGTATGAGTACTTTCTCGTGTGCGGCAACAAGGGCCAGCATGGAACAAGCGACAGCAGCTTGACCGGAAGGCACCAGCAGTGTGCGGGCGCCCTCTTCCAGTTCGGTGATCTTCTTCTCCAAGTACCGATGAGTGGGCGTTCCATAGAGCCCGTAAACATATCCATCAGCACTGCGCTCGAACCGGGCGGCGAAGGACGCGGCATCCGGATACCGGATTGTCGAGGCGCGATGTATCGGAACGGTCAGGCTGTCATAGCCTTCCAGGCTCACCGCGAACCTCGCCACCGATCTTGTGTCATCATGCATTCGATCCCGTCTCCGTTAATGACGCCATTGTTGACATGCGGGGATGTATCCCGTCCAATAGCAACAAATGGCGCTGCTATTCTCTTAGGTTATGGGCCTACGGAGTTCTCTGGAGCGCGGGTCGGCTTCAAGTCCGCCATTCGGCGCTTTGCCGTCGCAACAAGAGCATGCGATGCATGCGAGTGCTGCACTTAGCAGAAGGCATCATTTCGAGACCTGTTCGCAACAGCTTGAGAGACGCAATTCGAGGTCATCCAGAAGACCTTGCGTGCGGCCCGAGCCAATTGTGAGCTACGATGGGGCACCGTTGGTGTGCCTTCCATTGTCGAGCGCCGAGCCCGTGTAGGAGGTCGTGATCGCGCATCCCGGTGAGGCGACGCTTTCTCAGCCGCCGGCCACCCAATAACCTGACGGAATAGGAGGCCTAAATCTTACCATTGGACGAACCTGTGCGTCCTTCCCATGATGCAGTCGATGGACGAGTGGTGGGAATACTTTCAAGCTTGAGCAGCCGATACTCGCAACGGCACGCCGCTTCTCTTCATCAACTAGTTGGATGCATCTCAGCCGGGAAGCGTGTTGGTGAAAGGTGGGTTGCAGGGTTTCGTGGAGCGGGATGTGAGCCGTGGAAGTGTGATGGAGGGAACTCTTCACGTAAAGGACTGGTCATCGGAGCAGGCAAGAGCCGATGCAGATCCACTCATCCGGAAGCAACCTGACGCACGAGTGTGTTCGACCATTTCAGATCGCGGCTCGCAAATCCTCGAGGAACTCCGCAATAATACGAGAGGGGAGACGATTGGGCGGCCTGATCAAGAGGGTTCGAAAGTAAAGTGCGGGCTCGAACGGCCGCAAGGTCAGCCCGCGGCCCTCATACGGCTGTGCGGTCAAAGGATCGACAAGGCCGACGCCGACACCAGCAGCCACCATCGCACAGATCGTTGTCGAATAGGGCGTTTCCATCACAGTTCGCACCGCGACGCCGGCTTCCTTGAGAACGTGCTCGGCGTCGCGTCGGGTCGTGTCTTCCGGGGCGAGAGCGATAAATGGACAGCCGGCAAGATCGATTGGGCGGATGATGTCCAAGGACTCGAGTGGATGTCCCTTGGGCACCGCCACGGCTACTGGAAACTGCGCAAACTCGCTCACCTCAACACCCGTGCGATCGATCTCGTCAGCGACAATCCCGAGGTCGAACTGGCCGGAAGCGACGAGGTCGCGCACATTAGAGGACATGCGCGTCTGGAAGGTGACGGCGATGTTCGGATTTCGATCCATAAAGGCGCGAAGGGCGCGCGGAAGAACATTGGTCGAGAGCGCCGAAAGACAAGCGATCCTGAGTTCGCCGGAGCCGTAGTCTCGAATGCGGGCGGCCGCCCCCCTGAGATGGCTGAGGCCAACAAAAGCCTGTTCGACCTCGCGGAAGAAAAGCTGTCCCTCGGGAGTAGGGTGGAGTCTACCCTTGATCCGCTGGAAGAGATCGAAACCAAGCGAGCGTTCCAGCTCTTGGATCATCTTGCTGACCGCTGGCTGGGACACATGCAAAACGTCAGCCGCGCGGGCCGTGGTACCGTTGGTCATCACTACCCGGAAGACCTCAACCTGCCGAAAATTCATCGATGCCGCCACTTCAATTCAATAACTCACGCGAATAGATGTGCGGAAAATTCGCGTCCTTTTCGATCGAAATCCGTACAGCGTTCACAGTGGTTTGGAAAGGCGCTCTCATCCAATTCGTTGTTACACCCCAAGGGCCAACCGAGGACTTTGCATCTCTTGGTGTTGGAGTGCATCCAGCGCCTGTCCATCGACGGCTTCCGAAGCGCGACGTCATGGCCAGGGGCCCGACGCAACATTGCGCCTGAGTATCGGCCTGGAGGACGAAGGCGAGCTCTGGGGCGATATCGAGCGCCTCCTGACAACAAGCATGGGATCAACGGGAACGAAAAGCGCGAGCGAAGGATCTCTCAAGGTCGTCCGCTGCGTCTGACGGCGTCCGCGATAAAAATTTTTGCGCACTTAAGGTGATCAACATGCCGGATGTGGAAAATGTGCTCCGTGACATTGACGACAATTTTGAGGTTTCAGTCCGCAAACTTCTGGAGTTAATCTCTATCCCGTCGGTTTCGAACGAGATTTCGGGCGAACCAGAAATTCGTCGCGCGGCTCACTGGCTCAAGTCGGAGTTGTCAGCGATCGGGCTTTCCGCGGAGATCATCCAGACCAACGGTCACCCGGTTGTCCTCGCCAGTTCTCCCGCAGGCTCCATGATCGAGCGCCCACGTTTGCTGTTTTACGGACACTACGATGTGCAACCGGTCGGCGACTTGAAACAATGGACGCATTCGCCGTTTGAGCCGCGCGTGATCGAGGAAGAAGATGGCGCTCATCGCTTTTACGGCCGAGGTGCATCGGACAGCAAAAGCCAGCTCTGGACGTTCATCGAGGCTCTCCGTGCATGGAAAAGTATCGAGTGCAGTTTTCCAGCCGACATCATCGTGATGCTGGAAGGGGAAGAGGAGTCGGGTTCGGCAAGTTTGCCTGCCTTCATCGAAGCGCATCGGCATGATCTTCAATGCGACGTCGCGTTCATCTGCGATGCAGAGATGTGGTCGCCCACCCAGCCAGCCATCACGACACGACTCAAGGGGCTGGTCCACGAGCGAGTGACCATCTTGGCGCCCAATCCCGATCTTCATTCAGGCCACTACGGTGCCGTGGCCGCGAACCCCATCCGCATACTGAGCAACATTCTGACAGACATTCATGACAAAGCTGGGCGAGTGCGCATTGAGGGGTTTTACGACGGAGTTCGCGAGATTCCGGATAATCTGCGTCGGCGATGGCGGGGGCTCGAACAAGACGCAGGCCGGTTTGAAGAGGTCAACCTGAGCGGCGGCATAACGGAAGAAGGATATACCACGCTGGAAGCAATGTGGGCACGCCCCACCGTCGACATGAACGGCATCACGGGAGGCAATCAAGGACCGGGCGGACGGTCAGTCTTGCCTGGAAGTGCAACAGCACGTCTCAGCTTCCGGCTCGTCGATGCACAGGAACCGGGGAAGATCCGTGCCGGGTTCAGGGCCTACGTTGAATCGAAGCTTCCGAAGGGTTGCACTGTGGAATTTGAGGGTGATGACGGCAGTCCGGCGGTAGTCCTTTCGCACGACAGCCCTTTCGTAGCTGCCGCTGCGCACGGACTGGAACGCGAGTGGGAAACACCTGCCATTCTGAGAGGGACAGGTGGTGCGATACCCTTAGTCCACCAACTAAGCGAGGTTCTTGGCGTTGAGTGCGTCGTCATCGGCTTCATCTTGCCCGGTGACTTCATCCATGCGCCAGACGAACACTACGATACGCGACGTCTACGAAAGGGCGTTCGCAGCTGGGTTAGGATCTTTGAAGAAATCCAACTGCGGATCGCAGGATAGACGCCGTGAGAGGTTCATAAGTAAAAAACCGCAGCTTTCGAAAGGCGGCGCTGACCCGATCGTTGCCGTCGGTCGGCAGCGGGAGGCATCCACACCAATCGCTGCCGGCCGGTCGGCACAATTAGCAACCTTCGGCAGTCGTTTTCATCTGCCCAGGGGCGGCGGACTTGGCGCTTGTGTCATCCTGCTGACCAGGAGCCGCCTGCTTCGCACTGCCACTCTGCTGGCCAGGCGCACAGTCCTTCGCAGAGTTCGAGTTTGTCGACTTCGTTGTGGTCGAATCCGTGTTGCTATCTGTCGTCGGCATCGTTGTGGTTGTAGTGGAGGAACCACTCGACGTCGTCCCTGTTGTCCCTGTCGTCCCGGCTAAAGCAAGCCCGGTGGAAAGAGCCATCATGGTAGTAGCAAAAAGAAGCCGTTTCATCGTTCATCTCCAAATGACAAAGCAATGTCCCTTCCGTTCGATAACAAGGGTGCCAAGGATCGGTTCCGTGCGCTAATGGATTCTAGCGCAAAGTGGTGGGCTTTTCGGTCGGGTTTGCCCCTGCCCCCTGGCCTCGCGATGTGCTGTTTCGGCAGGGCTTGGGGTCAGGCTTCGGAATAACCATCGGCAGCCGCTTGCGCACCGGTGCGATGCGGATAATGCTGGGTATGGCTGGGCTGGAGCGGAACTCTTTCCAGCCTGGCCCGGCTGCTTTCCCCCTCAGGCGGCAGCGTCTCTGCGGCGGGAGGGCATGCCCATTTGACCGTTTCCGCCCCCTACAGACGCACGGCGGCCTGCGGTGTTTCGGCCAGACAAGGGCTGCGTGTTGACCTGGATCGTGCCCGGCGTATCAATATTGTTTCGAGGCCGACTGCTTGGCGACGCGATATGATTGGGTTGTGGGAACCCTGCGATTTCTCGAAAGTACCGGCATAGGGTATCCTGGGGACGATAGGGAGCGGCCAAATCGTCGGCAGAAGAACGTCCGAAAGGGCTATCGGCAGCTCCGTCGTGGGAACGAAAAAAGTAGAGAAGCAGAACTTTCGTGTGCGATTTTTGCACACGCCTTCCGACAACCATCTGATAGACGTATCTGCCCCGTCCATCATTGCGACGAGTCTTGTTTTTCAACGTCGTGACACTCGATACCGAATTGCCGTCACGCTGGCTGACGATAGCAAAAGAGCGCCCTTGCGAATGTCCCGCTACCAATTCAACCCCGCTATCGTACGCAACGGCCCGATTGTGTCGGCCGCCCAATGCGGTGTCTGTGCAATTGCGGCTATATTTTGCCCTTCCTATGGCGAGTAGAAGCCTTCCGCGACCTACCGCATCTCGCTCAAGACATTCTCGCCGTCACCCATGCGCATCGGCTTCACCCCTCGGGAGATTTGCGCTCGCTTGTCGGGCCTTGCCTTCGATCTCGATCTTGCTCCGCGCTTGAAGATCGAAGCGCACCGTTACGGTGCGCATGCGTGCATGCAGCACATCGTCCAGCGTGCCGCGCATTTCATGCAGATAGGTCAGCGACGACTTCCCAAGCTTTTCTATAACGGTGCGAACGGTGACCAGAGTTCCCACCTCGGTTTCGTGCACGTAGTCGATCTCCATCCTCACATCCGCCCAGCCGAGCGTCGGCGTCAAACGGGGATCGGCGATCCTGCCGAGCAGCTGGAAACTGGCGTCGTCGAACATAGCGACGTAGTGACGGACGTTGAGATGGCCCATCGCGTCACACATCCAAGGATGGACGACGCCGACATAAGTTTCAATCGGGGGCGTCAAAACCCGACCTCGTTTCCGCCCTTGAGATCCAGCAACTGGCGGGCTTCGTCGGGGGTTGCGATTTCAAGCGACAGTTCGCCAAGGATGCGCTTGATCTTGGCGACCTGCTCGGCATTGCTCTTGGCAAGCGCGCCCTTGCCGATATAGAGACTGTCTTCCAGCCCGACACGCACATTGCCACCCATGATCGCACCCATCGTGCAGAGGTTCATCTGGTGCTTGCCGGCGGCAAGGATCGACCAGAGATAGTCGTCTCCGAACAGCCTGTCCGCCGTCCTGCGCATGTGCATCATGTCTTCGGCGTCGGCGCCGATTCCGCCCAGAAGCCCGAAGATCGTCTGGACGAAAAGCGGCGGCTTCAGCAGCTTGCGGTCGAGAAAGTGCGCCAGCGTGTAGAGGTGACTGACGTCATAGCACTCGAACTCGAACTTGGTGCCGTAGGCCTGGCCAACCTCGAGGATGATGCGCTCGATCTGCTCGAACGTGTTGGAGACGATGCCCTTCTTCGTGTCTTCCAGGTAGCCCTTCTCCCAGTCGTACTTCCAGTCGGTGTATTTCGGCGCGATGTGGTGCAGGGCGAAATTCATCGATCCCATGTTGAGCGAGCAGAGTTCGGGCTTGGCGGCATGGGCGGCTTCGAGACGTTCGTCGAGCGTCATCTTGAGGCCGCCGCCGGTGGAGATGTTCATCACTGCGTTGGTTTGCTGCTTGATGCGGGGCAGGAAGTCCATGAAAAGCCTGGGATCGGGGGTGGGTTTGCCCGTCTCGGGGTCGCGGGCATGTAGATGGATTACCGAGGCGCCAGCTTCGGCTGCGCCGACAGCGGCATCGACGATCTCGCTCGGCGTTATCGGCAAATAGGGACTCATGGTCGGCGTGTGGATCGATCCGGTGACCGCACAGGTGATGACGACTTTCGGCGATTTCTTCATAGCTGGAGCCTCCCTTGTCTGCCTTTTGTTGTTATCGATCGAGCGCGAGGCAATCCTCGCGGCCACAACCCAGCCGGATCGCCGTACCCGGATCGAGCTTCGGTTGAGACGATGAAGTGGCTAGCTTGACGATGAGTTTCTGGCCGCTCGCGGTCGCGGCGATGAGCCGGACATGATCGCCGACATAGATTGACTGAACGACCGTCGACGGGATCTCGTTGAGTGCCGTGACGCCGTCCTGCAGAACGGACAGGCGCTCGGGCCTTATCGACAGCGTTATCTTGGTGCCCGCGGCAAGCGCAGCGCCGCAGGACATGGCGTTCAACACAACGTCGCCGTCGTCGAGACGGACGGATACGCCGCCATCCTCGCTCCCGGCCAGCACGGCGCCGAACATGCGGTTGTTCTCACCGATGAAGCTTGCGACAAAGCTCGCCGCGGGACGCTCGTACAGTTCGCGCGGCGTCGACAGTTGCTCGATGCGGCCGGCGCTGAACACCGCGATCCGGTCCGACATGGTTAGCGCTTCGGTCTGGTCGTGCGTGACGTAGACGAAGGTCACGCCCAGCCGGGCGTGAATATCCTTGATCTCGAACTGCATCTGCTCGCGCAGCTGCTTGTCGAGGGCGCCAAGCGGTTCGTCCATCAAGACAAGATTTGGTTCGAAAATTAGGGCGCGGGCAACCGCCACACGTTGTTGCTGCCCGCCCGAAAGCTGCGCTGGCCGCCGATTGCCGAATTCGGGCAACTGGACCATGTCGAGAACGTTCCCGACACGTCGCCTGACCTCCTCGCGGCCAAGTTTGCGGACCTCGAGCGGGAAAGCCAGATTTTCGGCGACCGTCATGTGCGGGAAAAGCGCGTAGTTCTGGAACACCATGCCGATGCCGCGACAATTGGCGGGAACGTTGTCGATGCGCTGACCGTCAATGAGAATTTCGCCCTCGGTCGTATCTTCGAATCCTGCCAGCATCATCAACGCCGTCGTCTTGCCGGACCCGGAAGGGCCTAGCAGCGTCAGGAATTCGCCGCGCATGATTTCCAGGTCGAGCTGGCGCACCGCCTGGACCGCATGCCCGTAGCGCTTGCTGACGCCGCGAAACTCGACGTGAACCGGCCCACGCGGAGATCCGCCCATCACCGCGCCTGCGCCTTCGGATCACGGCGCACCGAAGTCGGGCGCTTTCGAGCAGGCTGCACCTCAGCCGCCGCCGCGGCGCGAAGAATGATGTCGGCGGCCTCGCGCAGATCGGCCACCAGGGCCTTGCGCGCAGCCGCGCCATCGGCGCGACGCAGCGCCGCGAGCATTTCGTCGTGATGGTCCAGGCCCAGGCCGTAGGTCACGTCCGAGCGGACGATGTTCAAGAACGGTCCTGCCTGCAGCCACAATTTCTCGATGATCTGCTGGATGAGAGGTGACCGCGCGGCATGGTACATCGTGAAATGGAACCGCCTGTTCAGGCCGAGATAGTTAGCCATGACGTTGCTCTCGACGCACTCGCGCATCAGGCTGTTCAGCTTCGCCAATTCATCGAGTTCTTCGGGCGTGATGGTCGTCGCAGCCCATTCGGCCGCCGTCCCTTCGACGCTGCAGCGCACACGCACGAGATCCGAAATACGCGCCACCGTGGCCTCGGGGACGATGACGCCCCGGTTTGGGTGGTCGAACATCGCCTCGTCGCTGACGAGTTGCCGCAAGGCCTCGCGCACCGGCATGGCGCTGGTCCGGTACTGTTCGGCAAGCTGTCGCACGACCAGTCTTTGGCCGGGCAGGAAGTCACCGTTCATCAGTGCTTCCTTCAAGCCCGTATGGACACGAACATGAGCTGTCTTTTGCGCGGCCGAGCCGGCGGTGGCATCCTTGCGATCAAGCATCAGTTTGTCCGGCGGGGCAGTATTTTGAGGTTGCTCGACAGGAAATCGTCGAATGCGGCGGCGAAGCCGTCGAGTTCGGCGTCGCCAAATGGCAGTGACAACGCCAGCATGCCGCGCGGCGTCACGTAGTACCCTCGCAACAGCATCTCGATATGCCAAAGCGCAATCACCGATGGATCGGCATCGTCGAGCCGCGCCGGCGTGTCCACCGGCCCCCTGACGAAATGCAGGTTCATCAACGACCCGCGCCCTATGACGATGCCCTCGACGGCATGTCGTTCAAGTGAGACGTTCATCGCTTCACGCAAGCGATCGCCGCGCGCATTGATGGCGCGGCTCGCCTCTCGCGTCAGCACCTGCGTCAGACCGGTGAAACCAGCAGCCATGCTGAGAATATTGTTGTTGAACGTCCCGCCATGCGAGAACGCATCAGGCAAAGCCGGATCGAAGCGGTCGACGAGGTCGGCGCGTCCACCGAATGCGCCAAAACTCGCACCGCCGCCGATGTACTTTCCGAGCGTCACGAAATCGGGAAAAATTTCATGCGCGCCATGGAGCGCTCGATAGTCGAGGCGCGAGGTCATGACCTCGTCGAAGATCAGCAGCGCGCCGGTCTCCTTCGTCGCTGTGCGCAGCGCTTGCAGGAACTCGCAGGTCGCCGGGATGCAGCCGCCACCGCCCATCATCGGTTCGACGATGACGGCGGCAAGGTCGTCGCCCTGTTCCTTGATGAGCGCCACGGCGCCTGCACTATCGTTGTAGTCGGCGAAGACAAAGGGGAAAGGCAAATTGAGCGGTGAGCCGCCATGCGCAAAAGTCAGTACGCCGCCGTGATAGCCTTCCCGGAAGGCGAGTATCTTCGAACGCTTCGTGATGGCGCGAGCGGCGGAAATCGCCATGATGTTCGCCTCGGTGCCCGAGTTGCAGAAGCGCACGCGCTCGATGGCTGGAAAACGCTCGACCACCGCCGCTGCCAGGCGCGCCTCGTAGCGGTTGGGTGCACCCAGCATGATGCCGCCCTGTATGACGTCCACAAGGGCCGCCGAAATCGCCTTGTCGGAGTGGCCGTAGAAGCCGGCGCTGTATTCCGAGACCAAGTCGACATAGGTATGGCCGTCGAGATCGGTGACCCTGCAGCCCTCGCCGGAGACGAACGAAACAGGGAATGGCGGGTACCAAAGTACAGCCCTCGTATTGCCGCCCGGCAAGAATGCCGCGGCCTCGTTCTGACGCGCCAGGCTGTTCGGGTTGGCGTCAGCGAAACACTGTCGCGCCTCGTCCAGAACAGCAGCGAGACTGACATTGGCGCGCACGTCTCTAGTGCCTTGCAGCATTCGATCAAATCCCCTTATCTTTTTAACTTTTTTGCACCCTATCGCAAATTCCTGTTGCTAATCAATCCATTTTGCGTTTGAAATTTGATCAAATCTACAACGATAAGAAAGGGGAACTGCAATGAAGACTTATCTGCAAGCCGTATCTGCCGCCGCGATCTGCCTCGCGACCTCGACTTTTGCCGCGTCCGCGGCCGATCCCGTCACGGTGGTCGGCTGGGGTGGTACATGGGACAAGGCCTACAAGGATGGAGTCTGGGACAAGTACACCGAAAAGACGGGCGTCCCGATCGTCATGGAAGAGTGGGGCGGCGAGGTCGCCAAGGTGCGTGCCCAGGTGCAAGCGGGCAACATTACTTACGACGTCGTCTCGGTGGAAGCGCCCGCCATGGAAGTCGGCTGCGCCGAAGGCCTGTTCGTCCCGCTGACACCCGAGATCACAGGCGACGCAGCGAACTATCTCCCAGGAACCCTGCACGAATGCGGTGTCGCGTCCGACACATGGGCAACGGTTCTTGCCTACAACACGGATGTCTATAAGGGCGACGCCGCGCCAAAGAGCTGGGCGGACTTCTGGAACGTCGAGAAATTTCCAGGAAAGCGCGGCCTCTACCAGCAAGCGCAGTTCACGCTGGAAAATGCGCTCATGGCCGACGGCGTGAAACGCGAGGACATGTACAAGGTGCTGGCCACGCCGGAAGGTGTCGACCGGGCTTTCGCCATGCTCGACAAGATCAAGCCGAACGTCGTCTGGTGGTCCACCACGACGCAGGGCATCCAGAACCTCGACAGCGGCGAAGTGACGCTCAGCGACGCGTTCAATGCACGCATCACCAACGAAGCCATCAACGAGAAGAAGCCCTACGCCATCGCGTGGGACGCCGGCTTCTTCTACGGCACCGACTACTGGGCCGTGGTGAAGGGCGCACCACACCAGCAGGGCGGGCTGGATCTCCTCAAGTGGTTTTCCATCCCTGAAAACCAGGCCGGCTTCTCCAAGCTCTATGCCTATGGCACCGGCCGCAAGGAAGCCGCCGACCTCATTCCCGCGGACTGGAAGGCCAACCTGCCGACGTCGCCGGAGCACCTCCAGTACGGCGCCGCCTATGACAACGACTTCTGGACCGAGCACAAGGAAGCGTTGGAAGAACGCTTCAAGGCCTGGCTCGCGAAGTAACTTGGGCATGTTGGTCGGGACAAAACCGGCTATGAAGCGGCGCCAACGGGGCGGCATGCTCGCCCTGTTGACGGCTCCGCTTATATTATTCGTCGTCATTCTGTTTCTGTGGCCGGTGGCGCGCTTCCTCGCTCTGGCCGTCGACAACTCGGATTTCTCGAACAACCTGCCGCGCACCATTGCCGCTCTGGCCGGCTGGAAAGCAGAGAGCGGCCTGCCTGGCGAACCCGTCTTTGCAGCACTCGTCGAGGACCTGGCCGACGCGCGGCGCGCCGGGAAGGAAGGCGTCCTGGCGCAACTCGTGAACCAGCGCGTTGTCGGTAGCCGTTTCCTCGTCATCAAGACGGCAAAGGATGCGGCCGACGGCAAGCTCGGCATGCGCCCCGTGCGCGACGAGGTGCTCGCCAAACAGGCCGGCTGGAAAAACATCGATCTCTGGCAGGTCATAGCGCGTCAGCAAAGCGCGCGAACGGACTATTATCTGCTTGCGAGCCTCGACCTGAAGCGCGGCGCGGACAATTCGATCGAAGCCGTTTCGGCCGACCGCGCCATCTTCGTCGACGCGCTGCTGCGTACGATCTGGATCAGCATCGTGGTGACGGTCATCTGCGCGGTGCTCGCCGTGCCGCTGGCGCAGGCGATCGTCAGCGCGCCGCCTGCCTGGTCGAAGCTGATGTTCGCGCTGATCCTGTTTCCGCTCTGGACATCGCTGCTGGTGCGCACCGTCATCTGGATCATCGTGCTGCAGAAGAACGGTCCCGTGAATTCCACACTGCTCGGATTGGGTATCGTCAGCGAACCCCTCGACCTCATCTACACCCGCTTTTCGCTGTACCTGGCGATGGTTCAGGTTCTGCTGCCCATGATGGTCCTCTCCGTCGTCGCCGTCATGCGGCGGGTTCCGACCACCTACATGCGCGCGGCGCTGTCGTTGGGTGCCCCGTGGCTCACGGCGTGGCGCCGCGTGCAGTTGCCGTTGATCCTGCCCGGGATCCTGTCCGGCGGGGCGATCGTTTTTGTCTTCGCGCTCGGCTATTACATCACCCCGACGCTTGTCGGCGGGCCGACGGACCAGATGATCTCCAGCTACATAGCCTTCTACACCAACAGCACGCTGAACTGGGGCATGGGCGCAGCGCTTTCCCTGCAACTGCTCATGATCCTCGTGTTGTTTGCGTTCCTGTTCTGGACGGCATCCGTCCTCTTCCGCAGCAAGGCGCATGTCGCATGAGCGCCGACCGCTTCCGGAAATGGCTGATGTATGCCTATGCGGCGACGTTGCTGGCTTTCATCATCCTGCCCCTGCTGATCGTGGTCCCCATGTCACTGACCTCGAGCAATTCGCTGGCATTTCCAACGCCGGGCTGGTCGTTGCGCTGGTATGCCGAGCTGTGGGTCGACGAGCGCTGGCCGAACGCGCTGTGGAACTCGGTCGTCATCGGGCTATCCACCACGGTTCTGGCTTTGCTGCTCGGCATACCTGCGGCGATCGGGCTCGCCTGGGGTGATTTTGCCGGGAAACGTATCCTCTACGCGATCATCGCCGCGCCTTTGGTGACGCCGGTCGTCATCGTCGGCGTCGCGGCCTTTTCATTCTTCGCCACGCTGGGACTCGTTGGCAGCAAGCTATCGATCATTCTGGTGCACACGGCGATGGCCGTGCCTGTGATGCTGACCACCGTCGTCGCCAGCCTTTCGACCTTCGACCGGACGCTGGTTCGTGCGGCGGCATCGCTGGGCGCCGGCGCCATGCGCACCTTCTTCAAGGTGGTGCTGCCGCTGATAGCGCCGGGCGTCGTTACAGGGGCCATCATCGCCTTCATCATTTCTTTCGACGAAGTCGTCGTCGCAAGCTTCCTCTCGACGGGCGCGGAGCGAACCTTGCCCCGCATGATATTCTCCGGGTTGCGCGAGTCCATCAGCCCTGCCATCGCGGCCGTCGCCGTGCTGCTGATCGCTTTCTCGGCGATCCTGCTTGGGGTCATCGCCATCCTGCAGAGCCGCTCGCAAGCTCTCCGCGCAAAGGCATCGGCATGAAACTGGTTCCGTCGGTGCAGCAACTCGAGACCGAGATGACGGCATGGCGGCGGCATCTCCATGCCAATCCCGAACTCGGTTTCGAAGAGTTCGAGACGGCCCATTTCGTGGCGGACAAACTGCGCGCGTGGGGCATCGAGACGACCGAAGGCGTCGGACGCACAGGTGTAGTCGGGACGCTCAGGGGCAGGCTCGGCGCTGGTCGGAGCCTTGGCATCCGCGCCGACATGGATGCCCTGCCGATGACAGAGGCACGGCCGCTGGCGCATGCGTCCCGCACCCCCGGGCGGATGCATGGCTGCGGCCATGACGGCCATACCACTATGCTGCTCGGCGCAGCCTCGGCGCTTGTTCGCTCGCCCGACTTCGCCGGCACGGTGCATTTCATCTTCCAGCCGGCCGAGGAGGGTCGAGGTGGGGCGCTTGCCATGCTGAACGAGGGCCTTTTCGAGCGTTTCCCCTGCGATGAAGTCTACGCGCTGCACAATTGCGAACGGCCGCTCGGCGAGATCGCCGTCCACCGCGGAACGGTGGCCGCGGCGGCCGATCGCTTCGAGATCGTCGT
Organism: Mesorhizobium sp. LSJC269B00; assembly: GCF_000502815.1. Classification (NCBI taxonomy): domain Bacteria; kingdom Pseudomonadati; phylum Pseudomonadota; class Alphaproteobacteria; order Hyphomicrobiales; family Phyllobacteriaceae; genus Mesorhizobium; species Mesorhizobium sp. LSJC269B00. The sequence goes on from NZ_AYVN01000001.1 coordinate 264,851, forward strand.
CCACGGAAGGGGCGGCCATGCGGCGATGCCGCATCTGGCGATCAATCCACTCCCCATCGCCGCGCGCATCCTGCTGGCAATCGAAGCCCTGCCCGGCCGCGTCACCGATGTGCATTCTTCCGCAATCGTCACCGTTGGCAGCCTGCGCGCCGGCGAAGCCTTCAACACCATCCCCGATACGGCGTTTCTGACCGGCACCGTGCGCACCTTTGACCATCAGGTTCAAAAGACGCTGGAGACGGCAATCCGCCGCATCGCGAAAAACGAAGCTGAAGCTTTTGGCGCCGACGTCGACATCCGCTACGAAACGCCCTTCGCACCGACGATAAACACTGCGGCGCAAGCCGACGCGATGATCGCAATTGTGAACGAGGTGATGGGACCGGCAAGTCTCGTCATCGATCCGCCTCCCGAGATGGGTTCTGAAGATTTCTGCTACATGCTGGAACAGCGGCCCGGCTGCTATTTCCTGCTCGGCCAGGCCGACGATGCGCACCAGGCTGCGGCTCACGACACCAACTACGATTTCAACGACGCAATCCTGCCGATTGGCGCGAGCCTTTGGGTCAGGCTCGTGGAGCGCCGCCTATCAGCCAGAGGCGCATCGTGATGCAACTGACGGAAAAGGACATCGTCTGGCGAAGCCATTGGCTGCGGCAGGCCCTGCCCGAGGACCCAGACCTTGCGCCTCCGCTCGAAGAGGCGACCCAGGCTGACATCTGCATCGTCGGCGGCGGCTATCTGGGCCTGTGGACCGCCATACGCCTCAAGGAGCACAATCCCGCCTTCGATGTTGTCATCGTCGAGCGCGACATTTGCGGCGGTGGCCCGAGCGGCCGCAACTCCGGCATGGTGCTCTCGGCATGGACGAAATACAGCGCGCTCGCCGCGCTGCGCGACGGAAACGATGCACTTTCGATCATCAAGGCATCCGAAGCCGCAATCGGCGGCATCGAGGCTTTCTGCAAGGCCGAGGGAATAGACAGCTGGTTTGATCGCATCGGCTGGATCTGGGGGTGCGACGTGCGAAGCCCAGCTTGGCGCCTGGGACGACGCGTTGAACAAGCTGGCGGCGCATGGCTACGTGCCGGCGCGACGAGTTTCGCGCGAGGAGATCGCAGCGATGGCCGGCACGACGAGCCACTTCGGCGGCGCGTTCGATGCGTCGTCGGCAACCGTGCACCCCGGCTACCTGGTGCGCGGCCTGCGCCGGGCAGCACTGAAGCGCGGCGTGCGCATCTACGAGAAATCGCCGATGACGCGTTTTTCACGCGGCGGCAAGCTCAAGGTGGAAACGGCGAGAGGAACTGTGTCCTGTGGCAAGATCGTGCTTGCCATGAATGCATGGTCCGGCGCCATTCCCGAACTTGCGCCGGCAATCTTCAACATCTCCAGCGACGACGCCATGTCGAAGCGCATTCCAGACCTTCTCGACAAGGTCGGCTACCGCCGCGCGCCGCTGATGATCGATTCCCGCGTCTTCGTTGGCGGTTGGTCGCCGACCCGCGATGGCCGGCTGTCTGTTGGCGTCAGTGGCGGCGTCATCGGCCTCGGCGGCATCGTCGACCAGCGATTTCATGGCCAATCGCCACGGGTTGCCGACATGCGCCGCGTGTTGCGGGACGGTCACCCGGCGCTCGCCGGCTTTCCGCTCGATACATCGTGGAACGGACCCATCGACCGGACCGTCAGCGGCGTGCCGCTGTTCGGCGCCCTGCCCTCTAACCGCGACATCATTTACGGCTACGGCTTTTCAGGCAACGGTACGACGATGGCCTATCTCGGCGGCAAGATCCTGACCACCCTGTTGACCGCAGGCGAATCCGAACTAACCCATTCGGCGCTCGTGCGTCCGGTGACGCGAGGCTTCCCACCCGAACCATTCCGTTTCGTCGGCGCGCATTTCGTTCGTGGCGCGGTGCGGCGGCGCGACGATCTCGAACATGCCGGCCGAAAACCCGACCTCTTGACCAGATGGCTCGCGGGACTGGCCCCGTCCGGCGTCACCCCTTCGAAAGCCAACCTCCGCGCAAGGAAAGGATAAACGGTGTCCAAGGCCAAGATCTTCAAGCACAGCGAATTGACCCTGAAGCCGTCCATCACACCGACCGGCACATCCTCGATTGCCCGCGTCATCAATGCCGATATCAGTCGGACCATGGGCGGCGGCATCGAGTATCTCGAGAACGCCTCGATCGACTGGACCGTGACCTACGACGAGGTGCTGTTCATCCACGAGGGCACCTTGACGATCGAACTGGACGACGGTCGCCATGAGTGCAATCCCGGCGATATCGTCTGGCTGCCAAACGGCACCCACCTGAAATACATCGCCACCGAGCGTACCGGCTATTTCTATTGCCTTTACCCGTTCGACTGGGCAGCGCGGCAGGGAACGGTAGAACCCTGAACTGACAGGCACTCCTTTTCCATGCGTTGGCCATCCGCAGCGCAGTTCCGAACCCGGGGCGTCCAGAAATCGACTCCGGCTCCCACTCCTTGGGTTGTCACCACACGGCTTAGACGTGCAATCTCAAGTGACTCTTTGCGACCTCAGCTTGCCTGGAAGGGAGGTCTCGTTGTTACGAGACCTCTGCACAGCTGAGCACGACCTTCGGAACTTCAAAGCTGGAATCCAGGCGAGGATGTGCCAAGTGCCCGACAACCCGCCGGCCAAAGCCGGCGGCACTTCAGAGCCCGATTGCACCGTTTCGCCTCCGCAAGCCCTCCGCCTTTGCCTTAGCGTCCTGTTGCGCTAGCATAGATAGAAGCTAGCTACGCCTGACGAATCGGATTTCGCTGAGGGGGCGGAAATTCATGGAGATGCAGCAGGTTCGCTATTTTCTGGCCCTGTCCAACACGCTTAATTTCACCAGAGCAGCGGAAGAGTGCAATGTCACGCAGCCGGCTCTGACGCGCGCAATCAAGACCCTCGAAGACGAATTGGGCGGTGAGCTGCTTCGGCGCGAGCGCCAACATTCCCATCTGACCGAGCTTGGCCGACGCATGCTGCCCTTGCTGCAGCAGTGTTACGATGCTGCCACTTCCGCTAAATCGCTCGCCAAGGCGGTGCAAAGCAGCGACGTGGCCCCGCTTAATGTCACCATTTCCAACAGCGTCAACATCGCACTTCTGGTCTCGCCGTTTACGGAGCTTTTCCGGGCCTATCCCGGCGTGCATCTCAAGATCAACCGCGGCTCGCCGAACGCTGTGATTGATGCGCTGAAGAACGGCGATGTCGAACTCGCCGTTGCCGGTCCGCTGGGGGCGGCATGGGACCGGCTCGACACCTGGCCGCTGTTCCAAGAAGGCATAGAGCTCGTGGTGAATTCCGATCATCCGCTTGCACGCCGCAACGAGGCCGATGTCGCGCTGATCCAGCTTGTCGCGGAGCCAGTGTTGAGCAGGATCGACTGGGAAACGAGCGAGGAGCTGTCACGCTGCCTGTCGGCAAATGGACTGACGCCACGGTCCGCGCATGAGGTCGAGACCGATCATGATCTCTTGGCGCTACTGGAAGCAAACGCCGGCGTTGGTTTTGTCTCGGTGACTGCGCCACGCTCGCCAAACGTCCGTAGGCTAAAGCTCCGCGACTTGGACATCTCGCGGGTCGTTGCCGTCTATGCAGTCGCCGGCCGCCACCGTTCCCCAGTGGCAACGACGCTGCTAAACCTGTTGCGATCGACCGACTGGTCGACCTTTGGCGTCAGTGAGCCCGCCTAAGCGCCCCGATCAAGTCTTCAATGTCCATCCGCCGGCGGTAGTCCGGATCAACGAAGCGGTCGGTGATGATGCCGTCCGTGCCGACGACGAAGGTCGCGGGGATCGGCAGGAACCAGCTGGAGTTGCCTTGAAAGTTTGGGATGTCATAGGCAACGCCCATCAACCGCTCCATCTCGGCCCCGATCCAAATCGCAAGGTTGAGCGAGAGGGCATAGCCATTATCCATGTCGGTGAGGAATGGAAACTTGGCGCCCACAGCTGCCTTCATCGCCTTCGCGAACCTGCGCCGCTCCGGCATAATCGCCACAATCTGGCCGCCCAAAGTGGTAATCTCCTCCTGAGCTTCAACGATGCCAATCGCATTCAACCGGCAATATGGACACCAGTGCCCGCGCTGAAAGGTGATCACGGCCGGACCTTGGGAGAGGATGTCGCCCAGGCCAATCAGTCTCCCCTCGTCATCGGGCAGCAGGAATCCCGGCATGATATCGCCGGGAGTCGGCGCCATGGATCCAGCCCCTTGCTGCCCTAGGCGCGTCACCAGGCGGTCCACCGCATCCGCAAAATCCGAGTTTAGTCGGCGCACGGCACCGGCAATCACCGCCAGCCGGTCGTTGAGAGGTGCGTCGAGTTCGATGGCAGCCTGCACGGACTGTTCAAACGTCATTGCCTGGTCGTCGGCGTCCATTTCTGCACTTTCGCAATTGCATACAGCCTATCATTGAAGCCCCACGGGCACGGCCATGCTTTTCTTGCATGGAGTCGATGCCTTGCGTGCATCGAAACTGCACGGATTCACCTTCTGTTCGTTATTTCCGCTCGAGTTGTTACGTCCGGTCTGGTTGGGACAGCTGCTGCCGAGATCGCGCGCCTCGACTTTTGCCTCCGACAGGCCGGCAGCAGGTCTAGCGACCTTCACAGCCATACCGCCACCAAGGATCGCGACATCAAATTCTCCACCGTCCCGGCCTATCGAGATTCAATGCAATTTGACCCGCGGTTTGGTGCGGTGCGACAGGATTCCGGTGACCGTGTCCAGCACGGTCTTGAAGGTCCCGTGCACTGCCTTGAGATGCATCTTGTAGAGCGAGCGATACATCAACCGGGCAAGCAGACCCTCAACCTTCAATCCGCCGATCAGGTTGCCGAAGGTGCCGTAATCGGCCAGTGAAACCAGGGAACCGTAGTCGCGGTAACGGAACGCCGGCGCCACCTGCCCTTCGAGGCGCGCCGCGATCACCTTGACCATATGATCGGCCTGCTGATGGGCCGTCTGGGCGCGCGGCGGCAAGGGAGCTTCGCTGCCGGGGAGGACACAACTCGCGCAGTCGCCGATCGCAAACACGTTTTCATCCCCTAGCGCTTGCAGGGTCTCATCCACGACCAGGCGGTTGATGCGGTCTGTCTCGAGGCCATCGAGTTTCTTAAGGAAATCCGGCGCCTTGATCCCCGCAGACCAGACGACGAGTTCGGCCGGCACGAATAGCTTCTCGCCGAGACTGACACCGCCCTCCGTCACTTCGGTGACCTTGATCCCGCACCGTATCTGAACGCCGAGATCACGAAGCAGATGCGCCGAGGCGCGCGCCAGGTGCTCGGGCAAGGCCGGAAGGATTCGTGGCCCGGCCTCGACGAGGGTGATGCGGATAAGTCTTTTGAAATCAATGTTGTCGAGGTTGTGCGACGCTATCTCCCGCATCGACCTGTGCAACTCGGCCGCCAGTTCGACGCCGGTGGCTCCAGCGCCAACGATGACGCAATGGAGTTGGCTCGGCGACAGCTGCTCGTATTGAGCGTTGGCCCTCAGGCAGGCGTCTATCATGCGCTTGTTGAATCGAACGGCCTGGGTAGCCGTATCGAGTGCGATTGCGTGGCGGGCCGCCCCTGGCGTGTCGAAATCGTTGCTGACGCTGCCGACGGCCAGCACCAGCGTGTCGTAGCCCAGCACGCGCGGCGGTATGATCTGCCTGCCTTCGTCGTCGAAGCTTGGCGCAACAAAGATCTGCCGCTTGGCGCGGTCGATGCCGACGACGTCGCCAATCCGGTATCGATAGTGATGGCGACTGGCATGGCCAATGTATTCCACCGCATCATTCGACGCGCTCAGTGCGCCCGAGGCGACCTCGTGCAGAAGCGGCTTCCAGATGTGCGTGCGATTGCGGTCGACAAGCGTAACGGAAAGACGCCGCTTGCCGAATTTGCGGCCGAGGCGCGTTGCCAGTTCCAACCCGCCGGCACCGCCGCCGACGATGACCACGCGATGCCGAGACCTGTCCGCATGAGATGGTGTCTCCGGTATCGCGCGAAAAAGCGCGGCGTTGTTGGCGAGCACGGCTTCTGGAACCAGCCGCATCCCGGGAGTGATGATCTGCATCGGTATTCTCCGTCTTTCTTCCCGCCGCGCTCGAAGATGTCACTCTTGCGATTCGTGGATGACGATGCCCTGCAGCATGTCGACTTCGCACTCCCATGGCTTCTCCGCGAGAACGCGCTGGCCATGCTCGTAGCCGGCCTGCCAGCGGGTACGGATGCCGGCGCGGGTGAAGTCGATATCCTTGGTGTGGTCCTCGCCGTCGAGGCGCGGTGAAAGCAACCGCACAAGGTGCATGACCGACGGGCAGCCATAGGAGGCCAATTCCTTGAACATCGGATCCTCGCGCCGCTCGTCCGGGACGAGCTTTCCCATTTCACGCACGACGTGGCGCAGACGATGCAATTGCTCCTGCCGGGCCACGTGGCTCTTGCCGCGACTTGCGAATTGAAGGTCCTTTTGCCGGCCCATGACTTGCCAGATCGATTTCGGCTCGGTGGCGCGGGGCTGCCACATGTTGACGGCAAAGATCAGCGCGTCGCGGCGCGGACGCGCGTCGAGCACGACCTCGATCGGCGTGTTCGAATAGATGCCGCCATCCCAGTAAGGCTCGCCGTCGATACAGACCGCCGGAAACGCCGGCGGCAAGGCACCCGACGCCATGATGTGCGCCGCCGACAGGGTCATCTCGCGGGTGTCGAAGTATTTGAGTTCACTGGTGTTGACGTTGACCGCCCCGACCGTCAGCCGGGTATGGCGCCGGTTGAGATAGTCGAAGTCGATCAGGTCATTCAGCGTCCGCTTGAGTGGATCGGTCGTGTAGTAGGAGGCGTTCTCGACACCCACTTCGCGGTTCACTCCGAACATGGCACTTGGATTCGGTTCGAAGAACCCCGGTATGCCGCGCATCACGGTGCCCATATTGGCAAAGACGTTGCTCGGAACCATCATTGCGAAAAACTCATCGAGCGGGCTGATCCGGCTGACGCCTTCCCAGAACTCTTGAAGCCTCGCGAGCCGAACCGTTGGTTCGTTTCCGGCGATCAACGCGGCGTTGATAGCCCCGATCGACGTGCCGATAACCCAATCCGGTTCGATGCCACCCTCGACCAGCGCCTGGTAGACGCCGGCCTGATAGGCGCCGAGCGCGCCGCCGCCCTGAAGAACCAACACCGTCTGCCGCTTGGCGGCGCTGTCTGCCAGACGGTCGATCTTTGGCTCGGCCTCGGACACGGGCGGATTGCGGGTGATCTTGTTCATGGTCTTTATTCCTCGTTCGGGTTCAGTGAGCCGTCCAACCGCCTTCGATCGGGATGATGGCGCCGGTGATCGAAGCTGCATCGTCCGAGGCCATGAACAGGCAGAGCGCCGCAACCTGAGCAACTGTCACGAATTTTTTGGTCGGTTGGGCAGCGAGAAGGACGTCCTTGATCACCTGCTCCTCGGTGATCCCGCGTGCCTTGGCCGTGTCCGGTATCTGCTTCTCGACCAGCGGGGTCAGCACATAGCCCGGGCAGACAGCGTTAACGGTGATGCCCTGCTCGGCGACTTCCAGCGCGACCGTCTTGGTCAACCCGGCAACGCCGTGCTTGGCGGCGACATAGGCTGACTTGTATGGCGAAGCGACGAGAGCGTGTGCCGAGGCGACATTGATAATGCGGCCCCATTTGCGTTCTTTCATGGCCTGCAACGCGCGCCGGATCGTATAGAACGACGACATCAGGTCGATCGCCACGACTGCTTCAAATTTTTCGATCGGAAAGTCATCGATCGGCGCGACATGCTGGATGCCGGCATTGTTGACCAGGATGTCGATCGCGCCGAACTCGGCGATCGCCTTGTCCATCATCGCGGTGATGGCGTCGCCCTTGCTCATGTCCGCGCCGTCATAGCGGACGGTCACACCGTGCTCCGCGGCAATACCCGCCCGCAGCTTCTCGATCTCCTTGGCATCGCCAAAACCGTTGAGGACGATATTGCAGCCTTTGGCGGCAAATGCTTCGGCGATCCCCTGGCCAATGCCACTGGTAGAGCCTGTTATCAGCGCGGTTTTTCCTGTGAGCATGGTGATCTCCTTCGATCTGAGCGCGAGCTGGTCATGACCGCCTGCCGCCGGGTGGTTTCCGAGTTCTGTCTGTTGATGAAAAGTATGACCCCTGGCCCCGGACATCGGAAATGCCGTTGAGACATGGATTCGATAGCCGACGGTCAGATCCGGTCTCATTCCTCCGGCGGGCTGAGACCCCAGCCGGCTGGCTTTTTCACCGGCCGGCGAACCACCTTTCGTTCGCGTGAAGGACATGAGGTCAATCTCGTCACGGCGCGGCCGCAGACACCGCCGGCGGTCGGCGCGCTCCTGCAAGAGAAATGGTTCGGGGAACCGGCGAGCACTCTGCCCGCCGCTGTCGCCGAATAATCTCGCTGGATCCCGGGCGCTAGTTCTTCTTGATCGTCGAGGTAACCGACTGGATGACTTCCGTGGCCATTTTGAACTGCGGCGCCCGGTCGGTGATGCCATGACGCTTGGCGATCCAGTCGAAATCGGTATAGGCGGCGTAGACCCCGCCATCGGCCGTCTGATAGACCAGCACGCGCACCGGCCAGTCGAGGCCGGCTTCGGGGTTGGCCGTGATGAAGGTCGTGCCCAGGGCCGGATTGCCGAACATCACAAGACGCGACGGTTTGACATCGTTGCCTGCTTTGTTGCCAAGCTTCGCTTGGTCGATGACGCCGAAGAACATAATGCCTTTCTTGAGGACGTCCTTCTTGATGCGGGCAACGGTTTCAGCGACGGAGTAGTCGCTCTTCACCGTCACGACGCCATCCGAGGCGGCGGCAGGGACGACGATCGCCACCAGTATGGCAGCGCCGGCAATCAGGGTTTTCATATAAGTGGTCATGTCAGTCTCCTTGGGTTTGTCGTGACGTTAAGTTGAGCGATGGAATTCACAGCGCCTTGCTCGTCGGCGCGACTTTCTTCGGCTCACCGTTCGTGCCGGTCAGACTGTTGGCGTCTTCAGCACCCCCGCGACAGCAACCGCACAGGCAAGCACAGCGACAAGCACGGTCACACATGCGGTCCAGCCAATCCGGTCATAGATCTGGCCGAGGACGAAACTGCCCGCGAGCCCGCCCGCATAATAGGATGCGAGGTAAATGCCGCTTGCCGCGGTGCGATCACGCGATACGGTCCGGCTGACGTGGCCGGTGGCTATCGCCTGCGCCAGGAAGGTGCCTACGGCGACAAGCGCCATCCCGGCAAGAACGATCGGCAGACTGGTCGCAAGCAGCAGAAGCAAACCGAGGATCGCCAGCGCAAGTGTTGCACCGATCCCCACCCTGGGGCCTAGGCCGGCAGCAACGCGCCCTGCCAGCGGCGTGGTCAGCATGGAGGGCAGGAAGACGAAATAGACAAGACCCAGTGCCATCGGCGACAGCGATAGCGGAGTGGCGACAAGCTGGAAGTTCACATAGGTGAAAGTGCCGATGAACACGAAGAGGATCATGAAGCCGATCGCGAAACAGGCGCGTAGCTCGGCGTCCTTCAGTGCGCCTTTCCAGGCCGCGCGCGCGGGTTGGCCCATGGCGTCGGCGCCCATAGTTGCGGATGTCTTTTGCAGCGTAAACCATACAAGAGCCGCGCCAATCAGATTGAGGGCGGCGAACGTCAGGAAGTTGGTGGAGATGCCGAACGTATCGGCGACGGCGGCCGACATAAGCCTGCCGAAGAAATTGCTGGCGACGTTGCCGGTCACGTAGGCCGCAAGCGCGCCGGTCGTTTGGCGCGATGAAAAATGTTCGGCCAGATAGGCCATCGTCAGCGTGAAAGCGGTTGACATGCATAGGCCCTGTGCGACCCGCAGCAAGGCGAACACGATTATGTTGTCGGTCTGCGAAAGCAGCGTCGTCGGTATCGACAGGACGGCCAGGCTGATCCAGATGCCGTTGCGGCGATCGATGCCGCGCCCGAAAAGCGCGACCGCGATGCCGGCCACAGCCATGCCGAACGTGCTGGCATTGACCGCGAGACCCATCGTGGCGCGGCTGACGCCGAACTTGATGACCAGCGACGGCAGTATGGCCTGAGTGGCGAAGAGATCGACAAGCGTCAGGAACGCAATCAGGGCGATCAGGCCGAAGCGCCGGCCATCCGCAGCAACCATTCGGAGCCGCGTTGGTTCACTCAATCCACTGGTCGTCATGACAGGGCTCCGTGGCCACACGTCCCCAGGCGGCTGCCCGAGGACGCGCTTCAATGGGGGGTTACGGGAAGACGTCGTCGAAAGACGCGGATCACATCATGTGGTCGTCGGGCATCGCGGGCGGCAGGACGTCGGCGGAATAGAGCACGGCGGGCACCTTGCCGTTGTTCTTCCACCAATGGGCGAGCTGGCCGAACTCGGCAGTCACATCGCCAGCCGGGTGCTCGATGCCCACTTTACAGGTGCTGCGGTATTCGGTGATCGAGCCTTCGATGATGAGGATGTTGGCCGGGCGGACGTTGTGTTCATGCCATGGCACGACGCCGCCGGGCTGAACGACGAGCTTGCGAAGGCGCAGCATATTGCCCTTCCAGGCCTCGCCCTTGCTGCTCAGATCGATCGCAGAGAGAACCGTGTCGACAACGCCAACCGGTTTGCTGGGATGTTCCTGGATATCAGTCGTTGCGGCCTGGCCGGCTGGGCAGTCGCCGGCGAAGGCCGGGGCAGAGGAAAATGCAGCGGTTGCCGAAAGCAGACCTGCCGCAAACGCCAGAGTGAGTTTCTTGGTAGCCATCTTGTATCTCCTTTGTCGGTGCCCAAACGCGGGAGGCGGGGCATGACGAGGAGAGTGACGGGAGCGATCAGAAAAGAGAAATGCTGACTGGCTTTCAATTCGATACCTGAAAACTATCGTCGAACGACGCGAGCGCATAAAAAAGCGCACGACAAGACTTGTCGCACGCTCCCAGAATTTGGTCGTTTTGCTTCAGGCTGCGTTTTTGTGGATCGCCTGGGCTATTGGGCTCTCAGGCCAGCCATGCGCCTTGACGCTGTTCACGAAAGCCGACGCCGCAGGCGAGAACCTGCGTCCCGCAACGACGACCAGGGATACTTCCCGCCAGACCTCAGGATCGATGACGGGACGGACCTGCAGGCCCGGAATCACCGCACTGAATTCAGGGATGAAGCAGATACCTAGCCCTCCGGACACCATGTTCTGGATCCAGTCCTCGCGCTCGCTGGCGTAGGAGATCCTGAGCTTGACGCCACGATCATTGCAGAGACCAGCAAGATGATCGCGATACTCACAATTCAGGCGCCTGAGATAATTTTCGCCATCGAGTTCGGAGATGGCAACGTTGTCATTGCGGGCCAGCCGATGGCCATTTGGAAAGGCGAGGACAAAGCGCTCGCGATAAAGCGGTGTGACGTCAAAGCGGTCCGGGAAGCTGTCGCTCGAGGCCATGATGGCGACGTCGATCTCGCCGGACTCCAGAAGCTGGGAGAGCGATGCCGGGACACCCTCAACCAATTGCAGCTGGATGCCCTGCTGACGCCGGTTGAATTCGGTCAGAAGACCGGTGAAGCGACGGGGGCCGATTGTGCACATGACTCCGACCTTCAGGTTGGCGTTTTCCAGGCACAGGAATCTCGATGCCTCCTGCCGCACTCCAGTCAGTTCGTCGAGAATCTGCTGAAAACGGGGGCGAAGCAGCACACCCAGGTCGGTCAGGTGGGTCAAGCTTCGTTCACGGCGAAACAGCAGCCCTCCGACCTCTTCCTCGAGTTGTTGAATCGCGCGGGACAGAGCCGGCTGAGTGACGTTGCACTTTTCGCCCGCGCGCGTGAAGTTTCGTGTCTCGCACACTGCCAGGAAGTAGCGGATGTGGTGAACGTCCATGCCGATTTATCCCCAATTGCACGAGGTTGTTCGCGCTTCGGAGACTGCCGCAAGGCTCGCTTTGGCGCCAATGCACTGCGGCTATAAAGTCGATAGCGGTCCGTCATGGCGCCGCGACAGCGCGCGCTGCGGACTACTTGCGTTGCGCAGCAGCTGGCCATCACCAAAAGACGGTGGCGAGCAGACCGCTCGCCATTGTGACATCATTCCTGTGTTGCCCGGCACAGTCGGTGCAGCTCAGTTGGCGCCGCCAAGCGCCAATACATTGGCGCAGAACGCTGCGTGCGGCTTGCTCATGGCTGCGTCATTGCACATCTTCATCATCTTGTCCCGATCACCCCGGGGCGCAGTCAGCCAAGCCTTTTTGAAACCGGCCATCGGCTTCATCGTTTTCATGCCGGCATCGCTATAGAATGACGGCAGCGACGCCAGATCGCTGAAGGCATCGGCGGATGCAGGCCCGGCTAAAAGAGCGAGGGCGAACGCCCCCAAACAGACATTTCGTATTCTCATGACACGCTCCTTTTGGTGCTGAAGGCCTGCCGGCGAAGGTCGTGGCGCCAGCTCCAAAGCGAGATCGTCGGATACTCGCCAGCCTCGCAAATCTTGCGGCGCGGAAGAGATTGCCGCCAATGCAATCTGACTATGGAGTTCATGCCAGCTTGGCATTTCGCCAATGAAGGATCATGCGGCAGTGTCTCCATCAAACGCCTTCCCTGGCGTTCTTCGGGAGGAGATCCAAAAGATGCAAATCCAGGCCGCAACCGACCATGGCTTTGTTGCCGGTGCAAGACCGGCGACGGAAGACAGCCAGCTGATCGACATTACGCTGACAAACGACGCACACGGCGCATTTGTCTGGGGCGTGCTCGATCGCTTGCTGGATGAGCCTCGCCTTTCCTTCCGCAGCATCACTGCATCCGGTTTCGGAGGCATGGAGGCAGCGGTTCTTGCCTACGGACTGGCTCTGGGCGGCAGGCGTGGGGCAAGGACGGCGCTTACCAATTTCTGGCGGCGTGTCAGCCATGCAACGATGTTCGCGGCCGATACAGCCAAGCCGCTGAGATCGATCCTGGAACAGTCCATCGACATTGCCGAGATCCGCAAGGAAAGCTGCCCGTTGAAGCTCAACATCCTGGCTTCGAACGCCCTCACCGACACCGTCACGATTTTCTCCGGCGACCAGTTGTCGATCGACGCGATCCTGGCGGGAGCGACAGTCCCATTCCTCTTTCCCGCCGTGGAAATCGATGGCGATCCATATTGGGGTGAAGGCGATTTTTCGGCCTTGCCAGCAGTGCAGCAAATCGAGGCTGGGCATTGGCTGATTGTCAGCGGCAAACCCTCCGAGGGCATGACGCCTTGTGCTCACCGCCTCGCCGCAAATGCCTTGAACTCTGCATCTGTCCTCTTGACAGTCATCACAGAACAAGTGCTGCGCTGTTTACCAGGCCCTGGACCGACTGGGGCGAATTGACCGACATGCGTGACCGTGGACGGCAGCGGGCCGAGGAATGGCTTCTCGCTGGCCATCCAAGCTTGAGCGAAAGCTCAGTCGTCGACAGCAAAAATCGATACGTCTAGGCGCCTCCCTCCGCTTGGCCGCGCCTGCCTCTCCGCGCTCACGAAGTGTAGGCGCCAAAGCCCTCCGGTTCCCCGCCGGAGGGCTTTGGTCGTTACCCTCCTCAACATAGTGACCGCGTATCAAATCCATGCCGAGACAGCATTTCAGCTTCATCGCGCATTGGACAACACTGCTTGCAGACAGGCCGCCAGGTCAGTCTTCCCTCTAAACGCAACCAGGAGAACGACCGTGATCAACACCAAGACCCTCATCGGATCGGCCCTCGCAGCCGCCACCTCGCTTGCTGCATCTGCAGCCTATAGCGGCCCGGCTGCTCAGCCCAGCTTCTCGTTCGAGAAGTGCTATGGCGTCGTCAAGGCCGGCCAGAACGACTGCCAGACCGCGACGCATTCATGTGCCGGCACCTCGACCGCCGACAACCAGCCGGACTCGTGGCTCTACGTGCCGGCCGGCAGCTGCGCCAAGATCACCGGCGGCAGCGACAAGCCGAAAGCCTGACCGACCCAGACTTCAAGCCAACCCCCTTTGGAAGGGAGCAGACCGATGCCCCGTGCATTTCAAGGTGTCGCCATCCCCGCAACCGCGGGCATCGGTCTTCGCTCTCCTCATATCAGCGAAATGTTGAGCCGCAGGCCCTCCGCCGGCTGGCTCGAGGTGCATGCCGAGAATTATATGGGCGACGGCACCGCCGTCGAGGCGCTTGAACGGCTGCGCCAGATATATCCGCTGTCAGTTCACGGTGTTGGCCTGTCTCTGGGCAGCGCGCAAGGCGTGGACCGCGATCATCTGGAAAGGCTGCGAAAGGTCTGCGAGCGGTTCCAGCCCGATCTCGTTTCGGAGCATCTTGCCTGGAGCGTTGCCGACGGAGCCTATCTCAACGACCTGCTGCCGCTTCGCTATGACGAAGAGGCGCTGGCGATCGTGGCGCGAAACATAGCGACCGTCCAGGATACGTTGAAGCGACGTGTGCTGATCGAGAACCTGTCCGCCTATGTCGCGTTTGCCGACTCCTCCATGAATGAAGCTGAATTTCTGGCCGAGCTGGTGGCGCAAACTGGCTGCGGCCTGCTTCTGGACGTCAACAATGTCCAGGTTTCGGCGCACAATCTCCAATACGACGCAAAGACCTTCATCGACGCTTTGCCTGCCGATGCCATCGGTGAGATCCACCTTGCCGGCCATGCGACCAATCAGGTCGGCGGCGACACCGTGCTTATCGACGACCACGGCTCTCGCGTGCCGCCGGTTGTCTGGGGGCTCTATCACCATGCCATCAGCCATCTCGGGCCGCGCCCTACGCTGATCGAATGGGATACCGATGTTCCGGTTCTCGACGTGCTGCTCGGCGAGGCTATGTGGGCCGACATGCTCTCCGCTTCGATCATGTTCGGCCGCAAGCAGGCCGCGAGGCAGACCGCCCCAACCACGGTCCTGCCGGTGTCCAGCCTGCCAGCTTTCGAAAGCACGCGAACCAGCATGCCTGTGCTTGCGGCATTTGCCGCTGCCAGAGCCAGACCGGCCATGCACATGGCCTTGCCGACAATCGAGGGAGGATATCATGCTGCCGCTTGAACATCTGCAGACCATGGTGGCGCGCTCGGTGCTGGCCATGGAGCCACTGATCGACGCGAAAATGCTGACCGCTGGCAAGGCCGACCCAATGGCTCGCCTGCGCATCTACCAGAACAACACGCGCAGTTCCTTGACCGCGGTGCTGATGGCCGTCTTCCCCGTTACGGCCCGCCTCGTGGACGAACGTTTCTTCCGCTTCATGGCGAGCGAGTTCATTCGACGGCATCCGCCGGCGGAGTCACGCCTGGCGCGTTATGGCGCGGGCTTCCCTCGCTTCCTGAAGACCATCGACACCCTGTCCGACATGCCGATCGTCGCCGAGACGGCTCGGCTCGAATGGGCCATTGCCGAAGCGCTCGATACAGCTTCGCTGCCGGCCCGCAGTCTCGCAGAATACGACAGCACCGACCTTGGGCTGTCGCCGGATATCCTGCTCCAGCCCTCACTGCGACTGATGGTCTCCCACTGGTCGATCCTATCGGTATGGATGGAGCATCAAAAGGAGACTGCGGTCGATGAAAAAATCACCTGGACAAGACGCCCTGAACGGGTGGCGCTGTGGCGATCGGGGAACTACGTGCGGCTTTTTCTGCTCGACCGCGCGAGCTTCGGCTTCTGGCATTCGCTGAAGCACGGCTTCGGCCTTGAGCATGCCACTGGCCGCGCCTTGGCGCTCGACCCGGCCTTCGACCTGGTTTCAGCGCTTGTGCGTCTGTTCCGCGACAGGCTCGTCACCGACGTGCGCGTCCCGGTGCCCCCTCTCTCAAACTGAAGGAGACGATCATGACTGCGATACCAGAATATTCCACGCCTCGCCCTGCCGGCCTTGTTGGTGTTTACCGACGAGTGATCAGCTTGCCGGAGCGTATACCATTTTCGCTGGTCCAGCTCGCGGCTCGAGTGGCGATTGCGCATGTCTTCTGGCAGTCTGCACAATCGAAGCTGGCGTCTTGGCCGGTGACGCTGCAGCTGTTCGCCAGCGAATACAATCTACCCCTCATCGATCCGTCGATCGCGGCGCCGCTGGCGACAACGGCAGAGATCACCGGGGCGGTGCTGCTTTTCCTGGGGCTGTTCTCGCGTCTCGGCGCGCTGATGCTGCTCGGCGTCGTTTCGGTTATCCAGATCTTCGTGTTCCCTGAGAACTGGGCCGAGCATCTGCTGTGGGCATCGCTGTTGCTGCTGGTGCTTACGCGTGGTGCTGGGGTTTTCTCACTCGACTATATAGCCGATCGAATCTCTTCGGCCTCCAAAACCTGAATATTTCAGTCGAGGAGGCTGACCTGATGTGCATCTTCACCCGTGCACTGAAAGCTGGATGAAGGAGCCTTGTCCAACCCACTGGACACCGCGTCGCAGTCCGCCGTTCCTAAGCTAACACCTCTCACCTGAGCTAGGTGCACCTCAAAGGTTGACGTATCGATCTTCGGTCTTGCCGTCGCCACTAACTCCGGCAACGGTCGCGTTGCTGTGAGGCCGTAACGGGCACTCGCCGCGGGGCGAATACGGATTTATGCAAGTCGTCTCGCCTCTTCAGACGATGTTGATTCTCGCACACCGGATCCACAAGAAAGTTCGCCAGCATGTCTTTCAATCGACAAACTCAAGCTGGGCTCTAAGCGGCAGAGCCGGATGTTTCGAGATTTCTGGATCTTCTCCGCCGGATCGCCTCGGCGATGAAAAGGCGAGATAGGGCGTGGTAGAGCGGCTCGTTCGAAATCAATCGCGCTGTCCCATAGCCCAGCATCGATGCGCACATCAGCGCAATGACATTGTCGTGGTTGCCGGTCATTTCGAGGATGATGACGAAGGCTGTCATCGGAGCCTGCACAACGCCGGCGAAATAGCCGGCCATGCCAAGCAGCGCAGCGGTGCCGGTGGCGCCGCCGAGGAGTAGGCCAAGCGTGCTGCCAAGGCCGGCTCCTACGGCCAGCGATGGCGCGAAGATGCCGCCCGGAATGCCCGAAACCATCGAGAGCAGGCCAGCTGCGAATTTCCCAGCAAAGAAGAACGCCGGCAGCGGCGTGCCTTCGATGGCTCCCCGCGCCTGCGCATAGCCGGTGCCGAAGGTGAGGCCATTCGAGGCGATCCCGATCGCGGCCACCGCCAGCCCGCAAATGCCTGCCACAACCATTGTGCGCCAGAGCGGCTGGAACGCGTTCCAGCGCCGGATGCGGCGCATCGCGTTCAGCGCCAGCAGAGAAAATAGCGCGCCGACACCGCCGCCGATGATGCCACAGGCAAGCACCAGCGGCCAGTCGCTGGCAAAGGCCACTGTTTCTTTGGCGACTCCGAAGTAAGTGTAGTTTCCGACCAGGCCCAACGAGGCAAGTCCAGCGAGGATCACCGCCGTTAACACCAGCCCATTGGTCCGAGATTCATAGGCGCGACCCATCTCTTCGATAGCGAAGACAATGCCGGCAAGCGGTGTGTTGAAGGCTGCCGCTATGCCTGCCGCCGACCCGGCCAGGATCAGCCCGCGCGCCTGCGCCATGCCACCCCAGCGCGCGACCTGCAGCATCAGAGAGGCGCCGACCTGCACTGTCGGTCCCTCGCGGCCAATCGAGGCCCCGCAACCTAGACCGACGACGGTGAGCGCGATCTTGCCCACTACCAGCCGCAACGACAGGATATGGCCGCGGTCGTCGTCATCACGCAGATGGCGCGCGGCGATCGCCTGCGGAATGCCGCTGCCCTGCGAGCCTGGAAAGAAGGAATGCGCAAGCCAGGCGCAGAGAACGAAGCCGAGCGGCGTCAGCACGAGTGGCAGGTAAAAGCGCCAGCCGCTATCGGTGTCGATGACGGAATGGAATAGCGCCTGCGCTTGATCGGCAAGCACCGCGAACAGCACGCTGATCAGTCCGATCGAAATGGCGCCTGCCCAGAAGACAATGCGCGGCTGCCAGACGCGACGCGAAACCCACATCGCCTGCGAGCGTCGCAGCATCGGATGTCGTCGCGATATGCGTGCCATGTTGGGTCCCTTCGTAATAGACCCGGCCTAACACACCCACCGAGCCGATCAACCTTGCGAAGCAACAGCTTTGGCTGGCGAGGACAGCAACCACGGCAGTGACATGGTCTCGATGGCGGAGGATCGATGGGACATCCCGCCGGCGCGCGTGCCGGCGGGATGGAAGCATTGACGGGCGCGATGGCTCCTCACATCGCCATTTTTTCACACTCGGCCTGGGCCTTCTTGGTCGATGTATCGACCATGTAGGTTTTGCCCTTGGCGTCGGTCATCATCATCATGCAATGCTTGATCGGCTTGGCCATTTTCATCATTTCGGCGCTCATCTTGGCGTCCGGCATCATGGTGCCCATATGCCCGTCGGGCATGACGGCTGTCACTTGCCCGCCCTTCATCATGGACATCGTGCCCATCGTGTCCTCGGCGAATGCTTGCGAGGCGCAAAGAGCGGCAATGCTGGCGGCGACGAAGATTTTCAACGAATGCATTCGGAATACTCCCATTTTTGCGGGGCACAGTTGCCCCATTCGTGGGTTCGCCCGACATTGCGGTCAGTTACATCGACACGAAGATGTGATCGTATGGCGCATGTTTGCTGACGCGGAAGGCGGACTGTGGACTTAGAGACCAGTCGATCCCGCCGTCATCGGTATGTGCCAGTCATACTCCATCACCGCCTTGGCAAATGCAGAGATGGCGGGCGAAGGCAGTCGATCCGCGACGGAGACCAGTGACACCTCGCGCACGATCTCTGGGTCGACGACCAGCCTGTGGCAGACGCCCGGCTGGCTGGCGGAGAATTCCGCGATGAAGCAGACGCCCATTCCCGCGGCTACCATAGCCAGGATCCAGTCCTCGCGCTCGCTGCGATAGGCGCTCTTGATCTCGAAGCCGAGGTTTTGGCAGAGCTCGTCGATGCGATTCCCATATTCGCAGTTGATACGCTCGAGATAGGGCTCGTTGCGCACATCCGTCAGTTGCAGCGTATTCCGCGTCTCGAACGGATGCCCGGTTGAGAAAGCGAGCCCGAAGCGTTCCGTATAGACCTGCTCCGCCCTCAGCCGATGATCGAATGGCTCCGGGCGCGCCAAGAGCGCGATGTCCAGCTTGCCTTGCAGCAAAAGGTCGGTGAGGTGGTCAGCGGCGCCTTCGATTACGGTCACCTCGATTCCGGGAAACCGTTCGCGAAATGCATTGAGGAAGCCGATAAAGCGCAGCGGCCCGATAGTGCACATCACGCCGAGCGTCACCGGCGCCGTCTCGAGCGACAGAAAGCTTCTGGCGGTGCGCTTGGCATGCTCCGAGCGCTGCGCGATTTCGTCGAGATGACTCCGCATCAGGCGACCGAAATCGTTGAGCTGGACATGGCCCTTGTCGCGATGGAAGAGCAGTCCGCCGAGTTCCGCTTCCAGCTTCTGTATGGCGCGGGTGAGCGCAGGCTGAGTGATATTCACAAGGTCCGCCGCCTGGCGAAAGTTGAGCGTCTGGCAGGCGGCCAGAAAATAACGAATTTCGTGCATTTCCATGACACATCCCCGCTGATGCCCGGCATGCATCGCCGCAATCAGAACTCGGCATTATCGGCAGGTGCTATCCTTAGGTAAACTTTCTCCGCTGTCCATGGCCAGCCCATCCCGGCGGCGGGATCAGGCGTCCAGCCTTGGGCCGATGTTTGGGATCGAGCCGGAGGAAAAGCCGATGCTGGAGCGCAACAAGGACAAACAGCCCGACCAGGAAAAGCTGGAGGCCCTGCTGGGAAAGATGGTCGGCGATCTCGGCGCCATCACCACCGGGGCGGCCGTGCTGCTGGGAGACAGGCTCGGCCTGTTCTCGGCGATGAGCGAGGGCGGCAAGATGACCGCCGGGCAGCTTGCCGCAAACACCGGCACGCAGGAGCGGCTTGTGCGTGAATGGCTTTCGGCGCAGGCGGCCGCCGGCTATGTCGAATACGACGAGGCCAGCGACAGCTTCTACCTCAGCCCCGAGCAGGAACAGGTCTTCGTCAACGAGGACAGCCCCACCTTCATGGCCGGCGCCTTCGAGGTCGTCTCGACGCTATGGCTTGACGAAGAAAAGGTGCGGCAGGCGTTTCGTTCGGGCAAGGGCCTGGGCTGGCACGATCACAGCGCCTGCCTATTTCGCGGCACGGAACGGTTCTTCCGCCCGGGCTAAAACGCCAATCTGATCGGCTCCTGGCTGCCGGCGCTCGATGGCGCGGTCGAGAAGCTGGAGCGTGGCATAGACGTCGCCGACGTCGGCTGCGGCCACGGCGCATCGACCGTGCTCATGGCCAAGGCATTCCCGAATTCGCGCTTCACCGGCTTCGACTATCATGCCCCGTCGTCGAACGGGCGCGCGCCGCAGCCAGAGAGGCCGGCGTCGCCGGCAACACCCGCTTCGAAGTGGCGGCGGCCAAGGATTTTCCTGGCACCTACGGTCTTGTCGCCTTCTTCGACTGCCTGCACGACATGGGCGATCCGGAGGGTGCGGCCAGGCATGTGCACAAGGCACTGAAGCCGGACGGCACATGGATGATCGTCGAACCCTTCGCTCATGACAAGCTTTCAGCGAACCTCAATCCGGTCGGGCGCATCTATTACGCCGCCTCGACCTTCATCTGCACGCCTGCCTCGCTATCGCAGGAGGTTGGGCTCGGCCTCGGCGCCCAGGCGGGCGAGGCAAGGCTGCGCAAGGTGGTTACCGGCGGCGGCTTCCGCCGTTTCCGTCGCGCCACCGAGACGCCGTTCAACATGGTTCTGGAGGCTCGCCCGTAAGCCTGGTCGATTTATTAATTTGGCTATGGATTGGAGGAAGGCATGACCGCTTACAATGTCGTTCGGTTTCGCACCAAGCCCGGCAAGGAACAGGCCTTCATCGACGCGCACAAGAAGGCAACGCTCGACGTCAAGGGCTTCCGCAAAGCCGCGCTCGTCAGGACCGGCGACCGGACCTTCTGCGTCGTCGGTGAATGGGACGACATGAACAGCCTCGCCGCGGCCCGGCCGCATATGATCGGCCTTCTCGATACGATGCGCGATATGCTGGAGGATCTCGGCGCCGAGCTCGGCGTGACGGATGCCGTCTCCGGCACGTCCGTCGTCGAGATCCGGACCTGAAGCGCCCCAACTGCAGGTTTTGGCATGCACAGCTCGACCACCGGGGTGGGGCCAATCCATCAAAGTCAGTGGCGACGCACGAACTGCTGGAGCGCGACCAATCTTCGGCGTATAACTAGGCCCAATCTCCGGAGGATGAGCCATGAATGCAGTGCCTCAATGGCGGCTCGCAGGCGACTGGTTCGACATCTGCAGCTGCGACATCCCTTGCCCTTGCGAGTTCGCCCAGCGGCCAACCGGCAATCACTGCCAGGGCGTGCTCGCCTGGCATGTGCGCGAGGGTCAGTATGGCGGCGTGAAGCTCGACGGCCTGACGCTGGTGGCGCTCGGCGAGTTTGAAGGCAATCTGTGGGCCGGCGAGGCAAAGGCCGTGATGGGCATGTATCTGGACGAGAAGGCTGATGAGCAGCAGCGCGAAGCCCTGCAGGTGATCTTCGGCGGCCACGCCGGCGGCTGGCCAGCGGGTTTTGCCGCCAATATCGGGGAGATGCGTGGCATGGAGTTCGTGCCGATCACTTTCGAGGTGGCGGGCGACCTGGCCACCTGGCGGGTCGAAATTCCTGGTCTCGTCGTTGGACGCGCAGAGGCGCTTTCCGGTCCCACCACCCCGCCCGGCAAGCGAGTGCAGACGATCAACCCGCCGGGTTCGGAGGTCGGCCCGGGCCAGGTTGCCACCTGGGGGCGTTCTGTCGAGGTGAGCACCAAGGGCTTCGGGCTCGACTGGACTGGCACGGCCCGCTCGAGCAAGCACATTCCGTTCGACTGGACCGGCCCGAACTAGGGCGTGACAATGGCTGACGCGTTCCCCAGGAAATCGCGGCGGTTCACCCGGAATCTGCGCGGCATCCCGCTCGGCCTTCTCGCATCGCTCGTCGTGCTGACGGCAGCGGCGTGGACGCTCACCCTCTACCAGACATTCAGCATGGATATGCCCATGGGCATTGCCGCGCGCGGCGGTATGGAGGGTATGGAAGGCATGGCTGGCATGGCGATGGCCGGAATTGCCGCCGACGACTGGTCATTTGCCGGCGCCGCCGCTTTTCTCGCTGTGTGGACCGTGATGATGGCGGCTATGATGCTGCCAGCCGCGGCGCCCATGATATTTATGTTCGCGGCGGCGCAGGCTAGGCGCGAACAACATGTGGCCATCCCGACGTGGACCTTCGTCGCGGGCTATCTGCTCGTCTGGGCGGGGGCGGGCCTTGTCGTATATGTCCTGGTCCAGTTCGGTAGCGACGTTGCAACGAGCCTCGATCCGCCCCAGCGTGCGAAATGGGCACCGCTCGCGCTCGGTGCCACGCTTGGCGTCGCCGGGCTCTATCAATTCACGACCCTCAAGCACATTTGCCTCAGCCATTGCCGTTCGCCGCTCGCTTTCGTTGCGCAGCACTGGCGCGACGGGCGTGTTGGCGCGCTCAAGATGGGGCTGCGCCACGGTCTCTATTGCTTTGGCTGCTGCTGGGCGCTGTTTGCCGTGCTGGTCGCGACCGGCGTCATGAGCGTCGCCTGGATGTTGCTTTTGACGCTGCTCGTCTTCGTCGAGAAGCTGCTGCCCCGTGGCCGCCGCTTCGAAGGTAGTTTGGGCATTGCTTTGGTGGTCCTCGGGATCGTTGTATCGCTCGGGGCGATCGATATGCCTTGGATGGTCGGTTAGACGAGTAGGAGCATAAGCATCTCAGCTGTGCCGGCAGACGCTTTCGATGGCAATCCATTCGCATCGCGCTGGTTTTTTAGTAGGCTGTCGCACGGCAAGGCGGCAAGGTTGAGGGTCCGATGTGACGGTAGTCGACGATCGTCTTCTCGAAAGCAGGATGACCAAAGTAGAGCAGGCGCGAGTCTGGAGCCCACGCGTCATCTCGAAATTCGAGACACTGATCAGGAGCGCCGACGATCAGGCGCTCTATCGTGTCAATCCGCTGGCCTTCGCCCGCGACCGCGCAATCGCCGAACCTGAAGCGATCGACCTCTTCCTTCATGCCGCCCGCTGTGGCTTATTCGACATGAGCTGGGATGTGCTGTGCCCCCAGTCTGGGATGGTGCTCGATAGTTTCGGCGCCTTGCGCACGCTGAAGACCCACTATGTCTGTGGCTTGTGCGATGTATCGGGCGACACCGACCTAGACGACTTCATCGAGGTCACCTTCTCGGTATCGTCGAAGTTACGGCGCCTGCCGCACCACGATCCCCAGACGCTTTCCGTCGAGGATTTTCACTGGAAGCTCCACTTCGGACATGACGGGCGGCTACCGGGGCAAGACGTTCGCTTTCTTGACGTTCTGCGTGGCTTGGTTCGGGGCATGACGTTTCTGCAGCCCGGCACCATCACAGTGCTCCGCACTGACTTGGGACTAGGCGCCCTTTCGGGAGTCAACGTCCGGACGCAGGCTGCATTCGCCGTGCCAATATCAGGCGATCCGGTGTCGGCACCCACAGTTCTGAAGATCGATTATGACGGCAAACGCTTCCTGCCGGCATTGCCCGCCGTGCCACCCGGTCCGATCGTTATAGAGGTAGCAAATAGGGGGCCAGCGCGTGGTTCGCTGCTTGTCATCAACTGGCCGCCCGAGCTTGTCGCGTTGACGACCAAGCCGGCCCTCGATTTCGATCCTTATGTTTCCGGTGGAGCGCTGCTTGCACGGCAAACCTTCCGCCAGCTCTTCCGGTCCGAACGCGTCGACGAGAATGAGGGGCTCGGTATCCGGCAGATCACCTTCCTGTTCACGGACCTCAAGGGTTCGACCGCCATGTATGAGCGCCTTGGTGACCTCAACGCCTATGCTTTGGTCCGCGAGCATTTCGCTCTGGTCAACGCGGCGGTTCAGCAACATTGCGGCGCGGTGGTCAAGACGATTGGCGATGCGGTGATGGCTGTATTCTCGCAGCCGTCGGATGCGATTTCGGCTGCACTCCACATCTTTGAAGAAATCGATCGCTTCAACGGCGACCATGACGGGCCGGGGATCATTCTGAAGATCGGAGCCCATTGTGGCCCATCGATCGCCGTGACGCTCAACGACAACCTCGACTACTTCGGTCAGACCGTGAATGTCGCCGCGCGCGTGCAGTCCCTAGCAGAAGCCGGACAGATCTGCATTTCCGAAGCGCTCTATTCCGCGCCCGGGGTTAGCGAAATGCTTGCCGGCCATCGCGTCGAGGCGTTTGAAGCGCCTCTTCGGGGTGTGGAGGGTGATGCAACTGTCTATCGTATTATGCGGGGATAGACTCGGTCGCATGCCAACTCCCGAGGAACTGCTCGACCATCTTAGATTCAAATCGCCTGCCCCAACCTTCGTATCAAGCACGCACCAGTTCGCCTCATTTCGCAATGCTCTGCGAACTGCCGCCTTGCATCGGTCCGACGATGATTGGCGCAAAGCTGGCTGTGCCCTGGATTTAGCGATGTCGGCTTTTGGGTGCAGGACGGGACGGCAGGAATGTCTGATATGGGGCGCAAAGCTGCCGTTCGCATCGTGGATAGCTTCCGGGTCAGACTCTCCCTTTGCCTACCGGTCTTTGCAGCACCGAGAAGGGCCCACTACGCCCGACACTGTAGAAAATATCGCATGGTCTCCGAGTGGGGGGAAAGGCGGTAGCGCTCTCCCGCTACCAGCCTACCTAAGCTACTGAAATCATAGTAAAAACGCCGACCTATGGTAGCGCCCTGTCCGAAAAAATCTTCAATGATTCTCAGGACCTAGCCTGCTACCGTTGTGACGCCAACGAACGTGTTGCAACGCTTCGCAGACGACAAACTGCGCCTCGAGAGACGTGATTTGCGGGAATTGAAGTCTGCACCTGCGGACCCATTCGGTCCCGATTCCGAGGCGCAATCGACGCGGATTTTCGAATGGCGCGCCCATGTCGCACGCCAGCCCTCAACGCTCGGCGGCTTATGCCCAAGTTATCCAGCTAAATTAAGCAGTCTCATCGGGCGGGCGCTCTGGATTCGCCGACGCCAATCCGCGTGAGCCTACGCGGATCGTCTGACAGATACGATCAGCGAGAGAAGCGAGCGCGCCCTGCACAGTGCGTGCCCCAAGAACGGATTGGAGGGTAACGGCCTGTGTTGCAAACCTATGTTTGAAGGCCTCTCCGCCACAGAGGAAATCGACCAATCCCAAGCCGTGATCAAACGACCACTGTATATACTCCGTAATCAGGACCGCACCCGGCGACGCTCGGCTAAAGTCAGGGTCGTAGGTGGTAACGAATGCCATCATGACGTTGTGCTGGACGATGTTGATGGAAACCGCGACCATCGCACCATTGCATTCAAGTACGAAAATGCGCAGCACACCGGCGCGTGACAGCGCGTCCACCAGGGCGGCAAGAACCGGCTCGCCCTCTTCGAAAAGGTCGGATTCACGCGTGTGCTTTTCCAGCCATCTGCGCTTCAGCGCCGACAGTCGCTCCAGCAATGGCTGCAGCGGCTCGTCGGCCGACAGGAGGCGGAATTTCACTTCGCCTGTTTCTTCCAGTATCTTGATGCCGCGCCGATAGTTCTGGCGCATCTTTTTCGGCTGGTCCGCCAGCCATGCTGCTCCGCTGGCCCACTGTCCAGCGACGCGATAACTGACTTCCTCCCGGTGATTGGCGCGAAGCTTGACGCCGCTGGAAGAGCCCGGTGTAAAAATCCTGCGGGCTGCCGCATCCGGCGACAGACGATTGATAAAAGCAAGATCGAAGCCACCCGCCGAACAGATCCGGTTCCAGAGGTTCTGGAGGGCCGATAGGGAGCATTCCGGCGCGACAAGAATATCACCATAGTCCGTATAGCTATTGGCGGCCCATTCGAGGAGCCGAAGTCCTTTTCGTCTGCCGATCGCCAGGGGAATGACAGCGACCAGCCTGTCATCGCTCCATACCAGGCCGATCCGCAGCGAGCGCCGGTCGCGGTCACGCACGGTGCTCCACCATGCCGAAACCCAGGCATGGCTCTGAAAGATCAGTGCATGGGTACGATGCCATAGGTCTACCCATTCGGCTTCGATGGCGGCCAGGCGATCCGTCGAACTGACGATTTCCAGTCGCTCCGCACCAACAGCGTCAATCGAAGCCATTTTGTTCATGGTTGGAGACGGTCCTGCGGCTGCGCGACATCGATGCGCTTTTGAAAGAGTCGCATGATATGGTTTGCCATTTTCTTGAGCGGCAGCACGTAAAGTCCGAAAAGCGACTGATAGTCGCGTACGTCGCGATCTATCAGTCCAAACTTGAGGTCTTCGTCCGGATCCGGGATGAACTGCGTTCCGAATATGCGATCCCAGAATGAAAAAAGCAGCCCGAAATTCTTGTCGTAGTGGCGAGGGTCGACACTGTGATGCACCTGGTGCCAGTGCGGACACAAGATGACGCCGTTCAACCGGCCGAAGGAAATCTTCAGATGCGTGTGGCGAACAAAGTCCATCATGAGAATGTTGCGAATGACATAGACGTTGATGCCAAATATGGCGATCTCGACCGGATCAAGCGCAATCAGGCTCCACAAGCCGAAACTGATCCCCGGTATGACGCCGTCCCAGATCCGGTTCATCAGATCGTCCAGGGGGTGAACCCGGTCCTTGGTGATCCCAACCATCACTTCGGCCGAATGATGCACCTTGTGCAATTCCCACAGGAACGGGAAACGGTGCTGGGCAACGTGATATAGGTAGTAGGAGATATCGTAAGCAACGAGCATGGTTGCGGTGAAGAGGATGATCGTCACTGGGCCGGCGGGGCCGGGTATCAGCGGTTGCGAGATGCTGAAGAGCCAGCCGACTGCCTGGTTTGTTGCATATCCCGTGGCGGCAACGAAGGTGACACCGGCGGGAATGAGCAGGAAGGGCATCACCAGCCTTTTCGTGATCCAGAACAATGCGTCCGCTCGCGCCGATGGGTGCATGATGACTTCCGCGGGAAAGGCGAAGTCGAAAAAGTCCCGGAAGGATTTCTGTTCGACCGTTCGCCAGTAGGCGACCACCGCGCTCCCCAGCGCCGTGAGCAACAGGAGACCGAGTGTCAGCAGATCGATGTGTGAGAGTTTTTCCACGATCACTCTGGCGAATTCCGAAAACATCGATGCAGTGGCTCCTAGGTGGTGAAATGGTGATCCGGCTCGTCGCGAAGCACATATTGCCAGGCCCATCATATGCTGCCCGCAACTGTGTATCGGGATGCGACTGGCAGAACAATCATGGCCAAATTAGCAGATCAACGGTGTCAAAACCGCTAAATATCTGAACGTAATTAATGTCGAACGCTGCGCCTGCAACCTGCCCGTTATCGGGTCTGCGGCGGACTTGGCGCGAGCCGGATGACTACTCCCTTTTCGCCTACTTGGCCACGCCATGCGAGGCGTTCGGCTGGCTGCCTTGCACCAAAACGCGGCGAAACCCAGCCGCCCTGGCCCGGTGTGTCGCCGCCGGAACGGATGTGGATCGCTGCGTCTGGAAAGTGGATAGTCATCAAAGGTTCAGCGCCGCGCAATATCGTGACAATGTTTCCATCCCTGTTGGCGTGGAGGTCGGCGGCGAGTTGGAAGACGATCTCAGCGACGCGGCTGCCGCCGAGCAGTTGGTCGGTCACGAGGATGCCGTCGCCATCGCGTGTCACGGCGCGTTGATGCACAACGCCGAAGCGGCCTTTGTACCCGTCATGTCGGGCACACAGCCTCCAGTGCGGCCCCGGCTCGCTCTCCACCAATGTCGCAACCGCCTTGTGCGACCAGTTGAACGCCCCGGAGATGATGCTTTGGCTTTTACCCTCTAGGTTCAGCGTGTTGTGCGCCGGCGTCGAGCGGAACCAGTCGCGCCAGCCTCCCCCCGAACCATAGAGCCATGTGCCGGGGTCGACCAGCACCGGATCGCCGTCAATGCACAGGGTGAGCGACAGCGCGTCGGCATGACCGTGCGCCGCTATCGAAAGGTAGCCCAGCGGGCCGTGGTCGTATGTCAGATGGACGTTGCGACCATTCATCTCGCCGCGCCAGACGGAGAGCCCGCCTTGCGTGAATGTATGCAATCCATTCGGCACCGGCGCCGGCCGCGGTGGCGCGCCGAAGAAAAGCGCACGAAA
Source organism: Mesorhizobium sp. LSJC269B00 (assembly GCF_000502815.1). Classification (NCBI taxonomy): domain Bacteria; kingdom Pseudomonadati; phylum Pseudomonadota; class Alphaproteobacteria; order Hyphomicrobiales; family Phyllobacteriaceae; genus Mesorhizobium; species Mesorhizobium sp. LSJC269B00. The sequence continues at coordinate 293,071 of NZ_AYVN01000001.1, forward strand.
ATCGCCAGGCTCCGGTGCGCTGCCCGGCATCCGTAGAAAACCACGGATGGCGGCCGCGACCGATCCGACATAATCGGTTTCGCCCCCCAGCGTGATCACGCGGCCTTCATCATTGTCGCCGAAGCCGCTGGTTTTCGGCGGGAGCCAGCCTGCGAAATTGGCGAAAGCGGCCAAACGCGCTTCGACGGGCTGGGGAAAAGGCAGTCCGGCCTGGCGCGCCGCCGCAGCGCACAGCAGGAAAAGTTCGGCACTGAAGGCGGCGTAGGTCGGGGTCTGCTCGGCCCCGGCGCCATCGGCCAGGATCTGTTTGAGCACCTCAGCCAGGAGCGACTCGCGAGCCACCTCGGCCCCGAAAGCCAGACCGATCAAATATTCGCCAGCCAATTCCGCGACGAGATGGTTGTTGGCGGACGAAAAACGGGAGGGAAACCGCGGCAGCCAATAGGCGCTTGCCGCCAGTATTTCACCGACTTTTTCTCGCGTCGCCGCGCCAAGCCGGTCGCCGACGAGGTCGAGCGTGACAATCAGGCTGATGGCTCGTAGCGCGACCTCGATGCCCGAGGCCCAGCCAACGCCCCGAAATGGTGGGTTGGCGAAATGCCAGCTCTCGATCGCCGCCTCGATGGCCGCACGGGATTGATCATCGCCGGTGAGAAGCAGATGGGCAGCCAGTGGCGGCAGTTGCTGCAGCCGGTTGATTTCCCAGACATATTTTACATCGCCACGGCCGGTGGCATGGCGAAAATCGATATCGAAAGTATGGGTCTTGGGGCCTGGCCAAAGCCGGCCGGTCACCGGATCAAGGCGCCAGAGCTCGGGTGGAAAGAGAGTATAGGGGTCTCGCTGTGGCCAGGTCTGCCCAAGTGCTGAAAACTGGCCCCGAAGAGTGTTTTGCGCAGCCGCCTCGATAGCTTGCCGCTGGGCTGGTGTCGCAGCGGCCGGCACAGCATTCCGCAATCCGTGCAGCACCGGGTGCAACTGCGGCGACGCATAGCGCTGCCAGCCGTTGTCGCGGCGGCGCGAAACGGTCCTCCGGCGCTGCTCGTCCAACCGATGCAATATCTCGGCCAACTCCATGCTGCGCAATCGGTTGAAATACCACCCGACCCTCATCCGCGCTCCGCCAAGATTTTGATCCTCATACACCATCCCGTCGAAAAAGCGTGTGGCGGCATCCTCTTTTCCGTTCCCGCGGTTAATATCTTCGGCCATGACGCGGAGTTTTGCGATGAGAAAAGTGGTCTACGTCATAGCGTGCGCGCTTGGCATGGCTTTGTCAGCCGAGGCGGCGCCGATCCCGCTTGAGCGCGGCGTTGGCGTCCATGAATGGCTCAACTGGTCGCCGGTGGAGAAAGATGGTTCCTACAAATGGCCGCCCTATCGCAGCGAGAAGGAATGGCTTGCGGGCGGCAGGCCGCTCACCGATTGGCCGGACGGCGACCAGTTTGATCGCATTCGATCCATGGGCTTCGACTTTGTCCGGCTGAGTGTCGACCCTGGCCCTCTGCTTGCCAGCGAGGGCGCCAAACGACAACAGGCGCTGGACATGCTTGCCGCTGCGGTGCAGCGGGTGGTTTCAAGCGGGCTCAAGGTGGTTTTCGATCTGCATGGCGTCAGCCAGGTTCCGGCCTACAGCATGGAAATGATCTATGGCGGGGCCGACAGCGAGGGTGTTGCCCGCTATCGCAAAATGGTAGTGGCGGTGGCTGCCATGCTGATCAAAATTGGCGCCGACAAGGTCGCCCTCGAGCCCTATAACGAGCCCGCCTACTACCCTTGCGATTCAAGCGGCAGCGATGACTGGCAGCGGATCATGGCAGGCACGGTTCGCGATATTCGCGCCGTCAGCAGCGAACTCACCATCGTCGCGACCGGCGCCTGCGGCGGGAGCATCGCGGGACTGGTCAACCTGGACCCCAACTTCGACGACCCCAACGTCTATTACAGTTTCCACATGTATGATCCGCACAGCTTCACGCACCAGCGGGCCGATGACAAGAACGCTTTCTCCTCCGGCCTTCCCTGGCCTGCCGACGCCAGCACGCCCGAAGTGGTCGCCGAAACCCTCAAGGCGCAGATGGACGCCGCCGGCTTGAGCCAGATCGAAGAGGTGATGAACATGGCCTCGGCGCGTGAAACGATCGCCCGATACTTTGAGCAGAATTGGGGGCAGAGCCAGCTCGAAGCGGGTTTCCGTCAGGCGGTCGACTGGGCTGAAGCCCATGGCATAGCGAGCCGACGCCTGTTCGTGGGCGAATTCGGCGTTATCCTGATGTCTGCGGATGGCCGCATGGGAGCTTTCGATGCTGATCGCCTGCGCTATCTCATCGCAGTGCGCAGAGAGGCGGAACGCTTCGCGATGCCGTGGTCGGCCTGGGAATTCTCCAATCCTTACGGAATGAGTGTTATCCAACCCAAGGGGCCTGCGATCCCGGACCGGGAGATGTTGCGGGCACTGGGCCTGCCATAACTCGTCATCGGGTCAGGATCGGTTCGAGCGGTCTGCCTGGTTGCTGGCGATCAATCGCGTGAAACCCAAGGACTGTCGTCTCCAGTTGCAGCCGAGAGGGCCTGATCGAACCAAATCAGGCTCAGTTTTAAAATCACTCCACCGAGCAGCTATTTAATATATTCGCTGTAGATTGGTGTCCTCGATCATACGCAAACAAGGGAAAGAGGGCCAAGGGAAAGAATGTGCGGAATTGCCGGCTGGATTGGGCGCAGGGTCGAGAAGCCACAAGATCGGGCCGCCGGGATGTCGAATGCCTTGCAGCATCGTGGTCCCGATGCCGAAGGCATCGAACTCCTGGACCTGAACACAGGCGAGGACCAGTTGGCATTGGTGCATCGCCGCCTGGCGATTATTGACTTAAACGCCGATTCAAATCAGCCGATGCAGACCGAGGACGGACGGCTCCGGATTATTTTCAACGGCGAAATATACAACTACATCGAGCTGCGTGAGGAGTTGATCGGTCTCGGTCACCGTTTTCGCACACGCTCCGACACGGAAGTGCTGCTCAGGGCTTATGACCAGTGGCGCCTGGCCATGTTCGACCGGTTGAGCGGGATGTTCGCTTTTGCGCTGTGGGACGCTCAACGGCGCGAATTGATCCTCGCCCGCGACCCCTTTGGAAAAAAACCCCTTTACCTCATGCAAGGCAGAAATTTGCTGTCGTTTGCCTCGGAGATCAGCGCGTTGTTGTCTGCGCAGCCAGATGGCCAGCAGCTCGATCTGGATGGAGTGCGCGAGTATCTGACCTGGCGTTACGTGCCTGGACCGCGGACGCTTTTCAAACAGATCCGCAAGCTCAACCCGGGAAGCTACGCTGTGTGGTCGCAAGGGGAAGTAACGGAAACGCGCTATTATGCGCCCCCGGATCAGACCGATCTGACAGCGGATATCGATCCAGGAACCGCCAAGCGACGATTTCTGGAATTGCTCGACCGTTCTGTCGAGATCAGGATGCGCAGTGATGCGCCGTTTGGCGCCTTTCTATCCGGGGGGCTCGACTCGTCGGCAATCGTTGCCCTGATGACCAGGCACAGCGACAACCCCATTCGTACGTTTTCGGTCGGTTTCAGCGAACAGGCTTACAGCGAGCTTCCATTCGCCCGGCGCGTCGCCGATCATTTCAAGACCGATCATTGCGAAATCGTCATCCAGGCGGATGACCTGATGAATCATCTGCCCAAGATGGTCCGCCATCGGGGGGCACCTGTTTCACAAAGTACGGACATTCCAATTTACCTGATGTCGGTTCGAGCCTCGCAGGACGTCAAGATGGTGCTTACGGGCGAAGGGGCGGACGAGATTCTCGGCGGCTACCCCAAACATCGCGCAGAGTCTCTGGCGGGTGTCTACCGGTCACTTGTTCCAGCGTCGCTTCACAACAATCTCCTCGCCCCTTTGATGCGCGCATTGCCCGGCGCATCGGCCAAGTTCGATACATTTGCCCGAAGCGCGGGTGAACGGGACTTTGCCACCCGGATGATCTCCTGGTTTGGAGCCATGACGGCGCGGGAACGCGATTCGCTCCTCGGTGGGTTGGCCACTTGCGGCCATGACTGCAACGATTTCCCGTTCTCTTCGAGTGTGACGGAATCCCATCTGCGCCGTGTGTTGTTTTTTGATCAGACATCGTGGTTGCCCGACAACCTCTTGGAACGGGGCGACCGGGTGATGATGGCCGGTTCAATCGAGGGGCGAATGCCATTCCTTGATCGCGATCTGGTTTCCTTCGTCAGCCAACTGCCCGATCGTTACAGGCTGGGCCTCCTGCACAGCAAACAGATCCTGCGCGACTGCTTGGCCGGCATGGTTCCCGACGAGGTCCTCAACCGCCCAAAGATCGGCTTCAAGGTGCCCGTCGCCGAATGGTTCCGCGGGCCGATGAGCGATTATGTACGAGACCATCTGTGTTCGTCCCATTCGGTCATCCGTAGCTATTTGAGCGCCAAGAAGCTGGACCAGATTGTCACGGAGCACGCCGAGCGCGCCGCGGACCACGAAAAACTGATATGGGCGCTTTTGAACCTGGAGATATTCCACCGCGAATTCGCGCTTGGCCCGCCGCAGTGACGACAATGAAGGACAGCGTCAGCGTTTGACCGATCGAGCCTCGGACGCGACCGATCTCCAGACATCGCAGATCGCGTCGACAAACGGTGCAAGCTCAAGCCTTTCCCGGTGCACCGCCATGGCGGCGGCGCCAAGCCTCGCGCGCAGCGCCGTATCCTCGACCAGCCGAGTTAACGCCTCGGTCAACGCCGCCACATCGCCGGGCGGCACCAACAGACCGGATTGTTCGTGGGTGATGATGTCCTCGACCGCGCCAACCGGGGTGGCCACGACAGCCAGGCCGGCCGCCATGCCTTCGATCACCGACATTGGCAGATTTTCGGCGAACGAGGGGAGCACCAGAATATCGGCCGAAGCGATCAGTGATGCGACCTCGTCAGGTCCCACCCAGCCCGGAAAAGCAATACGGTCGGCAATCCCTAGAGCGACCGACCTGGCTCGTGCCGGCTCGACCTCACCATCGCCGGCGATCGTGGCACGCCAACCCCTGAGATGTTTCATCCGCTCCAGCGCCTCGCCCAACTGCGGCACGCCCTTTCGCTCGCCGATGCGGCCGAGGAACAGGATGTGCACGTGATCGCCTCCGCCGACATGCGCCAGGGAAGGAACTGCCGTGGCGTTGGGAACGATGACAATATTGCCGCCGTTCGCCGGTGCCCGGCTGGCGACGAAATCGCGCCAAAGCCCGCCCAGGACAATCACCCGGCCGGCATGCTCGAACAGAGCCCTGATACGGCGGCTCATGAAACTATGATCATCTTTCCAGAATGTCTGATACTGCGCCCCATGCAGATGAAGGACATATGGTATCGACAACAGCCTGGCGCAGGCGGCGATCATCATCTTGCGATAGGTGCTGCCGGAGACCGATATATTGATGTGAATGACGTCGGCGCGTCTGTCGAGGCGGGCCGCAAGCATCCGCGCGCAAAAACCAAGCATGTAGAAGATCGAAAGCCCGACATGTCCCGGGCCACGGCTGGAAAGAAAGCGCAGATCGATGTCGGCGATCTCTTGCCGTTCGAACTCCTGCTTCAGCGCCCCCATGATCCGGTCGATGCCGCCTTGTCCCGAAACGCCCGAGGGCGTTGCGACCAGGACATGTATTTTTCTATTGTGGGCGAGACGCTGCAACATGACACCATTTGGATTGCGGATGCCGGGTGACCGTAAAGCAAAGGTTCCAAAAAAGGTTTACGACAAATCTTTTGGTCAAACTGTATCCGTTCACCCTTTGCCGTCATCATGCTGGAATTCCCGTCGGTCAACGGTTAATCGACGGCAAATTTTCCGGGGACAACCCTTTGCTGCTCCGTTCCACACTCATCTATGGCCCCGCTATTCTGCTGACGCGGGTTTCCGCTCTGCTCCTGCTGGTCGTCATGACGCGGCTGATCGACCAGACCGAGTATGGCCTGCTGACCCTGGTGGTCACCGTGGGCGAAATGACGGATGTTGCCGTTACCAACTGGCTGCGCATTGCCTTGCTGCGGCTTGGTGGAAAAGGCGACGTCAGCCGTGGCAGCCTGATGCTTGCCGGACAGGTATTGCTTGCCACCACGGTGCTGGCCCTGATCATATCCGTGATCGCCTCGGCGGTGATCGTGCCGGAGCGCTGGATCGAATTTGCAATCGCCGTCTGCAGCTATCTGATTGCCGGCTCCATCAGCCGGTTTGCGTTGACGGTGCTGCAAATGCAGCAGCGTCATTCCCTCTATTCAATGCTTGAATATCTGCGCGGCCTGCTGCAACTCGCCTTGCCGATCGCCGCCATCCTTATCTTCCAACGCTCGTTTCTGACGGTATCGCTCGGCTCGAGCCTCGCCGTGCTGATTGCCGGCATCGTGGCGTGCGTGGTGGCATCCGGGCGCGTTATTGGCGGCCCGCCGCGCTTCACCCACAAGGAGTTTTTTGCCCTCGGCGTGCCCCTCGTCATCATGGCGCTGGTCGGTTTCGGTCTCAACAGCGCTGAACGCGTCTTCCTCAAGCTCTACTACGATGCCGGCGCGGTGGCTGTCTTCGCAGCCGCCTACGCATTGGCTCGGCAGCCGATCGATATGGTCGCCAACGCAATCAACATGGGCGCATTTCCAGAAGTGGTCAGCCGCTTCGACGAAGAGGGATCCGAGGCGTCCGGGCGGTTGTTGTCGCAACTCATGGCCTTGATGATACGCCTTTGCCTGCCGGTCGCAGCAACGCTTATCGCGCTCAGCGGCGACATCACGCGACTCCTGCTGCCCGCGGAATATCATGGTCGCTTCGGTCTGCTGTTTCCGATCATCGCCTTCAGCGTTCTTTGTGCCAATCTTACAAGCTTCGTTTATGGCGTCGTGGTGCACGCACATAAGCGGCCGTGGTTGCTGATCATCGCCAATTCCTTCGGCTCGGTGGCAACGATTTCACTGTCTTTTCTGTTGATTCCCACCATGGCGGAGGTTGGCGCGGCGTTGGCGTTGGCGGGCGGATCGCTGGCAGGTCTTGCAGCCTGCATCGTCATCGCCGAGAGGCTCACGCCGGTGCCGGTTCCCTGGCGCGACATCGCTGTCTCGGCCATCATTTCTATCTGCACCGGACTGGCCGCCAGCCTTGCCAGCACTGCGCTGGGCAATATGCCGGCGATCTTTCCGCTCGCGGCGGGCGGTGTCGCCGGCGCTGCGGCTTTCCTGGGACTGACCTGGTTGTTTCACCCCGCGGCCGTGACGCAGTTCATCGGCAAGCTAAGGGCACGGCTCCGGATCGCATAAATCCCGCGCAATGAGGCATGCTTGTCTGAAAGTCGCGAGCCTACGGATTGACGTTTCGGCGTCCCCGGCGAGACCAGAACTCACGCCACAGCAGCAGTGCATAGGCGGTGTTGGTATCGTAGTAGCGGCGCCACAAGCGTCGCGGCTCCTGTGCCACACGGAACAGCCACTCCAGGCCGGCCGCCTGAACCAGTTTCGGTGCCCGGGCGACCTTTCCACCATAGACGTCGAAGCTGCCGCCCACGCCCATGACGAAACTCGGAGCGAGTACGTCGCGATAGCGCTTGAGAAAGCGCTCCTTGCTCGGCGTCGGCATCGCCACAAACAGGCAGTCGGCACCTGAAGCGTTGATGGCCTCGACGATCGCGGCCTCTTCGTCCGCCTTGAAATACCCATTGCGCCTGCCGGCAATGGCCAGGCTCGGATGATCTCTGGCAAGTCGGCTTTCAACTGCGTCGAGAATGTGCTGTTCAGCGCCCAGAAGGTAGGGGCGATAGCCACGCCTGGCGCACAGCGCAAGCAGGTTGATCATGACGTCGACGCCGGTCACACGCTCCGGCAACTCGACGCCGCAGAGCCGCGCGCCCCAAAGCACGCCTTTGCCGTCGACATTGACCATATCCGCCCCGACGACATCCTCGCGCAGTTCGGCATTCTTGCGCATGTTCACAAGCTTGGCGACGTTCACGACAACATGATGAAGCGGCCGCCGCGTCGCCATCGCCTCGTCTGCGATGGCCAGCGTCTCGGCCATGGTCAGCGCATGGATGGTCGCGCCGAGAAACTCGCGGCGGCGTGATGCCAATAGAGAGTGTTGCGCCCATGCCGGGTCATGCGAGTTCATGCCGCTTCTCCGGTGCGAGCGAGAGACTGCGAGCGTTCCATTTCGGATTTCTTGCCTTCGATGCGGGCGTCGGGCTTGCGCGCCTTGCGCCAGGTCCACAGGCCCCGTGTGTCGACGAGCTTCTTGTCCTTGAGCGCTTCGGGATCGATCAGATTGAATTGTCGATGGTCGACCAGCAGGACGACGATATCGGATTGGTCAATAGCGGAAAGTGCATCGGTGAACATGACGCCGCTGCCCTCGAGCTCGTGTGGCAACTGACGCGCATTGGGCTCGGCAGCGACGATCTTGATATTGGGAATCTTGGACAGAAGCTTAACAACCTCGACAGCCGGGCTCTCGCGCATATCGTCGATATTGGGTTTGAAGCTGAGGCCAAGACAGGCGATCGTCTGCTTGCGGGTCGGGTCGAGCAATGCCTCGATGTCCCTGACCACCGACAAGGGTCGCTCGGAATTGATGCGCCGTGCCGAACTGATCAGCCGCGTATTGTTCGGTGCGGCGTCGATGATAAAATACGGATCGATCGCAATGCAGTGGCCGCCCACGCCCGGGCTCGGCTGCAGGATGTTCACGCGAGGATGCCGGTTGGCGAGATCGATTACCTCCCAGACGTTGAGCGACAGATCCTGGCACACCGCCGCAAGCTCATTGGCGAAGGCGATATTGACATCGCGGAACGCATTTTCGGTCAGCTTAACCAGTTCCGCGCTTTCGGCCTGGGTTATGAACAGGTCGCCGGCGACGAAGCTTGAATAGAGTGCCGCTGTCCGCTCCGAAGACTTTCGGGACAGCCCGCCGATCGAGCGATCATTGTTGATCAGTTCGGTCAGCACCTTTCCCGGCAGCACGCGCTCGGGAGAGTAGGCGACCAGGACGTCAGCTTCCTCGCCATGTGCGACGGGAAATTTGAGATCGGGTCGCAGTTCCGCGAGCAGCGCTGTCATGACACGCGTCGTACCGACCGGCGATGTTGATTCCAGCACCACCAGGTCGTCCCGTTTTAGCACCGGAGCGATGCTTCGCGCTGCCGCAAGCACGTAGCTGACATCCGGCTTGCGGTCCGGGGTGATCGGAGTTGGAACGGCGATAATATAGGCATCGGCCGGCTGAGGCGTACTGAATGCCTTGAGCTTGCCATTGGCGACGACTTTCTGGATCAAACCATCCAGGTCCGGTTCGATGATGTGGATTTCGCCGCGGTTGACCTTCGCGACCACCGCCTCGTTGATATCGACACCGATGACATCGAGTCCGCGGCTGGCAAAAATGGCACAGGTCGGCAGGCCGATATAGCCCATGCCGATAACGGAAACGGTTTTGATTTCAGCCATGATTCAGCAATTCCTCAACGATCCGGCTCGCAGCTTGGCCATTGCCGTATGGATTGTGCCTCTCCGCCATGCCGCGATAGACGCTCTCATCATCGAGCAGGCTATTGGCATTGGCCAGAATTTTTTCGATATCGGTGCCGACCAGCCGGGCAGTACCAGCGGCGATCCCTTCGGGTCGCTCCGTGTTTTCCCGCATCACCAGCACCGGCTTGCCGAGTGAAGGCGCCTCTTCCTGCACGCCGCCGCTGTCGGTCAACACCAGGTAGCTCTGTTTCTGCAGGTACAGGAACGGCAAATAGTCCTGCGGGTCGATCAGGTGGATGTTCGGCACCGTCCCGATTTCGGCCTCGACCACGGAGCGCACATTCGGGTTGGGATGGACCGGGTAGATGATCTGCACATCCCTGCGCGCCGACAATGCCTTCAGCGCGGTGCAGATTCTCTGGATGCCGCCATCGAAATTCTCACGGCGATGACCGGTGACGAGTATCATTTTCTTGGTCGGATCGATGAAGGGGAAACGAGCGGCGAGCTTGGCGTTCATCAGCTTGTCGGCATCGATCTCGCTGGAGAAATGCAGCAGCGTGTCGATAACGGTATTGCCGGTTACGAAGATGGTGTTCGCAGCCTTTCCTTCGGCGATGAGATTGTCGCGCGCCTCGGTGGTCGGCGCAAAATGCCAGGTGGCGATGTTGCCGGCAATCTTGCGGTTCAGTTCCTCCGGAAAGGGAGAGTTGATGTTGTGGCTGCGCAATCCCGCCTCGATATGGGCAACCGGAATCCGCTTGTAGAAGGCAGCTAGAGCCGCGGTCATCGCGGTGGTTGTGTCGCCCTGGACGACGACGATGTCCGGCTTCGCCTTCTCCAGCACCCCCGCCATTCCGAGGAGCACGCGCGAGGTCACGTCGAACAACGTCTGACCTGGCTGCATGATGTTGAGATCGTAGTGCACCGGCAGGCCCGTCAGTTCAATGACCTGATTGACCATCTCGCGATGCTGGCCCGTCACACATATTTCCGTGGTGAAGCCTGGATGGGCGAGCGCGGCCCGCGCCACCGGAAAACATTTGAGCGCCTCCGGCCTCGTGCCGAACACGATCAGCAGTTTTCGCCTTGAGGGCAAGTTCGGATGTGAAACGGCGTTCATGGTTGACCCTGGTCACCGAAAGCGTGGGCGCCCGGCTGACATGTGCTTTCAGCCTAACAATAGCGCCCTGAACCGCCTTCGTATTCAAAAAAATTAACGTATGATTAACGCTAGAGTCCGCAGCCCCCCTTGGGCAACCCTTGCCAGGAACTGTGGGGAAAGATACCAGAGCAAAGCCATTTTTTGCTTTAACGAGAATAACTTGGGTTGACTAATATTTTAATCATCGGCCACGCCGTCGCATCCCGGCGCTGGGAAAATGAGCTTTTCATGCGGTTGGGTGCGGCAGGTTATGGGGTCTCGAGTTGCCACGCGCCGGCGCCGGCGCCAACCGCTCGGGGGCTGGACACTGTCTTGGCGATCGAGAGCCGGCGTTTCGGTCCCTCGCTGGCGGGCCAGTCCGAGCCGTTGCCGCCCATCGATCGCGGCCCTCCGGACCTCGTCATAGATCTCACTGCCAGCGCAACGGGGCAAGACGCGCCAGTCCTGAGGCTCGAATTTTGCGGTCGCAACAGCTTTCCAGCCGGCGTTGCCGCAATGTTGGCGAGCGGACAATTGCCTGAACTTGGCGCTCGCCTCGATGGCGTTGTCGTGGCCCAGGCTAGACCGATGCTGGCAGACAGGCTCTGGCTATCTCGAAGCTGCAACGACCTGCTCGCCGGCGCCATGTCGCTGATCATGCAAACCGTCGCCCGCTTCTTTGCGGGCAAGCTTGTGCCGGTAAGCGACAACCCGGTGCCGATCCTGAAGAACGACAGTTTTGTTCGACACTATGTGCCCTTTTTCGGCAGGGCTTTGATCGATCGCGCCGTGCAAAAAATCAGGCGGGGACGACGCCCCTTCTATTGGCAGGTTGCCTATCGGGTGATCGACGGACCAGGCATCGCCGAAACCGGGCAACTCGACGGCAAACCGTTCACAGTCCTGCCGGACGATGGCCAACGCTTCTATGCCGACCCGTTCGTCTTCGAGGCCGACCGCCGCCATCATCTGTTTGTCGAGGAATTCCCCTACGCGACGAGTCGCGGCGTGATTTCCGTCGCCGAGCTCGGTGACGATGGCACTTTCGGTGTTCCAAGGGTTGTATTGGAGGAAGCGCACCACCTGTCGTATCCGCAGGTGTTCGCACACGATGGCGAGATTTTCATGATCCCCGAAAGTGGTTCGGCTCGCGAACTTGTGCTCTATCGCGCCGCGCAGTTTCCCGACCGCTGGGTCCGCGACACCGTGCTGATGGCGGACAGGGATTTCAACGACGCGACGCTGCTCGAATCCGACGGTCGCTTCTGGCTGGTTGGAACGGAGCGGTTCGGCTACGGCAGCGCGTCGGACACGATGGCGGTCTATTGCGCACCCTCGCTGCGCGGGCCATGGGTCGCCCATCCGCTCAATCCCATTGCCGTCGATCATTCGGCCACCCGGCCGGGCGGCGCCTTTATCCGCCACGACGATGCCCTGGTGCTGCCGGTGCAGAACGGATCGAGGGCCTATGGCGGTGGTCTGGGGCTGATGCGGCTTGAGCGACTCGACGCGTCCGATGTCCGTTTTGCCTCGCCCCGGCCGATCGGCGCGGGTCCGGCATGGGCACGCACGGGCATTCATACGCTTAACCGCGCCGGCAATGTCGAGGTCGTGGACAGCGCGGGCTGACTGAAGCGCTGAAAGCCGTGAGCGTCCCGTTGCGTGGCCTGCTTATTTGTTCTCCGTGGCAATATGAGGAAGCGGTGTGTTTCTCGTCTTCCTTCTGCCGTTCAGGGTCTGAAGAATCGGCTTCTCGATCGTCTCGTAAATCACCAGACTGACGAGGCAGGCTGCCACGATGCTGACCACCGACACCAACAATACCGTTGTCGGATGCTCGTATCCGACGGTGCGTCTGGCCAGGTACGCCACAGCGCCGATCACGAAGATATGCGACAGATAAAGCGCGTAGGAAGCGTCGCCCAACTGCTCGAGAAGGCTCCAGTGCTTGAGTTTCGGCTCCAGAATGAGGCTGAGATGAAGCAGGCCCGCCGCCCACATTGCTTGTCCCGCGAAGCTGATCTGACCCAAGAGCGGCGTACCGTCATCGACGAATGAAAGCACCACGCCTGCAGCGGTCATTACGCCGAATATCCAGGCATGGCGTATGTCGGAAGTGAAATCACCGTCCAAATAGCGCCGCCCTATCCACATGCCGATTACGAATGCCACCGGAGAAGGGTTGAGATAGAACTGGATAACAGGGTTGGTGGGAGCCAGCCACAGCCCGGCTATCCACATCGCAATGAAAAAGACCGTCAGCACAAATACGCGCGAGGTCACGGACAGGAATGCGAACACCGCAAAAGCGATATAGAAAAATACCTCGTAATTGAGCGTCCAGCCGAGTGAGAGGATTGGACTGGCGCTATCCCGTCCAGGCGCTTCGTGAACAATGAAGAGGAGCGACTGAAGATAGTGGGGCCATGTAAAGACGGTCTTCTGGAAGAGACTTGGCGCGAGCGCCGCCAGAACCGCGGCGAGGCTGGTGAAAAGCCAGTAAAGCGGGATGATCCGGATTGCTCGGCGTTTCAGGAAGGTGGCAGCGGAAAACGGACCATCTCCCGTAATATGGACCATTATGAAACCGCTGATGACAAAGAACAGAACGACGCCCAGGCGGCCCGCCGTCACAATAATCAGATTGTCCACGCCAATCTGATAGGAAAAGGCGTGTGCGAACAGAACCAGCAAGGCGGCGCAGGCGCGAAGATACTGAATCGAATAGAATTTCTTCACCTTGATCTCCTGCGCTTTGCCGGCGCCTGATGCCATTGTGCCGTCCACAGGCAGCGCGTCGGGCGCCGTGCAAAGCATCGCCATCAATACGACCGGCCAATTAAGTGTGGGTTACCGAGTTCACGAAATAGCGTAAATCCGGCTGCCGATGCATGTCGCGCAAGTGCATTGCGTGCATTCGTTCCCACGCGGCGCACTTTGGTGAGATTTCAATGAGCGGTGTCCGGCTTTTCGGCAAAGCTGACATGTGGCGACCCATGCCCGGCATCGCCACTGTTAAGATCGGGTTATCCATATTCCTTTACGTTCGTCCAGGAAAATGTACCCGGGGGCGCGTGCGTCCCCTGCCATCTCAATCGCAAGCCGCAACGCTGGTCGGATAATCGTGAGTGTCACCCCCACAGAGCAACAGTTCGTGACCGCGCAGGCCAGCCGCCAAGACGCCCTCACACTCCTGTTCTTTCTCCTCGCGGCCTTCGCTTTCCTGCTCCGCTCGACCATCTCTCCGCAGTTGATGAATATGGTGATGTCCTATTCGACGGAGGGGGGGTCGTTTCCCGAAAAGCTGCATATCGGGACCTATGCGATCTTTCTGCTGCTTGTCGTCATCGCCACGACCCGGCCAATTCGGCTCGAAGGCGATGAAGTCAGGCTGTTCAAGGCGACATTGTTATATTCGCTGCTGCTGTTGTGGCTGGTGCCTTATCTCTTCGTGATAGGCCGTGCCGGCTCGGCCGGCTTCATAATCGATTCCTATCTGGTCTCTTGTGCCGCGGCGATGATCATGCTTGCCCTGGGTGACCATGTGCGCAGGGCGCTTGGCAATGTCATCGTCGGCATGATCGTCCTCAGCGCCATCATCGGAACGATCGAGGCCGTCACCCAGCATCGATTCCTGCCCTATCCCCTCGTTGAGCTGGACTTTCGGCCGATCGGACTGTCGGCCCATCCGCTGGCGCTGGGCGCGCTTTGCACCACCGCCATAGGTTTCGTTGCATTGACGCGGTGGCGTATCTGGGTGTGCGCGCTTTGCATCTTCATTCTCTTCATCGGCACGGCCGCTTCGGGCGCGCGCACCGCCCTGCTGCTCGCTTGCGGCGAGATCCTGTTCCTGCTCGTGTTCCTGCCTTGGCCGGACTTGTCACCCAGACATCAACGCCAGGCCAAACTCCTGGTGCTGATGCTGACGCTGGCCGGTGGCGCCATACTGATTGCGATACTCTTTTCGGCGGGGCTGCTGAACCGCTTCAGCAACACGCTCTTTGATCAAAATTACGACGCGCGCGTCAAGATCTACGATGTATTCAAGTTTGTTGAATGGAGGGACATCCTGCTTGGCATGAATCCCAACGAGTTGTTGAAGATCGTCAACGAAAAGCTCAACCTCCCCTTCATCGAAAGCACGCCGGTCGTTCTTACGCTTTTGTTCGGCCTGCCGATCGCCCTGCTCTTCGCCTTTGCTTTCTTCCGGTTCCTTTTCAAGCTCCTGCGCAATACGCCTCGGGCCGCCCATATCGCAGCGGCCGCGTCCATTCTCGCGGCATTGTCAAACAATGCCCTTTCTTCGAAGGCGCCGGATATCATGCTGCTCGTCATCTTGTTGCTCGCTTATCGAAAGCCGGATGGGCGCCAAACCGGCACGCCCCTTCAAGGCCAACCAGCATCAACAGCGACATGACGCCAAGCCCGCTCCTTGCGGGTGCCCTCGCGACGACCTCTTGTATTTCCATTTGAAACGCCTGCACGCTTTGCCAGGCTACGACGGGCGTGGCAGAATACCGACCAAGGGTGGATAGATCGCTGTTCCGGAACGCGCCTGACACGCCTGGAAAATGAAATGTTAACGATGTTTCCGTAAAGCAGGCTGTGCGTATTGAATATTAAAGGGTTAGCATGATGTCCGCCGCTTCCGGTCCTCCTCCAGCCGCGGCCGCCGCCGGCATTAGCCCCTATGAACGGATCGAAAATGCGCGGCGCGCCAGCAGGCCAAAGCCGCAACAAACCGCGCCGATCATGGCACATGCGGCGGCACCCGCTGTAACGTCGGCCCCTGTAACGTCGGCCCCTGTAACGTCGGCCCCTGTGTCGCCTGCACCCGTGGCGCCGCCTGTAGCCGAGCCCGTCACGACGGTGACGCTCAACAAGATCGGAACCTTTCTCGAACTCGATTTCGGGCGTCTGTTTGTCTGGCTGCGCGCCGGCCTCGCTCTGGTATGCCTGCTGGCAATAGCCGGCGGGATCATCGGCGGTGCCTACGCTCTGCTGAGCAAGCAGCGCTACACCGTGACCACGGACATCCTCATCAATCCCGCCAATCTTCAGGTTGTTCCGAATGATCTTTACCCGCAATCGGCCCAGGTCGATGGACAGCTGCTCAGCGCGCGCAGCAAAGAGCGCATCTTGACCTCGGGCAGCGTGCTTTCACGTGTTGTAGACGATCTTGACCTGGCCAGTGACCCGGAGTTCTTCGACGCGGACCGAAGCCGCACAGGGACGGACGGCGCCAAACCCGACCCAAAGCTTACCGCCCTGAAGAACCTGGCGGAACGGGTTAGCAGCATCGCGGATGAAAAGTCGTTTGTCACGACCTTGATGGTATCGGCGGAAACCCCCGCTAAGGCGATCCTGATTTCGCAGGATATCGTCAAGACTTTCCAGGAAGAGCTGGCCAGCGCCGAGGCTTCCGGCGCCAGCCGTGCCGCGGCCGCGCTGGACGGGCGGCTGGGCCAGCTCAAGAGCGATGTGCAGGCGGCCGAAGAGAAGGTCGAGGCCTATAGGCGCAGCCACAATCTGGCCACCAGCAATGGGCAGCTTGTTTCCTCGCAAACCATGACCCAGCTCAACGGCCAGATCGTGGAGACGCAATCGCGCGTCATCGCCGCGCAGGCAAGTTACGACGCCCTGCTTGCCGCCGGCGCAAACGGCACCAATTCCGGTCCCGCCACGTCGGAGGCGCTTGTGGCGCTGCGCGCAACGGCCAACGGCCTGCGCCAGCAGATCGATTCGCAGTCGATGACCTTTGGCCCCCGTCATCCGTCGATCGTCAGGCTTAAGACGGAGTACAACACGGTCAGCGCGCAACTCAGCGCCGAATACGCGCGCACCCTGCGCCTGGCGAAGGTCAATCTCGATGCCGCCAAAACCTCGTCGGCCTCCCTCAATGCCAAGATGAATGACTTGAAGGGCAACGTGTTCTCGGATAGCGATTCCGAGGTCGCCTTGCGTGAGCTTGAACGTGACGCCGCGTCGAAGACGGCTATCTATGAGAGCTTCCTGTCGCGGGCACGCCAGATAACCGAGCGCGAACAGATCGACAGCACCAATGTGCAGGTGATTTCCACCGCAGTGCCGCCAAAGGGCCGTTCATGGCCCCCGCGCACCGTCGTGATGATCGGCCTGGGGGCCATTGGCGGCATGATCCTCGGCATGTTGCTCGCCATTACCCTGGGTATCGTGCGCGACATGCGGCTTCCGCCGAACCGCCCGGATGTCATTGCCAGCCGCGCCTGAAATGGCGAAGCGGATTGTCTTTCACATTGCCAGCCTCAGGGGCGGCGGCGCCGAGCGTGTGTTCGTCCTGATAGCGAACGAGCTGGCATCGCGCGGCCACAACGTCACGCTTTTTACCTGGAACGCGCAGGGGCCCAATGCCGCCCTGCTTTCGCCTGCCGTGCATCTGGTCGATTTCGGCCTCCCCATTCGCGGCGAGGGTTATGGCAAGTGGGCGACATTGAAAGGCATCGTGCGAAGCGCGGGCCTGCTTGGCCGCCTTTCTCCCGACGCGATCTACAGCGCCCCGGAATTCGCCAATCTGGTCGTGGCGCTGGCGCTTTCCCTCGCGCGAAGCAGGGCGCGGTTCTTCCCGAGTTTCCACGCCGCCGCCTCATTGCCTTCCGGCAGCCTTGGCGCGAAAATGGCGGTCTGGCTTTCGGCCCTGGTTGCGGCCCGCGCCACCAGGGCCATCGCGGTTTCTGAGGGTGTCGGCGGCGATCTTGTGGCCCGAGGCTTCCCGAAATCCAAGGTCGTGGTCATCAACAACCCGCTGCCGCCGGCTGCGGCATCCCAGCAACGCTCCTACGCCTGGCAGGCAGAGCTCGCGGCGATGGGCGACGGCCCCGTCATCATCACCGCCGGACGCCTGGTGCCGGTTAAGGATCATTGGACGTTGCTGCGGGCCTTCGCTGTGCTGCGCGCCGGCCGCCGGGCCCGGCTTGTCATCTTCGGCGAGGGTCCGCTGGCCGACGAGCTGCGCGCCTATGCCGAAGAATCCGGTATCGGCGCAGACGTTCTGTTTGCGGGCTATGTCAATGATCCGGCGGCCTGCTACGCAGTAGCTGACTTGTTCGTCCTATCATCGACCAGCGAGGGCTTCGGCAATGTTCTGGTCGAGGCCATGGCAGCGGGGATTCCGGTGGTCTCCACGGACGCGCCGCACGGCCCGCGCGAAATACTTGATGACGGCCGCTTCGGCGCCCTGGTGCCGGTCGGCGATGCCGCGGCTCTGGCAGTGGCGATGGCCAGAATGCTCGACCAGCCGACAACCGCCGCGATCCTGAAAAGCAGGGCGGCGGACTTCGAAATTGAAAAGATCGGAGACCGGTACGAGGCGTTGCTCTGAATTAGCGCATGGATCGGCTTGCGGCGGCACAGGAATTCGCCATTGATGGGACAGGACGCCGCCAACATAGGCCGGTTACTCCCAATCCAATCATGATCTTTAACATCAATTTACCCGGAGTTGGTAACAACAGGGAACCCGCGTTTTATCCTCAGGATAGGGATTTTCCTTGCCGCAGCATCACAGCCTTCCTGCCGGCCGTGCAAACGATCGCAATTGGCCGCGATTGCACCGCTTCATGCGGGTTGAGCTGGAACTCGCGCCTGACGTCCTGGTGCCGCGAGCCGAAACGGAACTGCTTGGCCGGACGGCCGCGGCCATTCTTGGCGAACAGGCGCACGAAACGATCCTGATCGACATGTGCTGCGGCAGCGGCAATCTTGCCGTGGGCATCGTCAGCGGATGTCCTCGGGCTCGGGCATGGGCGGCGGACCTGACCGACAGCACGGTTTCGCTTGCCCGCCGCAATGTTGTGCGCCTCGCCCGGCAGGACAGGATCAAGGTCCGGCAAGGCGACCTATTTGCCGCGATCGAGGGTGACGGCCTCCGCGGCGCTGCCGACATGGTTGTGTGCAACCCGCTCTATATTTCCTCATCCCGTCTCGATAGCGAAAGCGCGCATCTGTTGGAGAACGAACCTCGGGAAGCTTTCGACGGCGGCCCTTACGGTATTTCGATCCTCCAAAGGCTGGTCCGGGATGCCGCAGCTTTCCTCAAGCCAGGCGGATGGCTGCTATTTGAGTTCGGCGAAGGTCAAGATCGGCAGATAGCAACCCTTTTATCGAGAACGAAATCCTACGAAACCCCAACCTTTGCCGTGACGGCCGACGGCCAGCCCCGTGTCGCCATGGCGCGCAAACATGGTGGCCGGGTTCCCGGAACCGGGAGCCCGGCGTGAGCGTCGTCCGCGCCCTCGATCAGGCCGACCTTGCGGCCGTCGCGGGCATGTTTCAACGCATGCTGCGCAAGAAGCGGGGGCCAGCGCCGGCCTCCCTCGTCGATTACATGAGGCGGTTTTATCTGGACGCACCCGACTGGGGCAGCAGGCTCCGTTCGCTTGTCCATGTCAATGACGCCGGCCAGGTTTCCGGGTTCGTCGGCGTTCATGCGCTGCCAATGAAATTCAACGGCCGGCAGCTCTACGCTGCCATCTGCAGCTCGCTGATGGTCGAGGATCACGAGACCGATCCGATGGCCGGTGCCCGCCTGTTGAAGGCCTTCCTCGATGGTCCGCAGGACATCTCCTTCAGCGAAACCGCCAATGATACGTCCGTGAAACTGTGGACGCGGCTTCGCGGCGTTGTGCTGCCGCAATACAGCCTTGACTGGGTTCGCGTGATGCGGCCGGCGACCTTCATGCTCAGCCTTTTTGCCAATCACATGAAGCTTGCCTGGATGTTCAACCCGCTCGCCCGGATCGTCGACCGGCTCTACCTTCGCAAAATGAAGGGCAGTCAACGACGCTGGACCGGCGTCGTCGCCAACGCATCGAGCCGGGGGGCATTTCGGACCTCCGAGATCGACAGCGGCAGCTTTGCGGGGCTGCTGGAGCCGCTTTGCGCCCAATTTCCGCTACGTCCGCAGTGGGCGGAAGGTCAGCTCAACCATATTCTGGGCGATGCGGCGCAAAAGCCGGATTTCGGAGAGCTTGTCTACGTGTCGGTGGCATCGCCGAACGGCGCCAATGTCGGCGCTTTCGCCTATTACGCGCGACCGGACGGGATCGGCCGCGTGCTGCAGGTCCTCGCTCTTCCCGGCCAGGCCGGGCCGGTGATCGATTGCCTGGTCGAGCATGCCGCCCGGCGCGGTGTCTCCGGCTTGCGCGGCCGCGTCCAGCCCGCGCTTCTGGACGCCATGCTTGTAAGACGCATAGCCTTCATACCGGTCGCCTCGACCGTCGTGCATTCACGCGATCCCGAGCTTCTCGATGCCATGAAGAACGCGCAGGTCTTTCTGAACGGGCTTGCGGGCGAGCAGTGGAGCCAGTTGATCGGCGGCCGCTTCACCTGAAGCGTTCCGCCTACAGCAATTCCAGGAAAGGGTGCGCGGCTTTCCGTCCGGAATTGCGTAAAGACAAGAGCTTAGTATTCTTTCATGCATGTCGTATCGCAAGACCGGATCACTTTTGCTCGATATGCATAGGTCAGGAGCCGACTTCGTCCACGCCGTCAACGAGCTGCGGGCGCAGGTGCAGATAGCGCGTTGCCTTTCGCTTGGCGGCGATGTCGGCCCAGACGCGTTCGATCTGTGAGGCGGTCAATCCCGCCGCTTGCCCTACCACCTCGGCGGACACGCCGTTGTTGAGGCCGTAGAGACACAGATCCATCCGATCGTAAGGCAGGGAGAAGTAGAATTCTTCCTGCGTCTGCGCCAGCGAGTAGGTGTCGGTGGTCGGCGGCCGGTTGCGGACCTCTTCCGGAATGCCGAGATAGGCGGCTAGCGCATAGACCTGCGTCTTGTAGAGATGCGCGATCGGCTTGACGTCGGCGGCGCCGTCGCCGTTCTTGACGAAGAACCCCTGATCGTATTCCAGCCGGTTCGGTGTGCCGAGCACGGCGAAGTTCAGCCGGTCGGCATGATAATATTCGATCTGCTTGCGGGTGCGCTGCTTCATGTTGGTGGCGGCAACGATGCCGAGATAGACCGCCACCGGCATCCGCAGTTTCGTCTGCTTGCCTTGCGGGTCCTGCACCACCAGCGAGGAGATGTTGTAGCCCTCGCCTTCGAGCACGTTCGCGATCACGATCTTCGAGGCCCAGCCCTTGCCATAGTCCGGGACCATTTCGCGGATGAAGGCGTCGCGGCGTTCATAGCAGCCCATTGCCCGCAGGGTCGGCCCGATATCCTCCACAACGGCCTCGACGACGAAAGTGTCGGCGACCAGATGGCCGAGTCGCAGGCTTTCGGGGTCGGAATCGCTTTCCGGCATGAGCACGCACAGCACATTCTGGTGGCCGACGGCACGCGCGGCCAATGCAGCCGAAACGCTGGAATCTATACCGCCCGAAAGACCGAGCACGAGGCCGCGCTTGCGAATGCCGCGCAACTGCTCGCGCAGGGCCGCCACGATCCTGTCCGTTTCGGCGGCGGGATCGATGACCAGGGCTTGCGTGAAGGCCGGCGCATCCTGGGTTGAGCCGATGTTCATTGCTCGGCCTCCATCATCTCAGCCGCGAGCCGGCGGCTGACCTTGCCCGACTCCGTCTTCGGTAATTCGCTGCGGAACTCTATGATTTTGGGGACCATGAAATCCTCCAGGTGCCGCGCGCAGTGACGAATGATGTCCTTTCCGCCAAGCGCCGGATCGGACCGCACGACGAGCGCGCCAATCGCATGCCCCAGCACCGGATCCGGCACGCCGACGACCACCGCTTCCGCGATACCTGGATGGGCGTGGAGCACTGCCTCCACTTCCTTGGGGGCGACCTTCTCGCCACGCGTCTTGATGATATCGTCCTTACGCCCGACAAAATAGAGAAAGCCGTCCTCGTCGGTCTGGAACAGGTCGCCCGTATAGAGCACCTTTTCCCAAGGGTTAGGCCCCGGCCGGAGCGCTCGTTCCGTCGCGGCCTGGTTGCGCCAATAGCCCTGCATGACGTGCGGACCGCGGATAACGAGCTCACCTGCCACGCCCGCCGGCACGCGTTGTCCAAGGTCGTCGACGACAAAGGCTTCCGTGTTGGGGATGGCTATGCCGACCGACCCTGGCCGGCGGTCAAGTTCCTCGGGTGGCAAATAGGTGCAGCGCTTGCATTCGGTCAGCCCATACATCGAATAGATCCGGACGCCGGGCAGCAGCGAGCGCAGGCGTTCTATGTGGGCTGGCGGCAAGGCGGCCGCGGTGT
The DNA here is from genome assembly GCF_000502815.1 of Mesorhizobium sp. LSJC269B00. Taxonomy (NCBI): domain Bacteria; kingdom Pseudomonadati; phylum Pseudomonadota; class Alphaproteobacteria; order Hyphomicrobiales; family Phyllobacteriaceae; genus Mesorhizobium; species Mesorhizobium sp. LSJC269B00. The sequence continues at coordinate 314,945 of NZ_AYVN01000001.1, forward strand.
TGGAAATATAGCGGAGGCTGGGCAGGAAACCCGGCGCCAGATCACGCATCTGCAGGATCATCGCCGCCATGGTAGGCACCAGCGGAAGGCCGGTGACGCCCTCTTTGCGGATGCGTTCGAAGATCTCGTGCGGGAAGGCGAAGGACTTCTCGAGCACCAGCGTAGCCCCGAGCCTGACTGCCATCAGCAACTGATAGAGGCCATAGTCGAAGGCAAGCGGGAGGACGTTCAGGATGATGTCGTCCGGCGCGTTGCGCAGATAGGTGGCGATCGACCCCGCGGCAGCGTCGCAATTGCGATGCGTCATCATCACACCCTTGGGCCGGCCGGTCGAACCTGACGTGTAGATCAGCATCGCAAGGTCGACGTCGATGCCGCGATGGTTCACCTCCGCGCCATCGAACGTCAGGCAGTCAGTCAGGGACGCGGCCCCTGCCGGGCATTGCCCATCGGCCCCAGGGGTGGAAGCCACGAAGATGCCGGTCTTGCCTTGCGATGCGCAGGCTTCAGTGACCACGGGCACCAGCTTCGCCTGCGTCAGGACCGCCCTGGCGTCGCAATCGGCGATGACGTAACCGAGCTTGTCGGCCTTTGTGGAGGGGTTGATCGGACTGAAGGTCGCACCTGCCTTGAGTGCGGCAAAGATCGATACGGCGGCCTCCCAGCAATTGTCCATGAAGATCAGAACGCGGTCGTCGCGCCTGATCCCATTCATGAAGAGAGCGGTGGCCAGCCGGCTCGAAAGGTCGTCGAGTTCTTCGTAGCTCAGCCTTTTGCCCCTGGTGACCAATGCCGTCTTGGCCGGGTGGGCAGCAGCCTTCGCCACCAGAAAATGCTCGATCCGCACGGGACGTTCCTCGCCGTTGGCGCTTACGCTGCCAGCGTTTGTGCTCTCGCCTCGATGAAGGACGAGATGCGGTCAAGCGAGTCCAGGTTGGTCGGAACGATGTCGGCATCCACCATCGCGATGCCGAAATTGTCCTCGATGAAGGCCACCAGCTCAAGCACCGCAGTCGAGTCGATAATGTCGTTCTCGATCAGCGAGGCTGAATCCGACAGTTTGTAGGAGGTGTCGCCGAACAGGAAGTTGTCGACGATAAAGCTTCTGACCCTGTCCTTGATTGCCGTCATCGTGTCTTTCCTTTTCCTCGCCGTCTCAGGCCGCTCTTGCCGCGCCGACCGCTTGGCCGGCGAAATTCTTCTGCCACAGCTGCGTCGACAGAATGCCGACGAAGGCGGCGTTGTCGCGAAATCCGGTCGCGGTCTCCATGCGGCATTTCTCGTGGAGCTTGGCCACCGCCTTGGCGTTGAACAGGCCGCCGGCGGTAATGCTCGCCTCGCCCAGGCAGTCACGAACATAGTCTAGTTCCTCCGCCCCGACGAAGGAGCGGGCCTCCGGGGCGCGGTAAGGTTGCTTGGTGCGTTTACCGATCGCCGCCGGAAGGTGGTGCCTGGCCACCTTGCGCAATATGTGCTTCTCCATCAGGCCTTTCAGTTTCATCTCCGGCGGAAGTCTTGCCGCGAACTCTACCACGCGATGATCCAGGAAAGGAAACCGCCCTTCGATGCCGTGCGCCATGGCCATCCGATCGCCTTGGCTGGAGAGGATGTAGCCGGGCAGGAGGAAGCGGGTTTCGAGATATTGCGCCTGATGCAGCGGATGCCATAGGGAAAACGCCTCGGGTAGGCGGCTGGTCAGCTCTTCAGCTGCGTCATAACCCTTCAACGTCGCGCGCAGGTCGCCGGAAAAGAAGATTTTCGCCGCCGCCGTGGTCTTGAAGCGTGGCCGATGCGAGAACAGCGGATCGTCGAGGGCAGCGTTGCTGGTGCCGAAGAAGGCAGCCAGATACTCCACCGATTGCTGTTGCAGGCCCGGCAGATACGGGTAAAGCCGGCGGAACAGCTGCGGCCTTATGCGCGATGTGGGCTGCCGCCCGCAGAACCGGCGGACACGCGCCTCCTTGAAGACGTCGTAACCGGCGAAGACCTCGTCGGCGCCTTCACCCGTCAGCACCACCTTCAGGCCGGCCTGGCGAACCAGGGCGGACAATTTGTAGAGTGGCGCTGGCGCCGTGCGGATGATCGGCCGCTCGGCAAAGCGGATGACGTCAGGAAAGACGCTGGCGATATCGCGGGCGCCGCATTCTATGGCGTGGTGGCGCGTGCCGAGCGCCGAGGCCATTTCGGTCTGAAAGGCGCTTTCGTCATGCTCGGCGCTGTCGAAGGTTACGGAAAATGTCTCCAGTCTCCGAGGAGTCATGCCGGCGGCAAGCGCCGAAACGAGCGACGAATCGAGCCCTCCGGAAAGATAGGAACCGACCGGCACGTCGGCCCGCATGCGAAGCCTCACCGCATCGGTCAGAAGGGCTTGCAACTCCTCTGCCGCGCGGTCCTCGTTCGTGATCTTCGACGGCTCATCACGATGCGGATAGTCCAGGTGCCAGTATCGTCTGACCGTGACCTGCCCCTGCGTCGCGATCATCACACTTGCCGGTTCCAACTCGTGGATATTGCGGAACGCCGTGCGCGGAGCGATCGGCGCCCACAGCGTAAAGATCTGATCCAGCGCAATCGGATCAATTTCAGCGGAGACGCCCGGGACCTTCAACAGGGCTTTGATCTCCGAGGCAAAGTAAAGCACCCCGTCATTACTTGTGTAGAAGAGCGGCCGGACACCCATCCGGTCTCGTGCAAGCACCATTCGTCGCTGCCGATTGTCCCATATCGCCAAGGCGAAATCACCGTTCAGGAGAGACAAGCAGTCTTCGCCCATCTCCTCATAGAGCTGAAGGATGACCTCTGTGTCGCTCGACGTCCGAAAGTGTCGGCCCTTGGCGATCAGCCCTTCGCGCAGTTCTATGTAGTTGAAAATCTCACCGTTGAACGCAATCGTCAAATTGCCGGCCTCGTCGGACATCGGTTGCTGGCCATCGCCGATGCCGATCACCGACAGCCGCGCATGCCCGAGCCCGGCATCGGGTGCTACGAATTTCCCTTGCTCATCCGGCCCACGATGGGCAATTGCGGCTACCATGTGCGTGAGCAAAGCTTCCGCATCCCGGATTGACCCGAAATAACCCCCGAATCCACACATCCCTTGAACTCATATTGAACGCTAAGGAACGGAACATAACCTCGATAGTGGCATCTGAGGTTAATCCGATATTTTCACCGAGCATGTGGTTAACAAGAAGTTTGCCACGATGTGGTCTTCGTGGCTAGGACGCGATGGCTCTCCTTCACCTCGCGGTTGCGGCCGTAATAGCCGGAACGATAGCCCAGGCTCGCTCTAGGCCTTTTTTCCGGGTTGGCATGGCTGGACACGGGCAGCTAAGGCTGGAAATGTGATTGCACGTCTTCGCTGCCGGGGGGCTGGCCGGAGGACGAGGAGGATGGGGCTGAATTTCGAATATATTGCCGGCCATCCGGCGCTGCACCGTCATGTCGAGGCGCAGTCGAAGGCGCTGCTGCATATCTATGAAACGAGCCCACGCCTGGCCGCCGTGTTCGCCACGCAACAGCGCTGGTTGCTGGCTCACACCGGCCTAGCCCTGCATTTCGCCCGCGACCCGCGCGATCCCCGCACGGAACTGACACTGGCCCGCTTCATCGATGCCGTGCTTCACTATTCCGTCGCCAGCCGCAACACGGCCGAAGCCTTCATCAAGGAGATGCTGTACTATCACATCATCGAATACCTGCCGCACACCGGTGATGGACGAGCCCATCCCTTTCAGGTGACGGCAGCGACGCTGAAGGAATTCGATGGCTGGGTGGTTGCGCATCTGCGCACGCTCGACGGTCTCGACGGCGGCGACCGCCTCGCCGCCTTTCTCGAGCAGCACGGCATGATTGCCAGGCTGCAGCCGCTGGTGGCGGAAGGCCTGCTCTCCTCCAACCCTGTGCGTGAGCCCAAGCAGACGTTTTCGCTGTTCATCTGGCTCAACAATGGCGGCATCGTCATGGATTGGCTGATGTCTGGCATCGATCCCGACAATGCCGGCCTCGACCGGATCCCGACCAGCGTGGTTTCGATCGGCGAATTCGCCAGTTGGCTAAAACTCTCGCGCACCCATCTTGCGCGCAAATTGCGCGACGCCGAAAAGCTCGGCAGCGTCGGCTGGCTAGGCCAGCGCGGGCATTCGGTGATGTGGGTGTCGAACAGCTTCTACCAGGAATACATGACCGTCCAGGCCGCCAAGCTTGCCGTTATCGATGCCGCGTTCGAAGCCTGCCGACCGGCGTCGCCGCACGCTGGCTGAACGTTCGGCGCAGACGCTGTTGCGCAGCCGATCGTGCCGACCGCGAGGACCCGTCCGGGCGCATGGCCGAGGTGGCCTTTCCGCCGTCGGGATACGGACATCTGGACAGCGGGGGCGAAGCCTGAAAGCGGAACGATCCGCGCGAGCGGCAGCGATCCGCCCGACGAGTTCGGGTGGATCAACTGGTCAAAGGCCGGGCGCAGCATCTCAATCGATGTCGAATGACACGCCCTGCGCCAGCGGCAGCGCCTTGGAATAGTTCACCGTGTTGGTGGCGCGGCGCATATAGGCCTTCCAGGCATCGGAGCCGCTCTCGCGGCCGCCGCCGGTTTCCTTCTCGCCGCCGAACGCGCCGCCGATCTCGGCGCCCGACGTGCCGATGTTGACGTTGGCGATGCCGCAATCCGAACCATCGACGCCGAGGAAGCGCTCGGATTCCTGCAGGTCGCGGGTGAAGATCGACGACGACAGTCCGGCGCCGACCGCATTGTGCTCGTCGAGCACGGCATCGAAATCGGAGTACTTCATTACATAGAGGATCGGCGCGAAGGTTTCTTCGGTAACGGGAGCCACCTGCTTCGGCATTTCGACCAGCGCCGGATGCACGTAATAGGCATCGGGATGGCCATTCTCGACCCGCGAACCGCCGGTCAGCTTGCCGCCGTGAGCGGTGGCTTCCTTGAGCGCCTTCTGCATGGCGTCGAAGGCCGCCTTGTCGATCAGCGGCCCGACGAGCGAAGACGTCTCCAGCGGATTGCCGACCGAGACGCTCTCATAGGCCTTCTTCAGCCGCGGCAGCAGCGCGTCATAGACGCTGTCATGCACGAACAGGCGCCGCAGCGTCGTGCAGCGCTGGCCGGCGGTGCCCATGGCGCCAAAGGCGATGGCGCGCAGCGCCATGTCGAGATCGGCGGTCGGGCAGACGATGCCGGCATTGTTGCCGCCGAGTTCGAGCACGGCGCGGGCAAAGCGCTTGGCCAGACGCGGGCCGACATCCCGGCCCATGCGGGTCGAGCCGGTGGCCGAAACCAGCGCCACCTTCGGGTGGTCGACCAGGATCTCGCCGACGGAGCGGTCGCCAATCAGCACCGGTGCCAGGCCCTGCGGCGCATCCGCGCCGAAGCGCTTGACCGCGCCGGCAAAAATCGCCTCGCAGGCGAGCGCCGTCAGCGGCGTCTTTTCCGAAGGCTTCCACACCACGGCGTCGCCGCAGACCAGCGCCAGCGCCGCGTTCCACGACCACACCGCGACCGGGAAATTGAAGGCCGAAATGACGCCGACGACGCCGAGCGGATGCCAGGTCTCCATCATGCGATGTCCCGGACGCTCGGTGGCGATGGTTAGACCGTAGAGCTGGCGGGAAAGGCCGACGGCGAAATCGCAGATGTCGATCATTTCCTGGACTTCGCCGAGGCCTTCCGACGGGATCTTGCCGACCTCGATCGACACCAGCCGGCCAAGCTCGGTTTTGTGCGCGCGCAACTCCTCACCGAGCAGCCGCACCAGTTCGCCGCGCCGGGGACCCGGCACCATCCGCCAGGCCTGGAACGCCGTGTGCGCGGCATCGATGGTCTTGGCCGCATCGGCCGGCGAAATCGTCTTCAGCGCCGCGATCTGTTCACCCGTCACCGGGCTGCGCACGACGAGGTCGCCGCCGGTCAGCGCGTCCTTGGCCACACCCAGTTTCGCCAGAAGTTCGGCCGTTTCCTTCGCTATCGTCATTTTTATCCCTTTCAGATCCGCTCGCCATCATAGGGCGGCGGTCGAGCCTTGGCGCCATTATCGCCCGCATGCCGCGGGCGCTGTCATGGCGTGCCATTACTCGTTTCAGGGGAAAATCGCCACCCCGGCATGGTCCAAGCCGAGATTGCACGATTGAGCCAGAGGAGGAACAGGCTTAGTGCGCTGTCTTCGCCGGCGCCTTCACGGCTCCGTCTCGCATCAGCCGGTCGATATGCATGCGGATATGGGCGGCTTCCGCTGCCGTGTTGGCCAACGCAATGGCGCGATCGAAGGCGACACGCGCCTCTTCGCCACGGCCGAGCTGCATCAACAGACCGCCCTTGAGGCCGAAGAAGTGGAAATAGCCGGACAGCCTCTCGCCAAGCGGCTCGATCATGGCGAGGGCAGCTTCCGGCCCGCGCACCTTGGCGACCGCAACCGCGCGGTTCAGCGTCACCACCGGCGAAGGTTGCATCGCCTCCAGCAGGCTGTAGAGCAGGTCGATCTCGGTCCAGTCGGTCTCCTCGGGGGTTGCCGCCCGCGCATGAAGGGCGGCGATCGCCGCCTGCACCTGGTAGGGTCCGGGCTTCTGGTGGCGCAGGGCCTTGTCGACCAGCGCCAGGCCTTCGTCGATCATCTTGCGGCTCCACAGCGAGCGGTCCTGGTCGTCGAGCAGCACGATCTCGCCATTCTCGTCGAAGCGGGCCGGCGCGCGCGCATGCTGCAGCAAAAGCAATGCCGTCAGACCCATGATCTCCGGCTCGGTCTGGAACAAGATCGGAAGAGCGTCGTGTAGGGAAANGGAGTTCAGACGTGTGCTCTTCCGATCTCTCGACCGCTCCGGGCGTCTCGAACGGCACGCCGGCATCGGCAATGCGCGCCTTGGCGCGCGTGATGCGCTGTTCCATGGCGCTTTCGCCGACCAGGAACGCACGCGCGATCTGCTTGACTGTGAGACCGGAGACGATGCGCAGCGCCACCGCGATCTGCTGCGTAGGCGGCAGATCCGGATGGCAGCAGATGAACAAGAGCCGCAATATGTCATCGCGGTAGTGCGCGCCGTCCAGCCGTTCGGCGATATCGCTCTCGGCATCTTCCAAGTCCGAGATCTGGTCCTCTTCCGGCATTGGCGCCTGCTTGGCGCGCTTGCGCACCGCGTCGATGCCGGTGTTGCGGCCGACAAAGATCAGCCAGGCCGCAGGATCGCGCGGCGGCCCGTTCTGCGGCCAGTTCTTGAGTGCCCTCAGGCACGCGTCCTGGAAAGCTTCCTCCGCCGTATCGAGATTGCGGAAATAGCGCAGCAGCGCACCCATAGCCTGCGGGCGGGCAGCGCTGATCGCCGAGCTTATCCAGGCGAGGTCTGTCATGTGGCTACTCTGGTTGGGTTGAAGACGGAAACCGGTCGGATCTCATAGGATCCGCCGCTGGGATTGACCTCGGAAAGCTCGCGCGCGAAGTCGACGGCTTCGTCGAGATCGGCGCATTCCAGCGTGTAGAAGCCGAGGAACTGTTCCTTGGTCTCGGCAAACGGGCCGTCGATGACGACCGATTCGCCCTTGACCTTGCGCAGCGTCGTCGCGGCGGTGGTGGGCAAAAGCCGCGCCACCGGCCCAAGCCGGCCGGCTTGAGCATATTTTTCCTGCACATGCATGAGCTTTGCCATGACCTCGTCATCCTGTGCCTTGCTCCAGGAGGAGACGACATCTTCGGAGGCATAGCAGAGGATAGCGTAGAGCATGGGACGTCCTTTTCTGTCTCAAAGGACGAAACAGTAGGGCCTGTGCCGACATGGCGTCGACAAAAAAGTTACGCCATTTTTGTCAGCCTTCGCTTGCCTTCAACCATCTCAGCACAAGAGCCTCTTCATCATCGAGACCGTCGATCGCTCGCTTGCGCTTGTTGGCCTCGGTCATTTCGCTAAGCAGCCGCCCTTCCACCCAGGCTTCGAAAACCTGTGGATGGATGTAGCATTTGCGGCAGACGGCGCGTGTGTTGCCGAGCCGCTCGGCCACCTTGTCGATGACCGCGTTCATCACACGCTTGGTCTGCGCCTGGCTTTCGGGAAGCTCCGTCCGCGCAAACAGCGACGCGGCATGGATGGTGCCGCCCCAGGTGCGGAAATGCTTGGAGCTGAAATTGGCGCCGATCGCGTCGCGGATATAGCGGTTGACATCGTCGGAGCGCACTCCATGCCGCTCGCCGTCCTCGTCGAGATATTGGAACAGTTGCTGCCCCGGAATATCCTGCGCGCCGCGCACGACCCGGGCGATGCGGCGGTCGACCAGCTTCAACTTCCATTCCTTGCCGGACTTGCCCTTGAAGGCAAAGCGCAGGCTGGATCCCTTGATGTCGACGTGGCGGTCGCGTAGCGTCGTCAGCCCAAAGCTCTTGTTGTCGCGGGCATAGGCGGCATTGCCGACCCGGATCATCGTGTTGTCGAGCAGCCAGACAATTGCCGCCACGACGCGCTCGGCCGGCAGGCCACGGCGGCGCAGATCGGCATCGATCCGGCGGCGAAGCTCCGGCAGGCTTTCGGCAAAGGCGACAAGGCTGGAGTATTTGGCGCCGTCGCGCTCGGCGGCCCACAGCGGATGGTAGCGGTACTGTTTGCGCCCGCGCTGGTCGCGGCCGGTCGCCTGGATGTGGCCGGCGGGATCGGGCGAGATCCACACATCCGTCCATGCCGGCGGAATGGCCAGCGCCTTGATGCGGGCAATGGCTGCCGCGCCGACGGCCTGTCCTTTCGCGCCCTTGTAGGAAAAGCCTTCGCCCGCCTTCAGGCGCCGGATCCCCGGCTCGCTGTCGCTGATATAGGTGAGCGAGGCCTGTTCGGCAGCGGTCTGCGCGCCGTTCTTCGGCGCTCCATCGTCCCCCTGTCCGGCAGCCGACCGGCCGGATGGCGTCCCAGATTTGTCAAGCATGCCCGCTCCACGAGATTTTTCTCGTAGATAAGCGCCAGGCCGACTGCTGGTTCCACCCCGTTGCTATGGAATGTGGTCGGGTCCACCAATGGTGGCACCAGCCGGCACGGCCATCCAGAGGCCGCCATCGTCGACGTGAGGCGGATGGTAGTCGCGCCCGGGCGGAATCTGTTCGAACACGGCCCCTGCCTCATCGGCAAGGTAGTCATAGCCCACATCCTGCAGGAGCCCCTTTGGATCAAGGTGGTGGTAGAGATTGCGGCGGGCGATCCGCCGCTTCGGCTCCATCATCTTTAAATGATAGAGGTTGAGCCCGCTGTTGCGGGCCTTGAAACCAAGATCGGGAGGATACCAGAGCCCGTGCAGGTCCTCTGGTCGGTACTTCGCCGGATCGTAGGCTCTGAACAGACGATACTGGAACTTTTCGGCCCACAGCCCGTCGACCCGGTACTCGGTCGGCGAATACAATTCGCGGAGCCGGAACCCCCAGGCCATACGCCTGTAATCACCCGTCAGCTGTCCGATCCGCTCCGCGGTACCGCGTTCCAGCCGCTCATCGGGATCAATAGCCAGGATCCAGTCGGCGGCAGCTTCATGCGCTGCGTCGAGCAAGATCCGCCGCCGCTGCGGCTCGCTGCTGAACACGCCGGTCGCCCCGCGATCGTCATAGGCAATCCAGCCGTCAACGACCGGATCGATATTGGTGATCAGATCGGCAACCAGATGCGCGTCATAACGATAGCTGAAAACTGCGACCGTTCTCTGGCGCGTCCAGAACAGTCGGCTCCGTCGCCAGCGTCGAGGCTTGATTTGGCTCGTTATCATTTTCTTGTTGCCGCTTTCACGCGATTTCGCACGCCAATATAGACACCCACGGATTTGACCAGCAGGGCAAGCCAGACAATTGGCATCGACATCATCGCGAAAGTTCGATCCCGATCGGAAAGCCCGATCTTCGCCAGCTTGCGGGCATTCCGCCGATCGCGAAACGTGTCGCGAAAACACCGAAACGGAGTGTTCAGGGCAGACGCTGCGAGGTAATCGCCGCGGCGACAGCCGCGCCTGTACTGATCGGCAAGCAATCTGGACAGCCGGGTTTCGTTGCGATGAACGGTTTGCACCTTAGGCTCCCACACCGGCTGCAGTTCCTGCGGCAGCCGCCCCAGGAATTCGGTGTCTTCGGCAGCAGGCATGGTTTCATCGAACAAGCCAAATTCATCGAACAGCCGCCGATCGAACGACACGCCGTAACGCAGCGCACGATCCGACGGCAGACCGGGAAGCCGTCGCATGAACATGATCAGATGAGCCGCACAGGCGATCAGATTGCGCGGATGGCTATTCACCATCGCGCTCGCCACGGCGCGGTCGCCAGCCAGATGCCGCTGCATCCGTGCCTCGGCCCAGCCCGAACAGGCGAGGCAATCATCGGCAAGAAAGGCAACGAAAGGCGCTTTGGTGGCCGCAATGCCGAGGTTGCGGGCTGCGCCTACAAACAGCCTTCGACCGACCTCGATCACTGGCACCTTGACCCCGGCGCCGGTCAGCAGCGCCAGGACCTCGCCTCCGCCCGAGTTGACCACCCTGATCTCGAGCGGCTCATCCTGATCCAGCAGGGATGTCACCGCCTCGACGATTTGAGCCGGCGCGCGATAGCCGATGACAATGACGGCAAGCTGCGGCGGGGCTGATTCAGGCACGTTGCAACTGGACGCGCGGAGAGGAAAACCAGCGCCGCAGCGCCAGCTTCAGCTGGTAGCGCCTGCAACGCCAGGTGTTCGACCGCACCTTCGGCGCCGCCGCCGCGATCCTCAGGAACCGCGCCGCCGTCTCCAGATCGCCGCGCGCATAGTGAACCCGGGCGATCTTGAGGGCGACCAGCCCCTCCCTGGTCTTTAGCGACGACAGTGGGATGCCACAGTCAGTCAGCTCGCGCAGCGCCAGCCGCCAGTCGAGAAAGCGGCGCACCGGCCTGGTGATGAAGCGATCATCGGAACGCACTGCCGAAACGTGGTAGATCATGACGGGATGCACGATCAGGGCAAGCGACGCCCTGCCCATCAGCCTGGACCAGAACAGCGTGTCCTCGTCATAGGCAAGCCCGGTCGGGAAGCGCGTGTCGCCGACGACGCGCCGGGAAACCAGCGCACTGCCCACGGCGATCGAGCGAATGTGACCTTCCAGATAGGCCGAGGCATTGGCTATACCGTCTTCTATGTAGCCGGCTGGAAGCTTGAGGTTCCGGTTCTCGCCATCGGTGCGCCGACGGTAGGCGCCGATCACCATGTCGGCGGCCGGTTGCTCCCCCGCCCGGACCAGCATCGACCGCAGCCCGCCCTCCAGATGCAAGTCGTCGGCGTCGATCAGGTAGATCCAGGAGCATTGCGCCTGCGCCAGCGCCACATTGCGGGAGCCGCCCGCGTCCCGGCAGCTGCTCTTGAGCACGCGCAACGGCAACGAGAATTGCGTGGCGGCATTCAGCGCGGCTTCTGCCGTCCCGTCCGAGGAGGAATCGTCGACCAGCAGCACCTCGCCGATAACCTCGGCTTCGGAACGAAGCGAGGCCAGCGTGGCCGCAATGGTTGCCGCCGCATTGTGCGCCGGGATGATGACACTGATTGCCGTCAATACCGAACTCCGCATCAGCATGCCTGCCGACCGATCCTCCCCGAAGTTTCGACCGAGCATAACGGGCATGGCCGTTGTTGAGAAGCTGTGCTTCGAGGCTGTCAGGCCTTCTCGAGCGCGACCGGGATGACGTCGACGGCCTGGTCGCCGACCTGGCCGCCGGTGGTTTTCAGCACGCCGACGATCGGAGCCACGTCGGAATAGTCGCGGCCATAGCCAACGGTGATGTGGTCGTTGCTGGCCCGCATGCCATTGGTCGGGTCGAATTCCTGCCAGCCGGCATCGCGCCCACACCACACCTTGACCCAGGCATGCATGGCATCGGCGCCTTCGAGCCGCGGCTTCCCTTTCGGGGGAATGGTGCGCAGGAAGCCGCTGACATAACCCGCAGGAATACCTAGCCCGCGCAGGCCGGCGATCATGATGTGGGAGAAGTCCTGGCACACGCCCCGCTTCAAACGGAAGGCATCGCTGGCCCCGGTACGCACCGTGGTCGCTTCCCCGTCATAGGTGAAGTCGCGGTGGATGCGGTTGCACAGATCGATGGCCATGCCGACCGTCGAGCCGCCGGCGCTGTCGCGGGCATAGGCGGTGATCGCCGCATCGATGCCGGCATGATCGCTGGCGGCGAGAAAGTGATGCGGTGCATCCGGCGCCAGTGACCGTACGGCGCCGAGTTCTTCCCGCAGGCGCTGCAGATCGGGCGACACGTCGAGCCCAGGCTCCGGCCGTGACACCGACACGCGCGCGCTCATTCTGATGTCGAGCCCGTCATGGACGTCGCGAAAGGCGATCGCGGTGACATTGTTGCCGAAGAAATCGGCAAAATCCGTGCGCTCCGATGGGGTCGGCACAAACGAAAGCGAGGCCGCGATCACGCGCTGCACGCCGGCAATGGTCGGCGGCAATACACGCACCTGATGCCGGCTGCCACCGGCCGCGGCGTCATAATCGTAGCTGAGATGAAGCCTGATATCGTACAGCATGTTAACCGAAATACGCTTTAGCCAGGCTGCTATAGAGGTTGCCGATCTCAGTTGCGAGATCGTCCAGCACCTCCGCCGACATCTCCGATGGCTCCATGACGGCAATTGCCGTGTTGAGCTGCAGGATTTCCTTGGCCGCGACCGACATATGCCCCTCCGGCCCAACCGATGGCAACAGGCCGATCTCCGCCTTCAGCCGTTCGAGCTGGAACAGGATCGAGCGCGGGTTGAGTGGGTCGAGCGCCAAGAGGTCGATCACCGTGCGCCGTCCGGCCCGCACCGGATATTGCCGGCGGTGGGTCATGACGCTGTCGCCGATCTCCAGCATCATGTCGAGCGAGCCGTCCGGCGCACCGGACCTTGTCAGTCGGGCTAGCGTACGGGCGATCTGGATGCCGCGCTCGATCCGCCGGCCGATCTCGAGGAAACGCCAGCCGGTGAAACGGTACATATTCTCGTGCAACAGGCCGGAGAAACCGGCGAGCTTGCGCAGCATGACCGTCATCGCCCGTGTCGCGTCGTCACCCGGCGCCACCGTGGTGGCGAACTGATGAATGGTCTTCGACAGGTCCTTCAGCGCCAGCCAGCCATCGGGCGAAAAGCGGTCGCGGATCTGTCCGGCGCTGTAGACGGCGCTGTCCAGCGTGCCGATCAATCCGGGCGGAATGGCCGCTTCGAGATCGATGCCGAAGGGTTCGAGATAGTCCCTGATATCGGCGAGCAGCAGCATGTCAGGATCGGACGTCTCGGCCAGCCGCACATGATAGGCGCGCAGGATACGCACCGTATCTTCCGAACGCTCGATATAGCGGCCGAGCCAGGTCAGGTTTTCCGCCGCGCGGCTGGGCAGGCTGCCCGGCATGGTGCGGACGAAGCTGTCATGCTCCTGCGGCAGCAGCGTCTCGCGCTCGACCGACCGGTCGCTGACCACCCAGACGTCGGCCGCCTGGCCGCCGCGCTGCATGGCGATGGCCGTCGGGTCGAGCGAAAGGCCGACACGGGCGAAACCGCCGGGCATTACCGTCCAGCCATCGGGCGTGCGCGCGAGATAAACGCGCAGGCTTGCCGGCCGTGGCTCCAGCCAGCCGCCGACATAGACCGGCGTCGTCGACAGCGTCACCGCTTCCTGGCCGACGAAACCGCTGCCATCGCTCTCGATGCGCGCGATCAGCGCGATGCGTTCCTCCGGCGTCAGTGCCGAACCGAGCCTGGTCTGGCCGTCATCCTCAAAGGCCAGCCGCGTCGACAGCGCCGGACCGATCACCATGCGATCGATATTGGCAAGCACATGGGCCCGTTCGGTTGCTTGCCCGCACCACCAGGTCGCCACGCTTGGCAACAGAAGTTCTTCGCCGCGCAATGCGCGCGAAATCTTCGGCAGGAAAGCGAGCAGCGCCCGGGTTTCCATCAAGCCCGAACCCAGCGCATTGACCGTCGAAACCGTGCCGCGGCGGATCGCCTCGACCAGCCCCGGGGTGCCGATATGCGAGTCTGGCCGCAGTTCCAGCGGATCGGCGAAGGCGGCATCGAGCCGCCGCCACAGCACGCTGATCGGCATCAGCCCCGAAACCGTGCGCACCATCAGCTTGCCGCCGGCGACGGTCAGATCCTCGCCCTCGAGCAGCATGATGCCGAGATAGCGGGCGATATAGGCGTGCTCATAATAGGTCTCGTTGAGCGGCCCCGGCGTCAGAATGGCGACGCGGCCGTCATTCTCCTTCGCCATGCCGATCAGAGCATCGCGAAAGCGACGGAAGAAACCGGCCAGGCGATGCACATGCATCTCGCCATAGATGTCGGACAAAGCCCGCGTCGCGGCGACGCGGTTTTCCAGCGCAAAGCCGGCGCCCGACGGTGCCTGCGTGCGGTCGCCCAGCACCCACCAGCTTCCATCCGGTCCACGGCCGAGCTCGAAGGCGCAAAAATGCAGGAAATGACCGCTGGCCGGCATGGTGCCGACGACGGGGCGCAAATATTCGGGGCTCGCCGCAATCAGGCCTGCCGGCAGGATTCCCTTCTCGATCAGCCGGTTCGGCCCGTAAATATCAGCGACTATCTCCTCGAAAAGCTCGGCGCGCTGGACGAGACCGGCGCTGATCCCGGCCCATTCCTTGTCTTCGATCAGCAGCGGGATATGCGCCAGTGGCCATTCGCGCTCGTTGGCGCCGGCCTTGTCGTAGACGCGATAATAAACGCCGGCGTCGCGCAGATACTGGTCGGCGCGGGCAAAGCGCTGGCCCAGCTTTTCGGGACCCAGCTCCTCCAGCGCCTCGATGAAGGGCGCCCAGGCCGGACGCGGATGGCCCGAAGCATCGACCATCTCGTCGACGACGCCGTCAATCGGCTGGTAGTGCTCCAGCAGACTGTGCCTCAGCGGCTTGCCGCGGACCTTTTTCTGATTCCCCTTTGCCATCGCTGATCAGAGTCTTGCTGGCCGCCTGAGGTCAAGGGTCATGGGGAAGTCTTCAGAGGCTTCTTCATTGCGCAGCACATAGGCCGACGGCGTATGGCCGCGCGGCTCGAAGCGGGCGAGACGCCTCGCCTCGGCCTCATTGCCGTTGACCGGGAACGTGTCGTAGCTGCGCCCACCTGGATGCGCGACATGGTAGACGCAGCCGCCCACCGCCCGCCCCGTCCAACGGTCGTAAATGTCGAAGACCAAAGGCGTGTTGACCGGCAGCGCCGGATGCAGGCCCGACGAAGGCTGCCAGGCCTTGAAGCGCACACCGGCCACCGCGACCTCGCGATTGTCGGTGACCTTCATCGGCACGATTCGGCCATTGCAGACAATGGCATGACGTTCCGGGTTGAGGCCTTCGGTCCTGACCTGCAGCCGTTCGACCGAGGAATCGACGAAGCGCACGGTGCCGCCGATGGCCCCTTGCTCACCCATCACATGCCACGGCTCCAGCGCCTGCCGCAGTTCCAGCTTGATGCCGGCATGCTGGACTTCGCCGCAGAACGGAAAGCGGAACTCCAGCTGGGCATCGAACCATTCCGGCCGGAATTCGAAACCGTTGAGCTTGAGGTCGTCGAGCACGTCGAGGAAATCCGCCCAGACATAATGCGGCAGCATGAAACGGTCATGGAGCGAGGTGCCCCAGCGCACGAAGCGGCCATCAAGCGGGTTCTTCCACGCACGGGCGATGATGGCGCGCACCAGCAATTGCTGCGCCAGCGACATGCGCGCATTGGGCGGCATCTCGAAACCGCGGAACTCGACAAGCCCAAGCCGGCCGGTCGGGCCATCGGGCGAAAACAGCTTGTCGATGCAGATTTCCGAGCGGTGCGTATTGCCGGTGACGTCAGTCAACAGATTTCGGAACAGTCGGTCCACCAGCCAAGGCAGCGGTGCGTTGCCCTGGTCGGGATGCGGCACCTGCGCCATCGCGATCTCGAGTTCGTAAAGCGAGTCATGCCGCGCCTCGTCGAAGCGCGGCGCCTGGCTGGTCGGGCCGATGAACAGGCCGGAGAATAGATAAGACAGCGACGGGCGCCGCTGCCATTGTAGCACCAGGCTCTTCAACAAATCGGGCCGGCGCAGGAACGGGCTGTCATTGGGCGTTGCGCCGCCGACCACAACATGGTTGCCGCCGCCGGTACCGGTGTGGCGGCCATCGATCATGAACTTGTCGGCGCCAAGCCGTGTCTGCCGTGCTTCCTCGTAAATCGCCGTCGTCGTCGCCACGCAGTCCTGCCAGTTGGCAGCCGGATGGATGTTGACCTCGATGACGCCGGGATCGGGTGCCACCCTGATGACGTTGAGGCGCGGATCGTGCGGCGGTCCATAGCCTTCGATATGCACGGGAAGGCGGATCGCCTTGGCCGCGTTTTCTGCGGCTGCGACCAGTTCGAGATAATCTTCCAGCGCCTCGACCGGCGGCATGAACACGCAAAGCCGCCCGTCGCGCGGCTCGACCGAAAGTGCTGTACGCACCGCGCCGCCGATCTCGGTGATCTCCTGCTCCACCCGGTCTTGCTGGCCGGTCGTCGCAGTGAACGATACCGCCTGCTGGCGCCGCGCCATCTCGTCGGCGCCTTCCAGTTCGGCCGGAGCCGGTTCTGGCAGTATGGCTTCCCGCGCCGGCAGCGGTCCACGCGGCAGCGACGGATCGACCGGCACAATATAGGGGAACTGCGCCGGCGGCACATAGGGCAGCGTGCCCAGCGGCAGGCGGTAACCGACAGGGGAATCGCCCGGCACCAGGAACAGCCGCCCGCGCCGTGTCTTCCACTTCTCCGAGCGCCAGCGCGGGTCCGAAGCCTGGCTGTTCCAGCGCTGCACCGGCAGCACGTAGCCCGACGGCTTGGTCAGCCCGCGCTCGAACACTTTCGCCATGCGGCTGCGCTCTTCCGGGTCTTCCAGCTTGGAGTTGGACGGATCGACATTGTCGGGCAGCTTGCCTTCCTTCAGCAGCCATTCGGCCGGGTCCTCATAGGCCTCGCTGACCATCGCCTTGTCGATGCCGAGTTCGCCGGCGATTGCCGTCAGCAAGCTCTCGGCCTGCTGCGGCCCCACCTTTGCATCGCTCTTTTCGCGTGCGATCAGCGACGGATCGCTCCACACCGGCTGGCCGTCGGTGCGCCAATAGAGCGAAAAGGTCCAGCGCGGCAGGCTTTCGCCCGGATACCATTTGCCCTGGCCGTAGTGGAGGAAGCCGCCCGGCGCGAAGCGTTCGCGCAATTTACGGATCAGCGCATCGGCCTTTTCGCGCTTGGTCGGGCCGACGGCGGCGGTGTTCCACTCGGCGGACTCGAAATCGTCGATCGACACAAAGGTCGGCTCGCCGCCCATGGTCAGCCTGACATCACCCGCTTGAAGTGCGGCGTCGACCTTGTTGCCCAGCGCATCCAGCGCCTGCCAGCTTTCGTCCGAGAATGGCTTGGTGATGCGCGGATGTTCGGCAATGCGGTCGACACGCATGTCGAAGCCGAACTCGACATTGGCAAAGCTCGCCATGCCGGAAATGGGCGCGGCGTTGCGGAAATGCGGCGTGGCCGCCAGCGGCACATGGCTTTCGCCGGTGAGCAGGCCGGACGTCGGATCGAAGCCGATCCAGCCGGCGCCCGGCAGATAGACCTCGCACCAGGCGTGCAGGTCGGTGAAGTCGACGGCGGTTCCGGCTGGGCCATCGAGCGCGACCAGATCGGGCTTCAGCTGGATCAGATAGC
Source organism: Mesorhizobium sp. LSJC269B00 (assembly GCF_000502815.1). Taxonomy (NCBI): domain Bacteria; kingdom Pseudomonadati; phylum Pseudomonadota; class Alphaproteobacteria; order Hyphomicrobiales; family Phyllobacteriaceae; genus Mesorhizobium; species Mesorhizobium sp. LSJC269B00. The sequence continues at coordinate 332,636 of NZ_AYVN01000001.1, forward strand.
CTGAGACGAAACGCGCGGCGAGGCCGAGATTCCTGAGAATTTGCACCAGCAGCCAGCTCGAATCCCGGCACGATCCCTTTTTCGCGGCCAGCGTTTCCTCCGGCGAGAACACGCCGGTTTCCATCCGCACGATATAGGCGATCTCCCGCTGCAGCCGCGCATTGAGGTCGACGACGAAATTGACGGTGTTGGTGGCGCTACGGTCGATGGTTGCGAGGAAAGCCGACAGCAGCGGCCCCGCCGGCTCCGGCGTGCGGTAGATGGCGAGATCGTCCCTGATGTCTTCGGGGTACTCGAACGGGAAGGTCTCGGCCGATGGCTCGACGAAGAAATCGAACGGATTGTAGACCGTCATGTCGGCGACGAGATCGACCTCGATCTTCAATTCCGTCACTGGTTCCGGGAAGACGAAGCGGGCCAGGAAATTGCCGTAGGGGTCCTGCTGCAGATTGACGAAGTGGTTCGCCGGCCCGACCTTCAGCGAATGGCTGAGCACCTTGGTGCGGGAATGCGGTGCCGGCTGCAGCCTGATGACCTGGGGCCCGAGAACCACCGGCCGGTCATATTTGTAATGGGTCAGGTGGTAGACGGCTGCCAGTATTGCCATGGGGCCCCGGAGATCGGCGTTTCTTCAGCCGAACCCTGACACATCTATTGGCCATTCTCCAAGCAGAGATGTTGCGCTGCACCTAAATTAAGCAGCCGAAGCCGGCTACGCTGTGTCGAGATTCAGGTCAGGCCGAGTCGAAAATGGCTGATACCGAGAACCGGAGCAGAGCGTACTTTTGGCACGCGAGCACCGGAAGCGCAGGTATCGGCCATTGCAGGCCGGCCTCACTTGAATTCGGCACAGCTTAGAAAAACGCCTGTATCCCCGTCTGCGCCCGTCCCAAAATCAGCGCATGCACGTCATGCGTGCCTTCATAGGTGTTGACCGTCTCCAAATTCTGCGCATGGCGCATGACGTGGTAGCCGATCTGGATGCCGTTGCCGCCATGCATGTCGCGGGCCTGGCGCGCGATGTCGAGCGCCTTGCCGCAATTGTTGCGCTTGACGATCGAGATCATTTCCGGGGCCATCTTGCCTTCATCCATCAGCCGCCCGACGCGCAGCGAGCCCTGCAGGCCGAGCGCGATCTCGGTCTGCATGTCGCCGAGCTTTTTCTGGAACAGCTGCGTGCCGGCGAGCGGCTTGCCGAACTGCTTGCGGTCGAGTCCATACTGCCGGGCCCGGTGCCAGCAATCCTCGGCGGCGCCCATCGCGCCCCAGGAAATGCCGTAGCGTGCGCGGTTGAGGCAGCCGAATGGGCCGCCGAGGCCCCTGGCGTTGGGCAGCAGCGCATCTTCGCCAACCTCGACGCCTTCCATCACCACTTCGCCGGTGATCGACGCGCGAAGGCTGAGCTTGCCGCCGATCTTCGGCGCCGAAAGCCCCTTCATGCCCTTTTCCAGCACGAAACCGCGGATTTCGTCCTTGCCGCTGTCGCCCTTGAGCTTCGCCCAGATGACGAACACGTCGGCGATCGGCGCGTTGGAGATCCACATTTTCGAGCCGGAAATCTTGTAGCCGTTCGCCGTCTTCTCGGCCCGCGCCTTCATGCCGCCCGGATCGGAACCGGCATCAGGCTCGGTCAGGCCGAAACAGCCGATCCATTCGCCCGAAGCCAGCTTCGGCAGGTATCTCTTGCGCTGTTCTTCCGAGCCATAGGCATGGATGGGGTACATCACCAGCGACGATTGCACCGACATCATCGAGCGGTAGCCGGAATCGACCCGCTCGACCTCGCGCGCCACCAACCCGTAGGTGACGTAATTGGCGCCGAGCCCGCCATATTCCTCAGGGATGGTGATGCCGAGCAGGCCGGCCTCGCCCATCTCGCGAAAGATGCCGGCATCGGTCTTTTCCTCGAGATAGGCCTCCTCGATGCGCGGCGCGAGCTTGTCGGCGGCAAAGGCGGCCGCGCCATCGCGCACCATGCGCTCATCCTCGGAAAGCTGGTTCTCGATCAGGAAGGGGTCTTCCCAAACGAACGCGTTCTTGTCGGCGGCCATGGCTTCGCTCTCTCCAAAATCTTGAAGTGCTCGGGCTTATCCACCTCCGCTTCGGAAAAATCAAACAAAATTGCATCGCAGATCAATGAGGTTTAGTAATGGATCATGAACGTCCAACGCCGGCTTTTACCCAGCACCAGCGCCCTTGCCGCCTTCGAGGCCGTGGCCCGCCTTGGCTCCTTCACCGCTGCCGCCCAGGAACTCGATTTGACCCAAGGGGCCGTCAGCCGCCAGATAGCACTTCTGGAGGAACAGTTCGGCCGCCGGCTGTTCGAGCGCGACAGCCGCAATGTTCGGCTGTCCACGGCGGGCGAAATCTATGCCGAAGCCGTGCGGGCGGCACTCGGGCAATTGCGCGACGCCGCGCTCGGATTGATGAGCAATCGGCATAGCGGCATGCTGAACCTCGCCATACTGCCGACCTTCGGCACGCGCTGGCTGATGCCGCTGATCCCGGATTTCGTCGCAGAAAACCCTGACATCACCATCAACTTCGTCACCCGCATAGGCCGCTTCGACTTCGCCCGCGAGCGGCTCGACGCCGCCATCCATCATGGCCAGCCGGACTGGCCGGACGCAGATTCCACATTGTTGATGCGCGAAACCGTGATGCCGGTGGTCTCGCCAGACTTCCTTGCCAGCCGCGATATCACCACGGCGGCCGACATCAGCCGCCTGCCGCTGCTGCACATGGCGACGCGTCCCGGGGCCTGGGGCGAATGGTTCGAGGAACAGGGCTTGAGCGCACCGATCGGACCCGGCATGCAGTTCGAGCAATTCGGCACCGTTGCCCAAGCCTGCATGGCGGGGCTTGGCGTCGCGCTCCTGCCGCAAGTTCTTATCGCCGGCGAATTGCAGCGCGGTCAGCTCGTGCCGGCGCCGGGACAGCCGATGCAAAGCCGCAGCGCCTACTACCTCGTCGTCCCGAACGACAAGCGCGGCCACCCGCCCGTCGTCAGCTTTCGCGACTGGCTGCTGGGCCAGGTTGAGAAGGAACCGGCCGTTCTGGCCTGGTAGCTACTTCCGCTTCATCGGCTCGGTTTCCGGCTGGAAGCGCAGCGTTTTTGCGACTTGCGTTCGGCAACTTTCGCATCGAGCTTGCTTTTGATCCGGGCGAAAGCCTGGTCTCCATCGACCGAACTGCCACTCGCCATGCCCTCGTCCCAAAGACGCCCCAACTCTTGGACACTCACTTTCTCGAAACTTGCCATATCGCGCGTATCTCCACACAAGGATGGTAGATAACGCTCTAGCGATTGCAAGGAACCATTCGAGGCTACTTCCGCTTCAAGGCATCGGCCAGTGCTGCGCCAAACGCGCCTTGCTGTGCCGGTCGTTCCGGCTGACGCTGCGGCATCGGCGAAGGTTGCGCCGGCTTGCCGCCGCCATTGTCGCGCGGCCCCTTCGGCGTCCCGCCCTCGCCGCCGTCCTTGCGCATGGACAGCGCGATGCGCTTGCGCTTGATGTCGACATCGACGACCCGCACCTTCACCACATCGCCCGCCTTCACCACCTCATGCGCGTCCTTGATGAAACGATCGGCCAGTTGCGAGACATGCACCAGCCCGTCCTGGTGCACGCCGATATCGACGAAGGCGCCGAAGGCCGCGACATTGGTGACGGTGCCTTCGAGAAGCATGCCGGGCTTCAGATCCTTGATATCGTCGACGCCGTCGGCAAAGGTCGCCGTCTTGAAGCCGGGGCGCGGGTCGCGGCCGGGCTTTTCCAGCTCCGCAATGATGTCGCGCACCGTCGGCAGGCCGAACCGTTCGTCAACGAAGACGCGCGGATCGAGCGCCTTGAGCGCGGCACTGTCTCCCATCAGCGAGCGCACATCGCGACCGCAGGCAGCGACGATCTTCTTGGCCACGCCATAGGCTTCCGGATGGACGGACGAGGCGTCGAGCGGCTCGCTGCCATTGGCAATGCGGAGGAAGCCTGCGGACTGTTCGAACGCGCGCGGGCCGAGCCGCGCTACCTTGAGCAGTTCCTTGCGGCTGGCGAACGGCCCGGTCGCATCGCGATGCGCGACAATGGCATCGGCAAGCGACGCGCCCAGGCCTGACACGCGGGCCAAGAGCGGCGCCGAGGCGGTGTTGAGATCGACGCCGACAGCATTCACCGCGTCCTCCACCACCGCCTCCAGCGAGCGGCCAAGCCGGTACTGGTCGACATCATGCTGGTACTGGCCAACGCCGATCGATTTCGGCTCGATCTTGACCAGTTCGGCGAGCGGGTCCTGCAGGCGCCTGGCGATCGACACCGCACCGCGCAGCGACACGTCGAGCCCGGGAAACTCAGCCGCCGCTGTCGCGGAGGCCGAATAGACCGAGGCGCCGGCTTCGCTGACGATCACCTTGAGCGGCTTTGGCCCACCATCTGAAGGCATGTCGGACAGCATGTCGGCGACCAGCTTTTCAGTCTCGCGGCTGCCGGTGCCGTTGCCAATCGAGATCAGCTCGACCTTGTGCAGGCGGATGAGCTTGGCGAGCTCCGCCTGTGTGCCGCGCACATCGTTCCGCGGCGGAAATGGATAGACCGTCGTCGTCGCCAGCACCTTGCCGGTGCCATCTACCACCGCGACCTTGACGCCGGTGCGGATGCCGGGATCGAGCCCCATGGTCGGACGCGATCCTGCGGGCGCTGCCAGCAGCAAATCCTTGAGGTTGCGTGCAAAGACATGGATCGCCTCTTCCTCCGCCCGCTCGCGCAGGTCACGCATCAAATCGAGCGTCAGGTGCAGCGAAAGCTTGATCCGCCAGGTCCAGCCGGCGACTTCCATCAGCCAGCGGTCGCCCGGCAGGCTGCCGCCGATGGCGTAGGCATTGGCGATCATCCGCTCGACCGGCTTCACCGGCGAGGCATGGTCGGCATCGACCTCGATGTCGAGCGACAACACCTCTTCGTTGCGGCCGCGCAGCATGGCCAGCGCACGGTGGCTCGGAACATTTGCCCAACGCTCGACATGGTCGAAATAGTCGGAGAATTTCGCCCCGGCCTCCTGCTTGCCGTCGACGACACGGGCACGCATGAAAGCGCGCTCCTTCATGTAGGTTCGCAATTTGCCGACCAGATCGGCATTTTCCGCAAACTGTTCCGACAGGATGTCGCGTGCGCCTTCCAGTGCGGCCTTGGCGTCGGCCACATCCTCGGTCACATAAGCCAGCGCCGCCTCGGCGGGCACCAACGACCGGTTGGCCAAAATAGCCTCCGCCAATGGCCCCAGCCCGCGCTCCCGGGCGATCTCGGCCTTGGTGCGGCGCTTGGGCTTGTAGGGCAGGTAGATGTCTTCCAGTTCAGCCTTGGTGGCGGCAGCCACAATTTTGGCCTCAAGTTCGTCGGTCAGCTTGCCCTGCTCGCGAATCGAACCAAGGATCGTATCGCGCCGCGCATCGAGCTCGCGCAGATAGGCCAGCCGCTCGGCAAGGTCGCGCAATTGCGTGTCGTCGAGCCCGCCGGTGACCTCCTTGCGGTAGCGCGCCACGAACGGCACCGTCGCGCCCTCATCGAGCAGCCCTATAGCTGCCGATGCCTGCTCCGGCCGCGCCCCGATCTCTGCCGCGATGATGGATGCGATGCGTTTGCTGTCTGCTGCCATGCTGGTCCCTGTCGCAAAGAGCGGCGACCATAGGCGCTGATGTCCGTCCCGCCAACCGCAGTGTTCTCAAGCGTCAAAGAGGTCCACAGGAAAGCGCCTTGCTTTGGCTCGTCCTCAGACCATCCCGCTCAGCGCCTCGAAAAAGGCAACGATCTCGCGTTCGAGCGGATAATCTTCAGGCACCGGCTGCGACCCCATTTTTGCAATCACCACTTCCGTCTTCGGGTTGACGTAGAGCCATTGGCCGTGGATGCCGATGCCGCAGAAGGCGCCGTTTGCCGCCCCCGTCTGGTACCATTTGTTACGGTAACGGCCCTTTGGGAACAGATGCACCATTGTGCCGCGCTGCCAGGCCTCCGCGCTGCCGCCGGCAACGGTCGTATCGCGCACCCAGCCTTCTGGCACGATGCCGCGGCCATTGGCCGTGCCGCCCTGCCGCATCATCTCGCCGATACGCGCCAGGTCGCGCGGCGTCACCGAAATGCCGCCGGCGGTGCGCGCCGTACCTTCCATGTCGACGCCGATCGAAGCCTCGCTGACAGCACCCAGCGGTAGCCACAGTTTCTCGCGCATCAGGTCCGGGAAGCGCTGGCCGGAAGCTCGTTCGAGCAACAGGCCGAGCAGATCGGAATTGGGCGAACGGTAGCGGAAGGTTTTGCCGTGCGGTTCTTCGAGCCGCTGCAAGGTCAGAATGAATTCGCGCAAGCTTTCAGTGCCGCCGCCCGGATTCCACAGCGTAGCGCGACGGTAACGGGCAAAGGCGCTTTCGGGATCGAGATAGGCCTCCTCGAAGTCGAGGCTGACGCTCATATCGAGCACATGCCGGCAGCTTGCATCGGCATAGGCCGAACCGGCGGCTTCCGGAATGTACTGGGTCACCGGCGCTTCCGGGTCGAACACGCCCTCGCCTTCCAGTATTCCGGCGATGATCGCGGTGACCGATTTGCTGATCGAAAAGATGATGTGACGGGCGCCGAAATCCATATTGGGCGCGAACCAGTCGCCGATGACCTTGCCAGCCTTCATCACCGTCAGCGCGTCGCTGCTCGAACGTGTGAGGAATTCGGCCACCGTTTCCGGGGCGCTGGCGATCGAAACCTTTTCGCCGAGCAGGCCGCTCAGGTCCCGCACCGGCGCTTCGACGCTTCCCGGCGTCGCCGCCACGGGAGCGGTCGGCACCAGCTCGCCAAGGTTCTGGAACGACCAGCGGTTGAACGGGCTTTCGCGCCAGTTGGAGAGCAGCACCTCATTGCGGGCAAAGCCGTAGCGGGTCTCGAACGCAGTCTTGCCGGTCATGAACCTTTCCTCAGAGGAATGGTTTGTTGTGGGTCAACCAAGCGCCTTGGCGATGGCGTGCACCGCCTTCAGCGTTGCCACCGAATAGGCGACATTGCTGAAATCCGGATAGCTTGAAAGCTTGACCACGACCATGCCGGTGTCCCAGTCGATATGGATCATCTGCCCGAACACGCCTCGGCACATCAAAGCGCGCGTGCGCGGATTCTCGATCCAGAACTGGTTGCGATAGCTGCCCTCCGGCAGGCTCGGATTGAAGTCCGGCCCATGCTTGCCGTTGCGCGTCGCCTCGATCCAGTCGGCCGGCACGATGCCGCGGCCCTTGTCGAGGATCAGCTGGCCGAAGCGGGCGTAATCGCGCAGCGTCGCGTTGAAGCCGCCATCGGCCAGCGCATAGCCGGCGCTGTCGACCGTGAAGCAAGCGCTTTCGTCGGCGCCGAGCTTTTGCCACAGCTCCTCGGACACCAGCTGCGCCAGCCGTTTACCGGTGACCCGCTCCATGATGAAGGCAAGCACGTCGGTCTCGATCGAGCGGTACTCGAACGCGACGCCATGCGGCCGCACCTTGTCCTTCAGCTGCAGGATCAACTCGAACAGATGCGGCGGCCATTGGAAATCCGGATCGCTGTCCGGCGGCACCGGCTTCCAGCCCGTGGCGACATCAACCTGGCCGATGTCGGAGTAACGGTCGGTGTATTCCTCGGAAAACCGCACGCCGGTGGTCATATCCAGCACATGCTGCACGCTGGCGCCGTCCCAGCCGGTCGCGCCGAGCTCCGGCAGATAGGCGGTCACCGGTTTGGCCGGGTCGATCAAGCCGCGCCCAACCAGAATACCGAACACGGTGCCTGTTACCGACTTCGCCATCGACTGCGACAGATGCAGCGTGCGCTCGGCCATGCCGTTGAAATAGCGCTCATAGGCGACCTTGCCGTCTTTGAGCACCAGGAAGCCGTCCGTGTAGGTCTCGTCGAGCAGGCCAACGAGCGTCGTCGGACGGCCCTTGCTGTCTTCCACCGGCAGCGCGTCGAGATCGGTCTCTGCGCGCTCAAGACGATGGCGATGGCCATTACCGCGCCAGACCTCGATGGTCGGCAGGAATTCGCGGATGTGTTGGAAGGCCCAGCGATTCCATGGCGGCCGGTCCCAGTTGAGCTTCGGCAGCACCATTTGAGGCGGCGAGCCCTGCATGATCGACGGCCGCGGATCGCTGTTGCGATAGGAGTCCATGAAAGCCATTCCGGAAAAGAAAAGACCCGGCGGCGCATGCCGCCGGGTCTGTCAGACTGCGGTTATTTCTGCAGTTCGGTCCAGATCTTGGTGTAGATGTCCTGGATCTCAGGCGCGCACATCTTCTGGAATTCGCCTTGTGCCTTCGCAGCCTCCGGAATGACGACTTCCGGGGCATCCTTCATATCGGCCGGCATGTACTTGTCCGAGCCGGTAATGGCGTTTGCGTAGCGATGGAAGGCCGAGAGGCCGGCCGCGTTTTCCGGATCCATGATGAAGTTCTGGAACAGCTTGGCGTTCTCGACATTTTTGGCTTCCTTGAGAACGACGACGTTATCGCTCCACAGGCCGTAGCCTTCCTTCGGATAATTGTAATGGATGGCCGGATTGGCCAGCCGCTGACGCAGCGCCGAACCGTTCCAGTCGCTGGTCGCCTTGAAGTCGCCGGCGCCCATCTTTTCGATGGTGTTGTATTCCATGGCGATCCAGTTCGGCTTGGCCGCGACAAGCGTGTCGCGCACCTTCTTCAGCACCGTCTTGTCGTCGGTGCACTGCTGGCCGCCGACATATTTGATCGCCGCGAAGATAACGTCATTCATCTCGGGAACGACATTGGTCTTGCCCTTCAGCTCGTCCGGCGTGTTGAAGATGATGCCCCAGCTGTCGGCTGGTCCCTTGTAGGCATCGGTGTTGACGACGACGCCGACGGTGCCCAGCGCCCACGGCACGGAATATTTGCGGCCGGGGTCGAAGTCTGGATTGGCCCATTCCGGCGCCACGTTCTTGAAGTTCTCCATCTTGCCCGGATCGGTCTCCTGCACGAGGCCCTCCTTGATCCAGATCGGCACGTAGGTTTGCGACGGAACGGCGATGTCGAAGCCGGTGCCGCCCTGGCGTACCTTGGCGAGCGCCGTATCGTTGGAATCGTAATCGGTGATGGTCACCTTGACGTTGTATTTGGCTTCGAACTTTTTGATCACGTCGGGGCTGGTATAGTTGCCCCAATTGTAGATGTTCAGCTCGCCATCGGCGCTGGCCAGGCTCGTCGTTGCGAGCAGCGCCAACCCCATGGCGGCTGTCGTTGTTTTCCAGTTCATGTTTTTAGCTCCCATTTGTCGGTTCAGTCTCTTTTCCTGCTGACGAAGAAAAACAACGTGACGATCGCGACCGAAAGCAGCAGGAAGGCGGTCGATATCGCGTTGATCTCAGGCGTGATGCCGCGGCGGATCTGGCCGAGCATGTAGGTGGGCAGCGTATCCTGGCCGCCCGATTTGACAAACTCGGTGATGACGACGTCATCGAGCGAGATGACGAATGCCAGCATCAGTCCGGCCAGTATGCCGGGCCACAAAAGCGGCAGCGTGATGCGGCGGAAGGTCTTCCAAGGCGTCGCGTACAGATCGGCGGCCGCGCGCTCCAGCGTCAGGTCCATGTTTTCCAGCCGCGCCCGGATCGGCAGATAGGCGAACGGGATGCAGAAAGCCGTGTGCGCGGCGATCAGATAGCCAATGCCGGAATAGCCGGTGAAGATCTTGATGCGCGAGAAGAAGATCAGCAGCGCCACGCCGGTGACGATCTCGGGCACCATCAGCGGCTGGTTGATCGCCGCATATTTGAAGGTGAGGCCCGGATAGGATGCGGTGCGCGTGGTGGCGAGCGCGGCCATGGTGGCAAAGATTGTCGACAGCACCGCAGCGACGGCGCCGATCCGGAACGAGCGTAGCGTCGCGTCGATAACTTGCACGTTCTGCCAAGCCGACTGAAACCAGCGCATCGAAAAGCCGCCCCATTCCGACGTCGAGTTCGCCGCGTTGAAGGCATAGGCGACCAGCACGATGATCGGCAGATAGAGCACGATAAAACAGGTCGCAGCGATCACCGTGAAGCCGGTCTGGTGCTTGATGGAAAAGTTCTTAGCCATGCCGCGCCCCCGACTTGCCGGCATTGCGCACATAGGCAAGCAAGGCAACCATGACGATGATCATCACCGTGATCGACAGCGCCGAGCCGAGCGGCCAGTTGCGGCCTTGGCCGAACTGCAATTCGATCAGGTTAGACAGCATCATATTCTTGCCGCCGCCAAGCACGCTCGGCGTCACATAGGCGCCAAGGGCTGGAATGAAGACCAGGATGGAGCCGGCAATGACGCCGGGTTTGACCAGCGGGAAAATGATCTTCCGCAATACATTGAAACGGGTCGCGTAGAGGTCGTAGCCCGCCTCGACGAGGCGAAAATCAAGCTTCTCCATGCTGGCATAGATCGGCAGCACCATCAGCGGCAGATAGACATAGGCCATGCCGATCAGAATCGCCGTGTCGGTGAAGAGAATCTGCACCGGCGCTGAGACGATACCAAGCTTCATAAGGATGGTGTTGATGATGCCTTCGTTGCGGATGATCTGCAGCACGGCGAAGGTGCGGATCAGCAGGTTGGTCCAGAACGGAATGGTGATCAGGAACAGCCAGAGATCCCTGGTCTTCTCGCTGCGCGTCGCCATGAAATAGGCGGTTGGAAACCCTAATGCCAAAGTTGCGATCGTCGTTATCACCGCCAACTTGATCGAGCGCCAGAATATGGTGACGTGCGCTGCCGCAAGCGAAAGCGTATCGTCGAAAATGTCGCGTTCCATGAACACCGACAGCCAGGCATCGGGCGAGAACTGCCACTTCACATCGCCATAGGGGCCAGGCGTCAGGAACGAGTAGATCAGCACGATCAGCAAGGGGCCGGTCGCGGCGAGGAAGATCACCAGCAAGGCTGGCGCTGACAGCAGCCAGCGGTCGCGCACATCGCGTCGCTGCGCTGCCTTGGCGACTTGTTCCGCGGTCGCCATGATCAGTCCTTCAGCACTTGCGCGGCGTCGTTGCCGATCATGATGCCGATCTGGCCGCCCTGCACGAAGCCGTCACCGGCGCCGCGGCTGTTCTGACGCCGCACGATGAACGGCTCGCCACCGGCAAGGCGCAGATGGAAGTGCGTGTCGGTGCCGAGATAGACGATGTTTTCGACGGTGCCGGACAGCGAAGCGCTCGGGCTGGCCGTGCCCAACTGCGCATGCTCTGGACGCACGACGATGGTGACCTTGCCGCTGGGGCTGAAGCCTTCCGGCAGCGAGGCTGGGATTTCCACACCAGACGGCAGCTTCACCGTCGCCCGGCCACCAGTCGCGTTAACCACATCCGCCTTGAGGAAGTTCGACTCGCCGATGAAGTCGGCGACGAAACGCTCGGCCGGCCGGTCGTAGATGTCGCGCGGCGAGCCGACCTGCAGGATCTTGCCCGACGACATCACCGCGATGCGGTCAGACATGGTCAGCGCTTCCTCCTGGTCGTGGGTGACGAAGATGAAGGTAATGCCGGTCTCGTGCTGCAGCCGCTTCAATTCGATCTGCATTTCCTTGCGCAGCTTGTAGTCGAGCGCCGAGAGCGGTTCGTCGAGCAAGAGCACCTTGGGCTGCGGCGCCAGCGCCCGGGCGAGCGCCACGCGCTGCTGCTGGCCGCCGGAGATCTGGCTGGTGCGGCGACCCGCCAGCGCCTCCATCTTCACCAGTTTCAGCATCTCGGCGACGCGCGCCTTGATCTCGGCCTTCGGCTTGCCCAGCATTTCCAGGCCAAAGCCGATATTTTCGGCGACCGTCATATGCGGGAACAATGCGTAGGATTGGAAGACGGTGTTGACCGGCCGCTTGAAGGGCGGCAACGGCGCGATGTCCTGACCGTAGAGGAGGATTTCGCCGGCGGTTGGAAAGTCGAAGCCGGCAATCAGCCGCAGCAACGTGGTCTTGCCGCAGCCGGATGGTCCCAGCAGGGTGAAGAACTCATTCTCGCGGATGGATACCGAGACCGTATCGAGGGCAGCGACCTGCCCCTCACCCGATCCGAAAATTTTACTGACGTTTACGACTTCAATTGCATTCCGATCCGGTTTTTCCGGCACGATACGCCTCACTGTTGACCCCGCTCTTGCTGGCGGAGTTTTTCCCCTGTTCGATGTGACCACACGGCCGGTAGGTTGGCAAGTCCGGCATTGAATCACAGTTCAGTCGGTCATTTCGTCTTGCAAGCGGCAAGCTGTGCAAGCCGCATGCCATTGTCAGGCCTGGTAGGTGACCTTGCCACCGCAGACCGTCGTCACCGGCCGCAGCTTGTGTAGATCGGCCGGCGCCGTCTTCTCGATATCGGCCGACAAAACCACCAGATCCGCCATATAGCCGGGTTTCAGAACGCCTTTGCGATGCTCGGCGAATTCGGCATAGGCGCCCTCGACCGTGTAGGCGGCAATCGCTTCCTGCAGCGAGAAACTCTGGTCAGGATCGCCTTCTGCCCATGGTTTGCGCTGCACTGCCGCCTGAATGCTCAGGATCGGGTCGATCGCTGCCACCGGCCAGTCCGAGGCGAACACGACATGGGCGCCGGCGCTTTTCAGGGTGCGCCAGGCATAGCTCAGCGGCCAGCGGGCCGGCCCGATGCGTGACACCGTCGGCTCCAGCGGAAAATCCATGGCGCCGGGCGGATGCGACGGCTGCATCGAGGCGATGACGCCGAGTTCGGCAAAACGCGGCACGTCGGCTGCTGTGGTGACCTCGATGTGCTCAACCCTGTGCCGGCTGTCGCGCTTGCCATTGACCTTCTGCGCCGCCTCGTAACCGTCGAGCACTGCGCGCACCGCGCCGTCGCCGATCGAGTGCACGGCGATCTGCAGCCCGCCTTTGTCGATAGCCACGGCGAGATCGATAAATTGCTGCGGCGTGAACAGCGGCTCGCCGACCCAGTCGGGACGGTCGGCATAAGGTTCGACCATAACAGCGGTCCAGGAATCGAGCACGCCGTCATAGAACACCTTGACCATGCCCGACGACAGCCACTCGCTGTGGTAGCGCTCGGCCATGACGGACGCCTTCTCGAGCATGTCGAGCGTCATGAAGTTCTTGTAGTGGAACGGGATCTTGACGCGGCAGGGCAATCCCTCCTCTGCCTCGATCTCGGAAAGCAGTTCGAGCTGGTAGAGATTGCCGTCCATGTTCTGGATCGAGGTGATGCCGTGGCGCGCGCACCATGCAAGCCCGCGCCGCATGATGTCACGGTCAGCGGCCCGCTCGGCGGCCGACGGCGTTGGGTCCGGCTCGCCGCCGGTCGACAGCCCCAGCCGCACCCGGCTTTCGCCGGCAAGGTCGAGCACCGGACCGAAGGCCTCGCCCTCGCGCAATTCGCCCGCGGCCAGGCCGTCGACACCCATCACGATCTCGTTGCCCGGACCGAGCGTGCGTCCCTTCAGGATGCCGGCTATCTCCAACGCCTTGGTGTTGGCCCACATCGTATGGTGGTCGGGCGCTGCCATGCAGAAGGGGCGGTCGGGCAGGATGGCGTCGAGATGATGGCGTGTCACCCGCTCGTCGCCGAGCACGGTGTAGTCGACGCCCTGTCCCACAAGCATTTTCGCCTCGGGCCGCGTCGTTGCGTAGTCGCGGATGGCGCTTTGAAGCGCCTCGAATCCATGGATACCGCCGAGTTGAAGATGCGCGAGCTCGGCCCCTCCCGAGAACAGATGCATGTGGGCTTCGATGAAACCGGGCAGGACCGAACCGCCCTTGGCGTCGATCACCTCTGTGGTCGTTCCCTTGAGTTTTTCGATGGCGGCGTGGTTGCCTATGGCGATGATGGCGCCGTCCTTGACGGCAATCGCCTGGGCGGCGGGATTGTCATCGTCCATGGTCCGCACGCGACCATTGATGACGATCAGATCAGCATTTTGACCCGCACCCGTGACAGACATCGCGACTCCGCGCTTTTGACGACTGGCTGAGACGACAACCCTCTTGTCCGACAAGCTGCCACTCCGCTGGAGCGGCGTTATCGGACGAAAACTGATGCCAGTGCGCTGTTTCGAAATTCCCCTTGTGATCTCTCAAAACAGCGTGGATAAAAGAATGCGACTAATTATTCGCGTTTGTCAACGTGCCGAATTTCGAATGTATTGTGGACAACACACCACGCCAATGTTGAGACCGGGACCTGTGTTGAAACCGGCTGGGAACGAAGGCATCAATCCGTGAAGCGCAGTCTCAGCCGCGAAACCAGGATGGCGCTCGAACCGCGCAAGCAGCCGCGGCAGGAACGGTCGAGCAAGGTGGTCGACAGGATACTCGACGCTGCGCTGATCCTGACGCGGGAGCAAGGAACCAAGACGCCGACGACGCTCGCCATTGCCCGGCGCGCGGGCCTGTCGGTCGGTTCGGTCTACCAGTACTTTCCCAACAAGGAAGCCATTCTCCTCGACCTCGCCCGGCGCTGGCTGTCGTCCTTTCCCGAGGTGATCGCCAGGCGCATCGAGGTCACCCCACCCACCAACCGCGACGAATTTCGGCAGGAGGTGCGCAAGCTCTTCATCGATACCTCCAGAATATATCTCGAAAACGCCACCCTGATGCCGGTGATCGAGGCGATATCCGGCAATGCCGACCTCAGGCCGATCCAGGACGAATATGACGAGCAGATCATCGCGCTTTACGCCGCGTGGCTGCAGCATGTGAACCCGGCCCTTGAAGACAAGATCGCCAGCCGGCTCGGCGTGCTGATGATGGATGTCGGGCACGCCTGCCGGCTTGTGGGGTTGAAGCGGGATCGCAAGACATACGACCTCATCGAGGACGATGTGGAAAGAATGTGGCTCGCTTTGGTCACCCCCTATCTCAACCTTGACTGATTTCGCTATTTCGAGAGGAAATTCATGAAGACTGTCTATTCGCCGCTTCATGCCGGCCATGCCGGCCAGATGGAACTGGTCACGTCGGCAATCGTGCCGGGTTTCGAAAAGCCGTCGCGGGCCGAGTTCATCAAGGCGCGGGTCGAGAGCGAGAAGCTGGGGCCGATCATCGGACCGGTCGAGCACGATCTCACAGCCGCCAAGCGCATCCACAAGGCCGACTATATCGACTTCCTGCCGACCGTCTGGCCGGCGTGGAAGGCCGCCGGCTTCGAGGGCACGGCGATGCCCTTCACCTGGCCGACGCGCGGCCTGCGCGGCGACGTGCCACCCAAGCGCGTCGACGCCTTGCTCGGCTACTATTCCTTCGACGCCGGCGCCACCTTCGTCGAAGGCACATGGACCGCGATCAAATCGTCCTATGACGTGGCGCTGACGGCGGCCGCCTTGGTCAAGGGTGGCGAGCGGTCGGCCTTCGCGCTTTGCCGCCCGCCCGGCCATCACGCCGGTGCCGGGTTCATGGGCGGCTACTGCTACATCAACAATGCTGCGGTCGCCGCGCAGTGGTTCCTCGACCAGGGCGCCGAACGCGTCTCGATCCTCGACGTCGACTACCACCACGGCAATGGCACGCAGGAGATCTTCTATGAACGCGCCGACGTGCAGGTTCTCAACCTGCATGGCGATCCCATGGTCGAGTATCCGTTCTTCCTCGGCCATGCCGATGAACGCGGCGCCGGCGCCGGCGAAGGTTTCAACGTCAACTATCCCATGCCCTTCGGCACCAATTGGGACGCCTGGAACGCCTCGCTGGAGGATGCCTGCGTCAAGCTCGCCGCCTACGCCCCCGATATCGTCATCGTCTCCCTTGGCGTCGACACCTTCGAGAAGGACCCGATCAGCCAGTTCAAGCTAAAAAGCCCGGACTATCCGAAGATCGGCCATCGCATCGCCAAGCTCGGCCTGCCGACGCTGTTCGTCATGGAAGGCGGTTACGCCGTCGAGGAGATCGGCATCAACGCCGTCGGCGTGCTCACCGGCTTCGAGGACAAATAGGAAAGCAATTCCAGGACAAGTGTGAAGCGGTTTTCCGGCCGGAATTGCGCCAAAGAGATATGGGGCGGCTCCGGCCGCCCCGACCATCTAGGCGGCCGCAGCCGGGTTGGGTGCAACCACCGGAACGGCTGGCCTTCGCAACCGGCCGATGCGGTAGACAATCACCGCCGCAATCACGCCTGTCGCCAGGATGGCCACCGCCAGCAACGGCCGGTACCAGAACCAGGCAATCGCAATCGTCACCGTGCCGACCAGGATCGCCAGGACGAAGGCGATAATGCCGGTACCCATCCGCGCCATGCTGCCGAGGAAGGGTATGACATCGAGGATCACCCCGATCGGGCTGAGGAACAGCGCAAAGCCTATGGTCAGCAACAGCAAGCCGGCGCAGCGCAGCAGCCAGGTGATCAGCGTGTTGGCGCTGACCGCGTCGGCGAACATCTTTTCGGCCGGGACGTTGCCGGTATCCACCATCAGCAGCGCATCGCCGGCTTGCGTCTGATAGGGCTCGAAGCGGCTGCCGGCCTGGCGCGCGATGATACTGATCACGCCCAGCGGCGCCAGTTCGTAGCCGATACGATAGTCGCCCAAAGCGGGCGTCGTGTTGTCATTGCCGAGAAAAATCTTGCCATCGACGATGCTGAGCGGTTTCGTTCCGGTATAGGCAGCTTTTATCGCCGCCGACTGGTCGGCTGACAGCGAATAGTCCTTGTCACCCTCGATGCGGTCCAGCACTGGCGTATCGAGATCGAAGGCGACAAGCTTGCCCTCAGGAATCTGGAAGGTCCGGCCATGGATTTCCATCGGCGGATTCTGGTGGCCGTCCGGCTTCTTGAAATCGGAGGAGTCGATCTGGCTGTCGTCCCACACCTTGGAATAGCTGTAGGTGGTCACCGTCTCTTCGCCACCGCCGAGCTTCTTGGTCGTCTCCGACTTGGACTCTTCCTTCCACTGATACATCTCGACGCTCCGCGACAGCCGCAGCCCTTGCGTGGCGATGCCGAAATCCGGATCCGCCAGGCCGCTGTCCGCCGTCACCAGTCCGCTGACATGAACCAGCTTGCCGTCATTGGCGGTATCGACGCTGTCGGCGCCGACCGAAACCACCGCTCCAGAACCTTCGGCCAGCGAGCGCGCCGTCTGCACGGCGCGGCCTTCGTTCCAGAACAGCCCGATCACCATCAGCACGATCAGGACAAGGCCGAAGATGACCCCGCCGACCGCGCGCTCGATCCGCCCGAACCACGAGACGGACGTTACTTCCCGAAATGAATCGCTCATCGTTTCCCCCGAAACAAAGTTATCCCAAAATTACAACGCGGCCGGCGGCTGCGCGTTTAGCCCGTCAATCGGCGTGGATCTGCGCGCCGCAATCCCTTTCGCCGGCGCAGGCGTGCACCGCGCGCGTCGTGCCGCCATCGCCAACCCGCCACGGCGAGGCAGACAGCGGCGCCTGGCGATTGCCCCCGAGAAGATCGAGCGCCCGCATCGCCGTCTCTTCACCAGCCTCGTCACGCTTGACGATCTCGACGTCCTTGAGGCCGATCGCGGCAAGCTGCGGCATCACCACATCGGGGTCGCCCGCCACCACGATCAGCGACGGATCGAGCGACGCCAGGGCCAGCGCCTGTTTCTGAACCGCATCGAGCGTCAGCTTTGTGCGCGCCGCCATGCGGGTTTGCTGGTCCTCCAGCGTCGATCCGCTGCCGACCGCGCCAATCAGCGAGGAGAACAGACCAGCCGACGTCTCGGCCGATCCAGCCAGCGCCCGGCGATAGACAGTCACCGTGCGGTCGACTTCGTCCTGCGCCACCGGCAAGGTGGTCAGGCCGGCAAATCCTTTCAGGATTTCGGTAATCGCCGGCCCGGTGTTGGCGCGCTCGACGGTGGTTGCCACGACCAATCCCGAGCCGGCCTTCATCGGGCTCATCAGATAGCTCGACACGCCATAGGAGTAGCCCTTCTCCTCGCGGATCACCGAATTCAGCCGGCTGGAGAAATCGGCGCCAAGCAGGTTGGAGACCGCGGTCGATTCAGCGCGCTCGCTCTCGTCGGTGCCGGGCGCCGGCCGCGCCACGAACAGCGCCGACTGGCTGGCGCCGGGTTCGGGCACCAGCAGCACTTTCTGTCCCCCGTTGAAATGCGCCGCCGGCGACGGCTCGACGGCATAGCCAGCGGTGTCGCTTGTCCACGCGCCGAATGCTTTTTCAAGGCTGGCGGCGACGGTCGCGACCGGCATCGGGCCGACGCTGTAGAAGGTCACCGCCTTCGGCGTGAACTCCGCCTTGAATGCGTCCCTCGCCTCGTCGAGCGAGATCGAGGCCAGCGCCTTTGCCGACCAGTCCACCGCTGCCTTGCCCGGCACCTGCGGGATCAGCGTCGCCTTTGCCATGCGGCCGGCAACGCCGGGCAGATCCGCCTCGCGGCCGTTTACCCAGTCGACTGTCTGCGCCATCAGCACCGTCCATTCGGTCTTGTCGAAACGAGGCTTCAGCACCGCGTCGGCGAGCAGGCCAATACCCTGGTCGAGCTTTTCCGGCGGCACGCCAAGCGTCATCATCGTGGTCAGCGTTCCGGCCTGGTGGCCGACGCCCGCGCCGATGTCGCTGGCCACCTTGGCGAAATCAGCCGAGCCGCGATCGGCGGCCCCGCGTGTCGCCATGCTTGCTGCAAGCTCCAGCAATCCCTCCTTGCCTTCCGGCACGCTGTTCCAGCCGCCGGCGGCACTGGCCGCGACATACACCATCGGCGCTTCCGGCATTGTGTAGTGGACGAGTTTGATGCCATTCGAGAGCGTCGCCGTTTCCATGGCGGGCAGTGTTGCCGAAGGCGCTTGCCCGGCCGCATGCTTCGGAATGTCGATCGCCGGTCGCTCCGGCGCGGTGAACGGCTGCGGTGTGCCGGACGAGCCGATCAGTGCATCGGGATAGCCGCCGCGCGGGCCGGGCTTCAGCATCAGCACGCTGGCATCTTCCGGTTTCAACAGCCGCTTCATCGTTGCCTCGACATCCGCCACGCTGGCGTCCTTCACCCGCGGGTCGTCGACCAGCGCGCTCTGCGCATCGCCGAGCACGTCGGCATTGTAGGAGACGACGCCGGCGCGATCCTTCAGTGCTTCGCTGCCGAGCCGCGCTGCCTGCAAGATGCCGGTGCGCGCACGCTCGACATCGACCGGATCGAGCGGGGTCTTCAGGAAATCCGCGAACGCCGTTTTCATCGCGCTTTCCAGCGCTTCCGGCGCCACACCTTCGGCGGCACCCGCCTCGAAGGTAAAGCGGCCACCGAGCAGACCGCCGGTCCAGCTCGCGCTGGCATAGGTGGCAATGCCCAACTGCGAAACCAGCCGGTTGCGCAAAAAACCATATTCGCCGTTGCCGAGCAGTTCGGCGGCAATGCTGAGCGCACCATTGTCGGGCGACTGCGCCACCGGGCCACTGAAGCCGACCACGACGATGGGGCTTGGCACACGATCCTCGAGCACCAGCTTGAGCCGGGCCTGCGTCGGTGCCGGCACGGCGGGCCGCGCCACATCGGCGCCGCGCGCCACGCGGCCGAACGTGTCGGCAATCAGCGCCTTGGTGTCGTCGATCTCCAAGTCGCCGACCAGCACCAGCACCGCATTGTTGGGCAGATAGTAGCTGTTGAAGAAACCCCTGACATCGTCGAGCGTCGCCGCATCGAGATCGGCGACCGAGCCGATAACCATGCGGCTATAGGGATGCGGCTTCGGGAACAGCCCGGACCAGAAAGCTTCCCAGCCGGATGCGCCGGCCTTGTCGAGCACGTTCTGGCGCATCTCGTTCTTGACCACCGAGCGCTGCAGATCGAGCTTGGCCTGAGTCACCGAGCGGCCGAGATTGGCCATGCGGTCTGCCTCAAGCGACAAGATCATCGGCAGTGACGACGACAGCCCGTCGACATAATAAACCGTGCCGTCCTCGGTGGTCCAGGCATTGATCTCGTTGCCGAGCGCGGCGTGCGCGCCGAACACGTTCGGCCAGGCCGGCGTGCCGNGGTGGTCCAGGCATTGATCTCGTTGCCGAGCGCGGCGTGCGCGCCGAACACGTTCGGCCAGGCCGGCGTGCCGGAAAACATCAGATGTTCGAACAGATGCGCAAAGCCCGAGCGTCCCGCGGGTTCATTCATCGACCCGACGCGGTAGCGCAGGTTCATCACCACCTTCGGCACGCGATGGTCGGGCACCAGCACCACCTGCAGCCCGTTGTCGAGCGCATAGGTAACGGTCGGCTCAGCCTTGGCGGGCGCTGCCATGCCGGCAAGAACCGCAAGCACCACCGTGAACGCCAGGAAAACCTGCTTCATCATGACCCCCGATGCTGATGGCCGCGAGCAAGCGCCGCCAAATCCGCCGTATGACCGAAGGGATGCCCACCCCTCACGGCTGCCGAGACCCTATCGGAATCGATCGGCCCTCGATACGGCAGTATCGCAACACCCTCTGGCTTTTTCGTGTCGGCGTTTCAGGCCTTTTGCGGCGGAAAAGGCCGCGAAAGCCGCCCCTGAGTCGCTTGAGTCCAATAATATTGATTTTGTCAAATCGCGTTTGATGTCGGATTCATCTGCGGGTAGATTAGACCCGAATCAGCCGGTCCTTGGGGGGCGCGGCGACCACCCAAAGTCTCAAGTTCCGGCCAATGACCGGCACCAGACGCGGACGGCTTCGCGTTCCCTGAATGGATTCGGCGATCAGCGCGACCGCCGCGCCGTGTGAGTGCTTCGTAAACGTGATGCGTCTTCAAGTTCGGCCGCTGCCAACCCCAGCGTCCGGGCTCAAGAAAAGACTCCGGCCATGACATACAACCAAAGCATCCAATGAGCAGTTCCGCCGCGCTTCTCCAATCCGAT
Organism: Mesorhizobium sp. LSJC269B00; assembly: GCF_000502815.1. Taxonomy (NCBI): domain Bacteria; kingdom Pseudomonadati; phylum Pseudomonadota; class Alphaproteobacteria; order Hyphomicrobiales; family Phyllobacteriaceae; genus Mesorhizobium; species Mesorhizobium sp. LSJC269B00. The sequence continues at coordinate 353,436 of NZ_AYVN01000001.1, forward strand.
ACGTTAGGCTCGCGCCTTGAATCGCGCGGCGATCTCACCTCCTTTTTCATGCAGCTTGCCGCCGAGATCGGCGCCGACAGCTACATGCTCGTCGCCATCGTCCACGACCAAGATCGCAACGACGCCCGCATCGTCTCATCCAACTGGATCTTCGACGCCATTGAACTGATCGGCAAGCGGCTGATCGCCGGCCTTGCCCAGGGACCGCTGACCGTTGCACCTGGCATCCGCCCGAGGCCACTGGTCGCCGCCGCGGCGCCCGACGCCGGCGGACTGCTCACCGGCGAAGAGGCGCGCCTGCTCGACGTGCTTGGCCATGCCGAAGTCTATTCACTGCGGCTCAATGTCGGTCGCCAGCGGCTGTTTGCGCTTTTCTCGGCGGCCGAGGCCGGCAGTATCGACCAGCCGGCGCTGATGAAGGCTCAGTTGAAGTGCTGCTACGCGCTGTCCGCTATCCCGCAATTGATCGCCGCCGCCGCCATGCAGGACCCGCTGTCCGACCGTGAGCGCGAATGCCTGTTCTGGGTGTCTGAAGGCAAGNCAAGACCACCGATGAGGTCGCGGTGATCCTCGGGGTCTCGTCCAACACCGTCAACAGCTACATCACCCACGCCATCCAGAAATTCGCGGCCTCGAACCGCGCGATGGCCATCGCCACGGCGATCAGGAGCGGCATCATTTGAAACACGCTGACATCAAGGCGGCGGCCGAAGCCCTTTTCAACGAGCAGCGCAATCCGTTCGGCGCCTTCTCCATCGGTTCCGAGACGCACCATGCCGTTACCATCCCGGACGCGGTGCGCCGCTGCCGCTGGATCGCCGTCGACATCAACGCGTCGGCGTTTGGCCTCTATTTCGTCAGCCCCTCGCCGGAACGGGCGCGCCTGGTGCCGAGCTTCGATTCCGACTATCCAGCCACTGCGGTGACAACCAAGTTCATCGCCGGCGCCAATGGCGAGGAGATGGTGCGCCACAGCGGCGCCTCGACAGCGCCGCGCTGGTGGGCCGATGACGGCATCGCCGGCTCGGACGCCGTCTTCCAGAACCTCGCCTGGGCGGAGCGGACGGCGCCGCTGGCGCCGGGCACCAACGGCATTGCCTTTCCCGTCCATGCCGATCGCGGCCATTGCGGGCTGGTGGTGTTCCTCGGCTCGACGATCGCTCTGCCGGAGGACACGCTCTACGAAATCCACGCCCGCTGTTTTTCGCTGTTCGCCGCCGTCGCCCGCATTCGTCCGAACGATGCCGGCCGGATGCGGTCGATCTCCAAGCGTGAACTGGAGTGCCTGAAGCTGACCGCCAACGGCAACACCAGCGAAGAGATCGCCAGGCTGCTGAAGCTGTCGGTCCACACCGCCAACCAGTATCTCACCCAGTCGACCCAGAAGCTCAACGCCGTCAACCGCAACCAGGCGGTGGCCAAGGCGCTGCGCCTGGGTCTGATCGAGTGATCAAAGCCGCGTCCGGCGATTGGGATAAGACAAAAGATCAGCGATAGGCGAGCGGCTCGGTCCGGCGAATGCGCGCCTCTTCGATGACCGTCTCCAGCAAGGCGGTGTTGTGCTCGGGGTCTTCGCCGGGCTTCTCGAACGACACATAGTTGACCGCGACCGAAGACCTCTCCTCGCTCAGCGTCAGCTGGAAATAGACGGTGACGCCCGGCGGCCGAAGCTCGAGATCGAGCACGATGCGCGGGCTGCCGCTCCAGTCGACATGTGCCTCTCCGCCATGGCCGAGCCTGAGCGTGCCCGGCAGGAAGAACAGCTCCACAGCCGAATCCACCAGATCCGACAGGCAAGCGAAATGCTCGAGCCGGATGAAGGCGATGTAGTCGGCGACGTCGATCAGCCGCAACTCGTCGACCACCTGCTCGATGGCCTTGGCGACGATGAGTTCGCGGGATTTTGCGTGCGGTTGGCGGTTCATGAAATTTGTCTCCGCTCAGCCTTTTTGGAGTAGACGATCCGCACCAGTTCGGCGACGGCCTGGTAGAATTGCGACGGGATCACGCTATCAACCGAAACTTGCTTGTACATGGAGCGGGCGAGCGCCACGTCCTCGAAGATCGGGATGTTGTGCTCCTTGGCAATCTCGCGAATCTTGAGCGCCACAAGGTCCTGGCCCTTGGCCAGCACCAGGGGCGCTGAATCCTCGTCGCGAACATATCTGAGCGCGATGGAAAAGTGCGTCGGATTGGCGATGATCAGCGTCGCGCGCGGCACGGCCGTCATCATCCGCTTGCGCGCCCGGTCGCGCGCCAGCGAGCGCAGCCGCGACTTGATGATCGGGTCGCCCTCGGACTGCTTGAACTCGTCCTTGACCTCCTGCTTGGTCATCCGCAGATCCTGCTTCCAGTGGAAGCGCGACCAGATGACGTCGACCGCCGCGATCAGCCCAATGACGAAGACGATCGCCACCAATATGTCGACGGTGATGCTTTTGATGACGAGGCCGAAAGCGACGGGGTTGGTGATCATGCCGGCCAGGAGCTGGCGGTAGTCCTGCGATAGCGTGAAGTAGAGCACGATGCTGGCGAAGCCGAGCTTGCCCAGCGACTTCAGGAACTCGACCCAGCCCTGAATGCCGAACATCCTGGTCCAGCCTTTGGCTATCGAGATGCGCGACAGTTGCGGCCGGATCCGCTCGCCGACGACTTGCGGCATGTTCTGCAGCACCGAGGCGCCGATGCCGACCACCACCAGCAGCGCCAGCAGGCTGACAATGGCATGGCCGATCTCCATCATCACGGTCTTGTAGAGCGCGATGACGTCGGTCTCGGTGTCCATCGGCCACGCCTCGGGCTTCTCCAGGAACATCGACAGGAACATGCCGAGATCAACGACCGCGTCCTTGGCGTAGAAGACGGTGAACACCAGTATAGCGATGAAGGACGCCAGAAGTGCGGCCTCCCTGGAATGGGGCAGCTTGCCCTGTTCGATGGTGTCGCGGATCTTCTTTTCGGTCGCGTCTTCGGTTTTGGAGTCTTTGTCCGCCGCTTCAGCCATTGTGGGGTCTGTTGCTCAGCGTCAGGCCGCTTCGCTCTGCTGCGATGAAGGGAGTTCAAATGCCCCCTCTCGCGACAGCCGGATTGTAGCCACGGCAACGGTCTTGCGCGCCGTCATGATGTCGGCAAGCTGGATACCTTCCGAACCCTGGCCGAGCTCGGACTCGATCATGCGCCGCGACCGGGCGCCGATCGCCGACAGCACCGACTCCGTCAATGCGGGCGCCGCACCGCGCAGCGCCAGCGTAATCAGTTCGGTCGACAGCCCGTCGAACAGAAGTACCCTCGCCTTCTGCGTCAAAAGCGGCAGATCGTCGAAGGCAAACAACCTGGAGCGAACACCGCCGAGGTCCGGCGTGCCGGCCTCTTCCAGATCCTGCATGACCTCTTCCAGCTGCGGCTTGTCCATTTCGTTGAGCACACTGGCGACGCGCGCCTGTCCGGCCGAGATATCCTTGGTCGCTGTCTGCGCCAGCACGCTGGCGCGCAGCTGGTTCTCGATGATCCTGGTCGCCGCGTCCGGAATGGTCGCCATCGTCACCATGCGCTTGATGATCTGGCTGCGCATCGGCTTTTCCATCGTCAGCAGAATGTTGGCGGCGGCCTGCGGCGCAAGCTTCGACAGCACCATGGCCGCGGTCTGGGGATGCTCGGCGGCAAGGAACGTGCCCAGACGCGTCGGTTCGAGCTTTTCCAGCTCCGGCCAGATCGGCGGTGGTCCTTCCGGCGCAACCTCGAAGCGCTTGTCGCCCATGATGGCGCTCATCTCTTCGGGCGACAGCGATTCATTGAGGATCGTGTCCATCCGGTCGGCGGAATCGAGCAGGCCCGCACCTTCGGTGAACTCGGCCTCGAATTCGGCAACGATGCGTTCGAGGTCGCTTTGCGGAATGGTGCGCAGCAGCCGCGCCCCTTCGATCAGTGCCTTCAGTTCTTCTTGCTTGAAGAATTTCAGCAGCCGGCTGGCCGAAGGCTTGCCCATCGCCACCAGGATGGCGGCGGCCTTTTGCGGGCGCGTGAGCGTCACCGGCGTCGTCATGGCATAAGCTCCGATCGCTGCTGAGACCGCATGTCGTCTAATCCTCAGGCGCTCTTGGCGGCAGCGATGATTTCGGTCAGCCTGATGCCAAAGCGCGACGGATCGCTTTCCAGCACGGTGATCTCGCCGCGCGCGATCTTGCGGCCGTTGACCACGACATCGACCGGTTCGCCGATGCGCCGGTTGAGCGCCACCGTCGAGCCCTTCTGCAGCGCCATCAGGTCCGACACCGGCATTTCCGTACTGCCGAGGATGATCTGCACATCGACCGGGATGCTCATGATGATGTTGGAATTGGCGCCGGACGTGGCAGCCCGCAAGGCGGCGTCGGGGCGCTTTTCCTCCTCCTGGAGGACGCCGCGCAATTCCTCGATGGCGCGGTCGAGCTGTTCGTCCGGCTGGTCGATATTGGCTTCCACCTTGGTCTTGGCCATCAGTCGTCTCCAAATGCTTGGGCTTGCCCGGCGTCAGCCCGGCATGAGCCCATCGATAAAATCCTGACCGGCATCGTAAGGATGCCTGATCCGGACGGTGTAGTTCTGCCCGAGTTTACCGAACTCGCAGACAAACAGCGTCTTGTCGCGCGCGCTCAGCTTGGCCTGCGACTGCGCGGTTTCCTCGAACTCGATGACCTGGCCTGGCTCGAAACCGGCGAGATCGCCGAGCGTCAGGCGGGCCAGCGGCATGGTCGCTTCGAGCGTCACCGTCGAGCGCATCACTTCATCGGAAAAACGTGCCCGCCAGTCGGAGGTCGTGCCTTCGCTGTCGTGGACATCGGCGATACCGCGTGTGGCAAGCAGAATGCGCTGCGGGATCATCACCGTGACCGTTCCGCTGTCGGTCGGCGTCGAGATGCCGAAGACGATGCGCACCGCCGCGCCATCGCGCAGCACGCGACGCTTGGCTTCGCTGCCCGAAAGCGCCCGCGGCACCGGCAGCCGCAGCTCGAGCGAGCGCCGGCCCGATCCGTTCAACGCCTGCGCAACTTCCTGGAAGACCGTGGTCGCGACATCGGTCTCGATCTGCGACAGAGCGCGCTCGATCGGCGAAACCGGCTGATCCGGATCGCCGCCGAACAGCGCGCACACCATCACGGCGATGGCCGGCGCATCAGCCACCAGCGTCATCGCATCCGAAGACGTCGGCGATGCTATGATGGCCATGGCAAAGGCATCGCCGGCATTCGTGCGGGCATCGGGAACACGGCTGATCTCGACCGCGCGCAGGTCGACGGTGACCGGTGCGCCGAGTTCGCCGGCCAGGCTCTTCTGCAGCAGCGGCAGGGCGCGCTCGCCCATCGAGCGCCCGGTGCCGATGACATGAGCGGCCTCACCGCTGTCACCGACCAGACGCTCAATGATCAGCGAGCGGGCTTGCGAGGGGCTGCCAGGACTTGTCATGACGGCGTGCGGTCCTGTCTGTCGTCATGCATGGCTCAAGCCGCTTTCTTCTCGGCGGAAGCTGTGTTCATCGTGCTTTGCTCGACGGCATCGATCGTCGGCCGCTCATAGGACGAGATGGTCTTGCGACCGAACTCGATCGCCACCTGCGGCAGGGCGCCGTTCATGTAGGCAAGCAGCGTCTGCTTGACGATGATATAGAGGCGGTTCTTCTTCTCGCGCACCGTCTTGATCTTGGTGGCGACCGGCCCGACCACCGCATAGGACAGGAAGATGCCGAGGAAGGTTCCGACAAGGGCAGCGCCGATCAGGCCGCCGAGGATTTCGGGCGACTGGTCGAGCGCGCCCATCGCCTTGACCACGCCGAGCACGGCGGCGACGATGCCGAGCGCCGGCAGACCATCGCCCACCGCCACCAGCGCATGGTAAGCCTTCATCTTGTCGGACTTGATGGTCTGGATTTCCTCGTCCATCAGCGCCTCGATCTCATGCGAGCGGGCATTGCCGATGATGATGATGCGGCAGTAGTCGCAGATGAAATTCGTCAGGTCGTGGTTCTTGAGCACGGTCGGGAACGCCTGGAAGATTGCCGACTCCTCCGGATTGTCGATATGCGCCTCGACCTCGCTGCGCGACTTCGAGCGCAGTTCGCGCATCAGGCTGTGCAGCACGCCCAGCGTCTCCAGATAGTCGCGCTCTTTCGGCACCGCCTGCTTGAACGCTTCGAGGATACCCCTGCCGGTGTCCTTGACCGTCTTCATCGGGTTGGCGACGAGAAAGGTTCCAAGTGCGGCGCCACAGATGACCACCGCTTCCCAAGGCTGCATCAGCACATGCAGATGGCCGCCCATCGCCATGAAGCCGCCGAGAACACAGCCGAGCGTCACCACAAGTCCGATCAGAATGCCCACGCCAGATCCTTCCGCATCACGTCAGGCCTAACCGATAGCCCCCGTGCCTTGTGTGAGGCTTGAATCATGCAAGGTGAGGCGATTCAGCCTCGCGCAAGCAAGTCCGCATAGTCTTGCTTTTGAAGCTGCGACCGGAGGCATGTCGTGTTGAGCACTTTTACCAGCTACCAGCTCATCGCCAGGGACATCCCCAAGGCGATCGACCGCATCGAGGCGGAGCCGATCACCAAGCGCGACACCGACTACTATCTCGCGAACATCGGCAGCGTGAAATCGATCGACGATTTCGTCAAGAACGACCGGCTGTTCAAATATGCCATGAAAGCCTTCGGTCTCGGCGACATGGCTTACGCCAAGGCCTTCATGGTCAAAGCCCTGAAGGAAGGGGTGTCGGATTCCGACAGCTTCGCCAACAAACTGAGCGACAAGCGTTATGCCGAGTTCGTGTCGGCCTTCAATTTCGCCGCACTTGGCGCTAATGCCACGAGCTACAATTCGGCACAGCAGGGCGTGACCAACAATTATGGTCTCCAGGTCTCGGTCGGCCCTTCGCAGAACGGCTTCACCTACTACAAGGGCGAAACCTCGTACTACCTGAGCAACATTTCCAACGTAAAATCGATCGACGACCTGATGGGCAACGATCGCCTGCTCACCTATGCGATGGCCGCGTTCGGCCTGGACGCCGACGCCGAGCCGGCTGCGACCGTGCGGGCCATGCTGGAAGGCGGCGTCACCGACCCGAACAGCCCCGCAAACACGTCGACAAACAAGGGCTATGCGGCTTTCGTCGCGGCTTTCGACTTTGCCCAATATGGCGACCAGGCTACGGCGCGCGACGCCGTCCAGCAGGCGGTGCCGAAGGCTGTGATCGGCGGAACCGGACTGTTGCTCGTCAAGCCGACCGCGCAATACATCAAGGGCGAGGCCGACTACTACGCAGCCAACATCTCCAAGGTGAAGTCCATCGAAGACCTGCTGAAGGACAAGCGCCTGCTGACCTTCGCCATGGCTGCCTATGGGCTTGATGCATCGACCCAGACGACGAAGCAGATCCGCACCATGGTCAATGGCGGCGTCACCGATCCGTTGAGTCCCGCCAACCTGTTGACCGACAAGAGCTACGCCAACTTCGTCAGCGCCTTTGATTTTGCCCAGTATGGCGATCAGACGATCACGCGCGACGCGGTGCTGAAGACCACGCCGAAGCTCTACACGACCGAGTCCAGTCTTGGCCTCATCAAGCCGAATGCGGACGCCGTCCAGGCCGAGACCAGCTACTACCTCGCCAACATCACCAAGGTGAAATCGGTCGACGACCTGATGGCCGACAGCCGCCTTTATAACTATGCTCTGTCCGCAAGCGGGCTCGATCCGGCGACCACCAACAAGGATCTCGTCCGTGATGTCCTTGAGGGCGGTGTCCGCGATCCCGCCAGTGTCGCCAACAAGCTCTCCAACAAGGCCTATGCCAGGCTCGCCACCTCGTTGAATTTCGAGGCCTACGGCGAAGCGGCAACGACCCGCAGCCCGTCGCAGCAGCCGGTGGTCGACAAATACATGCGCCAGACCCTGGAAGAAGACGCCGGCAAGACCAATGAGGGCGTGCGGTTGGCGCTCTATTTCGAGCGCAAGGCCTCGACCATCACCAACTGGTACGACGTGCTGGCCGACACGGCCCTGGCCAGCGTGGTACGCACCGCCATCGGCCTGCCCGATTCCTTCGCTGCCGCAGATATCGACAAGCAGGCGCAGGCCTTCGACGCAAAGCTCGACCTCACCGATTTCACCGACCCGGCCAAGCTCGAGAAATTCCTCACCCGCTTCACCAGCCTTTGGGAAATCAATCATCCGACCTCGACCGCCCAGACATCGATCGGTGTGCTGTTTGCGCAGCCGACCACCGTCGGCATCTCGACCGATCTGATGATGGCCATGCAGAAACTGAGATTCTGAGAACACCATGCAGGACAGCCTTTACGTCGCCCTTTCCTCGCAGATCGCGCTTGAGCGCCGTCTCGACACCATCGCCGATAATGTCGCCAACGCCTCGACCATCGGCTTTCGCGCCACCGGCGTGAAGTTCGAGGATGTCGTCTCCGGCAGCGGCCCCAAATCGGTGTCCTTCGCCTCCTCCGGCAAGACCTATTTGTCCGGCGCGCATGGCGCGATGACGCAGACCGGCAACCCGTTCGACTTCGCCGTCCAGGGCGATGCCTGGTTCGGCATCGACACCCCGGCCGGCACCGTGATGACGCGCGACGGACGCTTTTCGATGAACGAGAACGGCGAGTTGATGTCGCTCGAAGGCCATCCGGTGCTCGACGCCGGCGGTGCGCCGATCCAGCTCGACCCGCGCGACGGCCCACCCAAGGCGGGCGCCGACGGCTCGCTGCGCCAGGGCGACAAGCTCGTCGGCGCCATCGGCCTGTTCAATTTCGATCCCGGCCCGAATTTCGTCCGCTACGGCAATTCTGGCATCGTGCCCGCGCGTGCGCCGGAGCCGGTCACCGACCGTTCCGATCTCGGCGTCGCGCAGGGCTATGTCGAGGAATCCAACGTCAATCCGGTGCTGGAGATGACGCGCCTGATCATGGTCCAGCGCGCCTTCGAGAACACGGCGGCGCTGATGCGCCAGACCGATGCCTCGACCGACGACGCCATCAAGACGCTCGGCTCCAAGTCGTAGCAGCATGTCGAGCAGCAAATCATCGATACGCGCGCTTGAACGGCAACCGGAGACAGCACCGGAAAACCGGCTGGCTGCGCTGGAGCGGATCTGGCGCCGCTTCGATGACACCGAGACGTTGCTGCGGCGCGGCGGCCGTGTTTCGGAGGTTTCGCCAACGCATTACAAGGTGCGCGGCCTGTCTGAAGTCGCCAGGCTTGGCGACCTCGTCGAACAGCGCGGCAATGCCGGCACGCGCCGCGGCGAGATCGTCAGGATCGGCCGCGACGAAGTCGTCATCGCCCCTTTCGAACGCAGCGCCGACGCCGGCATCGGCGACGCCGTGTTTCGCCGCGGCCCGCTGACGGTAACGCCGCATGCTTCGTGGCGTGGGCGCGCCATCGACGCGCTGACCCGCGTCATCGACGGCGGCCCGCCGCTGATCAGGATCGGCGAGGCTGCGAGCGGCGACGGCACAACGCCCGGCGCCATGGCGCGGCAGCGCGTCGGCACCGCCTTCACGACCGGGGTCAAGGTCATCGACATCTTCACGCCGCTCTGCCTCGGCCAGCGCCTCGGCGTCTTTGCCGGTTCCGGCGTCGGCAAGTCGACGCTGCTCGCCATGCTGGCCGGCGCCGACGCCTTCGACACCGTGGTCGTGGCGCTGATCGGCGAGCGCGGCCGCGAGGTACGCGAATTCCTCGAAGACACGATCGGCGCAGAGAGCATGGCCAAGACGGTCGCCGTCGTCGCTACCAGCGACGAGAGCGCCATGATGCGCCGGCGCGCGCCGGATACCGCCATGCGCGTTGCCGAACATTTTCGCGACCAGGGCCATCGCGTGCTGCTGGTGCTGGATTCGATTACCCGCTTTGCCCATGCGCTGCGCGAGGTAGCGACCGGCACCGGCGAGCCGCCGGTCGCCCGCGGCTATCCCGCTTCGGTTTTCACCGACCTGCCCAAGCTGCTCGAACGCGCTGGCCCGGGCGCTGAAGGCCCCGGTGTCAAAGGACAGGGATCAATCACTGCCATCATCTCGGTGCTGGTCGACGGCGACGACCACAACGACCCGGTCGCCGATTCGGTACGCGGCATTCTCGACGGCCATGTCGTGCTCGACCGCGCCATTGCCGAACAGGGCCGCTACCCCCCGGTCAATCCGCTGTCGTCGATCTCGCGCCTCGCCGACAAGGCATGGAGCCCCGAGCAACGCATGCTGGTGACCAGGCTGAAGTCGATGATCTCGCGCTTCGAGGACACGCGCGACATCCGCCTGCTCGGCGCCTATCAGGGCGGCGCCGATGCCGAGCTCGATATTGCCGTGCGCCAGGTGCCGCTGATCTACGAGGCGCTGACGCAGTCGCCCAGGGATCGCGCCTCGAGCGACGCATTCTCCGACCTCGCCCGTCATCTGAAAGGCAAGCAAAGTGTCGATGCAGGAGACTGAGCTTCAGTACACCGAGCGGCTTTTGCGCGAGATGATCGCAGAGGCCAGTGCCGCCGAGGAAGCCCGGGCCAACGAAGCGAGAGCTGTCAGGGCAAAGGCCGATCTCGACAAGGCCGCCAAGGCTGAGGCCATTCTGGCCAGGGCCGCCAGGCCATTCTTGCCCAGGGTAGCCAGCGTAGTCGAGTCCACTGTGCCTCGCTTGGCCGAGCCTGCCTTGCCCAGCGTCGTCAAGCCTGAATTGCCAAGGACCCCTCGCGCCGGCCCCAAAGAAGCGATCGAGACCAGTCGTGACTCGCTTCTCGACGGGCTGTTCCCGGTCACCGAATGGCCGCAGCCGCCAAGGCCGCAATATCCCAGGCTCGACAAGAAATCCGACCGCCGCAGCGATATCGTCTTTGCCGCGCTCGGCATCACGCTTGGCCTGATCTGCGCGCTGTTTCCCTGGTATATCTTCTTCAATCAGGACCAGTTCGGCGTGCAGGCGATCAAGTTCGGCGGCAGCGGCACCAATGCAGGGCGGGTCAGCGGCGGCTCGCAGATGGAGAACAGCGGTCAGCCGCTGACGGCAAACGATGTTCCCGATGTCGACCTGTTCGCCACCGGCACGCTGCAGGACCCCGAGGACAAGACCCAGCCTCCCGGCGTCGACGAGCAGCCCTTCCCGGCGGACGCCAAATTTCGCATGGTTCATGTCGCCAATGGCCGCGCCATGATCGAGGACGATGCCGGCCTGTGGATCGTCCAGCGCGGCTCGAAGCTGCCCGATACCAGCGTCGTCTCGTCGATCGAGCAACGGGGCGGCAAGTGGGTCATGGTCACCAGCACCGACCAGGTGATCGAACTCTCCAAATAGCGGCACACCGGATTTACCCCCGAGCCGCGCAAGGTCCGCGCAAGACTGGCAGCCTAGTCTTGTACGTACCAGCCCGGAGATCCCCATGGAGCCCGTCAATCTTTTCGATCTCGCCGCCAAGCAGTCGCAATGGCTGTCGGTGCGCCAGTCGGCCATTGCCGGCAACATCGCCAACGTCAACACGCCGGGCTACACCGCCGGCGATGTCGAGCCGTTTGAGAAGGTGCTCGACCGCACGGCAGTGTCGCTGACCGCCACCCAGGCAGGCCACCTCGGCACTGCCGCCACTAATGCCGGCTTCACGGTCAAGCCAGAAGAGACGACCGGCGCCATCATGCCCTCGAAGAACACGGTCGTGGTCGAGAACGAACTGATGAAGGCCGGCGAGGTCCGCCGCTCGTTTGAACTCAACACCGCGATCGTCAAGGCCTTCCATTCGATGATGATGATGGCGGTGAAGAGCTGACCATGGACGCCTTGACCTCAGCCCTCAAGATCGCCGCGTCCGGCCTCAGCGCCCAGTCGGACCGCTTGCGCGTCGTCTCGGAAAATCTCGCCAACGCGCAGTCGACCGGCAACACCCCGGGCGCTGACCCCTATCGCCGCAAGACCATCAGTTTCGTCTCGGAACTCGACCGTGCCTCCGGTGGCACGACAGTTGAGGTCAACTCCATCGACCGCGACCCCAGCGACTTTCCCGTCGAATTCCAGCCCGGCAACGAGGCCGCCGACGACAAGGGCTACGTCAAGATGCCCAATGTCAACGTGCTGGTCGAGATGGCCGACATGAGCGAGGCCAACCGCTCCTACGAAGCCAACCTTCAGGTCATCAAGCAGGCGCGTGATCTGATCTCCATGACCATCGACCTGATGAGGAACCAGTAATGATCAGCGGCATTGGCGGTATCGGATCGCTTCCCCTCAAGCCGGAGATCGGTGGCGCCGATACCACGACCGACCTGTTCCAGGGCACCAGGGCGCCGATGGCCGGCAGCGAAATCGGCGCCACCTTCGCCGAAGCGCTGAGCCAGGCTGCTTCAAAGACCGTCAACACCTTGCACAACGCCGAGCAGGTCTCGATCCAGGCGCTCAAGGGCGACGCCGATACCCGTCAGGTCGTCGACGCCGTCATGAGCGCCCAGCAGGCCCTGCAGACCACGATCGCCATCCGCGACAAGGTCGTCTCCGCCTATCTCGAAATCAGCCGTATGGGCATCTGAGGAGACTTGCCGTGAAAGCACTCGCCATCGCAGCGACCGGCATGAATGCCCAGCAGACCAATCTGGAAGTGATCGCCAACAACATCGCCAACATCAACACCACCGGCTACAAGCGCGCGCGCGCCGAATTCTCCGACCTGCTCTACCAGGTCGACCGCACGCAGGGCGTGCCCAACCGCTCCAATTCATCGCTGGTGCCGGAAGGCGTGTCGATTGGCCTTGGCGTCAAGACGACGGCGGTGCGCAACGTCCATACCCAGGGCGAACTGACCTCGACCGGCAACAGTTTCGACATGGCGCTGACCGGCCGAGGCTGGTTCCAGATCGAGGGCGCCGACGGCGGCACACTCTACAGCCGCGCCGGCGCCTTCAACACCAACGCCACCGGCCAGCTGGTGACCGTCGACGGCGCCAATGTCATCCCGGCCATCACCGTGCCGACCGATGCCATCGAAGTCGTGGTCAACAAGACCGGCCAGGTCTTTGCCCGCATCGACGGCCAGACCGACCTCCAGCTGCTCGGCCAGCTGCAACTCGCCAACTTCGCCAATGAAGCCGGCCTGGCGCCGCTCGGCGATAATCTGTTCCAGGAAACGCCGGCCTCGGGCCCGGCCAATGTCGGCGTGCCCGGCGATCCCGGCTTCGCCTCGGTCGAGCAGGGTTATCTCGAGGCCTCCAACGTCGATCCTGTCAAGGAAATCACCGAGCTGATCTCGGCGCAGCGCGCCTATGAGATGAACTCCAAGGTCATCCAGGCCGCCGACGACATGGCCTCCGTCGTGTCCAAGAACATCAGGTAAGGTTTGATGCTCTCTCCGGCCTCCCGCTCCGCGCTTTGCCGCACCGCGCTGATGCTCGCGCTGGTAGCCGGCGGTGTGCCGGCGTTTGCCCAGGAGAGCGCAGACCAGCAGACCAGCACCCACGTCGCGAGCAGTCAGGCAACCGGCGAGATCGTTCTGATCCCCAACCGGGTCATTTATCCCGGCGAGATGATCGACACCGGCGTGCTGAAACCGGTGACGCTGCTCCCCGGAAAGCACAGGCCGGATGCGGTCGCCACGCAGGCCATGGAACTCCAGGGCAAGGTCGCCAAGCGCACGCTGCTGCCCGGCCGCTACATCCCGGCCGCCGCCATCCGCGACGCCTGGCTGGTCGAACAGGGCGCCGCCGTGCAGGTCTATTTCATCGCCGGCGACCTCACCATTTCGGCTACGGCGGTGTCGCTGCAGCCGGGTGCCGCCGGCGATTTGATCAAGGTCCGCAACACAGACAGCGGCAAGATCTTTTCCGGCACGGTGATGGCGGACGGCACCGTCCGGGTCAGCGCGTCATGAGACGCGGAGCTGCCCTTCTGCTCGCGACCGTTGTCGGCCTGCAGCCGGCGCTGGCCGACGGTCTTACGCCGAAGCAAAAGCGCGATCTTGCCGGCCAGAATGGCGGCGCCTTTGTCGATCCCGAATATGATCCGGCCACCACCAACCGCATGTTCAGGGTCTCCAACGGCCCAAGCTCTCTGCCACCCGGCCAGGTCGCATCGCGCATCAAGGACATTGCGCAGCTGCAGGCTTCGCGCGACAACCAGCTCGTCGGCTACGGCCTCGTCATCGGCCTCGCCGGATCGGGCGACAGCCTGCGCAATTCGCCCTTCACCGAACAGTCGATCCGCGCCATGCTCGAAAATCTCGGCATCGCCACCGAAGGCGGCAGCGCGCGGGCCAAGAACGTCGCCGCCGTCATCGTCACCGCCAACATGCCGCCTTACGTGCAGTCGGGCGCCCGCATCGACATCGACGTCTCCTCGATGGGCGACGCCACATCGCTTGCCGGCGGCACGCTGATAATGACGCCACTGAAGGCGGCCGATGGCGAAATCTATGCTGTCGGGCAAGGCTCGGTCATCGTTTCCGGCTTCACTGCCCAGGGCGATGCCGAAAAGCTGACGCAGGGCGTGCCGACGGCCGGCCGCGTGCCCAACGGCGCCATCGTCGAGCGCACGGTGCGCGCCGAATTCGAGGACCAGGCGCTGCTCACCTTGCAATTGCGCAACCCCGATTTCTCCACTGCCGTTCGCATCGCCGACGCCATCAACGGCTACACCTCGCAACGCTTCGGCATGCGCGTGGCGGCGGAGCGCGATGCACGTACCGTGCAGATCAGGCGGCCGAAGAATGTTTCGGCGGCGCGCTTCTACGCCGAGATCGAGAATTTGGTGGTCGAGACCGACACGCCGGCACGCGTCGTCATCGACGAACGCACCGGCACCATCGTCATCGGCAACGAGGTCAAGATCTCGCGGGTGGCGATCAGCCACGGCACGCTCACCGTGCGCATCACCGAACAGCCGAAGATCGTCCAGCCGGAACCGTTCTCCAAGGGCGTGACAGCGGAGGAACCCTTCACCACCATCGATGCCACGCGGCCTGACGCCCGCGTCAATGTGCTCGACGGACCGAACCTCGAAACGCTGGTGTCGGGCCTCAACCGTCTCGGCGTCAAGCCGGACGGCATCATTGCCATTTTGCAAGGCATCAAGTCGGCCGGCGCTTTGCAGGCCGATCTGGTTCTCCAATAGGCCATGCCGATGATCGATTTCTTTTCCCAAAAGCAGCACCGCCGAAGCGCGGCCTTGGCAGCTTGCGTCATCGCCGCCACCGTCCTTGCCGGCGGCACTGTCCGCGCGGAAGAAGCGGTGCGGCAGGTTCTGCCTGGCGGGCAACAGCCGGCGGCAATGCAGCAGCTGGTCCGCGAGAAGGTGCCCGATGAAAGCGAGATCCAGCGCTTCTGCTCCAACATCGCCGACGCCGCCCGCGACCGCCGTTACGCGCTGCAGGCCGAAGAGTTGAAGCAGTTGCAGGCTGGCATCGACCAGCGCATGAAGGCGCTGGACGACAAGCGCGCCGAATACGAGCAATGGCTGAAGCGGCGTGAAGTTTTCCTGGCCCGCGCCGAGGATGGCGTCGTCAAGATCTATGCCGGCATGAAACCGGATGCCGCGGCCGAGCGCCTGGCCATGGTCAACACTGATCTCGCCGCCGCCATCCTGATGAAACTCGATTCGCGCAAGGCCGGCGTCATTCTCAACGAAATGGACCAGAAGGCGGCAGCCACGCTCACCGGCATTATGGCCAGCGCGGCGCGAAGGGTAGACCCGTCATGAAGTCGCATATACTCGCCCTGGTCGCCACCGCTTCACTTGCCGGCTGCGCCTCCGACCCCAGGGAGATCGGCAGGGAGCCGGCGCTGTCGCCGGTTGGCGCCGGCATTACCGGCAGCGTCAATGCGCCCTACTCCTATCCCGAAACGCCACCCGCGCCAGTGAAGAAATTCTCGCTGTGGGATGATCGCCAGAGCCGGTTGTTCACCGACCCACGCGCGCTGCGCGATGGCGACATCCTCACCGTCAGGATCAAGCTCAACGACAAGGCCAACTTCAAGAACCAGAACGACCGCAGCCGCACCGCCGGGCGCAAGCTCGGCTATGACGTCAACCTCGGATGGGAAGGTGCCACCACCAGCGGCAAGGGCGACGCGGGGCTGAGCTCCACCACCGAAACCAATGCGGACGGCGAAATCAAGCGCTCGGAGAACCTCGAGCTCAACGTCGCCGCCGTCGTCACCGAAGTCCTGCCCAACGGCAATCTGATGATCCGGGGCTCACAGGAGGTGCGCGTCAATTACGAGCTCAGGGTGCTGACCATCGCCGGCATGGTGCGTCCATCCGATATCGGCGCTGAAAACACCATCTCTTATGAACGCATCGCCGAGGCGCGCATCTCCTATGGCGGCCGCGGCCGCGTCAGCGAAATCCAGCAGCCCGCTTACGGTCAGCAGATCCTCGACCAAGTCCTCCCCTTTTAGGACTGGAGAACGGCGCCGTGGCAAATGTCGAACAGGTTCAGCAAAAAAAGGGCCCGTCGCTTGTCATCCAGCTTGCGATGCTGCTGGCGATGACGGGCGCCGCGATCGGCATGGGCTGGATGTCCGGCGGCTATCTGAAGGGCGTCGGGGGACCGGTGCCGGTGCCCGCCGCGCCCGAGAACCAGTCCAACGCCGAGCAACCGAGCAAGGCGGCCGAACATGCGCCCGGCACCGGGCCGACGCTTGTCCAGCTGGCGCCGATCACCACCAATCTGGCTTCGCCTGCCGACACCTGGATAAGGCTGGAAGCGTCGGTGGTCTACGATGCGCCGCAGCCGCCGGAACTTACCGAAAGCATTCACCAGGACCTGCTTGCCATGGTCCGCACCCTGAAGATGCATCAGATCGAAGGCGCCAGCGGCTACCAGCATTTGAAAGCCGACCTCGAGGAGCGCGCCGCAATCCGCAGCGGTGGCCATGCGAAACAGGTTCTGATCAGGACATTGCTGCTCGAATGAGAAAACTCGTCCTCGCCGCCGCGATCGTCGTCGCCGCCACCTCTGTCGCCGCCGCCCAGCAGCTCGATCTCGGCGGCATCGGCAAGGCCGACGGCGCCACCGTCGGCTATATCATCCAGATGTTCGGTCTGATCACCGTGCTGTCGGTGGCGCCGGGCCTGTTGATCATGGTGACGAGCTTCACCCGCTTCGTCATCGCCTTCTCGATCCTGCGCGCCGGCATCGGCCTGCAGTCGACGCCGGCCAATCTGATCCTGATCTCGCTGTCGCTGTTCATGACCTTCTACGTCATGGCGCCGACCTTCGACCAGGCCTGGAACACCGGCGTCAAGCCGCTGATGGACAACCAGATCAGCCAGACCGAGGCGTTCGAAAAGATTTCGGACCCGTTCCGCACCTTCATGCTGCACAATGTCCGCGACAAGGACTTCGACCTGTTCGCCGATCTCGCCCGCGAACGCGGCCAGGTCGTTGCCAGGGACACCGTCGACCTGCGCATCCTGGTGCCGGCCTTCATGATCTCCGAAATCCGCCGCGGCTTCGAGATCGGCTTCCTGATCGTGCTGCCGTTCCTCGTCATCGACCTGATCGTCGCCACCATCACCATGGCCATGGGCATGATGATGCTGCCGCCGACCGTCGTTTCGCTGCCCTTCAAGATCCTGTTCTTCGTCCTCATCGACGGCTGGAACCTGCTTGTCGGCAGCCTGGTGCGCTCCTTCACCTGACCGTCCGCGCGCCGTTGGCGCCTTGCTAAAGTTTTATGCAATATATTTCCGGTTAACCGTCCCGTTTAGCCCTTTGGTAGGGACTTGCCCGCATATTGCTCGCAGATGGCGGGTGATCGGGTCTCACGATCATTGGCATGATGCCGCTCCGTCATACCGGAAAAGCCGGTATGTCAAAAACACCCTGTAAAAATCAAGGTACGAGTAGCCATGTCCAGTATCATGACGAACGCCTCGGCGCTGACCGCGCTGCAGAGCCTGAACAACACCAATAAATCCCTCGAGCAGACGCAGGCCCGCATCTCGACCGGCTACCGCGTTGCCACCGCTTCCGACAACGCCGCTTACTGGTCGATCGCGACCTCGATGAAGTCCGACAACAAGGCCAACTCGGCCGTGCAGGACGCCCTCGGCCTCGGCGCCGGCAAGGTTGACACCGCCTACACCGCCATCAACGACGTCAAGGACCAGGTCGACCTGATCAAGACCAAGCTGGTCACTGCCCGTAGCGCCTCGAAGGAAGACCAGCAGAAGATCGCGACCGAAATCAACGCCATCCAGGCGCAGATCAAGTCCTCGGTCGCCAACGCCAACTTCGCCGGCTCGAACCTGCTGCAGAACGACGCTGCCGCTGCGTCCGACCTGAAGATCGTTGCGGCTTACAACCGTACCGGCGCGACCGTCACCATCGACACCATCGACGTCAAGGCAGCCGATACGCAGGTTCTCGATGTCGCCGGCACGGGCGGCATCGTCGGCGGCCTGCTCGCCGCTGCCTTCTTCGACCCGAGCACCACGGCGGTTACCCCCGCCGCCATCGACACCGCGCTCGGCACTGTTGAAACCGCGCTTGCCAAGCTGTCCACCGGCGCTGCCTCGCTCGGCGCCGCCAAGTCGCGCATTGACACCCAGAAGAGCTTCCTGTCGAACCTGTCGGACTCGATCGACAAGGGCGTCGGCGCGCTGGTCGACGCCGACATGAACAAGGAATCGACGCGGCTGCAGGCCCTNGACTCGATCGACAAGGGCGTCGGCGCGCTGGTCGACGCCGACATGAACAAGGAATCGACGCGGCTGCAGGCCCTGCAGGTCCAGCAGCAGCTCGGCATCCAGGCGCTGTCGATCGCCAACGGCAACTCGCAGTCGATCCTGTCGCTCTTCCGCGGCTGATCTCTCGACATTACGACTGACACCATCCGTCGGGCCGCGCCAACAGCGCGGCCCGATTTCTTTTGCGGCTGTTGATTGTCTTGCTGAATGGCTGCCGATTTTTGCTCTTGGCCAGCGCCCTGAATGGCTTGGTTTAACAGGCCGTTAACCATATCCCGGTAGTCATGGTTAACCATTCCATGGCGGGCAGACCATACGGTCGATGGGCTTATGCCTACCCCCTTGATGAAGTTGATCCGGCGTGTTCGGGACACGCCAGTGTTTGAAAAGGGGTAAATATCTTGGCTAGCATCATGACGAACGCTTCGGCTCTGACCGCGCTGCAGAGCCTGAACAACACCAACAAGCAGCTTGAAACCACCCAGTCACGCATTTCGACCGGCTACCGCGTCGCCACCGCCAGCGACAACGCCGCCTACTGGTCGATCGCCACCACGATGAAGTCCGACAACAAGGCGCTTTCGGCCGTTCAGGACGCGCTTGGCCTCGGCGCCGGCAAGGTCGACACCGCCTACACCGCCATCACCGACATCAAGGACCAGGTCGACCTGATCAAGGCCAAGCTGGTCACTGCACGCAGCGCCAGCAAGGACGACCAGCAGAAGATCGCCACTGAGATCAAGGCTATCCAGGACCAGATCAAGTCGTCGGTCACCAACGCCTCCTATGCCGGCTCGAACCTGCTGCAGAACGACGCTGCTGCGACCTCCGACCTGAAGATCGTCGCGTCCTATAACCGCACCGGCACGACCGTCGCCATCGACACCATCGACGTCAAGGCGGCCGACACGCAGGTCCTCGATCTTCCCGGCACCGGCGGCATCGTCGGCGCTCTGCTGGCGACGACCTTCTTCGATCCCAGCACAACCCAGGTCCTTCCGGCAGCCATCGACACCGCACTTGGCGCCGTTGAAACGGCGCTTGCCAAGCTGTCCACGGGCGCTGCCTATCTCGGCGCCGCCAAGTCGCGCATCGATACCCAGAAGAGCTTCCTGTCGAACCTGTCGGACTCGATCGACAAGGGCGTCGGCGCGCTGGTCGACGCCGACANATACCCAGAAGAGCTTCCTGTCGAACCTGTCGGACTCGATCGACAAGGGCGTCGGCGCGCTGGTCGACGCCGACATGAACAAGGAATCGACGCGGCTGCAGGCCCTACAGGTCCAGCAGCAGCTCGGCATCCAGTCGCTGTCGATCGCCAACGGCAACTCGCAGTCGATCCTGGCGCTGTTCAAGCAGTAAGCCTGACCCGGCTTTCTCCTTCTTGAATTGAAGGGCCGCGCCGACAGCGCGGCCCTTTCGCTTTGTGGCTGTGTTTTGACGCATGTCGTTGACCCGGAACCGCTGCACACTTCCGGGCGACATGCTCTATCATCTTCGCACAAGCTTCGCGGTCTAGTGTTCCCACGGAATATCATGCTGGGAGCGCTTGAATCGTGCCGCAACAGATCCAGAGCATCATCTCGAATCTCAGGGCATTTGGCGTCAGGCGCCTTGCCATGCTGGCCGGCATTGCCGCGCTGGTGATGGCCGTCATCGGCATCGGCTCGGTCTATCTCAACCGCCCGGCCTATGAGACGCTCTATGTCGGGCTCGATCGCTCCGACGTGAACCAGATCGGCCTGGTGCTCGGCGAAGCCGGCATCGGCTTCGACGTCGGCTCCGACGGCACCTCCGTGCTGGTGCCGGCCGGCACCACCGCGCAGGCGCGCATGCTGCTCGCCGAAAAGGGCCTGCCGACCAGCGCCAATGCCGGCTACGAACTGTTCGACAATGTCGGTTCTCTTGGCCTGACCTCCTTCATGCAGCAGATCACCCGCGTGCGCGCGCTGGAAGGCGAGATCGCCCGCACCATCCAGTCGATATCCGGCATCAAGGCCGCCCGCGTTCACATCGTCATGTCCGAGCGCGCCAATTTCCGCCGCGACGAACAGCAACCCTCCGCCTCGGTGGTCATCCGCTATTCCGGCATCGACGCCGAAAAGAGCGCCATGTCGATCCGCCATCTCGTCGCCGCCGCCGTGCCGGGCCTGTCGGCCGACAAGGTTACCGTGCTCGATTCCAACGGCAACCTTCTCGCCGCCGGCGACGATCCCTCCAACACAAGTGCTGCCCGCACGCTCGGCGTCGAGCAGACCGTCGAGGCGCAGATCGGCGACAACATCCGCCGCGCGCTGACGCCTTATCTCGGCCCCGACAATTTCCGCGCCAGCGTCAAGGCCGATGTCAACACCGACACCCGCCAGACCGAAGAGACGATCTTCGATCCGGAGTCACGCGTGGAGCGTTCCGTGCAGTCGGTGCGCGCCAACGAAAACAGCAATCAGAGGCAGGCCTCGACCCCGGCCACCGTCGAGCAGAACCTGCCCGAGACCCAGGCGACCAGCACCGATGGTCCGCAGACGTCATCGGAGAATGATCGCAAGGAGGAGATCACCAATTACGAGATCAACTCCAAGAAGATCGCCACAGTCTCGAACGGCTATTCCGTCACCAAGATGTCGATCGCCGTCGTCGTCAATCAGCAGCGGCTGATGACCATCCTCGGCAAGGACGCAACGCCCGAGCAGATCGCCAAGCGCGTTGCCGACATCCAGAAGATGGTGGCTTCGGCCACTGGCTTCGACGACAAGCGCGGCGACATCATCGATGTCTCGGCCGTCGAGTTCATCGACGGGCTCGACGGCGAGGCGGTCGAACAGCCGGGCATAATGGCGTCGATCGGAACCCATGCCGGTACGATGATCAACGCCGGCGCTTTCATCGTCGTGGTGTTCCTGGTCGCCTTCTTCGGCCTGAGGCCGATGGCCACCGCGCTGAGCGCGCGGCCGACGCCGGCACTTGCCGGTCCGAGCTTCGACGACGTCCAGCGTTCACTGCCGACACCCGAAGCCGCCAGCGCCGAACAGGCGCCGGCTGCCTTGCCCGGCAGCCGCCCAGGCCCGACTCCACTCGACGATCTTCGTCAGAAGATCAGGCCGGCGCCGCAGGAGCGGCTTGCCCGCATGGTCGACATCAATGAGGAGCGCACCGCGCAGATCCTGCGCAAATGGGCGGCCCAGGAAGCAGCGGTATAGACCATGGCCTCGGCAGCGCTTTTCGACCTTTTGCCGGATTTCGGCGCACGCAGCCAGCGTGCCGGCCAGCCCTCGCTCGCCGCCATGGCCGAGCCAAGGCCGGAGACGTCGGCGCCGCAGGCCGACATTGGCGCGCTGATCGCCGAAGCGGTCATCGATGCCGAAGCCGCCCTTGAAGCCCGCCTTGCCATCGCCCACCAGGCAGCGCTCGAGGCGCAGAGACAGGCCAACGCCGATGAAGCAAAGGCCTTTCTAGAAAGTTTCGGCGGCGATCTCGGCGCGGTCGTCACTGCCCGTATCGAGATCATGGAGGCCAAGGTCAGCGACCTCGTCGGCGCCACCATTGCGCGCATCATTGGCGGCCTTGTCAGCGACGATCTGCAGAAGCGTTCGCTGGAAACCCTTGCCGGCACGATCCGCGAAGCCGTCGGCGACAGCGAGGCGGTGCGCATCGCCGTGCGCGGACCGCTGTCATTGTTCGAGACGCTGAAGGCTTCGCTCGGCCCACGCGCGGCCAATCTCGATTTCGTCGAGGCGCCCGGCTTCGACCTTACCGTCGCCATTGACGAGGCGGTGTTCGAAACCCGCATTGCCGAATGGTCGGCCGCCTTGTCGGAGGCCCTGTCATGAGCGAGGGCCCTCTTACGAACGAGTGGACGTCATGAGCGTTGTCGAGGCCGCAGACGCCAGGCATGAGATCATCATCGTGCGGCGCAACCACGACGACCACGACGACGCCCACCATGGCGGCGTCTGGAAGATCGCCTTTGCCGATTTCATGACTGCCATGATGTGCTTCTTCCTCGTCATGTGGCTGATCAACGCCGCCAACGAGCAGACCAAGGCAGCCGTCGCCAGCTACTTCAATCCGGTCAAGCTGGTCGATCGCAACGCCAGCCGCAAGGGCCTCGAAGACCTCGGCGATGGCCCGAGCAAGGTCGGGCTGACGGCGGACGACCCGCGGGACAAGACCAGCAAGGCCGGACAGGACGGCGTCGGCGGCGCCGGTACTTCCGACAAGAAGCAATCGAAGGAATCGGCGCCAAAGACGGATCTTTCCGACGAGCATCTGTTTGCCGATCCCTATGCGGTGCTGTCGGAAATCGCCACCGACACCGGCGTCATGCAAAATGTCAGCGAGAAGGGCGATGGCGGCGCGCAGGCGTCCGGCCCGGCTACCGGCGCATCCGGCGGCCAATCCTACCGCGACCCGTTCGCGCCGGATTTCTGGTCGCAGCAGGTGGCTGCACCAGGCGCCGAAGCCACCGCCGAACGCACCAAGATCGAAGGCGATCCCCTGAAGCCGGGTGACAAGGCGGCACAGACGCAAGTGGCGGAGGTGAAGGCCGTGCCGGCCGCGCCGCCAGTGGCCGCGGCGCCGCTCGAGCCGCTGGCGAAATCCGTTTCCGATAAGCCGCTGACCAAGGCTGAAGCCAAAGCAGAGGCCAAGGCTGAAGCAGCGAAGGCCGAAATTGCAAAGGCCGAAGCCGCCGAAGCACAACCCGCACCCAAACCCGAAGCCGCGGAAAAAGCGCCGACGGCCGCCACTGTTAGAGCCGCGGCGCAGGTCAAGCAGGAACTGGCCGAGGCCTTCAAGCCAGGCGACAAATTGCATAATGGCGTCTCCGTCGAAGCCACCGACAAGGGTGTCGTCATTTCGATCACGGACCAGTTCGATTTCGGCATGTTCGAGATCGGATCGGCGGTGCCTAGGCGTGAACTGGTGCTGGCGATGGAAAAGATCGGCCGCATCGTCAACGAGCAGAAAGGCACGATCAGCATCAACGGCCACACCGACGCGCGGCCGTTCCGCAGCGACACTTACGACAATTGGCGGCTGTCCACGGCGCGCGCCCATTCCGCCTACTACATGCTGGTGCGCGGCGGCGTCGACGAGCGCCGCATCACCGAGGTCGCCGGCTTCGCCGACCGCGAGCCGAAAATCGCGGCCGACCCGATGGCTGCAGCGAACCGCCGCATCGAAATCCTGATGGCGACCGACGGATGAGGCGCGCCGCCATCATCGGCGGCGTCGGGCTGCTGCTGCTGAGCGCTGTCCATCCGCCATCGGCCTTCGCCGAGGACGGCTTGCAGCCCTATCAGCTGGTGCGCTCGCTGCAGCTTGTGCAGGACCGCATAGCCGCAGGCGATCACGCCGCGCTGCCGATGCAGGCCAAGCTGCTCGAAATGGCCGACACAAGGCTGCGCGCGGCGAACGCAGACGATTTCCGCGACCCGAAGAATTTTCGCGCCTTGCTGGTCTATGGCATGAGTGGCGGCAACCCCGTCACCGTCGAGGCGGCGGTGTCGCGCGCCAAGGCCGACCCGCAAAGCCTGGCCATCGCCAAGGGCATTGTCGATTATCTGAACGGCCGGCAGGCGGCTGCGATCGAGGCGCTGAAGCCGATCGATCCGATGACCCTGCCCCCCGATCTCGGTGCCTTTCTGGCGCTGGTCAAAGGCTCGCTTCTCGCCACCGAGCAACCGGTCAGCGCGCTTGCGCTGCTCGACGATGCTCGCCTGCTCAGCCCCGGCACGCTGGTCGAGGAAGCAGCGCTGCGCCGCTCGGTCGGCATCGCCGCCGCGCAAGGCGACGGTGCGCGTTTCGCGCTTGCCTCAACCCAATATGTCGAAGACTACCTCTATTCGCCCTATGCCAGCCAGTTCGCCGACGCCTTCGTCTCCGGCGTCATCGCGCTGCACATGGCAATCAGCCAGGACAAGCTCGCCGACATCACCGCAATGATGGATCCCGAGCGCGAGAAGGTGATCTATCTGCGCATCGCCCGCCGCGCCGCCATCGACGGCTTTGCCGATCTCTCCGCCTTTGCCTCGGCCAGGGCTGAACGGGGCCGCGACGGCATCCACAATCAGGATGATCCGCGCGCCCAGCTCTATTCCAGCCTGTCCACGGTAACGTCCGGCACCATCGGCGAGGTCCGCGCCAAGCTGGACAAGATCGATCGCAACCAGCTTTCGCAAAGCGACCGCGACCTGCTCGATGCCGCGCAGGCCGTGGCGGGTGAAGTCATCGCCCCGCCGGCGCCGCTGCCTGCCGAAAAGCCCGCACCTGCCGCGGCCAGGCAGGAGCCGGTCAAGACCGCGGCCGTGGAAAGACCCGACGAGCCAGAGCTGCCGCCGGTCGAAGGCGCGATGCCGGAACAGCCAGCCGCCACAACGTCGAGTGAACAGCCCGCAACCGACCAACCGAAGGCGGCAAGTGAGCCGGCCGCGCAGGCACCGAGCACGCCCGAGCCAAAGGCGGCGGAAACGCCTGCAGTCGCCTCGGCCAGCGATGCGGCTCCGGTCGTGCCGGCATCGGTGCCGGCCCCCGCCGCAGTAGAGCCTACCGATCCCACCGACGCCGCCATGGCGAGGACGCGTCACCAGCTCGATTTGATCGACCAGATGCTTGGAGCAGCCCCGAAATGACCACCAATGTTGGCCAGGCCCTGCCGGCTCCCGCGCACGCCGGATCGAAGCAGTCGGCCTCAAACGCCAAGGGCGGCGACAAAAGCTTCGGCGACATGGTGCGCGGCGACGACGATGCGCCGACACCGATAGGCCAGGGAGCAATTGAGGCCGCGTCGCACGAGCTGCATTGGGCCAAACGCAGCCCTGCCGGTCCCGGCAAAAGCGAAATCCCACACACCCAGTCTGGCAAAACGGGGACGAAATCCGCTGCCGGCAAGGCCGCAAAAGAACATGCCGATAGTGGCCCGGACAAACCATCCAAGGACGCTGAGGTGGCCGGACGAGACGCGGATGCAGGATCGCTGCAGGATCATTTGCCACTGGTGCTGGCGCTGCACGATATCAGGCATTTCTCAACGGTCCGGACAAGCGGGAACGGCATCGCGACGAATGGACAGACTGGGCAACCGGCGCCCGCTGGCGAGGCCACTTCTGCACAGACGTCGCCTCTGAAGAGACACCGCGCAGCGTCCGGCATTGACAACAGACTCGACACGACGACGCGATCGGAACGGGCCAAGCCCGGTACCAGCGTTTCCGCACAGGATCAGGGGCAAAAGCTGCCCGCGATCGGGCTCCAGTCCGGCAAACTGCCGCACCAGGATGGTCCGACGCCTCCTCTACCGGCGGGCCAGACGGCAAGCGACGTTTCGGCACCCGAGGCAAAACGGTCCGCGCCGTCGGCGAAGTCCGTCGATGGAGCCCATTCCGCGGCATCGTCCACACAGGGAAAACAGCCGCCATTCGCTGCGCGCGTCGACATTGTCGCCGAACAGAGCTTCCCCGCGCCGGCGCATAGTCCGATAAACCAAACGACTTCGGCGCTTATCGACGCGCTGGCTTCGGATAACGGCCTGCGGCAAGCGGTTTCGACGCCGTCGACGACCGCCCAGACGGCCGGTTCTGTTGCCGTTCCGACACATATATTGAAGATCGAGCTTCACCCGGCAGAGCTCGGCATGGTCACCGCCAGTCTCAGGCTTTCCGGAGAACAACTTTCGATAGAATTGAAGCCCGAAACCCATGAGGCTTACCGCCGTCTCGCCACCGACAGCGACGCCATCGTGAAGTCGTTGCGCGGGCTCGGCTTCGATGTCGACAAGGTGACCATCCTGCAACCCTCGATAGCGATCCACGCAGCGGCCCGCAGCGATGCAGCGAACTCGCATCCAATGCCGCAAGGCCGCGACCAGTCCGCTTTTCAGCCCGGAAACTCGAGCGGCAACAATACGGGTTCGGGCGGCCACCAGTCGGGAAGAAACCGCAATGACGATGCCCAGGAATTCGGCCGCGCTGGCGCGCCTGCTCGCGAGCGTGCTGGCGACGATATGTTTATCTAGCCTCGCCACCAAGCCGGCCACCGCCGCCACCAACCCTTGCGAGCCCGAGATTTTGCGTGCCGCCGATCGCTATGGCGTGCCGGCCGGCATCCTCTATGCGGTCGGACTGACCGAGACCGGCAAGAAGGGAAGCCTGCAGCCTAATGCGTTGAATATAGAGGGGAAAGCGGTATTTCCAAGGAACCGCACCGAGGCCCTGGCCGCCTTCGAAGCAGCCCGGCGCGAGGGCAAGACACTCATCGATCTCGGCTGCATGCAGATCAACCATCACTATCACGCCGCGCATTTCCGCAGCGTCGACGACATGCTGGACCCGCGCCAGAATGTCGACTATGCCGCGCGCTTCCTGGCCAGCCTGCATGCGCGTCATGTCAGCTGGTCGATGGCCGTCGCCCGCTACCACGCCGGCCCCGACAATGACCCCGCGCAGAAATTCTATGTCTGCCGCGTCATCGCCAATATGGTCGCCACCGGCTTCGGCAAATGGACCCCGAACGCCCGCAACTTCTGCAACCATTAGGTGAATCATCTCTTGCGAACGGCTGCAAATCCACGCCCGGCGGGTGACGTGCCACGTCACCCGTTCGGCAACCAACGATACAACCTCCTGATTGCGGTTATTTCGAAACTCGAAATAACTCCCAAGAAAATAGCTACAAGAAATGATGGTTGTTCAGGATTCCCGGCACCGGTTACGGCTCTTCCCACGGGGCAGATGATCTGATTCGGAGGCGGGGCCGATGATTGTAATCGTTGACGAGCGTGAGCTCGTAACTGAAGGCTATAATTCACTTTTCGATCGTGAGGGCGTCGCCTGTGCAGGCTTCGCGTCCGGTGAATTCGGCGAGTGGGTGACATCGGCCGCCGACACGGATTTGCGATCGGTCCGAGCCTTCCTCATCGGCGACTGCCGCGAAGGCGCCATCTCGCCACGCCAGATCCGCGACCGCACCGGCGCTCCGGTTATCGCGCTCAGCGAACAGCACTCGCTTGAAAATACGCTGCGGCTGTTCGAGAGCGGTGTCGACGACGTCATCCGCAAGCCGGTCCATATCCGGGAGATCCTGGCCCGCATCACCGCCATCCGCCGCCGCGCCCATGAGGACGTCAGCTATACCGAGATCGGCGCCATGCGCATCTTCATGGACGGCCGCGATCCCGAGATCGATGGCCAGCCGTTGCCTCTGCCGCGCCGCGAACGCCGCATCCTCGAATATCTGGCGAGCAACCGCGGACGCCGCGTCACCAAGACCCAGGTCTTCAACGCCATCTACGGCATCTTCGACGAAGAGGTCGAGGAGAACGTCGTTGAGAGCCACATCTCCAAATTGCGCAAGAAGCTGCGCGAAAAGCTCGGCCAGGACCCGATAGATTCCAAGCGCTTCCTTGGCTACCGGCTGGTGTTCTGATGGCGGTCTGCGCCAGCCTCGCGCAAGACAGAAATTATATCCTCGCGACCACAGACATAGGCCCAACGATGTTGGGCATTGAGGAGACGTTCGATGAGCCTTTACGGAATGATGCGGACCGGCGTTTCCGGCATGAACGCGCAGGCCAACCGCCTTTCGGCCACAGCCGACAACATCGCCAATTCCGACACCACCGGCTACAAGCGATCCTCGGCCGAGTTTTCGACGCTGATCATGCCGCAGGTCGGCGGCGCCTATAATTCCGGCGGCGTCAACACCACCATCCGCTCGGCCATCAGCGCCCAGGGCGTGCTGCAGTACACGACCTCGGTTTCCGACCTTGCGGTCAACGGCAACGGTTTCTTCGTCGTCCAGGACCCCAGCGGAACGCCTTTCCTCACCCGCGCCGGCGCATTCGTTCCCGACGCTCAGGGCAGACTGGTCAACGCCGCCGGCTACCAGCTGATGGCCTACAGCTACGCCAACGGCACACCGGCTGCCACCGCCAACGGTTTCGAAGGGCTGGTGCCGGTCCAGATCTCCGACCAGGAAATGACCGCGACGCCCAGCACCGCGGGCAACTTCAACGCCAATCTGCCGGCCGGCGCCACGCCGCCCGCCGGTGCGCTGCCGTCCACCAACAGCCCGACGGCGGAATACACGTCGAAATCCTCGATGGTCACCTACGACAATCTCGGCAACAAGAAGCTGCTCGACCTCTATTTCACCAACACCGGGACCGGCACCTGGTCGGTCTCTGTGTTCGACCAGTCCCAGGCGACGCCGGGCACATCCTTTCCCTATACGGGCGGCGCGCTGGCCACGGCCAACCTGACCTTCGACACCACCACCGGCAAACTCACCGGCGCCGTCGATTCGATTACCATCCCCGTACCGGGCGGTGCGTCGCTCGACCTCGATTTGTCCAAGCTGACTCAGCTCGGCACCGGCTTCACGGTCTCCGAAGCCAAGGTCAACGGCAACGCGCCCAGCACGATCGAAAAGATCCAGATCGGCGAGGACGGAGTCATTTACGCCCAGTATCAGGACGGCTCGACCAAGCCGCTGTTCAAGATCCCACTGGCCGACGTCCAGAGCGCCGACAACCTCACCGCACTGCCTGGCAATGTCTATGCGCAGTCCACCGACTCCGGCACCGTGCGCATCGGCTTCGCCAATGAAGGCAAGCTCGGCAGCATCATCTCCGGCGCGTTGGAAAATTCCAACGTCGATATCGCCGAGGAATTGACCAACATGATCGCGGCGCAGCGCAGCTACACCGCTAACTCGAAAGTGTTCCAGACCGGTTCCGACCTCATGGATGTCCTTGTCAACCTGAAGAGATAAACGACGGGCGCCAGGGGAATGAACCCAAACCAGAGCAGCGCGGTGCGCGGATTTCGAATTCAAGGCCACACCGGCAAACCGGCCGGGGTGGTCTGGAATTGCAGGTTTCCGAACGCCGACGCCGCCGACAGGGCAGAGACGTCATCCCCTCCCCACTGGCCTCGTGAAAGACCCGCATGTCGCTGACTTCCGCATTGACCATAGCCCAACAGTCGCTTCAGACCACATCGAAGCAGACCAGCGTCCTTTCCCGCAATATTGCCGACGCCAGCAACCCCGACTATGCCCGCCGCACGGCGGTCGTCGTCAGCAGCGCGCCCGGCGCCCGCTCGGTCGAGATCCAGCGCGCCACCAACGCCCTGCTGTTTCGCCAGAACCTTAGCGCGCAATCGGCATGGAGCGGCCAGAGCACGCTTTACAGCGGAATTGACCGCCTCGCCGTTGCCGTCAACGGCGTCGACAACGCCTCCTCTGCCTCGACCGCGATCGGCAAGCTGCAGAACGCGCTGCAGCTTTACGCCGCTACGCCATCCAACCAGAACCTCGGCTCCAGCGTCATCGACGCGGCCCAGCAGGTGGTGCGCGCTCTGAACGACGGCACCAACGCGATCCAGGATTTCCGCACCCAGGCCGATGGCGAGATATCAACGGCGGTTAACGATCTCAACTCGCTGCTTAGTCAGTTCCAGGACGCCAACAAGGCGGTCATCTCCGCAACCCGTTCGGGTACCGACGCATCCGACGCGCTCGACCAGCGCGACGCTTTGCTGAAGAAGATCGCGGACTATGTGCCGGTGTCGACCTTCACGCGTGGCGACAACGACATGGTCATCACCACCAAGGATGGCACGACACTGTTCGAGACCATTCCGCGCTCGGTAAGTTTCACCCCGTCGGCGGGCTACACGGCCGGCACACCAGGCAACACCATCTACATCGACAATGTGCCGGTCAGCGCCGGGGCTGGCGGCAACACCAGCGCCGACGGCAAGCTCGCCGGGCTCATCACCTTGCGCGACGGCGTCGCGGCGACGATGCAGAGCCAGCTCGACGAAGTGGCGCGCGGCCTCATCACCGCCTTTGCCGAAACAGCACCTTCGCAGCCCGACCGAACCGGCCTGTTCACCTGGTCGGGTGCGCCCGCCATTCCGGCCGCCGGCACGCTGATCGACGGGCTTGCCGGCTCGATCAAGGTCAACGCCGCAATGGACTCGAGCGTCGGCGGCAATCCGGTGCTGCTGCGCGACGGCGGCGCCAATGGTGCGGCCTATATCGCCAACACTGCCGGCAACGCCTCCTATTCGCAGCTCTTGATCGGCTATGGCGACAAGCTCGACAAGCCGATGCCTTTCGACGCTGCGGCCGGCATCACCGTCACGTCCAGCGTGTCCGACTACGCCGCCAATGCCATTGGCTGGTTCGAAGGCCAGCGCCAGCAGGCCTCGAGCAACGCCGACGCCAAGGAAGCGCTGGCATCGCGCACCGCCGAGGCGCTGTCCAACGACACCGGCGTCAATGTCGACCAGGAGATGTCGCTGCTGCTCGACCTCGAACACACCTATCAGGCCTCGGCGCGCATGATGAAAACCGTCGACGACATGCTGTCGGCCCTGCTCGATGCCGTAGGATAAGCCATGAAAGCCACATCCGTCTCATCAGCCGCCCTCTCCAACGCCGCGCGCTATCAGCAGATGCGCATGCAGGCCGAACTGGTCAAAGCCACCAAGGAATCGACGACCGGCACCGTCGCCGATGTCGGTCTGGCGCTCGGCGCGCGCACCTCGCAGGCGGTCACCTTCTCGCGCGACCTCGACCGATTGAACGTCATCATCGATTCCAATTCGCTGGTCACCGCGCGGCTGTCCTCGACGCAGGCTGCGCTTGGCCAGCTTTCCGACACTGCGCAGAATTTGCTGACCGCGCTGACCGCCGCCGGCAATTCCTCGAGCACCATCACGCAGCAAGCCGGCAAGGCCGCCGTGCAGCAGATGACCTCGATCCTAAACGCCAGCGTCAACGGCGAATATCTGTTTGCCGGCACCAACACCGACGTCAAGCCGATCGACGACTTCACTGCCGCCGGCTCGCCGGCCAAGGCGGCGTTCGACGCTTCCTTCTCGTCGTATTTCGGCTTCACGCAGGCCGATCCGCTCGCCGCCAACATCACCGCCGCCCAGATGGATAGCTTCATCACCAGCAATGTCGTGCCGCAGTTCATGGGCTCCGGCTGGCAGGCCAACTGGTCGAACGCTACCGACCAGCAGATCGTCAGCCGCATTTCGCTGGGCGAAACCACCCAGACCTCGGCCAGCGCCAATGACGACAGCATCCGCAAGCTCGCCATGGCTTCCGCCCTGATCACCGGCCTGCTCTCCGGCAATATCAGCCAGGCGGCGAAGACCGCCGTTGTCGGCCGCGCCCAGGCGATGGTCGGCGAGGCGCTAGGCGGGCTAGGGCAACTGCAGGCCGAGACCGGCCTTGCCGAGAAGCGGGTCTCCGACGCCAGCGACCGCATGAAGACGCAGGTCGACCTGTTCGAGCGCCATATCCTCGATCTGGAAGGCGTCGACCCCGCCGAGGCAGCCACCCGCGTCGCGGATCTGACGCAGCATATCGAGACGTCCTTTGCGCTGACCGCGCGCCTGCAGCAGATGACCCTGCTGAACTACCTGACCTGACAATCTCAACCGCAACGGTAGAGCCAAACGATGTACCAATTCTCCTACGCCGACATCCAGACCGACTCCGTTGCCGATGCGAAAGATCGCGAGCGGCAGCTTTTGACCCGCTCGATCGAAATGCTGGCGGCGGCAGCGGCTGTCGGCCACACCTCGATGCAAGCGGTCGAGGCGCTGCACTTCACCAACCGGGTCTGGACCACCTTCGTCGAGGATCTCGGTTCCAGCGACAATGTCCTGCCCAAGGAACTGCGCGCCAACCTCATCTCCATCGGCCTGTGGCTGCTGCGCGAGGCCGAGGACATCCGCCAAGGCCGCACCGACAATTTCGAAGGGCTGATCGAAGTGTCCCAGATCATCCGGGACGGCATTCAATGACCAACACGCTGAAGATATCGCTGAAGCCGAACGAGAAGATCTACATCAACGGCGCCGTCATCCGCGTCGACCGCAAGGTCACCGTCGAGCTGATGAACGACGTACAGTTCCTGCTCGAGAACCATGTCATCCAGGCCGACGATGCCTCGACGCCGCTCAAGCAGCTCTATTTCATCCTGCAGGTGATGCTGATGAACCCGGCCGGCGCCATCGAGGCGCGCGCCATGTTCCGCCGCTCGCTGCCCTTGCTTTTGGCAAGCTTCGAGGATGAGCAGATCAGTGGCGCGCTGAAGCAGATCGACCGCATGGTCGGCGAAGACCATATCTATGAAGCGCTGAAGGCTATCCGTGCGCTTTATCCGCTCGAACGCCGCGCACTTGGCGGCAATGACGATGTTCAGGGTGCGAAGCGCCCGCTGGCCGTGGGAGCACAATACTGATGAATGTGGACATGACGACGACGATCCCCACGGGCGCCAACCAGGGCACCCAGCAGACGTCGAAGACAGCGGTCGACTACCAGTCGTTCCTGAAGCTGCTGATCGCCGAGATGAAGAACCAGGATCCGACGAAACCGATGGATTCGACACAGTATGTCGCCCAGCTCGCCACCTTCTCGCAGGTAGAGCAATCCGTGCAGACCAACACCAAGCTCGACCAGATCATGCAGTCGTCGGCGCTGTCGCAGGCCGATGCCTTGATCGGCCGCTCGATCACCTCGGCCGACGGCAAGACGACCGGCGTCGTGGCCTCGGTCAGGCTTGCAAGCAACGGCGTGATCGCCGTGCTGCAGAACGGCACCGAAGTGCCGGTCGGCGCGGGCGTTTCGATAAAGCCGGCCAGCTAGACAGTTCCATAGAGGCGCGCTCACATGAACGAGGCCGACGCACTCGACATCGTCCAGTACGCGGTATGGACGGTGCTTGTTGCTTCCGCGCCGGTGGTGCTGGTCGCCATGGTGGTCGGCATCGGCATTGCCCTGATCCAGGCCCTGACCCAGATCCAGGAAATCACCCTGACCTTCGTGCCCAAGATCGTCGCCATCATGCTGGTCGTGGCGCTGACCGGTCCGTTCATCGGCAGCCAGATCTCGGCCTTCACCAACGTCATCTTCGAGCGCATTGAAAACGGGTTCTAGGCAGCGCTTGCAGGCGGCTGTGTTCCGGCTAGATTGCAGGCCATGACTCAGGCAGAACTCACCGGCAGGCCATGTGCGGAATAGCCGGCGTCTGGCGCAAACGAAACCCGATCGACGCCAACGACCTGTCGGATGTCGCCAGCATGATGCAGGCGCTGGTACATCGCGGCCCCGACGATCATGACAGCTGGCACAACAATCGGCTGGCCCTCGGTCACCGCCGACTGACCATCATCGATCCCTCGCCCGCCGCCCGTGAGCCGATGCTGACTTCTTCCGGCGATGGCGTTCTCGTCTACAATGGCGAGGTCTACAATTACCGCTCGTTGCGCGAAACGCTGCAGGCGCAAGGCGTCGTCTTTCGAACCATCTGCGATGCCGAAGTGGTTCTCGAAGCCTTGCATCACTGGGGTCCCGAAAAAGCCGTGCCGCTGTTCGACGGGATGTTTTCCTTCGCCTATTTCGACGCTCGCAGCAGTGCGCTGTGGCTTGCGCGTGACCGTCTTGGGATCAAGCCGATGTCGGTGGCCGACACGCCGGAGCGAATCCTGTTCGCCTCGGAGGACAAGGCGATCCTCGCCTGCGACGGTTTTCCGCGCGACATCGACAGCCGCGAGATCACCTTGCGGCTTGCCTGGCAGAGCCGCGATTCCAGCTACAGCCTGTTCGACCGCATCGAGCGCCTGCCGCCCGCCGGCCTGTGGAAGATCACCGATGGCGTTATCGAGAAGCGCCGCTTCTGGCATGTGCTGGACGTGCTGGAGACCGCGCGCATTACCGGCGATGCATCCGCTGATGCTGAACACATGGCGACGCTCGAGGCGTTGCTCAAGGACAGCGTCGGACTTCACTGCATCGCCGATACCAGCGTTGCCACCGCCTGCAGCAGCGGTGTCGATTCCGGCCTGAGATCGGAAGAGCACACGTCTGNATCGCCGATACCAGCGTTGCCACCGCCTGCAGCAGCGGTGTCGATTCCGGCCTGATAACGGCGCTGGCAAAGCGGTTCAGGCCGGAAGTCCACGGTTATGTCGTCGACCCGCAGCTCGGCAACAGCGAGGCCGAAGACGCCGAACGCACCGGCCGCCATGTCGGCGTGCCCTTGCGCCGGGTGCCGGTCGACAGGAACCGGTTTTTCGAACTTTGGCCAAGGGTAATCTGGCATCTTGAAAGCGATGGCTGGCACGCCAGCCATGTCGCACTGCTGGCGCTTGCCGAACGATGCCGGGCCGATGGTGTCAAGGTGCTGCTCACCGGCGAAGGCGCAGACGAATTGTTTGGCGGCTACCCCTTGCAGGCCTTGAGCATGAAGAAGTGGCGTTCCTGGTCGTGGCCCCGGCGCCTGGTCCATTCGAAGCGCTCGCTCGACCGGAGATTCGAGCAACAGCGTCATGCCCCCTACAAGGTCTCGGCTGGAAGCCACTCACAAATGGATCGCAGCATGGTCCTGCGTGCTTTGTCGCCGGAGCTGAATTTCCTGCAAACCGAGATCTTCGACCGCCTGGAGCCGGTTATGCCGCCCGCGGATCGCGCCTTTCTCGGTAGTTGCCTCTACGACCTCTATTCGCATCTGCAGGACATACTGCACCGGCACGACCGGCTGAGCATGGCGGCGTCCGTGGAACTGCGGGTCCCGTTCCTGGAAAACCGCCTGATCGACTTCGCCATCCATTTGCCGAGGCGGCAGAAATACCGCGACAAAACAGGAAAATGGCTTTTGCGAAAGGTCGCTGAAAAGCATATTCCGCGCCAGAACGTCCAGGCGCGCAAGATCGGCTTCGAGATGTCGTCGCAATTTTCGGCCGGCACGGAGACTTTGCTACGCGGCGGTTTCCTGCGCGATGCCTTGAAATGGCCCGCCGCGAATTTGGAGGACATGGTCCAGTTGGCGCGGCGCGAGCAACCGTCCAGGCTGCGGCTTGTCGGCATGGAGCTTTTCCTGCGCCTTCACGCCGGCGGCGAGACGACAGGCACGCTGACCGAAGCCTTGCATACCGCTGCCCGGGACAGAAGCTGACTTCGCTCGCGGCCGACAGCCCCGAGCAGTGGACCAATGAGAACATCGCTCTGGGTAGCGAACCCTTCCCGGCTGACGTATTTTCGCCTTGCTATCCTGTTGTTGGACCATGATCTTTTTCGAAGACGCGTTCGCCCTTTTGGATGTCGTGCTCTATTTCAAACGGATGCCATGATTGTCGTCCCGGCGGACGAAACCAGCACGTTAAGGTGGGACAGGTCTGATGATCGATGACGAGCCGGACAGCGAACGCGTTTCGGCGCTGGCGCCGTTCCGGCACGGCATCTTCCGCGCCGTCTGGTCGGCCAGCCTGGTGTCGAATTTCGGTGGCCTGATCCAGGGCGTCGGCGCCGCCTGGATGATGACCACCATCGCCACGTCGCCCTATCAGGTGGCGCTGGTCCAGGCCTCGGCCACTCTGCCGATCATGCTGTTTGCACTCGTCGCCGGCGCCATCGCCGACAGCTTCAACCGGCGCAAGGTGATGCTGATCGCCCAAATCTTCATGCTGGTCGTCTCTGCACTTCTAACGCTGTTCACCTGGAACGGCTGGATGACACCGTGGACGCTGCTTGCCTTCACCTTCCTGATCGACAGCGGCACCGCGCTCAACAACCCGTCCTGGCAGGCATCGGTCGGCGACATGGTGCCACGCAACAAGCTGCCGGCGGCGGTTGCGCTGAATTCGCTGGGCTTCAACCTGACGCGCAGCGTCGGCCCGGCGATCGGCGGCATCATCGTTGCCGCCGCTGGTGCGGCTGCTGCCTTCGCCGCCAATGCGCTGAGCTATATAGGTCTCATCATCGTGCTCTTCCGCTGGAAGCCGGAACTGCCGGTTTCGACGCTGCCGCGCGAGACGCTGGGCGCCGCCATGGGCGCCGGCCTGCGCTATGTCGCCATGTCGCCCAACATCGGCAAGGTGCTGGTCAGGGGCTCCGCCTTCGGCTTCAGTGCCGGCGCGGTTTTGGCGCTGCTGCCGCTGGTGGCGCGCGACGTCGTCAAGGGCGATGCCTTGACCTACGGCATCATGCTAGGCGCCTTCGGCATCGGCGCCGTCGGCGGCGCGCTGATCAGCGTGCGTCTCAGACAATTGCTGTCCAGCGAGACGATGGTGCGCATGGCCTTCGCCGGCTTTGCCGTCTGCGCCTTCAACGCCGCCATCAGCCACAATGCTTGGCAGACCGCGGCGGGTCTGCTCATCGGCGGCGCCTGCTGGGTGATCGCGCTGTCGCATTTCAACGTCACGGTGCAGATGTCGACGCCGCGCTGGGTCGTCGGCCGGGTGCTGTCGGTTTACCAGACGGCGACCTTCGGCGGCATTGCGCTGGGCAGCTGGATCTGGGGCGTCGTTGCCGATGCGCATGGCGCCGAAACCGCGCTGATTGCGGCGGCCATCGCGATGCTTGTTGGCGGCGCGATCGGCCTGTTCCTGCCGCTGCCGCAGCAGACGACTCTCAACCTCGACCCGCTCAACCGCTTCAAGGAGCCGCATCTCGGCCTCGACCTGAAGCCGCGCAGCGGCCCCATCGCCATCATGATAGAGTACATTATCCGCGACGAAGATGTGCCCGAATTCCTCGCCACCATGGCCGAGCGCGGGCGCATCCGCCGCCGCGACGGCGCCCGCAACTGGACGCTGGCTCGGGACTTAGAAAATCCCGCAGTCTGGATCGAGCACTACCACACGCCGACCTGGCTGGAATACATCCGCCACAACCGGCGCGCCACCCATGCCGACGGCGTCGTCGGCGAGCGGGTGCGGGCGCTGCACAGCGGCGACGAACCGCCGCGCGTGCGCCGCCTGATCGAGCGCCCGACGACCGCCGGCACCGCGCTGGTCTCGCCGAAGGGGCCGATCGATCACTGAGCTCGCCATAGCCGTAGCGCCGGTCAGCCGGCGCTCTGGATCATGTAGAGCTTGCGCGTGGTCTCGCGTATCAGCCACTCGCCCTTCCAGCCCTGCGGCAGGACGAGGAGATCGCCCGGACCGAGTTCCCGCACCTTGCCATCGATGCGGCTCAGTTCCACGCGCCCCGAAATGATGTGGCAGATCTCCGACGAGTCCGAACGATCGGCGGTGAAGCGGCCGGGCGTGCATTCCCAGATGCCGACATCGACAGTCCCGTCCGGCGATTGAAAGAATGAGCGCACGGCCTCGACCTGATCCCCTTCAATCGACGTTGGCTTAGGAGAGAACGCGCCGATCTCGGCCTTGGCGAGATCGTGGAAGGTCGAAAGATCGATCAAGTCTAGCTCCATGGATAAGAGCAATTCCAGGAAAGGGGTCTGCCCCGGAAATGCGTGAGAACAAATGGCTTTAGTGGCCGGTGATGCTGTCGGCCAACGCGGCCAGCTTCGAGGTGTGCGCAAGCCCTGCCGCCTCGCGGCCATCGGCAATGCGATAAAGCTGGTACATCGAATGCACGCCCAGCCAGCGGAAGGGCTCCGGTTCCCATGGCCTGACCTTGCGGTTGACCCAGGGCAGCTTCGTCAGCTCGGTGTTTGCCCCGAGAACAAGGTCAGCCAGCGTGCGCCCCGAAAGGTTGGAGCTGGACACGCCGAGGCCGACATAGCCGCCGGCCCAGCCGATGCGGGTCGCGGGATCGAGACCGACCGTGGTGCACCAGTCGCGCGGCACGCCGAGCACGCCGCACCAGGCGTGATCGATGCGGCATCCCTTGGTCTGCGGCAAGAGCGTCGTCAGGATCGTGTGCAGCTGGTCGATCGTGGCCTGCTGCGTCTGGCCGTTGACGTCGGTGCGCGAGCCGTAGCGATAAGGGACGCCGCGTCCGCCCATCGTGATGCGTCCCTCACGCGTGCGCTGGGCATAGCAATAGGCATGCGCCGCATTGCCGAGCAGTTCGTGCCCTTCCCAACCGATGTCGCGCCACAGGTCGGGCGGCAGCGGCTCAGTCACGATCTGCGCGCTGTTGAGCGCCAGCCAGGTCCGCTCCTCGCCGGGGATGCCTGATGTAAAACCCTCGGTCGCGCGGATGATCGTCTCCGCCTGCACCGTACCGCGGTCTGTCGTCACACTGCCCTTGGCGATGCTTGTCACCGTCGTCTTCTCATAGATCGGCACGCCCAGCCGCTCGACGGCATCGGCAAGCCCACGCACCAGCTTGGCCGGCTGCACCCGCGCCTGGCCATGGACGACGAAGCCGCCCATGACGTTACGGATGTTGATGCGCGTGCGCGTTGAGGCGGCGTCCAGCATCTCGACGCGGTTCGGGTCGACATCCCAGGAACGGATCGTCTCGCATTCTTCGCGCACGCGCTCCAACTGCGCTGCGTTGGTGGCCACCGTCAGATTGTCGACGCGGCGAATGTCGGCGTCGATGCCTTCCTCGGTCGCGACCCGGATCACTTCATCAACGCAGCCTGCCATCGCCGCCTGCATCGCCATCACGCCTTGCCGGCTCGATGTCTTGAGATATTTTTCGCGCGACCAGCTGAAGCCGCCCGACAGCCAGCCGCCATTGCGCCCCGAAGCGCCGAAGCCGGCAAATTCGCGCTCGACGATCACGACGCGCAGCGATGGCTTCGCCTTTTTCAGATAGTAGGCGGTCCACAGGCCAGTATAGCCGGCGCCGACAATGGCGACATCGGCCTCGATGTTTCCAGGCAAGTGCGGGCGCGGAACGGGAACCGCCCCCAGATCCGCATACCAGAACGATATGTCGCCGTTGCGCTTGGCTTGCATGGAATGACTTTCAGATGGGATCAGGCCAGATTGGAATCAGGTGAGTGTGGTGTCGGCGCTTGCGTCGTCCGCCAGCAGCTTGGCGTCGCTGCCGTCGAAGCAGAGCTCGACCTTGTCGCCGAGGCCAAAACTCTCGCCGGTCAGCGGTGAGCGCACGATCGCGGCCGAGCCGTCGGCGAGCTTAACTTCGTATTTCGATTCCGAGCCGAGATAGATGGCTTCCGCGATCGTCCCCGACAGGCGGTTGGCGCCATTGGCAGCACTTTGGCCGGCTCTTCGGATCGCGAGCTTTTCGGGACGCAGCAGCATCACCGGACTGGCTTCTCCCGACAGCTTACGCGGTACCGTCACCGTCTCGCCGGCGATGCTCAGCGCGGTGCTGTTGCCATCGCTGCGCGCCTTGCCGCGCAGCACGGTGGAATCGCCGATGAAGCGACCGACGAACAGCGTTGCCGGCTCGTCATAGAGCTGGCGGCCGGTGCCGACCTGCTCGATGCGCCCGCGGTTGAACACGGCGATGCGGTCCGACAGCACGAGCGCCTCTTCCTGGTCGTGCGTGACATAGACGAAGGTGGTGCCGAGTTCGCGATGGATGCGCTTGATCTCGAGCTGAAGCCATTCGCGCAGCTTCTTGTCGAGCGCGCCGAGCGGCTCGTCCATCAGGAGCAGCGGCGGGTCGAAGACGATGGCGCGTGCCAACGCCACGCGCTGCTGCTGGCCGCCCGACAATTCGCTGGGATAGCGATGCGCGAAATCGCCCATCTTGACCATGTCGAGCGCCCTTGCCACGCGTGTCTGCCTCGTCGCCTGGTCGACGCCGCGAAGCGTCAGCGGATAGGCGACGTTGCGGCCGACGCTCATATGCGGGAACAGCGCGTAATGCTGGAAGACGACGCCGATGTTGCGCTTGTGCGCCGGCACGCCGACGACGCTTTTTTCCCCGACCAGAAGCTTGCCGCTGGTGACATCGGTGAAACCGGCAATCACGTTGAGCGTCGTCGTCTTGCCCGAGCCGCTGGGGCCGAGCAGCGTCATGAACTCGCCGGGCTCGATGCGCAGCGACACGCCGTCCAGCGCCTTGAAGCCGCCATAGGCCTTGCTGATCGCTTCGAGATCGATCGCCGCGCCCTTGCTTGTCGGCTTCGGATTCATTGGCGTCCTTTCCGCTCGCGGCCAAGAAGGAGCATGCCGCCGCCGATCAGGATCGTGGTCGCGAAAAGCAGGATCGTGCCGACAGCCGCCACCGTCGGATCGGCGTCGCGCGTGATCGAGGCAAAAATCTGCACCGGCAATGTCTTGAGATAGGGGTTCGTGATGAACAGCGACACGACAATCTCGTCGAACGAGGTGGCGAAAGCGAACAGCAGGCCTGAGAGCACGCCCGGCGCGATCAGCGGCAGCGTCACCGTGCGAAACGTGGTCAGTGCGCCGGCGCCCAGGCTCGCGGCTGCTGTCTCCAGCCGGCGGTCGAACACTTCGAGACTGGCCGAGACCGCGATCAGCACGAAGGGCAGCGCAAGGATGGTGTGGGCCAGCACGAAGCCGAGCAGCGTCCCGACGAGCTGCGTGTCGAGATAGACGGCATAGATGCCGATCGCCAGCACCACGCCCGGCACCACCATCGGCGTCAGCATCAGCATACGCAAAAGGTTCGCCGGCCGCGCCTTCATGCGGTCGAGGCCGAAGGCGGCAAGCGTGCCGAGCACCGTCGCCAGCACCGCCACGATCGAGGCGACCTTCAGCGAATTCAGGAAGCTGTTCGACCAGTCCGGATTGGTGGCGAAATTCTGGTACCACTGCCAGGAAAAGCCTTGCGGCGGAAAGGCCAGCGATTTGTTTTCGTTGAACGACATCGGCACCACGACCAGCGTCGGCGCAACCAGCCATATCGCCACCGGCAGGCAGACGAGCCCGAGAAGAACGCGGGTGAGCGGCTTCATCTCCATCAGCGCCGCCCCGCTTCCCGATGCCTGGACCGCATCACGGGTGCTGCCAGCGCCAGCAGCACGAAGGTGGTGACCAGCAGAACGACGCCCATGGCGCCGCCCCTGCCCCATTGCAGCAGGCTCAGCACCTGCGTCTGCACCAGCGTCGAGAGCATGGTCGAGCGCGGACCGCCGAGCAAAGCAGGCGTGATGTAGAAGCCGAGCGACAGGATGAAGACGATGATCGCGCCGGCATAGACGCCGGGCAGCGACAGCGGCAGATAGACGGTGAAGAACGCGCGCGACGGCCGCGCACCGAGGCTTTGCGCCGCACGCATCAGCCTGAGGTCGATGCCTTGCATCACGGAATAGAGCGGCAGGATCATGAACGGCAACAGCACCTGCGCCATGCCGATGACAACGCCGGTCTGGGTGCGGATCAGCTTGACGCCGCCGAACCCGACCGAGCGCAGCAACGAATTGATGACGCCCGAATCCTGCAGCAGGATCACCCATGACAGCGTTCGCACCACACCACTCACCCAGAACGGGATCAGCACGCAAAGCACAAGCACCAGCCGGACGCGCGGCCCGACCGCGGTCATCAGATAGGCATAGGGATAGGCCGCGATGACGCAGACCAGCGTCACCCAGGCCGAAATGACGAAAGTCCGCTGCAGCACTGTCAGGTTGACCGGCGCGCCGAAGAACCAGGCATAGTTCTGCAGCCCCCACTCAGGTTCCGACAGGCTGCGCAGCACGATGGTGAGCAGCGGATACCCGATCACCGCGACGAGCAGGATGAGCGCCGGCGCCGTGAGCGCGAACGGCCGCCATGCCCGACCCGACCGCGCATGGGCGGCGGGTTGGGCGATGGGT
Organism: Mesorhizobium sp. LSJC269B00; assembly: GCF_000502815.1. NCBI lineage: Bacteria > Pseudomonadati > Pseudomonadota > Alphaproteobacteria > Hyphomicrobiales > Phyllobacteriaceae > Mesorhizobium > Mesorhizobium sp. LSJC269B00. The sequence goes on from NZ_AYVN01000001.1 coordinate 395,616, forward strand.
TCGGACGCGCTCACGGCCTGGCTCTCACTTGGCTGTTCAGTTGCCGGCCATCAGCGCCGACCACTTCTCCTGCGCCACCGGGAAGTTCTCGACCCAGAACTTGATGTTCTGCTTGTAACCCTGCTTCTGGCGCTCGGGCGTGTTGGTCAGGAAGGCGGCGACCGACGCATCGACCTTGGGCTGCGCGTCATTGTTGATCGGCGTATAGGAGGTCTGCTGCGCCAGGATCTCCTGCGCCCCCTTGCCGAGATAGGCATTGAGCAGCGCATAAGCCGCATCCGTATCCTTGACGCCGACCGGAATGGTCATCTGGTCCATCACCACCAGCCAGTCCTGCCAGGCCGGCGCATATTTGGCGCCGTTCTTCACCGCCGTCATGGCACGTCCGGTCCACATCATCAGCATGTCGGCTTCGCCGGATTCGGCAAGCTGCTGCGATTCAGCGCCGGTCTTCCAATAGATCGTGTCGGGACCGAGCTTGCGGATGACATCGATGGCCTTGTCGATGTCGGCCACCGTCATCGCCTTCGGGTCGCCGCCAGACGCCTTCAACGCCTGCTCCAGCAGGCCGCCGGTCGGGTCGCCCGAACCGTCGAGCGCGCGCGTGCCGGGGAATTTTGCCGTGTCGAAGAAATCGGCCCAGTTCTTGGGCGGGTTATCCCCATACTTCTCCTTGTTGTACATCAGCACGACGCCGTAGTTCATGGCCGGCACCGAGCATTCGCCGACCTGGCCCTCGGGCACTTTGGAGACGTCAAGCTTGCTGAAATCAAGCTTCTGGAACAGCTTGCCGCAATAGACGTAAGGCGGCAGGTCGGCGGTGTCGACGACGTCCCAGGTGACGTTGCCGGATTCGACCTGCGCCTGCAGCTTGGCGATCTCTGTCGGCCCGTCATTGAGCAGCGTGGCGCCGGACTTTTCGACGAACTCCTTGAGCGCGGCGGCCTGGCCGTCCTGGTAGATGCCGCCATAGGAGACGAGCGTCAGCGTCTTGCCCTTGAGCGAGCCTTCCTTGACCTCACCCGCGACAGGCTTTTCCTGCGCGAACGCTGCGGTTGCCAGAACGCCGAGCGCCAGCACGGCGCCAAGGCCAAGATGTCTTGTTTTCAGCATGATTATTGTTCTCCCATTTGACCCGCATGGATTGAACCTACCTGGCTGCGAGCGGTTTCCAGGCCCTATATTGATCGAGTTCGGCGCGCATCGAGGTCGGTGGCGCAATGATCCACATCACCTCGGCTCGGCCACTGCCGATGTTCTCTGAGCGATGTGCTGTCGATGTCGCGTATTCGATGCTGTCGCCCTCTTCCAGCACATGCCTGACATCGCCGAGCGAAACCTCAACGATGCCGCGCAGCACGACGAGCATCTCGTGCGCGTCGCCATGGGTGTAGAGCGCTGGGCCGGTCGAGCCGCCGATTTCGAACTCGCCGACATAGACTTCCATGTCGCTTAAAGGGGGACGCGAGAGCAGCATCTTGCGGCAGCCGTCGCTGGGCGGCAGGCTCGGCCGCTCGCTGCGCAGCAAGACCCCGCGCTGCCCGGCGGCACTATCCTCGAACAGCATCGCCACGCTTACGCCAAGCGCCGAGGCCATCTGGTTGAGCGAGGCGGTGCTGGCGCCGGTCAGGCCGCGCTCGAGCTGGCTGATGAAGCTGGCGCTGGTCCCGGTCAGTTCGGCGAGCTCACGCAGCGAAAGCCGGCGGCCGAGACGCAGGCTCTTCAGCCGCTGGCCCAGCATCTGATGGGCATGCGCTGCCGTAGAGGCGACGCCATTCTTGACCGGAGCCTGGTCGATGCTCATCCTGTCTTTTCTCCCACTGAACAATTTGTACAGTGACACTGTACACGTGGCAAGCGCCGAGTGAAGGAGAGTTTGAGATGCCGGCAAAGCAGCGCGGCACGGCGCGAAAGCGCGCCGGACGGCACAGGTTCGGGCGGGCCATCGGTCAGCGCCGCTCCTCCTGAATGCTGAAAGAGCCTGGAGGCCTACTCTTCGCCAGACAGGTCGCGCCGCGCCTTGTCGAGTTCCTCGGCGTAGCGCCGCATCAGATGGCCCTCAGTCAAGAGCCCGACAACGGCCCGGTTGTCGAAATCCTCGACCACCGCCAGTTCCTCGGCGACGGCGCGCTGGAAGGTTTCGGCGGCCGACTGGACGTTCATGGTCGGCACCAGCACCGCATCCCGGAATTTGGCCAGCGCCAGCACCGCGGTCTCGCCATCGGACGGATCGCTGTGCAGTTCGGCGACGATCAGCACGCCGACATAATGCCGGCTGCTTGCGGCGCCATTCTGGCGCTGAGGCGCAGTCAGGCTTGCCGCCCCGCTTCAATTCCCCGCGAGCGTGTCGAGGTATATGAGCGATCGCTTACGCAATCGACGCAGCTGTGTTATTTTTGCCCGTCTCTATTTCCCTCAAGGAGGAGAAGATGAGTGCGCGGGGATTTTTTTCATTAGCTGTTGGCATGATTTTTTTGAGCTCGTCTGCGGTGAGCAATTCAAGCATGGATATGCCGGTTAGGTCTGTTGTGTCACACCCGATGTCTCTTTTTTTGGCGGGAGGCAATCCGGAAAACCAAAGCCGGCCGGCAAAGGAATTTATCCAGACTGCACAACAAGATGTTTGCTGTCCTGGCGGCTATCCTTGGTATCGCAATTCGACGAACACCTGCTACGGCAGCTATGAAGACTGCCACGATACCGATGGCGGCGGATGGTCCTGCAGACAGGTCAACGCCTGCTAGACTTTCTTGGGCCCACGCCTTCTTGACTGTGCCTGGTCCTCAGATCGGCTTCGGCTCGCCGGCCTCGTAGAGCATGAGGTTGCGCTCGCCTATGCCGAGCGATGCCCAGCTCGCCCGGCAATCGGCGATGTGAGGCGAGCGGAAATGCGCGTCGAGCGCGGCCCTGTCGCTCCACACCTCGGTTACATGGATGAGCCCGACGTCGAGCACGTCCTGCGCGTAGGAGTATTCGATGCAGCCGGGCTCCGCACGGCTGCCCAGTATCATGCGCCGCATGGCCGGCCTTGCCTCGTCGAGCCGTTGCGCCGGCAGGCGAATGGTGCCGATGATCACCAGCATGATCTCTCTCCTCAAGGCCTCTGTCGTCCCGGCAAGTAACCAGTCCTCCCACCCTCGCGCAAGCTTGACCGGTTAGGCTCGAAGGGCTGTCGCGTGCTCGGCAGGCTTGTGATTGGGGACGACATGGCGGTCAGCGAAAGCTTAGCGACAGGAACAGTGGCCAAGAACGGCCGCGATGTCTTCTTCGCCATCGGCATCGTCATCATCCTGGCCGTGCTATTCCTGCCGATCCCGGCCTTCCTCATCGACATCGGCCTCGCCTTCTCGATCGCACTGTCGGTGCTGATCCTGATGGTGGCGCTGTGGATCCAGCGGCCGCTCGATTTCTCGTCCTTCCCGACCGTGCTGCTGATCGCCACCATGCTACGGCTTTCGCTCAACATCGCCACCACGCGCATGATCCTGTCGCACGGCAATGAGGGCACGCACGCCGCCGGCTATGTCATCGCCGGCTTCTCCAAACTTGTGATGGCCAGCGATTTCGTCATCGGCCTGATCGTCTTCATGATCCTGATTGTGGTCAACTTCATCGTCATCACCAAAGGCGCCACCCGTATTGCCGAAGTCGGCGCCCGCTTCACCCTCGACGCCATCCCCGGCAAGCAGATGTCGATCGACGCCGACCTGTCCGCCGGCATGATCGACGACAAGACAGCGCAACTGCGCCGCCGCGAGCTGGAAGAGGAATCCTCCTTCTTCGGCTCGATGGACGGCGCCTCGAAATTCGTCCGCGGCGACGCCATTGCCGGCCTCATCATCACCGCCATCAACATCGTCGGCGGCATCGCCATCGGTTACATCAGGCACGGCATGGGCATGGGCGAAGCCGCCGATGTCTTCATCAAACTGTCGGTCGGCGACGGCCTCGTCACCCAGATCCCGGCGCTTATCGTTTCGCTCGCCGCCGGCCTGCTTGTGTCCAAGGGCGGCACGCGCGGCTCGACCAACCAGGCGGTGTTCGGCCAGCTCGGTGCGCATCCGCGCGCGCTCTATGTCGCGGCCTCGCTGCTCGTCCTGCTCGGCCTGATGCCCGGCCTGCCGTTCTTCCCGTTCTTCACGCTAGCCGCCGGCATGGCCGGCCTTGGCTACGTCATCCCGATGCGCGCCAACCGCGAGGCTGCCGCCGCCGAAGCGATCAAGGATCTGGAGAAGGCGAACAAAGTCGAGGAAGAGAAGAACTCGGTCAAGGCTTCGCTGACCACCGCCGAGATCGAGCTTCTGATCGGCAAGCAGCTGTCGACGCGGCTGCTGGTGTCGCATCAGGAACTGGTGTTCCGCATGGCCAAGATGCGCAAGAAATTTGCCACGCAATACGGCTTCGTCGTGCCGGAAGTGCGCGTCGCCGACGATTTCGGCATCCCGCCGAAAAGCTATCAGATCAAGGTCCACGGCACCGTCGTCGCCGAATACCAGATGCGGGTCGGCGAGATCATGGTGCTGCTGGGGAACCGGGATTTGCCCGACGTTCCCGGCGAGGAAATCCGCGAGCCGGCCTTCGGCATGCGCGCCTTCTCGGTGCTGGAAACCTTCGCCGAGGATCTGAAGCGCGAGAACTATACCTTTGCCGACAACATGTCGGTGCTGCTCACCCATTTGTCCGAGGTGATCCGCAACAACCTGCCGCAGCTTCTGTCCTACAAGGACATGAAGGCGCTGCTCGAGCGCCAGGATCCGGAATACCGCAAGCTGGCCGACGAGATATGCACCTCGCACATCTCCTACCCCGGCCTGCAGGCGGTGCTGAAACTGCTGCTGGCCGAACGCGTGTCGATCCGCAACCTGCATTTGATCATCGAGGCTATCGCCGAGATCGCACCGCATGTGCGCCGCACCGAGCACATCGTCGAGCATGTCCGCATCCGCATGGCCCAGCAGATCTGCGGCGATCTCTCCGAAGGCGGCATGCTCAAGGTGCTGCGGCTCGGCAACCGCTGGGACCTCGCCTTCCACCAGAGCCTCAAGCGCGACGCCAAGGGCGAGGTGCGCGAATTTGACATCGACCCGCGCCAGCTGGAGGAATTCGGCCAGGACGCGACCAAGGCGATCCGCAAGCATCTCGAGGCCGGCGAGCGTTTTGTCCTCGTCACCGCGCCCGATGCTCGCCCCTATGTGCGCATGATCATCGAGCGCCTGTTCACGACGCTTCCCGTTCTCTCCCATGTCGAAATCGCCAAGGGCGTCGAGATCAAGGTGCTCGGGACGATCTCGTGAACATACTGTCGCAAGGCGTCGTCATCGCCGCCTTCCTCGCCTTCTGTCGCATCGGCGCCTGCTTCATGCTGATGCCGGGCCTGTCCAGCGCCCGCGTGCCGATCCAGGTTCGGCTGTTCGCGTCGATCGCCGCCACCGGTGGCCTGCTCGCCTTCCTGTGGGACAAGATTTTTCCCTTCGTCGATGCGCGTCCGCAGGTGCTGGCGCCGATGATCATTTCGGAACTTTTGGTCGGCGGGCTGATCGGCGCCATGACCAGGCTTTACATGGAAGCGCTGCGCTTCATGGGCTCGGCCATTGCCATGCTGATCGGCTATGGTGGCACCGGCGGCCCGGCGATCGAGGAGCCAGAGCCGCAGGCGGCCCTCGCCGCCATCATCTCGTTTTCAGCGTTGCTGCTGCTCTTCGTCTTCGATTTCGACCACGAGATCATCCGCGCTCTGGTCGCCTCCTACACGGTGGCGCCGGTCAACGTCTTCTTCAATCCCCAGGCCGCCCTGGTCGATCTCACCGACACGGTGTCGGACGCCTTCTTCCTGGTCATCCGGCTCGGCAGCCCGTTCATCGCCTATGCCATCCTGGTCAATTTGACGATCGGCTTCGTCAACAAGCTGACGCCGCAGATCCCGGTCTACTTCATCTCGCTGCCTTTCGTCATCGCCGGCGGCATGATCATCTTCTACTTCGCCATCGGCACCATGCTGTCGCTGTTCGTCGACGGCTTTGTCGATCTGACGCTGGCGAGGTGAGATGAGCACGCGCAAGGAACGGCTGAAGAAACTGGTCAAGGTGCAGGAGCAGCTGAAGGCCCTGCACGAGACGCGCCATGCGGCCTTCCTGGCGGCAGCGGCAACCGCCGAAACCGAGGCCAAGGAACTTGTCCAGCATTTCGACGCCGACCAGTCGATGGCGGTGCTGTTCCCTGACCTCTACCATCGCCGCATCGCCAATGCGCTGGTCCGGCAGGAAGCGAGCCTGGAAAGCGCCAGGCAGGAGGTCACGCTCATCGCCACTGCGACGGCGCGCACCAACATGGTGGAGCGCGCCTACAAGGACGTGCGCCGACAGGACGAACGCGAACGCTCCGACCGCGACCGGCTCGATCTGATCGCGCAGAGGCGAGGCGGCGAGTAGCTGCGTTCCAGTAAATGCAAGCATTTCCGGCGGTCTGTCGACAGGCTGGCTTGCGCGCATTGCACGTTCCGCGGCTTACCGCGATTTTAAACGCGTCAGCTTCGAGCGAGATGACCTCTGCAGCTGCGCAGCTCGATGTCCTACGAATAGGCTTTGGTTAGTGGCCGCTTTTTGAAGAACCGCCGAAGATTGGACAGCGTCCTTACAGCTGGTCTCTCCTCAAGCAGCAGATCAATAATCCCGTTGGCTGCGGCATCCGATCGAAAACGCTCTGCCCATTCTTCTGTCAGGCCATCGCGCTGGATCTGAATCGAAGAAGCTGGTCTCTCGGCTGGAGCTCCAACACCCATATGCTCAGCGACCGCTTCCAAAAAAGGTGTCGGATCCTCAAACATCTCCTCATAGACGACATGCTTGTGGGGCAGCCCAAGCATGTCGAGATATTTCGACCAGAACGAGTACCCATCTTCAAGAGAAATGCAGGCTCGGGAGATCTCCGCGAAATCGTAGGCGGCTTTCGCTCCCGTTCCCCTTGCTCTGTTGGTCCATTGCCTGGAAACACTGGCGCGATAGTACGAAATGGCCTGCCGGAGCCGGTCTCGCCGTTCAAGGAAAATCAACCCGATTTCGTGCTTCTTCAGCGTTTCAAACAGAAAGTCTTTCTCAAACTTTTCTCGCGTTTCACGCAGATGGCCAGGGAACAGCTTGATGGCGAAACGCCCGTTTTCTGACAATCCGGCCTTGAGGACGGCGCTTTCCAGCTCGTCATAAGAGCGGGCCACGAATTTGAGATGGTCTGGATCCAGCCATTCCCCGAAACACCCCATGGAACCTGTGGCATTCGCAAGGCTTCCAAGCCATTCGGAGCCGCTTCTCGGTACGGTTAAAAGCGCAACGCCCTTCAAAGAGTATCTCCTCCAACAGCAATGGGTTTATAACGGCGTTCCTCGCAGAACAAATCTCAATTTGCCGCTAGGCAAAGCCGAACGCCCGAAAAACAGTCGCCGGCCGGCGAGCAAGCGAACCGGCGCGCTCCTGTTCACCGGAAAGTTGCCGCAAGAAGGCGCCCGCGCCAAACTGCGGCTTGACCCGAACCTGCAAATCGCAACTGCTGATGTCGGGTGGGGGGCATACGGATGAAAGACATTTCAGTGATCATCCCTGCACACAATGCAGGGCGTTCGATCGCTTCGACGATCCGGTCGCTGGCTTCGGAAGCCGACCTCATCGAGGAAATCCTGATCGTCGACGACGGATCGACGGACGGCACCGCTGAAATCGCCGAACAGACCGGCCGGCAAAGCGGGCTTCCGGTGTTGGTCAAACGGGTGGACCGATTTCAGGCGGGCGCCGCCCGCAATGTCGGCATAAAGACAGCCGTCTCGCCATGGCTCTACTTCATCGACGCCGACGACATCCATCTGAAGGATGGGCTGCGCAACTTGCTGCGCAAGGGCACCGAGCATGGGAGCACCGGAATAGTGGTCGGCTCGTATATCAGGCGCACAGATGGCGTTGACCGGCTCATAGACGCGCCAGCCGGATATGGTCCATCAAAGCTCGAAAACGCAGGCAATTATCTCATTGACAAATGCGAGACGATCAATGTCGGCGCTGCCCTGATCAGAAGCCTGGCGATCGGCACAGTCCGCTTTCCCGAAGGCGTCGCCTATGAGGAGGACACACTGTTCTGGGCAAGGCTGTTGACCCAGGCCGGCGTCGACAAGGTGCCCAACCCGGTGCTGACCTACCAAATATCGACTGCACGGGCCGACAATCGGCTTTTGGTCCAGCCCGCTACGCAGTTTTTCATTTGGCGCAAGGCATTGCGCGAGCTTGGCACTGTTCGGATCGACGAGGATACATTGCGCAGGCGGGAAGCTCTTCTGGCCATCAAGATTGCCCGCGTCCATTACCTCCACGGCAGTTTCCGCACAGCCGAACGATTTCTCATGATCGCCAGGCCTTTGCCGAAGACCGCAAGGACGCAATGGCGGTTCTGGCGGTATCGGCTCAAGCTATGGCTCAATCGGTCGACGAGAACGCCTGAAGGGCCAGGTGGGTCGCACAAAGAGTCGCTGGATCTTCGAACGTAATCGGGCCGGCTTTCTTCAGGAGCGTGATGAACAGGTCGAAATTCTCAGCGGTTGTGGGCAGGCTATCGTGGGTGAGGATAACGCAATCCCGCTTCGCTCGAACTTCGCGAAGCGCGCTCCTGATCCACCCCTTCGGCTGGCGGTGAGGATCCCAATCGTTTGGATCCACATCCCACAGAAGGGTGCGATGCCCGAGTTCATCCGCAATCTCTGAAACGACCCGGCTCAAAGCCCCGAAAGGCGGACGAAAAATCTTCCCTCCCGGCGTGAATGCGGAAATCAGACTACCGGTGCTCTCGATCTCCTGGCGAACTTCCGTTGGTTTAAGCTCGGTCAGACGGCGATGCGAAAACGTATGGTTTCCGATCCGGTGTCCCGCATCGAAGACGCGCTGGACGATGGCCGGATGAGCGGCCACCTTTTCTCCAATCACGAAGAACGTAGCCTTGATCCGATGAAGGTCGAGCACCTTCAAAATCTGCTCGGTATGGCCGGGCTCCGGACCATCGTCGAGCGTAAGCCAGACGCGCTTCGGCAATTTCCCGGCGTCACGCTTCCGGGCGTCAAACGGTGATGAGAAGCGTGGGATTTTCATCTTGCCGGCCATGCACCCCGAAATAGTCAGGCTTCTGTTCCAATGCCCAGCCGCTGAAAGCAACTGCCTCGGCTCGGCGCATGTGGCCGTGTCTACCAAAGCTCTCCGACAAACAGGCGCGCCGCTTCCTCGTGCCCATCGGATAAGGAGGGGTCGCCGCCGAAAGCTTTGGCATGTGACGACCATGCTGCTTGCTGGCCCGGTGCTCGTGCCATGGCGATGGCTTCGACGAGCGCCCGAAAAGAGTACGCGCCGGCGATGACGACGCCGGCATCGGCCTTTTCGACCAAGGGAGCAAACCCGCACGTATCGGTGGTGATCACCGGAAGTGCATTCGCAAGGGCTTCGACGATGACCGTTCCCGTGGTTTCGATTCGGGCAGGATGAATGAGAAGATCCGCCGCAGCCATAACAGCCGGTATGTCGTCTCGGATTCCAATGATCTTTGTTCGGCCCCGGGCGTGTATTGTCACCTTCTGGATCAGGCGGCTGCCCATGCCGCTGACAGGCACGACGCCCACCACCACCCAGACCGAGTCGGGAAATGCCTCCAGCGCGGCCGCCACCCTGTCGAAGCCCTTTACCCAAGCCGAGGAGCCGATCGACAGCCATACCTTGCTGTTTGGCGCAATGCCCAATTCAGCCCGGATGCGTTCGCGCGTTCCGTCGGTGCGTAGATGCGGCATGCGCCTCGCCGGATCGAGATTGGGCGAAATGCGTCGAAACCGACTCTCCGGCGTTTTCCAGACGCTCTGATACTCATTTTGCTGGCGCTCGGTCAGCATGATGAGGCTGGTGCGCGAACTTGGCGAAAAGCAAAGCTGCTCCAGCCGCATCTGGGTTCGGTGGCGTGGTGAAAAAGGGCGCCACGCGCCTGTCTTGATCTTCGCGTAAGAGCGATCGCCGGAATAATAGATGTCGAGCATCGGAAGCTTGTTGAAACCGATGATCCGGTCAAACCCCTGGCGATGCGCCTTCAGCGCGGCGCCAAGCGCGATGTCCCTTCCGGGATTGGTTCGATTGTTGGTATCTACAATCTGGATCGAACAGCCGGGGTCTGCGATCGACCCGCGTATTTCCGTGGTCAGGATCGTAACCTCATGCCCCGCCGCCACGATATTCCTGGCGATAGAGAGGCAATCCCGTTGCAGCCCGCCGAAAGTCGACAGGTTGCTGATCGCTATCCCGAAGCGCATTCACCAGCCCTCGGAACGGAAGTAATCCCGGCAAAACACTATATTTGGCCCCCACAGTCGAAACGACTTGAAAACAAGGAATGCGACAAAAACAAGAATGTAGCGTTCACGCTTTGGTGAAAAACCTCGGAGTTTTCGAGCTTGTGAGGGGCTCCGGTATGCAATGGTGGATCGCGACCAACTGCGTGAAACACGTTGGCTTATAGGTACGCTATCGGCGTGTTCACTGTTGCATCGACGTCCAGTTCGGATTTCGATGTCTGCGCAGTGTCCGGATCGACCATCGACCTTGCCAACGCTGCCAGATTGGATCGCACCTGTTCCGCGCCGTAAAGTTGGCGTGCCCGTTCCTCCGCTGCAGCGCCGATGCTGGCCGACCTTTCATGGCTGCTCATCAACTCGACCATCGCTTCGGCAAAGGCCCCTTCCTCATTGGCAAGGACCACTTCCTTGCCATCGATGAAACCGAGCCCTTCCGCTCCGATGGAAGTTGAAACGACCGGTCGGCCGTACAGCGCAGCCTCAATGATCTTGATCCGCGTGCCGCCGCCACGCTTGACCGGACATACAACAACCCTTGCCTCCGCATAGGCAGATGCAAGATCCGTAACGAATCCTAGCGTCTCTACCCCTGCGCTGGCGTCATTTATTCCAAGTTCGCGGCCGCCATCACCGGCGATGAGGAGCCGCGCTCGCGGCAGCCGTGCCCGGACCAGCGGAAAAATCTTTCCAACAAGCCAGAGGATAGCCTCGGCATTCGGTGGATACCGGGTGTAGCCGACAAAAAGAGCCGTTGGCTCTGAAGGCATCGGGGAGCGGCCGGTCATCACGGCAGCATTGGGTGCGACTTCGATGCGGGCGCCCGGCGAAAGCTCTTCGACGATTTTGCGATCATGCTCGGAACACACGAGGCCCACTGTCGCAAACCCCGCGACGAGTCTTTCTGTCCGGCGTGCGACCGCGGACACCAGGCTCAGTTTAAGGCGTTTCGCGGGAGAGCGCTCCATCTGGCGAGACCTGCCAAGGGCGACATGTTCGAGGTCATCGAAGTCGACCAGCACCGGAGGCAAATCCATCACCGTGCGGATCAGAGCCGCTGTCGACGCCAATCGATGCGCCAGGATGAGGTCAGGCTTCAACTCGCTGATCGCCTGCTCAAGCCGGGAAACTTCCGCCATACGGCTGGACCGCATCGTGACCCGGCCCTCCGTGAAACTGACTGCGCCGCGCGTCGCGGCGATCACGTCGCGGATGCCAAGATCGCGCGGCCAGCGCCGGAACCGAGACGGCAGAGCGGGCGGTGAAATCAGTATGATCCGCCCGGCAACAGACCATGACCGCCGAAAATCCTCGACGGATTGACGTTGCCGGTCTTCGTTTTCGGACCAGTGCAACGGCCACATGAAAACGAAATCGACGGAACCGATACTACCCAGCGCGTCGGCGTGACGCCGGAGCCTCTGGAAGACGCCATGGACCATCTGGTCAGGCAGGTGGGGAAAATACTCCGACACGATCAGGGTTTTGATTGATTGCGTCACTTCGAATTTGCCCGGTTGCGGAACTGAGGTTTACGGGCTCTTTGCCGAGTAAAGGCGACGCTTGTCCCTGCCGTCCAGCCACCCTGTGAAGCGCCACCATGAAAGGCGATTGTCTCGTAAAGATGGCGCTGGGAGCGGTCCCCCGTTTCCGCCGCCGTTGCAACGTGGTTTCGCAGCAAGGGGAAGAAGCTCTGCGGTCCGTAGGCAGGCGCTGCGGCTTGCAAAGCGGCGCGAGGAGTGACAAGCCTGCCGGTGAACCTGCTGTCCAGGGCCTGCAAGGCGCAACAGCTGCGCGTCGTGGCACCGGCTTTCAACGCAAGAGCCCTTATGTCAGAGCGAGCCTGTACGGTCATCATTCCAACCTACAATCGCCTGCCTTATCTGCTGAAGGCGGTCGCCTCGGTTACGGCTCAGACGTTCGGCGACTGGGAGTTGCTCATTGTCGACGACGGAAGCACGGACGACACCTTGGCCGCTATCACTGCGCTCTCTCTGGCCGAGCCACGTCTGCGCATTCTGCGAAACCCCGGCACGAGCGGACCGGCCGGCGCGCGCAACGCCGCGATTCGCGAGGCGCGCGGACGGTATATCGCGTTTCTGGACAGCGATGATCGGTGGGACGACGACAAGCTGGCGCAATTCATTGCGGCGGCCAACACCCGGCCCGACGCGATCCTGATTGGCAGCGACTATCGCATGGTCGACGAGCTTGCCGACACGTCCATGACCGCCTGCGACATGATCTTCGGTACCATGATGCCGTGGTGGGAAACCTATGATCGGACCGCATCTCTTCTGCCATGCCGGGAACTCAAGGCGGACCGTTCCCTGCTGGCCCGCTCTGATGTCGTGCTGACCACGACCATCGCCGGATACCTTTGGATTCACACCTCCTCGACGATGGTTCGGCGCGACGCGATACTGGCGGCGGGAGGGTTCGATGAAAGCCTCGCCCGCACCGAGGACATCGACCTTTGGCTGCGGCTCAACACGCGCGGACCCTTCGTCTATATCGACCGGCAATTGGCGACCTATGACGTCACTGGGCGCGATACGGCAGAAGGCGAACGCTACCAGACGCATTCAGAATCACGACATCACGACGAATACACGGAGTGGAAGCACCATCTCGCGCTCATGCTGCGCATTCGAAAACAATACCGGCTTTCTCCAGCGCTTAACGTACTGATGGAAGACCGGCTCGACTATTTTGACAAAAATTGTGCCAGGGCCGCCTGGCGGACAGGCCGGAAAACCCTCTGGCTCAAGCACTGGATTTCGAGCCTGCGGCGGGCGATCGGGCTTGTGCGTTCCGATAGGTGAGAACGCGCGGAAATGGCTGCGGCAGGCCTGAGCCATCGAGCGGGATGTCAAGTGCCCTAAGGACCGCGGGCAAGCGTGCGCTGCGTGAGAAGCTGGTCGCCACGGTCTGCGCGGCAGCCTGACCAAGACGGCTCACCGTCGCTGCTTCGGCGTCCAGAAATTCCTTCAGCTTTTCGCCCAACAAGCTCGCCGTCGATATGTCGGACACAAAGCCGTTACTGCCGTCTTTGATCAGCTCCAGCGCGCTCGCCATGGGATGGGCGACACAGGGTAGGCCTGTGGCCATCGCCTCCAGCAGGCTGAGGGAAAAACCCTCGACTGAGCTGGCCAGGACGAAGAGGTCAAGCGCATGGTAGATCGCACGCGGATCGTTTTGCCAGCCGAGCAATTTGATCCGGTCAGCAGCTCCGGACGAGCGCACTTTGTTTTCCACTTCGGAGCGAAACCAGCCATCCCCGGCGATGATCAGAGCGACGTTGGCGGCGGGCCGACTCGCGCGAAGAGCCGAGAAAGCATCAATCAGGACATCGATATTTTTTTCCGGCCCGAACCGGCCGACATAGCCGATCGTTCGCACATCTTCTGACAGTGCAAGCCGTTCGCGCGCTTGGCGCCTTTCATTGACAGTCGGTGGTGCGAAGATGGGGTCTACCCAATTGGCACAGACACGGACCTTATGGGGAGCCATGTCAAACTCTTTCGTCGCGATCTCTGACAATTCGCTCGACACGCCGATGGAGCGTTGGACGCAGGCATTCATGACCGCGCCATATCTGCGCTTCGAAAACATGGATCGCCACGCGGCCTCGCGCGGCCTGTGTTCGATGGTGTAAATTCGCCGGCCCGCGGCCTTGGCCATGAGCAACTCGACGACAGGCGTTTCCGCGAAAGCCCCCCGGCAGAAAATGATGTCATGGCCGGGATGCCTGACCAGCACAGACCCCCAAAGGATGTATCTTGAGACCGGGAACCGTCTCGGTTTGACGATGAGCCTTTGATAAGAAAGGCCCTCGACAAGCTCTACATCGATTGTCTCAGGGGGAAGAAGGTCGGAAAAATAGTCAGTGTTGACTGAAATGATCTTGACGGGAAACCCAAGCGAAGCGGCGGTGTGGGCCACGTCGGCGGTATGGATATGAAGACCGCCAGGATCCCCGCTCCCGCCGACAAACAAGAGGCGTCTTCTTTTCACTTTGGGATCTCACTGAATCCGCCACTCTGGCGGTGATAAACCGCACAACGGGTGCGGTAAAGGATTGGGCCGGGATTACAAGTGGGATAGCCGCCTCGTCGAACAGGCTTCGGTAAGCAGGCCTTCACCGTCGGGGTCATTGAAGACCACCCGTGTGGACGGCCGCTATTGGCGCGTAGCAGACGAGCTGACAGCATTCCGCCTCCCCTCTCCCTCGCAAGCCTGCCACAAGCTTGTTGCGGCATGGTCGCTCAGGAAACCCGGCAAAGAGGCGGACTTTCTTGGCGATTTCTCCACCCAGTGACATCGTTCTCGATGTTGCCCGAGCCGTCGACCCGGCGCATATCGAGGCTGCCCGTGCCGCGCTGGCCAAGCGGGCCAACGGCGTTGGCGGTAATTTTTCTGTCAACATGGCTGCTTCGGTCGATGCCGGCTCGATCCTGTCGCGCGCTACCGCCGACAAGGCCGCCGCAAATGCCGATCCCGCCAGCAAGTTCAAGAAGTTCGAGGCGATGGTCTTGCAGACCTTCATCCAAAACATGCTGCCCAAGGACACCGAGGGCGTCTACGGCAAGGGGCTGGCCGGCGACATGTGGAAATCGCAGCTTGCCGAGCGTGTCGCCGACGTCATGGCCGAGCGCGGCGGGATCGGCATCGCCAAATCGCTGCTCGCCGACCACTACAAGGACGGCAAGCGCACCGTGCCGATCGGCCCGGTGTCAACCGGGCCGCACAAGACCGAGATCGACCAGCAGACCCGGCTGTCCACCTCGCTGGTCGAGGAATTGCAGCGCAAGGCCGCACGGTCGATGACCGGCGACGAGACGACCATCAAAACCGAAATCAAGATCTAGACCAGGATTTTCAATGGCCGATTTTTCAAAATACTCTTCCAACCTGCCGGCGCGTACGTCCGAAGCCCCGATCCCGTTTGCACGGCCGGGCAACCTTGCCGCCATCATCGGTCGCATCGAGGAAGCGGTCGAGGAAGAGACGGCCGGTTTGAAGAACGACACCAGCTATGACCTCAAGGCCTCCAACGCCCGCAAGAGCCGCTACCTCTATGAGCTGACCCGCGCCATGAAGGGCGCCAACGAGATCGAATTCCTGGAACAGCATCGCGACAGTCTGGCGCGGCTGCGCCAGAAGCTCTCGAAAAACGAGGCTGCAATCCTCGCCCACCTCAACGCGGTCAACGAAGTCGCCACGCTGTTGAAGAACGCCATTCAGCGCGCCGAAGCCGACGGCACCTATTCGGCCGGCGAATTCGGTTGGGCGAGCTGATGATCTCGGCACCAGGCGGGAACAACCGGTGATCAAATTCATCGCCGCCGCGATCTGGATCTGCGCCGCCACGCTGGGCGCCGTGTTCTATTCGTTCCAGGCGGCCGGTGAGCGCGGCGTCGGCGAGACGCCGAAACCGATGCTGGGTGGCCTCGACTACGTCAAGACCGACATCATCTCGGTGCCGCTGATCCGCGATTCCAAGATCGACGGCTATTTCCTCACCAAGCTCGTCTACACGGTCGAGCCGGCCGAGATAAAGAAGATGTCGATTCCGGCCGAAGCCCTGATGACCGATCAGGTCTATTCCTATCTCTACTCCAATCCTCAGATCGACTTCACCAAGAAGGAAACCATCGATCTCGATGCCTTCCGCAAGGCCATACGCGACACCGTCAACGCCCGCGTCGGCGCCGACCTGGTGCATGAAGTGCTGATCGACCAGGTCAACTTCCTGACCAAGGACGAAATCCGCGACAACGCCATGCGCCGCCGCAAGGATCCGGCCACGCCGACCGAACCGGCCCCGGCGGAATCGGCCCAGGCCGAGGCGGCGAAGCCCGCTGCTGAACACTAACCTTCGTCGCAGGGCGAATGTTCTCTGCCGCATTCCTTCCGACTGAAACGAGATGACGCATCGCGCGTTGACGTTTACGTCAACTCGAAGCTATATGCGCCAAGCGACCAGATCGCGGTACGCGCGAGACAGTGACTTCGGCGGAGGCCGGTCACTGAAGCGCGGCAAAACGCAACGAGACCAGGAGAACAGTCATGAGCGTTCAGGATATTGCCGAGAAGATGAGGTCGCGCGTGGCGAGCGCCGGGTTCGAACATTCCGTGAAGTTCGATACCGGCAGCAACGGCGTCATCGTCATCGACGGCGCAACCGTCTCGACCACCGACGCGCCGACCGACTGCACCATAAAGCTGTCGCTCGACGATCTGGATTCGCTGATCGCCGGCGACCTCAACCCGACCATGGCGTTCATGTCCGGCAAGATAAAGGTCGAAGGCGATATGTCGGTCGCCATGGCGCTCAGCCAACTGATCGGCTGAGCCCTTCGCAAAAACAAAACGCCGCCCTCGCTGAAATGCAAAGGACCGGCGGCGTTTGTTTGTGGACAATCAGGCGGCCAGCGACAGCCTCTGTGCCTTGAGCTTGCGACCTGCAGCCTTCAGCGTGCCATGCGCGCCGTCGAGCGCACCATCGATCAGTTCCAGCGCCAGCAGGCGGTGCCGCTCGTACGGACCAGGCATGGCGAGCGCGCCGGTCTTCTCCGCCGAGAAGCCGAAGCGGCCATAGTAAGGCGCATCGCCGACCAGCAGCACCGCGGCATGGCCGAGACGCGCGGCCTCGGCCAAAGCATGGCGCATCAGCGCCGAGCCGATGCCGGCGTTCTTCAGCGCCGGATCGACGGCGAGCGGTCCGAGCAGAAGTGCTCCCGGGCCACCCTCGCCCAGACGCACGTCCCACAGCCGCACCGTACCAGCAACCGCGCCGGTTGCATCGCGCACGACAAAAGCGAGACCTTCGGAAGGCCGGCGGCCACGCCGCAGCTTCTCCGACGATTTCTTGCGCCGCATCGGCCCCATGGCGCGATCGAGCAACGCTTCACGCGATGCAATGTCTGCCGCAGTTTCGGCGACGATGGGAATGGCGCCGGCCATCTCCCCCTTGAGGGGGGAGAATCCAATGCCGTCAATGTAATTTACAATGTCCATTTCCGCGATCCTTCACGAGCGGAGCTTGTTCCACAGGCGAACCCGGGCGGACGCAAACGTCCGCCTGGGGTGATCTGAAGGCCGAAGCCGTCAGATCACGTAGGATCGGAGAGGCTCGAAGCCGTTGAAGGCGACCGCCGAGTAGGTGGTCGTGTAGGCGCCGGTGCCTTCGATCAGCACATCGTCGCCGATGGTCAGCGACAGAGGCAGCGGATACGGCGTCTTCTCGTACATCACGTCGGCCGAATCGCAGGTCGGGCCGGCGAGCACGCAAGGTGCGGTCTCCGAACCGTCATGGCGGGTGACGATCGGATAGCGGATCGCCTCGTCCATCGTCTCGGCCAGACCGCCGAACTTGCCGATGTCGAGGAACACCCAGCGCACATTGTCGTTTTCGGCCTTCTTCGAGATCAGCACGACTTCCGACTTGATGACGCCGGCATTGCCGACCATGCCGCGGCCCGGCTCGATGATGGTCTCGGGGATCGCATTGCCGAAATGCTTGCGCAGCGCCGAGAAGATGGCCTGGCCATAGGCCTGGGCCGCCGGCACGTCACGCAGATAGCGCGTCGGGAAACCGCCGCCCA
Source organism: Mesorhizobium sp. LSJC269B00 (assembly GCF_000502815.1). NCBI lineage: Bacteria > Pseudomonadati > Pseudomonadota > Alphaproteobacteria > Hyphomicrobiales > Phyllobacteriaceae > Mesorhizobium > Mesorhizobium sp. LSJC269B00. The sequence continues at coordinate 413,580 of NZ_AYVN01000001.1, forward strand.
TATTGACCATCTTCAGGACGATGCCTTCGTCGGCGAGCGTGGCGAACACCTTCTTGGCGTCGGCCAGCGCACGGTCCCACGCCGTCAGGTCGGTCTGCTGCGAGCCGACATGGAACGACACGCCATAGGCGTCGAGGCCGAGCGTCCTGGCATGGCGCAGCACGTCGACGGCCATCGCCGGCACGCAGCCGAACTTGCGCGACAGCGGCCACTCGGCGCCTTCGCCGTCGGTCAAAACGCGGCAGAACACGCGCGCGCCGGGAGCGACGCGGGCGATCTTGTCGACCTCCTCGACGCAGTCGACGGCAAACAGCCGAATGCCGAGCTGGTAGGCGCGTGCAATGTCACGCTCCTTCTTGATGGTGTTGCCGAAGGAGATGCGGTCCGCCGGCGCACCGGCGTCCATCGCCATCTCGACCTCGGCAACGGAAGCGGTGTCGAAGGACGAGCCCATCGCAGCAAGCAGGCGCAGGATCTCCGGCGCAGGGTTTGCTTTCACCGCATAGTAGATTCTGGAATCGGGCAGCGCCTTCTCGAAGGCACGGAAATTGTCGCGCACGACATCGAGGTCGACGACGAGGCAGGGGCCGGACGGACGTCGGGTGGCGAGGAAGTCGAGGATGCGCTGGGTGGCCATCGGGGTCTCTCCATTAACGCCTTGCGGCGCGCAATAAGGCTGCGGGACGCGGGCTTTCGGCCTCGCGAACACGCGGTCAAACAAAGGCGGGACGGAAATCCATGGAACCAGCCGGTGGAGACCCCGGAACCATGAAACGCCGTCTCGCGGCGGTGAACCTTGGCCTTGCCCGGCCTCGGTTCGCTTTGTCTGCCTTGGCTTGGATGGGAGACCCGTCCGCACTGCCGGCAATGAAGGTGTGCCTCTTCAGTAACCCCGGTCTTTGGACAACCGGCAGAACACCAGAAAGGCCCGCACCGTCGTTGCTTCAAGGTGTCCTCGGGCTTGCGGTTGGCCGCTAGACCGACTGGAGGGGTTGGCTCCAGTTACCTTACCGATTTCCCTCACCATTCGAGGATCGGCGGACACCCACAGGCACGTGCGACTTTGGGCAAGCGCGATATAGGGTCGAAAGATTTCACAATCAATAAAAATCGTATCCCAGGTTGTAAAATTCCTGCCATCGAACAATGCTGCGCCAACCGTATACGGATATCGAACGATGACAGGCACGCACGGCCCGCTCAACGCCTTTCTCGACCTGCGTCGCATGCCGGTGGCCAATGCGGAACTGGGGCCGCTGGCAGGGCTCAGGCTGGCGGTAAAGGACATTTACGACGTCGCCGGCTACCGCACCGGTTGCGGCAATCCGGTGAAGTTCGACGAGGCGCATGCCGCGTCCAGCACGGCACCGGCCGTGCAGATGATTCTCGACGCCGGCGCGCGCTTCATCGGCAAGACGCAGACCGACGAGTTCGCTTTCTCGCTGATGGGCCAGAACGCGCATTTTCCGTTTCCGGTGAACCCGGCCGCTCCCGATCGCGTCACCGGCGGTTCCTCGTCAGGCTCAGCGGCGGCGGTGGCCGGCAAGCTTGCCGATATCGCTACCGGCTCGGACACCGGCGGCTCGATCCGCGCCCCGGCGAGCTTTTGCGGATTGATCGGGCTGCGCACCACGCATGGCCGCATTTCGCTCGAAGGCACGATGAAGCTGGCGCCGAGCTTCGACACATTCGGCTGGTTCGCCGACGACATCGAGACCTATGAGACGATCGGCAAATTGCTGCTCGGCCGCGACCCGCATCCATATCCGCTCACCCGGCCGCTTTCGATCCGCTGGCTGGACGCTTTCGTGGCCCGCCCCGCTGAGGCAGCCGAATATGCCAGGATGAGAGCGCTGGCCGCCAGTCTTATCGGTGAGCCGGCGCCGGTAGAGTACAGCTTCGCCTCCTTCCCCGACGAGCTCTACTGGTGCTTTCGCCGCCTCCAGGCCGCCGAGGCCTGGCAGCAGCATGGCACCTGGATCATTTCTGGCGAGCGCGATCTCGGGCCGGGCGTCGAGGAGCGCTTTGGTTTTGGCCGCACGATCGACGAAAAGACCGCGCGGGCCGAGGCGGTGCGCCGCCTGACGTTCCGCTCCGAGCTAGCCGCGCTGCTCGGCCAGGACGGGTTTCTTGTCCTGCCCACCGTTCCAGGCCCCGCACCTCTGGTCAAAAGCGAGCTGCAGCAGCTCCAGGCCTACCGCGAAAGGGCCTTGCATCTTTTGTGCCTTTCGGGTCTTTCAGGCTTTCCGCAAATCACCCTGCCGCTGGGCTCGGTTGACGGTGCCCCTTTCGGCCTCTCGCTGCTCGGCCCTCCCGGCAGCGACATTGCCCTGATACGGCTCGGCCGGCGAATTCTCGATGCGGCACGAAAGGCTTGATGATGGATACACTGACCCGCATGCGCGCCTTCATCGATGTCGTCGAGGCCGAAGGCTTTTCGGCGGCCGCGCGCAAGATCGGTCGCTCCAAGGCGCTGCTGTCGAAATATGTGCGCGAACTCGAAGACGAACTCGGCGCGCTGCTACTCAACCGCACCACGCGGCAGTTCTCGTTGACTGAGGCCGGCCATACCTATTACAGCCGCGCTTCGGAAATCGTGCGCGAGGTCGACAGCCTAGCCGACGCCGTGCGCGAATCCTCCGGCGACGTGCGCGGCAGGATCAAGCTCTCCGCGGCGCGCACCTTCGCCGACGCGCCGATAGGCCAATCGCTCATCGACTTCGCCAAACAGCATCCCGACATCGTGCTCGACATCCATCTCGACGACCGTTTTGTCGATCTGGTCGAGGAAGGTTTCGATCTTGCCGTGCGCATCTCGCGCCTGGAGAACTCATCGCTGATCGCCCGCCGCCTGGGGCCGTTTTCGATCAAGCTTTGCGCCTCGCCGGAGCTGATCGCCAAGCACGGCAAGCCGACGCGCCCGCAGGATCTCGCCAACTTGCCCTGCATCGTCGACACCAATGGCCGCTCGCTCGCCAACTGGCGCTTCAGGGGCGATGGCGAGGAGTCAGTCAGTGTCAACGTATCGGGTCCGATCGAGGTCAACAGCCCGATGGCCGCGCGAGCCGCCGCCGTGTCCGGTCTGGGCTTCACCATCCTGCCGGATTTCATCGCCGCGCCCGACCTCGCATCCGGGCTGCTGGTGTCCTTGCTCGACGACCGCATCCAGTCGGGCAGCGGCATTTTCGCCGTCTACCCGCACCGCCGCTATCTGCCGGCCAAGGTCCGTGTCTTCGTCGATTTCCTGGTGCAATGGTTCAGGAACCGCGAGAGCGCTTGAGCCGGTCCTGCCGTGCCGCGGTCCCAATTTCGCCCCGTTTCTGGTAACCTCTCGAAATCTCTCCGGGGCCGATGGAACAGCGACCGAGAATGCATCTGAAACGGCACGCAATCATGCTGGCTTCGGCCCTGGCGACGACTTTTGCCTCCGTCGGAGCGGCTGGCGCGCATCCTCATGTCTTCGCCGAGGCCCGCCTCGACGTGATCCTCTCGCCGGATCACCAAAGTGTGAAAGCGCTGCGTCACCTCTGGCGTTTCGATGATCTGTTTTCGAGTACGGTGATGATGGAGTTCGACAAGAACTCCGACCTGAAGCTTGACGACAAGGAGCTGAAGGATGTCGCCGACACCGTTCATGCCTCGCTGGCCGAATTCAACTATTTCCAGCTCGTCACCGTCGACGGCAAGGACGTGCCTATGACGCCGCCACCGCATCTGATGGCCAATTTCGACAACGACCAGTTGATCATCCTGTTCGAATCCGAACCCAAGGTGCCGATCAAGCTCGCCGGCAAGATCGATTTCGGCGTCTACGATCCAACCTTCTACACAGCGATCGACTTCACCGAGGATAGCAACATCACCGTGGAAGGCCTGCCCTCGAACTGCACCAAGAGCGTCATCCGGCCGGATCCAGACGAGGCGATCAAGGAAAACCAGAAGACCCTGACGGACGCGTTCTTCAACGACCCGACAGGCACCGACATGAGCAAGATCTTCGCCACCAAGCTCGAACTGAATTGCCCGCCAGAAGGATAGATCCGGTGATGAAACCGTCCCTGCGTTTGGCATTCGGCCTCGTGGCCGCTGCCCTGCTGATGACGCACTTTCTCGGGCAGGCCCATGCCCAGAGCTCACTCGGCATCGGTGTCAATGACGGCATGGCGCCCACCACCGGCCCGTTCGCCCACATCCTGATGTGGATCAATCTGCGCCAGCAGGAATTCTACCGCGCATTGGCCACGGCGATGAAAGCAATGCGCGAGGACGGCAGCAAGATGTGGCTGCTGATCGGCCTGTCCTTCGCCTACGGCATTTTCCACGCCGCCGGCCCCGGCCACGGCAAGGCGGTGATCTCGTCCTACATGGTGGCCAATGAAGTGGCGCTCAGGCGCGGTATCCTGCTGTCCTTCGTCTCGGCGCTGCTGCAGGGCCTGACCGCGATCCTGCTGATGCTGCTTGCCTATTTCGTCCTGCGCGGCACCGCCATCTCGATGACCGACGCAGCCTGGTTCATGGAGATCATGAGCTATGTCTTCGTCACTTTGTTCGGCGCCTGGCTGCTGTGGCGCAAGCTCGGGCCTACGGTCCTGCGCTGGTTCGGCAAGGCGCCCGCCTACAGCCTGTCGGCAGCCCACGCCGGTCATTCCCATGGCGGCCATTCGCATGCCGCTCACAGCCACGCGGCGCATGCGCATTCGCATGCCTTGCATGTGCATCACGACCATTCGCATGATCATCACGATCACGCTGCGCACGACCACGACACACACGATCATTCCCATCACGACCACGCTCATCACGATCACGCCGCTCACGATCACCCAGCCGGCGAGGTCTGTGATACGTGCGGCCACTCACATGCGCCCGATCCGGCGCTGCTGTCGGGCGACCGCTTCGACTGGCGCACGGCCTGGTCGGCTGTAGCCGCCGTCGGCATCCGCCCCTGCTCCGGCGCGCTGATTGTGCTGAGCTTCGCTTTGCTCAACGGCCTGTGGCTCGGCGGCCTGCTGTCGGTGCTGGCGATGTCGATTGGAACCGCCATCACAGTCTCGGCGCTGGCAACGATCGCAGTCACCGCCAAGAACTGGGCGGTCTATTTCGCCGGCGATGGCCGCATGGGCAACCGCATCCACACAGTCGTCGAAATCGGCGGCGCCACCTTCGTCTTCCTGTTCGGGCTGTTGCTGTTGTCGGCGAGCCTGTCCGGAGCTGTGTGACCTCGGCGGGTCAGGCCTGACCCGCGATCATTACGCCCAGCTCATCCTCGATATGAGCGCGGATGATTTCATCGAAACTGTTTTCGGCGCTGAAGCCGAGGTCCCTTGCACGGCGCGCCTCGAAGCGCGTCGGCCAACCCTTGACGATGGCCCAGATCGTTTCGTCGGGCTCCTCACGGATCAGGCTCGCCACCTCGGCGCCTGCAGTGCGCTCCAGCGCCTCGATCTGCTCGCCGACGGTGACGGCAACGCCGGGCATGGTGAGGTTGCGGCGCGGCCCGACAGCGGCACCGTCGAGCCCGGCGGCATGGATCAGGAAACCGACCGCAGAGCGCGGGCTGGCATGGGTGTGCAGCACCGAGCGCGGCACCGGCAGGATCGCCTCGTGGCCGCTCAGCGGCTCGCGGATGATGCCGGAGAAGAAACCTGACGCCGCCTTGTTCGGCTTGCCGGGCCGCACGCAGATGGTCGGCAGCCTTATGCCGATGCCGTCGAAGAAGCCGCGCCTGGAATAGTCGGCCAGCAGCGCTTCGCTCATCTGCTTCTGCGTGCCGTAGGAGGTCAGCGGCGTCGGATGGAAGTCGTCCGGGATGACATCGGGGAACGGCGCGCCGAACACCGCGATCGACGAGGTGAAGACCAGACGCGGCGAAAAGCCCGCCAGCCGGACCGCATCGAACAGAGCCCGTGTGCCGTCGAGATTGACGCGGTAGCCGAGATCGAAATTCGCCTCCGCCTCGCCCGACACGATGCCGGCGAGATGGAACATGACGTCGGGGCGTGAGGCGACCAGGCTCTCGGCAGCACCGGAGTCGGCAAGGTCGCCGGTATGCGTGGCGATGCTGACGCCGTCCATCGCCGGCGCCTGCGGCGGCACGATGTCGTGCAGGTCGAGCCCGGTGATCTTGCGGCCGTTGAGCGTGCCGTCCTTGGCCAGCCGGTCGACAAGTTTGCGGCCGACCATGCCGGCGGCGCCAGTAATCAGGATGCGCATTTCAAAGCCTCTTATTTGCCCTTGTTCTGGCTGCGACCCCGCAACCAGAACACCAGAAAGAATGCCAGCACGAAGGCGATGCCGACGATGCCGGCAAGTACGGTCGAGACATTGCCGACGGCCAGCATCACGGTCGGCAGATAGAACGCCGCGATGCCGAACAGCAGCATGATCCAGGCTGCGGCAATCAGCGCGTTTCGCGTGTCGCGATCCATCATGCCGTCCCGCCACAGCGGGAACTCGTCAACTCGGATGCCAATGCCATGAAATTCCCTGTCAGTGATAATGGCCGTGATGCGGTGGCGCACCATGGTCGTGGTCATGATCGTGCTCGTCATGGCTGTCGGCGCACTGGCCGAATTCCGGTTCGACCGTCGCGTGGCTGATGCCGTGTTCGGCGGCGAGCCGCTTCTTGATGGCGCTGACCGCCTGGTGCGGATCGACGCCATCGTTGAGGCAGGCATGCAGCGTCGCCATGTTGCTGGAGCCGTCCAGCGACCAGACATGCATATGGTGCACCTCGCGCACGCCCTTGACGGTGCCGGCAATGTCCTTGGCGATGATGTCGCGGTCGAGGCTTGCCGGTACGCCTTCGAGAAGGACGTGGGCGGCTTCGCGCATCAATGACCATGCGGTGGACAGGATCAGCACCGAGACCAGCACCGACAGAATCGGGTCGATCGGCGTCCAGCCGGTGGCCAGGATGACCAGCGCCGCCACGATCGCCGCCGCCGAACCGAGCAGGTCGCCCAGCACATGCAGGATGGCGCCGCGCATGTTGAGGCTGTCGCGGTCGCCGCCATGCAGCACGAAGAACGAGGCGAAGTTTACCAGAAGGCCGGCGATCGCCACCACCAGCATCGGCCCGCCCAGCACCGGCGCCGGCGTCATCAGCCGGCCCCAGGCTTCGTAGACGATCCACAGCGCAATCGCGAAGATGGCAATGCCGTTGGTGTAGGCAACCAGCGTCTTGACTCGGCCGAAGCCGTAGGTGAGGCGCACCGTCGCCGGCCGCCCGCCAAGATGGAAGGCGTACCAGGCAAGGCCAAGCGCGATCGAGTCGGCGAGCATGTGGCCGGCGTCGGCCAGCAGCGCCAGCGATCCCGTCAAAAGGCCGCCAAGCCCTTCGGCCACCATGAAGCCGGCGGTCAGGCAGGCTGCGATCAGCACACGCTTCTTGTCGGTCGAGCCATGCACGTGGCCGGCGCCATGCCCAGCATGCAAACCATGATCATGGCTGTGCGCCATCGGAAAAAACTCCTGTTACGCGCCGAACTCGGCGCGGAAATCCTCGAGCCGCCGCTTCTGCCGGCCTTCGCCATCGAAATTGGCAGGATCGAGCCATGCCTCATAGGCTTTGCGCAGCGCCGGCCATTCCTTGTCGATGATCGAGTACCATGCCGTATCGCGGTTTTCACCCTTGACCACAAGATGCTGGCGGAAAATGCCCTCGAACTTGAAGCCGAACCGCTCCGCAGCGCGCTTCGAAGGGTCGTTGCGGTTGTTGCATTTCCACTCGTAGCGGCGATAGCCGAGCCCGTCGAAAATGTACTTCATGAACAGGAACTGCGCCTCGGTCGCTGCCGGCTTGCGCGAGATCAGCGGCCCCCAATAGATGTTGCCGATCTCGATGACGCCATAGGTGGGATCGATGCGCATCAGCGTCTGTCGCCCGGCGACCTTGCCGCTGGCCTTGTCGATGACGGCGAAGAACAGCGGATCCTCGCTCGCCTCGACCTTGTCTAGCCATGGCTGGAAATCGGCGCGGGTTTGTGGCGGGTAGTCGGGCAGCCAGGCAAAGCGTCCATCGATGTCGGGCACGGACGACGCCTCGTACAACCCATCGCCGTGCTTTTCGGTGCTCAGCGGTTCGAGCCGGACATAGCGGCCGTCAATGGGCTTGCGCTCGGGCCGCGGACGCGCTTGCCAATCTTTGAGATTTTCCGACACGCAAAACTCCAATCCGTTTGACTTTTGTGAGCAGACGCTCACAAAAACGCGACCTAACAGCAAGAACCACACGGACGGGAAAAATGCTCCACACGATTTCGGCCTTCGACCGCCTCGGCGAGGAAAACGCCTTTGCCGTGCTGGCGCGGGCGACCGCACTGGCTCAACAGGGCCGCGATATCGTCAATCTCGGCATCGGCCAGCCCGACTTCAAAACGCCGCAGCACATTGTCGACGCAGCGATCAAGGCGCTGCGCGACGGTCACCATGGCTACACCCCGGCCAACGGCCTGCTGGCGACGCGCGAAGCGGTGGTGCGGCGCACGCTGGCCACCACCGGCGTCGAGGTCTCGCCGGAAAATGTGATGATCCTGCCCGGCGGCAAGCCGACCATGTTCGCGGCGATCCTGATGTTCGGCGAACCCGGCGCCGAGATCCTCTATCCCGACCCTGGCTTTCCCATCTATCGCTCGATGATCGAGTTCACCGGCGCCGCGCCCATTCCGGTGCCGATCCGCGAAGAGAACGGCTTTGCCTTCTCGGCCGAGGAGACGCTGGGGCTGATCACCTCGAAGACGAGGCTGCTAATCCTCAACTCACCGGCCAACCCGACCGGCGGCGTCACGCCGCGCGCCGAGATCGAGAAGCTGGTGGAGGGGCTGCAAGCGCATCCGCAGGTCGCTATCCTCTCCGACGAAATCTACGACGTCATGACCTATGACGGCGAGACGCATTTTTCGCTGCTCAATTTTCCGGAAATTCGCGACCGGCTGATCGTGCTCAACGGCTGGTCGAAGACATGGGCGATGACCGGCTGGCGCATGGGCTGGTCGATCTGGCCGAATGGCGACAAGGGCGCGCATCTCTACGACAAGGTGCGCAAGCTGGCGGTCAATTGCTGGTCCTGCGTCAACGCGCCGAGCCAGTTCGCCGGCATCGCCGCCATCGACGGCCTGCAGGACGATGTCGACAAGATGATGCGCGCCTTCGACAACCGCAGGAAGATCGTGGTCGAGGGGCTGAACGCGCTGCCCGGCGTCTCCTGCATCACGCCCAAGGGCGCATTCTATGCCTTCCCGAATGTTTCGAAGACCGGCTGGAAGGCCAAGAAGCTCGCCTCGGCACTGCTCGAGGAGGCCGGCGTGGCGCTGATCGGCGGCCCCGATTTCGGCATTCTCGGCGAAGGCTACATCAGGCTCTCCTACGCCAATTCCGAAGAGAACATCTTGCGCGCGCTGGAGCGGATCGAGTCGTTTTTGAAGAGGTAGGCCTTCGGCTCTTCACCCACGCCCCACGAACGGCATCTTGGTCGCCATCACCGTCATGAACAGCACATTGGCATCGAGCGGCAGGCTGGCCATGTGGACGACGGCGTCGGCGACGCGCTGGACGTCCATCACCGCTTCGGCGGCGATGGTGCCATTGGCCTGCGGCACGCCGACCGTCATTGCGTGCGCCATATCGGTCAGCGCGTTGCCTATGTCGATCTGGCCGCAGGCGATGTCATAGGGCCGGCCGTCGAGCGCCAGCGTCTTGGTCAGCCCCGATATGGCGTGCTTGGTCGCGGTGTAGGGCACCGAGCCCGGCCGTGGCGCATAGGCCGACACAGAGCCATTGTTGATGATGCGGCCGCCCATTGGCTTTTGCTTGCGCATGACGCCGAAGGCGGCGCGGGCGCATAGGAACGATCCGGTGAGATTGACGCCGACAATATCGTTCCAGACCTCGACCGGGATCTCGTCGATCGGCGTCGACTTGTAGCTCATGCCGGCATTGTTGAAGAGCAGGTCGACGCGGCCGAAGGCTGCGGCCACCGTCTCGAACAGGTCATCGACTTCGCCGGCCTTGCTGATGTCGCAGGCAACTGCCAGCGCCTTGGCGTCCGCTTTCCCGGCTTCGGTAATGGCGGCGTCGAGCACCGCTTTGCGGCGGCCGCAAAACACCGTGTTCCAGCCCGCCTTGAGCAGCGCCGTGGCGACGCTCTTGCCGATGCCGGTGCCGGCGCCGGTGACGATGGCGGTTTTCTCTGTGAGGGCTGTCATGGATTTTGCTCCTGCGCGCCGCGCATCCCCGGCACAGATCGGGGTGCATCCGAATGCACCGACCCATCGCAAATGAGGGCGATCATGGCAAGCCGGACACTAATGCATGTCGCTCAAAAGTGGCCCCGGTTCTGAGAGAACGACATGCATCCGGACAAAAACATGAAGCGCCACGCGCTTTATGTGATCGGTCCGACAAAAAGGGCGGTCATTGGCGACCGCCCCCTGATCTGAACCGGGCTTGGGAGGAGGAAAAGCCGATCCGACTAACTAAAATCATGCGCTTCCTCGGTAAACGAGAAGTTAACGCTTTTCCCGCCGCGGCTGCGTTGTCTACCAGCGCGGGTTCGGCGCCGTGCCTGACGGAACCGGCACCTTGGCCGCCGACACCGTCGCCTCGACATGATCGACGAGCGCATCCGGCAGGCCGAGCCGGCCGGCGAGCAGGTCGAGATAGCCGCGTTCGGCGCGCGTATCGGGGTCGATCGTCAGTCGGGACGCCGTGTAGAGCTCGAGCCTCTGCTCATCGGTCTTGGCGCCTGCGACCAGCGTATCGAGGTCGAGCGGGCTGTCCAGCTCGGCCATCAGAAACTTTTCCGCTTCCGTGCCGATGCCGGCCAGACTGAGCTTGCCGGCGATCTTTTGGCGTTCCGCGTCATCGACATGGCCATCGGCCTTGGCCGCCGAGATCATCGCCCGCACCAGGGTCAGCGTGAACTCGTCCTCCCCCTGTGGCGCCTGTGAAGGATGAAAGCCGGTGTCGGCGGGCGGCGGCAGCAATTCCGGCTGGCCGGCCGCCGGCGCCTGCTCGGGTGCATTGCCGGCCTTGTAATTCTGGTAGGCCTTGTAGGCGAGACCGCCGATCGCAGCCAGTCCGCCGAGCTTCACGGCCGTGCCGGTGACCTGCCGTCCCGTGCCGGTTCCAAGCAGCACCGCGGCCAGCGCACCGGCGGCCAGCGGATTGTCCTTGGCCATCTGCACAGCCTGCCCGGCCTTGTCGCGAACGGTGCCGGTTGTGCCGGGAACTTGCGAGCCGAGCAGATCGTCGAGAAGCTTCTTGGGGTCGAACATGGTGCCTCCAGAAAAGGGCCCGCGCCAACGTGGACGGGCAGGTTTTGGACGTTGCAGACGTAGGTCCCGATTGTTGACATTACAATGACGGACCGGCGCTTTGCTATCGGCGCCGGCAATGCCGCAAATCAAATTCGATGTGTCGAAACCCGCCTCGGCTTCGGTTAGTGTCGCCGCAACGTCGGCGAGGGAGGAGTTTTGCCGTGACCGATCAGCCAGACCGCGACCAAGCACGAGATCCCCAGGATCTGGAGCGCCTGCTAATTGATCGGCAATGGGCGGGAGACATTGAGGGCATGGTAGCGCTGTTCGAACCCGATGCCGTCATCGACACCGGAGCAGCCGAATTGACGCGTGGCCATGAGGCGATCCGCGCTTTGTTCGAAGCCTTTGCCGCGAGCTGGCGAAAATTCCAGCGCGGCGAGCAGCGCCCGGCGGCCATTAACGGCGACCTCGCGTTGACGTCGACCAGGCTTGCCGACGGCTCGATAACCTCAGAGGTCGCGCGCCGGCAGGCCGACGGCACATGGCTGTGGGTGATCGACCGCTATTCTGTCGTGTGGTGATCCAGTCAGGGCGTCGGCGGCACTTAACTGCCGATATGTCCCCTGCCCTGCGCCTGCGCAAGTTCGACCTGGCGCTGGCGCTCGGCATAGCGGGTGCGATCCTCATCCGAGCGTGCCTCGTAGCAATGCGGGCATGACACGCCGGTGGAAAAATGCGGCGACAGCCGGTTCTCCGGCGTCAGCGGATGCCGGCAGGCGCGGCAGAGTTCGGCCTCGCCTTCGGTCAACCCATGCGACACCGAGACCCGCTCGTCGAAGACGAAACACTCGCCCTGCCACAGGCTGTCTTCGGCCGGCACCTCTTCAAGATATCTGAGGATGCCGCCCTTGAGATGGAACACATCCTCGAAGCCGAGCGACTTCACATAGGCTGTCGCCTTTTCGCAGCGGATGCCGCCGGTGCAGAACATCGCAACCTTGCGGCCGTCGAGTTGGTCGCGGTGTTTTTCCACCCAGGCCGGGAATTCGCGAAAGCTCGACGTGCGCGGGTCCACCGCGCCCTCGAACGTCCCGATCGACACTTCGTACGCGTTGCGTGTGTCGATGACGATGGTGCCGGGGTCCGAGATCAGCGCGTTCCAGTCGGCCGGCGCGACATAGGTCCCCGCACCCGTCGCCGGGTCGAGGTCTTCGACGCCCATGGTGACGATCTCGCGCTTCAGCCGCACCTTCATGCGATGGAACGGCATTTCGGCGGCAGTGCTGTATTTGACCTCGAGATCGGCAAGACCCTCGATGGCCTCGAGATAAGCGATCAGGTCGGCTATGTCGGCTTCGCTGCCGGCGACCGTGCCGTTAATGCCCTCCTGCGCCAGAAGCAGCGTGCCCTTGATGCCGCGCCCGCAGCAGAAGGCGGCAAGCGGCGTGCGCAAGACCCGCAGCGCGTCGAAGTCGCCCAGCCTCGCAAATTTGTAGAGCGCGGCGACGCGCACGGGTTCATGGTTGGTCATCGCCAAGCCACTAGACCGTGGTCAAAGCGGATTCAAGGCAGAGCTAAAGACACTTCGTCGGTATTCGCCCGCAGGCTCGTTGGCCGACATGTGACATCGCGGCAGGCCGGGTTTCGTGGACTCGGAATCGGCCTTCTGCTAATCGGTTGAAATCACCCAGGGAGAGAAAAGCCAATGCCCAGCAAGACCGAAAAGCTCCTGTCGCTGCTCAATGGCCAGCCGGTCATTCCGGTGCTGAAGATCGCCAATGTCGCGGACGCCGTCCCGCTCGCCCGGGCGCTGGCCGCCGGCGGCCTGCCGGCGATCGAGATCACGTTGAGAACCGCCGATGCGCTGGAAGCGATCCGCCGCGTGGCCGGTGAGGTCGAGGGCGCCATTGTCGGCGCCGGCACAATTCTCGATGCCAAGCAGTTCGACCAGGCAGCGGCGGCTGGCTCGAAGTTCATCGTCAGCCCCGGCATCACGCGCGAGTTGCTGGCGGCGGCCAAGGACAGCGACGTTCCCTTGCTGCCCGGCGCCATCACGCCCGGCGAGATCATGGCTGCCCGCGAGGCCGGCCTGCGGTTCCTGAAATTCTTCCCGGCCGAACAATCCGGCGGCATCGCCTCGCTGAAGGCCTTTGCCTCGCCGCTGGCCGACGTGAAATTCTGCCCGACCGGCGGCATCTCGGCCAAGAACGCCGCCGACTATCTCAGCCTGTCCAACGTTATCTGCGTCGGCGGCTCGTGGGTGGCGCCGGACGAGTTGGTCAAGGCCGGCAAGTGGGATGAGATCGAGGCGCTCGCACAGAGCGCGAGCAAGCTCGGAAAATAACCTCCGCTACTTTATCTTTGCGCAATCCCAAGGGAAGCGCTCCGCGCTTTCCCGGGAAAATCACAGTGTTCCCGGAATTGCACTCGGCACAAAAACCCGCCAGCTGCGCCGACCGGGTTTGCTACGCGTTGAGATTTTGGTTCCCGCTCAAGGGCTCGAACCTCGATTCACGCCTTCAAAGGGCGCTGTCCTACCATTAGACGAAGCGGGAATGCAGGCTGGTGGTTAGCATTCCGGGACGCTAGAAGCCAGCGCTGGAGATTCGCCAACAGCAAAAAGCCGCGCGGGTTGCCCAGCGCGGCTTCGATGTTTACCCCGTCGAGCTCTTACTTCGTCTGGAAGCGGGCGACCGAAAGGAATTTCACGGCATTGCCGGTGAAGCGGTTGGCATCGGCCATCTGGTTGTCCGCCTGGAAGCCTGCGGTGTAGACCTCGCTCGGCGGCGTATGCACGATGTTGTAGGCATAGCGCGGCGCTGTCGTCGGGCTGGAAACGGTGGCGATGTTGTCGCCGCTGCTCAGCGCCCAGCGGGCCGCCTGCGGTTCGGCCGCCACCACCACTGCCTTCGGTCCTGGCTTCAGGTCGCGGGCCGAAGCCCTGGCTTCCTTGCGTGTCGTCTTGACGCCGGCGCCGATCACCGAGGCTGGATCGGTACCGGCGGGACGGGCAGCAATAGCGCCGCGCGGCGATGCGGCATCGACACCTGACGGATCGTTGAACGCAGAGCGCGGCTCAAGCGACGCAACCTGATAGTCGTCGGTAGCACCGGCTGTATCGGCGGCGCTGGCCTGTTCGAGAACCGCCTTGACCTCGTCCGGACGCTGCGACGGCAGCACCGAGAACGCGTCGGTTGCGGTCTGCTTGTGGGCAGCCGTATCGGCCAGCGCCAGCAGAACGCCCTTGTCCTGCGGCGCAAGCTCAGCCGGCGGCGAAGAGCGGTCGGGACGCCAGGTCGGCAACGGGACGTTGACCGCGACCTGCGCCGGAGCGGCAGCTTGATCGGCCCCCTGGTCGGCATTGCTCGCATCGGCCGTTCCGAACGGCACATTGGCCGGCGCCTGCGCCGTCGCCACCGTCTGTTCGGTGGTGGCATCGGCCACGCCGAACGGCACGGTCTCAGGTTGTTGCGCGCCGACATCGGCCTTCGGCCGCGGTGCGAAAGCGGGCAGCGGCACTTCCTTGGCGGGCAGCGCGGCGATGATCGTCTCCGGCGTGTCCTGCGGCTCCGCATCGTCAGCGCTGTCGTCGGCAAGCTGCGGAATGTTGGCGCGCTTGGCGTTCTGCGGCGACACGATCGCGATGCCAGGCAGATTGCTGTTGTTGTTGCTCGTGGCAGCCAGCACCGGCTTCACGCTTCTCGGCGGCGGCGCGGCGGTAGCGACATCGGCGCTGTCGTCGGCTTCGTCTTCACCGCCACCGCCAAAGAACGCGGACAGGAAGCCACCGGATTTCTTGGTGCTGCCGCCTGCGCTGGCCATCATGATGGCAGGAGAACCTGCGCCCTTGCGTGCCTTGTAGGAGGCGAGCGCTTGGTCATAACCCGGCAACGGCCTGCCGTCGCTCGGCACATGCAGCGTCTTGCCATTGGGGAACAGGCTGACCAGTTCCTGGCGGCTGATGCCTGGCCAATGCCGCACATTGCCGACGTCCATGTGGACGAAGGGCGAACCCGACGACGGATAGTAGCCGACGCCGCCGCCCTGCATCTTCAGGCCGATGTTGCGCAGCTTTTTCAGCGGCACACCCGGAATGTAGAAGTCCATCGCCTTGCCCAGCATATGCTGGCTTTCCTTGGCGACACCGCGGCTGCGGCTGCGCAGCATCGAATTGGTCGACGGCGAGCGATAGCCGCAAACGACCTGGATGTAGTCGGTGGCGCCGGCCTGCCGGTAAGCTTCCCACACCAGATCGAGCAGGCGCGGATCCATCTTGGTCGGTTCGTTGCGACGCCAGTCGCGCAGGATGATGTTGATCTTCCTGAGGCCTGCCGGATCGTAGCGGCCATTGCGCTTGTAGACGATCTCGGCCTTTTCGTGCGTGTGGAGGTGATAGAGCTTGAGCGAGCGCGTTTCAGCGCTGGCGCCGGCAGCAGTTGCGGCGAGGAAAGCGAACGCAACGATCAACGCTGCCAGCCATCTCGGCCAGACGCCCATGTGATCGCGCCGCCCGTTTCTGTGTCGTTCGACTTTGTTCAAATCAAAAGGCCTTGCAGGCTGCCGTTTGTCCCCGGATTTGTCCAAACGGATGCGTGGTTCTCACATCCGAATATCGATCCTAATGGTTAATCATCGCTTATTGAAGCCGAAATGCGGTAACACCGTGGCGATATCCCGTCAAAAATAATACACAGGATTTCTTGGTAAACTGCTGGTTTAGATCAAGATTCAGCCTTTTCCCGCTACACGATCTGTTACCGCTGGCCTTAATGCGTGAACAACGGCGTCGCATCAGCCATATTCCCGCCCCAACCCCTTATGCAGCGCCGGATGTGGCATGGCAAGCTGGTCCCGGCGTTGCGTTGGCAAGCTGTGGAATTCGGCGTTCAGGAGGCAAGGCGGTCGAGGCGGCCGGTTTCCGGGTCGATGCCGTATTCCTTGAGCTTGCGGTAGAGCGTCGAGCGGCCGATGCCGAGACGCCGTGCGACCTCGCTCATCTGGCCGTTGTAATGGTCGATGGCGAGCTTGATCATTTCGAGTTCGACATCGGCCAGCGCACGCACATTGCCACGCTCGTCCAGCGCCCTCAATGTGCCGAAACGCTGAAGCAACCTGGCCGGAGGGGCGAGCTCGGCAGCTGCCGTACCGGCGTCATCAGTCTGCGCGCCATCGCCTTGCGATCCGGTGCTCAAGGCCATGCCGGGGTCCGACAAGGACGCATCGGCGTCGAGATTGACGGTGCCGTCGACCTGCGCCCGGATCTGCGGAAATTCGTCAGTCGTGAGCACATCGCCTTCGGCAAGCACCGAGGCCCTGAACACGGCGTTTTCCAGCTGCCTGATGTTTCCCGGCCAATCATAGGCCTGCAGCATGGCCAGTGCGGCATCCGAGATGCCGTGCAGGCGATTGCCCGCCGGCGCCACCTTGTCCATGAAATGCTTGACCAGATAGGGGATGTCGTCGCGGCGGTCGCGCAGCGGCGGCACGACGATCGGGTAAACGTTGAGCCGGTAGAACAGGTCCTCGCGAAACTTGCCGTCCTTGACCTGCTGCAGAAGGTTGCGGTGCGTGGCCGAGATCAGCCTGATGTCGACCCTGACGGTGGAACGGCCACCGACCGGATCGACCTCGCCATCCTGCACGGCGCGCAACAGCTTGACCTGCACGTCGAGCGGCAGGTCGCCGATCTCATCCAGGAACAGCGTGCCCGAATGCGCCTCGACGAACTTGCCGGTGTGCTTTTCGGTGGCGCCGGTGAACGAGCCTTTTTCGTGACCGAACAGGATCGATTCGACCAGATTGTCGGGGATGGCGCCGCAATTGACGGTGACGAACGGTTTTGTGCGGCGTTCGCCGCTGCCCTGGATGGCGCGCGCCACCAATTCCTTGCCGACGCCCGATTCGCCCTCGATCAGGATCGGGATGTTGGAGGCCGCAGCCTTCTGGCCGAGGCGGATCACCCGGTCCATCGCCGGGCTGTGCGTGATCATGTCCTTGAAGGTCAGGTGGCCGCCGCGACGCCGCGACGTGCGCTTGACCTCGTCCTCGACCGCCTCGACCTTGAGCGCGTTGCCGATCGCGGTCTGCAGCCGGTCGGGAGACGCCGGCTTGACGACAAAATCGAAGGCGCCGTGGCGCATCGCCGAAACCACCGTTTCGATGCCGCCCTGCGCAGTCTGCACGATGACGGGAACAGTGATGCCGCGCTCGCGCATCGCCTTCAGCACGCCGATGCCGTCGAGGCCCGGCATGACAAGGTCGAGGATGACTGCCGAAATATCCCTCGCATTGGGTCCGTCAAGCGCGCTCAGACCGGCCTCGCCGCCATCGGCAACGATGGCGCTGTGGCCGAATTTCGTCACCGCCGCCTCGAGCAGCCGGCGCTGCACGGGATCGTCATCGACTATAAGAATGGAACCTGTCATGACTGATTTGAGTTGCCCGCCTTGGGAAATTCCCATGGATCATCTTGGCACAGGGTTCTAAACAAGGTTTCAAAAAACCCGGTGAACGAATTCCTTAGGATTTGACCGGCTTGTCCTTTCCCCTTGATTCCAGAAGGTAATTGTTGATGAGCAGGATTCTCGGTCGGCAGCTTACGGCGGTAGCGTCCGGTCAGGGCGCGGCGGAACTCGGCGACCTACCGGAATGGAATCTCGCCGACCTCTATTCCGGCATGGAAGCACCCGAACTGAAGCGCGACCTTGCCAAGGCGGCGGCCGATGCCGTCGCCTTCGAGAACCGCTGGAAGGGCACGCTGGCTGCGGAGGCCGAGCGCGGCAGCGCCGGCAGGCTTGGCGAGGCGCTGACAGCCTATGAGGCGCTGGAGGAACTGATCGGCCGCATCGTCTCCTATGCCGGCCTGATCTATGCCGGCAACACCGCCGATCCGCAGCGCGCAAAGCTCTATGGCGACATCCAGGAAAAGATGACCGACGCCAGCGCGCATCTTCTGTTCTTCGCGCTGGAGCTGAACCTGATCGACGACAAGGCGCTCGAATCCGCCCTCGCCGCCGACGCCGGCTTTGCCCATTACCGGCCTTGGGTGCTCGACCTCAGAATGGACAAGCCCTACCAGCTCGAGGATCGGGTCGAGCAGCTGTTCCATGAGAAGTCGATCACCGGGCGCGGTGCCTGGAACCGGCTGTTCGACGAGACGATGACCGATCTGCGCTTCGACATAGACGGCGAGGAACTGACGCTGGAGCCGGCGCTGAACCGCCTGCAGGACGCCGATGGCGAGGTCCGCCGCCGCGCCTCCGAAGCGCTGGCCACAACCTTCCGCAAGAGCCTGCGCACCTTCACGCTGATCACCAACACGCTGGCCAAGGACAAGGAGATTTCCGATCGCTGGCGTGGCTTTGAGGACATCGCCGATTCACGCCATCTCGCCAACCGTGTCGAGCGCAGCGTGGTCGATGCGCTGGCGTCGGCCGTGCGCGAAGCCTATCCGCGCCTGTCGCATCGCTACTACGCGATGAAGGCGCGCTGGCTCGGCATGGAGGTGATGAACCACTGGGACCGCAACGCCCCCTTGCCCGAGACGCCGCAGGCCGTGATCCCTTGGGACGACGCCAGGAATACTGTGCTGTCGGCCTATCAGCGCTTTTCCCCCGACATGGCGGAGATCGCCCGCACCTTCTTCGACCGCAACTGGATCGACGCGCCGGTCAGGCCCGGCAAGTCGCCCGGCGCCTTCGCCCATCCGACCGTGCCTTCGGCGCACCCTTACGTGCTGCTCAACTACATGGGCAAGCCGCGCGATGTGATGACACTGGCGCATGAACTCGGCCACGGCGTGCATCAGGTGCTGGCCGGCGGCCAGGGCGCGCTGATGGCTTCGACGCCGCTGACTTTGGCCGAGACGGCCTCGGTGTTCGGCGAGATGCTGACCTTCCGTTCGCTGCTCGACCAGACCACCGACAAGCGCGAGCGCAAGGCGATGCTCGCCCAGAAGGTCGAGGACATGATCAACACGGTCGTGCGCCAGATCGCCTTCTACGAGTTCGAACGCAAGGTGCATGCAGAGCGCAAGAACGGCGAACTGACCTCCGACAAGCTCGGCCAGTTCTGGCTCGAGGTGCAGGCAGAAAGCCTGGGGCCGGCGATCAAGCTGCGCGAGGGCTATGAGGTCTTCTGGACCTACATCCCGCACTTCGTCCACTCCCCCTTCTACGTCTACGCCTATGCCTTTGGCGACTGCCTGGTGAACTCGCTGTACGCGGTCTACCAGAACGCCGAGCATGGCTTCCAGGACAAGTATTTCGAGATGTTGCGCGCCGGCGGCACCAAGCATCACTCGGAGCTTCTCGCCCCCTTCGGCCTCGACGCCACCGACCCCGCCTTCTGGCAGATCGGGCTTGGCGTGATCGGCGGCCTGATCGACGAGTTGGAAGCGCTCGACAGTTAATGCGCGCACCCATTGGACCGATGGCGCAGAGTGGCAGGTTCAGCAGCGGCCTCGACTTTGCAGAATCGCAGAACAGTTTAGCCGGAATGCATGTGACGGCAGCTCTGTTCTTGTTCTAAATATCTGTTCTTGAATAACTCTCCGGCGAAAATTCCGTTAGCTTTCCCGAAGCCGTATGATAGCTTTCCGACTGAAGCTCAGCCGGGCGCGCGGCTTAAGGCCGGACAGTATCCCGGCCCATGGCAGCGGTCTGACGAATGCGACAGCGACGGTTGGCAATGGGCGGAAAGCCGAACGCCGACACTCGACGACAGACCGGCTGTTCCCTGAGCCGCCGAACCACATTGGATGATCCGATCTGCCAAGGTCATGACTTGGGACGGCGGCGGACGGATCCGACTGGAGAGAGACGATGACCTTCTTTTACATTGTCCTGGCGTTCCTTGTAGGTGTGTTGGTTGGCTGGTTTATCTGGGGCCGGCTGCGCGGCGAACTCGACAGCCTGCGCGGCGATCTCGACCGCACCCGCAGCGAGCGTGACAGACTGCGCGCCGACGCCGATCGCCTGACTGGCGAACTCGACGCCTGCGGCAAGACCCGCGCCGATCTCGAACGCCGGCTGCGTGAAACATCAGCTCCATCCGCCAAGCCTTCAAGTTCGGCGCCGGCTGCGCTGGTATCGACAGCGGCAAAGGCCAAGTCCGCCCCGGCCGCGAAACCGGCCCCCGCCAAACCCGCCGCGGCCAAACCAGCTGCGGCCAAATCCGCGGCCGCAAAACCAGCGGCCAGCAAACCTGCCGCCGCCAAGGCCGCGCCCAAAGCCGCTGCTTCAAAACCCGCTGCCGTCCCGAAGAAGGCCGCCCCGGCAGCTGGGAAGGCCGACAATCTGCGCCGCCTGATCGGTATCGGCCCGGTCAACGACAAACTGCTCAAGGGCCTTGGCGTCACGACCTACGCGCAGATCGCCGGCTGGACCGCGGCCGATGTCAAGCGCATCGAGGACACGCTGAATTTCGACGGCCGCATCGCCCGCGAAAACTGGGTCGAGCAGGCCAAGCTGCTTGCCACCGGCGACGAAAAGGAGTTCGCACGCCAATTCCCGAGCGCCGGGACCGCCAACAACAGCTGATCCGTCATCGGCAACATAACCAGAAGGCGGCGCTCTCGGGCGCTGTCTTTGTTTTTGCATTCGCCACTGTCTTTGCGCCCTGCGACGCCGCTCCCTCGATTGCACGCCGCCCGGCCCCCATATAGAGCGGTTCTGGCGTTGTCGACCGCAGTACCCGAGCCCCATGCCCCTGCCCTCTGCCATTTTCCGCAACGATGAAAGCGGCCGTCAGTTGGTCTTCGACCACCCGGCCGACATCATCATTGCCTATGATGCCAAGGATTTTCTGCCGGCGCTGGCGGCCGCGCAGGCGGCGAGCGATGCCGGCAAATGGCTGGCCGGCTATTTCTCCTACGAAGCGGGCTATCTGCTCGAACCGAAACTAGTGCCGCTGCTGCCTGAAGGCCGGCGCGCGCCACTGGTTTGTCTGGGTGTCTTCGATGCTCCGGTCGAAGAGGCGGTGCCGCGCAACGATGCGCCTGCCACCAATGGCCCCATCTTCGACGCCCGGGCCAGTTGGTCCGCTCAGGACTACGCCAAAGGCTTCGCGCGCCTCCACGACCACATCCGCAAGGGCGATTGCTACCAAGGCAACCTGACCTTTCCGGTCCGTGCCCAATGGTCGGGCGATCCGGTTGCTGCCTTCGACGCACTGACAGGACGCCAGCCGGTCAAGTATGGCGCACTGATTTCGCTCGGCGATCCCATCATCTTATCGCGTTCGCCCGAGCTGTTCTTCGAGATCAATGCCTTAGGCATGATCGAAACCCACCCGATGAAGGGCACCGCACCGCGCGGCGCGACCAAGGCCGAGGACGCGCGGTTGAAGTCCTTCTTGCGCAGCGACGAAAAGAACCAGGCCGAGAACCGAATGATCGTCGATCTCCTGCGCAATGACATCTCACTGATCAGCGAGGTCGGCACGCTGGAGGTCCCGGAACTGTTCCGCATCGAGAGCTACCCGACCGTCCACCAGATGGTGAGCCGTGTGCGAGCGAAGCTTCTGCCTGATCTCGGCATCCGCCAAATCTTTGGCGCGCTGTTTCCCTGTGGCTCGATCACCGGCGCGCCGAAAATCCGAGCCATGGAAATCCTGCACGAGCTGGAAGAGACACCGCGCGACGTCTATTGCGGCGCCATCGGCTGGATCGCGCCTGGCGGCATGATGCGCTTTTCGGTGGCGATCCGCACCATATCGCTCTTTTCCAGTGGCGAGGCCGTTTACAATGTCGGCGGCGGCGTCGTCTTCGATTCGACGGCGCAAGAGGAGTATCAGGAGTGTCTGCTGAAGGCGCGCTTCGCGACGGGGACACCGCCGATTTCGAGCTGATCGAGACCATGCGCTGGGAGCCCGGCCAGGGCTTTCTGCGCTTCGAACGCCATCTCGCGCGCCTTTACGGCTCGGCGGAAGAACTCGGCTTTGCCTGCGATCCGCGGCGGATCGGCGAGGTGCTGGCGAATACTATCGGGGCGCAGCAGACGGCGCTGCGCACCCGGCTCGTCCTGCAGCGCAATGGCGAAGTGACCGCCTCGGTCCAGCCCTATGAGCCGTTCGCCGCCGACAAGGTCTGGCGGCTGCAGCTGGCACGGGTGCGGCTCTCCTCCACCGACACGCTGCTGCGCCACAAGACCGGCCGGCGGCAAGTCTACACTCACGCCCGCTCCGAATATCTGATCACCCAGGCCGACGAAGTGTTGCTCGCAAATGAGCGCAGTGAAATCTGCGAAGGCACCATCACCAACGTCTTCGCCGATTTCGGTGATGGCATGCTGATGACACCCAGGCTCGACTGCGGCCTGCTGCCTGGCGTATTGCGCGCCGAGCTGCTGGACGAAGGCCGCGCCCAGGAGGCGATCTACAGCTATGACGAGTTGAAATCCGCCAAAATACTGTTCGTCGGCAATTCTCTGCGCGGCTTGATCCCGGCAACATTGGCCTGATACGAAGCGGCTGCGAGAATAACCGCCGGCATTGGACACTTTCTAGCGAAGCATGAATTCTCGTCAGCCCACGCACACGCCCTATGATGGCTCCTCAAAGCTCTTCACCATCGGGCTGAAGCCGCTCGAGCTCGACAAGTGGATCGAGGTCGACCGGTATCTCTTCGACCATCTCGCCGAAAAGCGCCGGCTCTATGCCGAAATTCCCGACAAGGTGTTTGTCGAGGAAGACGGCACGCGCGACACCCAGCGCGAAGTGCGCGGCCTCATCGAAGCACATCTGCTGTCGACATTTCCCGGGATGTACCGGCGCACCAATGCCGGGGTTGAGGTCATTGGCGCCAAAGCCGACTCTGACGCCACCTTCCCCGATGCCCCGCTGGTCGCAGCGTCGCTGCTCGTCCAGGAAGACCTGATCCTGATGCGTCGTGACGACACCGGCTGGCGGCTCGCCGCCGGCTCGCTGTGTTTCCCGTCATCCTGGTCGCTGGTCGAGAAATTCGGCCGGCCGCTGCAGCAGATCCACGCACCGGTGCCGGGCTTCGGTCCGGGCACCAGGCCGGCCGAGCTCATCAACCGCATGTTCGACGGCCTGCAGGGCCAGGCCGTCGAACGCTTCAACTGGTCGATCCAGGCCGGCGACGCGCTCTATCATCCGCTCTCCAATGTCGAGCGCATCGACCGTGCCACCAACCGCCCCTCGCGATTTCCCGACGGCGACGTCAACGCCCACGCCTTCATCCGCGTGGAGCGCCAGACGTTGCGCAAACTGCCTCTGTCGCGCGACATCCTGTTCACCATCCGCATCCATCTCGACCCGCTGAAAGTGCTGGCGCGGCATCCCGACCGTGCAACGCTTGCCGCCTCTTTCGCGGCGCAATTGCAGGCGCTGGATGAGGCTCAACTCGACTATAAGGGGATTACATCAGACCGTGACCGGCTGGTGCAACGCCTGCAAACCATGGCTCAGGAGTGACGATGATCCGACATGTTCTGAAGCTAGCCGTCCTGCTCGGTGCATTGCTGGCGTTGCCGGCAACAGCGCATGCGGAACCGGTGACCTATGCGGGGAAGCTCGGCAACATCGACATCGTCGTCGAGTTTACCGGTGATCCGGCGACGGTTGGAGAGGCACTGGCGGGCCGCTATTTTTACCGCTCCAAGGGCGTCGATATTCCTCTGCAGGCGAAGTCGAGCAAGGGCGCCACCTTTCAATTGGCCGAGGAAGAAGCCTGCGATGCCAAGAAGTGCGGCGACGGCCAGTCTCCACCCATCGGCGCCGTCTGGCGGTTGAGTTCCGCCGACAAGGGCAAGACGCTGGAAGGCACCTGGACGGCCAAGAAGACCCTGCCGCTGAAGCTGACAAGGATCGCCAGCCGTGCCCAGACGGAGACGCCGGCGACGACGCCACGCAATCTCTATGATTTCACCGACATGACATTCTCGGGTGACGAGGCGCCGATCACCATGGCGGCATCGCCCTACGACTATCTCAAGCTGGATTTCGCGCCCGAGGCAGACGCCAAGGAAGGTTGGCCGGATGCAGCCTACAACTATGTCACCGATCCACGCACCAAATTCGCCAGGCCGCGCATCGTCGATCTCGCCGGCGGCGCGCCGATCGAAGCCGCCAATGCCTTGCTGCAGAACCGCCATTGGCATGACAGCCTCAGCGCCTTGACGTGCGCGGCGCTGCAATACGCCGGCTTCCACGATGGACCACCGATGGAGGGCATGGATGACGATTCGCTTGGCGGCTACGAAGACACGACGTCCAAAGTGACGTCATTGACGCCGAAGCTGATGAGCTGGTCGGAATCCGGCAGCCTCTATTGCGGCGGTGCGCATCCGAACAACTATTCCGACGCCTATGTCATGGACGTGCGCCGTGGCGCCTTGCTTACCCTTCAGGACATGTTTTCCGATACGGGCGACGGCAAGCCAGGCCCCTCGCTGGCCGCCTTCGTCAGGGAAAACCGCAAGAAGCCAAGCGACCAGACCGAGGTGGATTACGAGGCCGAATGCGGCATCGACGATTTGATCAGCGACTATCTCGGCGCCAGCCTGAAGCGCGATGGCGACAGGCAGGTTCTGGTCTTCGGGCTGCAAGGTTTGCCCAACGTCATCCAGGCTTGCGGCGACGATCTCGTTGAAATGCCGGTCTCCGAAGCACAAGCGCTGTTCACACCGGAATTCGCGAAACTGCTCGAACCGTAGGCGCATCTGCGCCGTCGGGAACTAACCTTATCCCTGCTTTTCGCTTTATTGTGACAATGATCTATGGTTTGTCGCGCGGCGGTCGAACGGCCGTTTTGGCGCGTTGCTTGAAGGAGTGCTCGATAAAATGGCGAATGAAAACTGGCCCGTTTACGGTGAAATCACCGGCCCTGTCGTGATGATCGGCTTTGGTTCGATCGGACGGGGAACGCTGCCTCTGATCGAGCGCCATTTCAAATTCGACAAGTCTCGCATGACGGTCATCGACCCGCTCGACACCGACCGCAAGCTGCTCGACGAGCGCGGCATCGCCTTCGTGCAGGAGCACGTGACCGAGAAGAACTACAAGAAACTGCTGACGCCGCTTTTGACCAATGGTGGCGGCCAGGGCTTTTGCATCAATCTGTCGGTCGATACCGGCTCGGTCGACCTGATGCGGCTCTGCCGCAAGCTCGGCGTGCTCTACATCGACACCGTCGTCGAGCCGTGGCTCGGCTTCTATTTCGACGCCAAGGCCGGCAATGCCAGCCGCACCAACTACGCGCTGCGCGAAGCCTTGATCAAGGAGAAGCACGACAAGCCCGGCGGCGCTACCGCGGTTTCGACCTGTGGCGCCAATCCGGGCATGGTCTCGTGGTTCGTCAAGCAGGCGCTGCTGAACCTTGCCGGCGACCTCGGCCTCGAGTTTTCCGAACCCGCGCAGGACGACCGTGACGGCTGGGCGAAGCTGATGAAGAAGGCCGGCGTCAAGGGCATCCACATCGCCGAGCGCGACACCCAGCGCACCAAGAAGCCGAAGCCGATGAACGTGTTCTGGAACACCTGGTCGGTCGAAGGTTTCATCTCGGAAGGGCTGCAGCCGGCCGAGCTCGGCTGGGGCACGCATGAGAGATGGATGCCGAAGAACGGCAAGGAGCACAAGCATGGCTCCAAGGCTGCGATCTATCTCGAACAGCCCGGCGCCAACACCCGCGTGCGCTCCTGGTGCCCGACGCCGGGCGCGCAATACGGTTTCCTGGTGACGCACAATGAGGCGATCTCGATCGCCGACTTCTTCACCGTGCGGTCGAAGAAGGGCAAGGTGCAATACCGCCCGACCTGCCACTATGCCTATCACCCCTGCAACGACGCCGTGCTGTCACTCCACGAAATGTTCGGCGCTGCCGGCAAGCCGCAGCCGGTCCACCATGTGCTTGACGAAAACGAGCTGGTCGACGGCGTGGACGAGCTTGGCGTGCTGCTCTACGGCCATGCCAAGAACGCCTACTGGTACGGTTCGCAGCTGTCGCTGGCCGAAGCCCGCAAGCTGGCGCCCTACCAGAACGCTACCGGCATGCAGGTCACCTCGGCCGTGCTCGCCGGCATGGTCTGGGCGCTGGAAAACCCCGAAGCCGGCATCGTCGAGGCCGACGAGATGGACTACAAGCGCTGCCTGGAAGTGCAGTCCCAGTATCTCGGACCAGTCAAGGGCTACTACACCGACTGGACGCCGCTCGATAACCGTCCGGGCCTGTTTCCCGAGGACCTCGACAAAAGCGACCCGTGGCAATTCCGCAACATCCTCGTTCGATAGCGGTTCCATACCCCTGCCTCACTGCCTTGCAATCGCCCGGAAATCGGGCGATTGAAGGGATGCGGACGAGAGCAGTGTGCATCCATTTGGACGCACGAGGGACGGCTCTGGAAACTTGAGGCCACGCACATCGTGTTCCCCAAAACGTCGTTTGACGATTGGGCCGATGCGTCAGGAGAGGATTTGATATGACGATTGTGCGCAAAATTCTTTCTGCGGGCGCGGCGGGCGTTCTTGCGACGATGCTTGCCGCCTGCACCACCGGCGGCTCCGACGGGCCACCGATCTCATCGCAGGCGCGAGGCGTCGAAGGCTCATGGCTGAACGCCGAAGGCAAGGCGGTCTCGACATTGAACGGCGGCGTCTTCACCACCGTTTCGGCGGAGACCGGTGAGAAATTCGCTGACGGCAGCTACACCAAGACCGGCGCCACCTCGGTCGAGATCAACGGAACCTCGCTGATCCGGCAGCAGCCAATCGCTTTCAACTGCCTGCTGGTGTCCATAAACCAGCTGAATTGCACCAGCTCCGCCGGGCAGAACTTCGTGCTGACCAGGCGCGGCTGAACCTTTCCCATGCGGCTTTGCGGATGGCGGCGCCGCGATGCCGCCGCCTTTTTTATGCCGGCAAACCGATGCCGGTTATCCGCCCTGATTCTTCTTGCATCGCCACAACCGCGATGTGAACATACCCGAAATGCTGGCTGTTATCCTGCAGTCGGGCAAGAGCGTTAAACGCCTTTGATCATATCCGGGAGACGAAGATGAAGAAGCTCGCCGCCATTGCCGCCCTCTCTGCCTCGACACTCGGCCTGTCGGCCGCACCATCCTTTGCCGACTACACGTTGAACATCCTGCATTTCAACGATTGGCACAGCCGCATCGAAGGCAACAACAAATACGAGTCGACCTGCTCGGCCGAGGAAGAGACCAAGGGTGAGTGCATCGGCGGCGCCGGCCGGCTGGTCACCGCGATCGCACAGGAGCGCAAGAAGCTCGAAGGCCAGAACGTGCTGCTGCTCAATGCCGGCGACAGCTTTCAGGGATCGCTGTTCTACATCACCTACAAGGGCACGGCGGAGGAGGAATTCCTCAATCAGATCAAGCCCGACGCGGTGACGCTCGGCAACCACGAATTCGACGATGGCGAGAGCGCGCTGGTGCCTTATCTCGACAAGGCGAAGTTCCCGATCGTCAGCGCCAATGTCGTGCCCAACGACAAGTCCGGCGCCGCAGGCAAGATCAAGCCGTCGATTGTGCTTGAGGTCGGCGGCCAGAAGATCGGCATTGTCGGCGCCGTGACCAACGACACACCGGAACTCGCCTCTCCCGGCCCCAACATTACCATCGAGGACGACGTCAAGTCGATCACCGCCGAGGTCGAGAAGCTGAAGGCGCAAGGCGTCAACAAGATAATTGCCGTCACCCATATCGGCTACAGGCGCGAGCGCGATGTCATCGCCAAGATCCCGGGCATAGATGTGGTGGTCGGCGGCCACAGCCATTCGCTTCTGTCCAACACCGACCCGAAGGGGGAAGGCCCCTATCCGACGATGGTCGACAACCCCGACGGCTCCAAGGTGCCTGTCGTGCAGGCCGCGTCCTATTCGAAATATCTCGGCGAATTCAAGGTCGTGTTCGACGACAACGGCAACGTCAAGGAAGCCAGCGGCGACCCGATCTTCCTCGACAAGTCGATCATCCCCGATCCGGCCGTTCTTGCCCGCATCAAGGAGCTCGGCGCGCCGATCGAGGCGCTGAAGAACAAGGAAGTGGCCGAGACCACCGAGGCCATCGACGGCAGCCGCGAAAGCTGCCGCACCAAGGAATGCGCGATGGGCAATCTCGTCTCCGACGCCATTCTCGACCGCGTCAAGGGACAGGGCGTCGAGATCGTCGTCTCCAATGGCGGCGGCCTGCGTGCTTCGATCGACAAGGGCACCGTCACCATGGGCGAGGTGCTGACCGTGCTGCCTTTCCAGAACACGCTGGCGACCTTCCAGATTTCCGGCAAGGATCTGGTTGCCGGGCTGGAAAACGGCGTCAGCCAGGTCGAGGACGGCGGCGGCCGCTTCCCGCAGGTGGCAGGTCTCAAATACTCCTTCGACAAGTCGGTCGCGCCCAATGCCGGCCGAGTCAAGTCGGTCGAGGTGATGCAGAACGGTGCCTGGGCGCCGATCAATCCGGACAAGGACTATCTGGTCGCCACCAACAATTACGTCCGCCAGGGCGGCGACGGCTACAAGGTCTTCGCCGAGAAGGCCAAGAACGCCTACGATTACGGCCCCGGCCTCGAACAGGTGGTTGCCGACTATCTCGCGGCGCACCGGCCCTATACGCCGAAGCTCGACGGCCGCATCACCGAGGTCGCGGCAACCGTAGCGGCTGCCCCGGCCGCCGAGCCGGCAAAACCAGCCGAACCGGCACCTGCTCCAGAGGAACCGGCAAAACCGGCCGAGGCTGCACCGGCGGAGCCGGCGATGCCCGCATTGCCGGCAGGCTCCGGCGACATCACCACCACGCCGCCGACTGTCCCGGCGGAAACCGCCCCGGCAACGCCGGCTCCGGCCGAACCGGCAAAACCGGCCGAAGCCGCACCTGCTCCGGCAAAGCCGGCTGACGCCGCCCCGGCCGAAGCCAGCCATGTCATCGTCGCCGGCGATACCTATTGGGATCTCGCCAAGAAGGCCTACGGCGACGGCGCCAAGTGGAAGGTGATCTCCGAGGCCAACAAAGGCTACGAACCACGCCGGCTTCCTGTCGGCGCGACCTTGACCATTCCGGCGAAGTAACCTCGCTTCGCACTTGCGACCAGCAAAACCCGTCCGGGTAACCGGACGGGTTTTTGGCTTTCAGGGTAAGGTGCGGCCAGACGCGGCATTGAAAACTCGCGCCACATCGCTAGGTTCGCCCGACATCGTCGGTTTCGCGGTGTCGGGAGACCTTCATGACGCTTTCCACGCCTGTCGACCCCAAAGCCGCGAAAGCGCTCGACCCGCTGCCGGCCGGACATCCGCCGGTAAAGGCAGGCAAGATCGGCGTCATGTTGGTCAATCTCGGCACGCCGGACGGTACCGATTTCAAGCCGATGTGGCGCTATCTCCGCGAATTCCTGTCCGATCCGCGCGTCATCGAACTCAACAAGGCGATCTGGTATCCGATCCTCTACGGCTTGGTGCTGACCACCAGACCGAAGAAGTCCGGCGCCAATTACGCCAGGATATGGAACCGCGAGAGGAACGAGTCGCCGCTGCGCACCTACACCCGCGCGCAGGGCGAAAAGCTGGCCGCAGCGCTCATCGACCTACCCGATGTCGTGGTCGACTGGGCGATGCGCTACGGCAACCCCTCGACCGCGAGCGTCGCTCAAAGGCTGGTCGAGCAAGGCTGCGACCGCATCCTGTCGTTCCCACTCTACCCGCAATACTCCGCGACCACCACCGCGACCGCCAACGACCAGCTGTTTCGCGCCTTGATGAAGATGCGCCGCGCGCCTGCCGTGCGCAGTGTTCCGCCCTACTATGACGAGCCGGTCTACATCGAGGCGCTCGCCCATTCGATCGAACGGCATCTGGCAACGCTAGACTTCGAGCCCGAGGTGGTCATCACCTCCTATCACGGCATCCCGAAGCCCTATTTCGAGAAGGGCGATCCCTATCACTGCCACTGCCAGAAGACGACACGGCTGTTGCGTGAACGACTGGGGTGGGATGAAAAGAAGCTGATCATCACCTTCCAGTCGCGCTTCGGCGCCCAGGAATGGCTGCAGCCCTACACCGACAAGACGGTCGAGAAACTGGCGAAGGACGGCGTGAAATCGATCGCCATCGTCAACCCAGGCTTTTCCGTCGACTGCATCGAGACGCTGGACGAAATCGGCCGCGAGGCGGCCGAGACCTTCCATCACGCCGGCGGCGAGAAATTCGCCCACATCCCGTGCCTCAACGACAGTGCAGAAGGCATGGCGGTGATCGAGGCGATGGTGCGGCGCGAGCTGTCGGGCTGGGTCTGAGGCCGCCACGTTGCGGCGATCGATCGCCGCAGTTGCGCTATTCCATGCACTAATAATCAACGATCACCTGATTGTAACATTATTGAAACACACCTAAGTGTTTGGTGAAGTCGGTTGCATGGAATCAACGCCATGGCCGGCATCTGAGGGAGATTCAAATGGACTTCAGTGGTTTCGGTATTGCGATTGGTGCGCTTGCCTTTCTGGTATTGGTGCTTCTTATCAAAGGCATCCGGACAATCCCGCAAGGCTATAATTATACGGTGGAGCGCTTTGGTCGTTACACCAAAACACTAAGCCCCGGCCTCAACCTCATCGTGCCGTTCGTCGACCGAATCGGCGCCAAGATGAACATGATGGAGCAGGTGCTCGACGTTCCGAGCCAGGAAATCATCACGCGCGACAACGCCATTGTGGGCGTCGACGGCATCGCCTTCTACCAGATCCTCAATGCGGCCCAGGCCGCCTACCAGGTCGCCGGCCTGGAGAACGCCATCCTCAATTTGACGATGACCAACATCCGTACCGTCATGGGTTCGATGGACCTCGACGAACTGCTGTCGAACCGCGACGCCATCAACGAACGGCTGCTGCGCGTCGTCGACGAAGCGGCGCATCCGTGGGGCATCAAGATTACCCGCGTCGAGATCAAGGACATCAATCCGCCGGCCAACCTCATCGAATCGATGGGCCGTCAGATGACCGCCGAACGCAACAAGCGTGCGCAGATCCTCGCCGCCGAAGGCCTCAAGCAGTCGCAGATCCTCGAGGCCGAGGGCCGCAAGGAAGCCGCCTTCCGCGACGCCGAGGCGCGCGAACGCTCGGCCGAAGCCGAAGCGCGAGCCACCCAGGTTGTATCGGAAGCCATCTCCAAGGGCGACGTGCAGGCACTCAACTACTTCGTGGCGCTGAAATACACTGAAGCGATGGGCAAGATCGGCACCGCCAACAACAGCAAGGTCGTGCTGATGCCGATGGAAGCCTCGGCGCTGATCGGCACGCTCGGCGGCATAAGCGAGATCGCCAGGGAGGTGTTCCGCAGCGAAGGTACCGCCGGCGCCGCCAGGCAAGCCGCCCGCCCTCCGGTGGTTCGCCCGAATGAGAACTGAGACCTGACGAGAACTGAGATCATAGGAGCGCACTCCCATGTTCGACCGCATCATTTCCGAACTTGGTCCGTGGAACTGGATGGTTCTGGGCTTCGTCCTCCTGGTGATGGAGGTCATCGCGCCAGGAATATTCATGCTGTGGATCGGCATCGCCGCATTGGTGATCGGTGTGATTTCCCTGCTCGTCTGGGACGCAAGCTTCTGGGCCTGGGAAGTCCAGGTCCTCGCCTTCCTGGCCCTGTCGCTGGTCTCGGCCCTTGCCGGAAAGAAGCTGGTTGGTGGGCGTAATACCCCTAGCGACCAGCCGCTCCTCAACCGGCGCGGCGCGCAGTTGGTCGGCAGGATGGCAACGCTGGCCGAGCCGATCAAGGACGGTCGCGGCCGCATCAAACTCGGCGACACACTGTGGCGCGTCTCCGGTCCCGACCTGCCGGCCGGCACGCAGGTGCGCGTCGTCAGTTCGGCCGACACGGATCTGGAACTGACCGTCGAGGCTGTTTGACATTTCGAAAGCGCATGGCGCTTTCGATCCGGAAAATCAGGGCGCGTCGCGCAGGGCTTCCCGAACGCGACGCGTCCTTTGATTTTTTCAGGCGGCGCCGATGCGCAGCAGGTCGTGCAGATGAACCAGTCCCACGAGCCGCCTGCCTTCGACCACCATAAGGCTCGTAATGGCCGAATTGTTGATAATCTGCAGCGCCGTCGCCACCAGCGTGTCCGGTGTGGCGGTCTTCGGCTTTTTCGTCATCACCTGATCGACGCTCATTTCCATGAGATTGCTGCCGATGTGACGCCTGATGTCGCCGTCGGTGATGATGCCCACCAACGCGCCATCCGCCGTCGCGATCGCCACGCAGCCGAAGCCCTTGTTCGACAATTCGAGGATCGCCTCGCGCATGCCCGTGCCGGAAGACACCAGCGGCAGCCTGTCGCCGACATGCATGATCTCGTGGATCTGCGTGAGGTTGGCGCCGAGCTGGCCGCCGGGGTGGAACGTGCGGAAATGGTCGGGCGTGAAGCCGCGCGCTTCGAGCAGCGCTATGGCCAGCGCATCGCCGACCACCAGTTGCAGCAGGGTCGATGTCGTCGGCGCCAGACCGTGCGGGCAGGCTTCCGGCGCGGACGGCAGGAGCACCACCACGTCGGCCGCGCGCGCCAGCGCCGAGGCCGCGCCCGCGGTAATCGCAATCAGCGGGATCGAGAAGCGCCTGGAATAGGCGACGATGCCCATCAACTCTTTGCTCTCGCCGGACCATGACATGGCGATGATGGCATCGTCTCTGGCGATCATGCCAAGGTCGCCATGATTGGCCTCCGCCGGATGGACGAAGAAGGCAGGCGTGCCGGTCGAAGCCAGACTAGCCGCGATCTTAGTGCCGATATGGCCGCTTTTGCCGACGCCGGTGACTATGACGCGGCCATTGATGCGCGACACCATGTCGACGGCGCGGGCGAAAGGTTCGGCCAGTTCGTTCTCCAGCGCGGCGGCCAATGCCGCCACGCCGGCCTGTTCCGTGGCTACCGTTCTCAGCGCCGAGGCGACCGAAGCCTCCAAAGGCTTCTTTTCTGGGGATCCCGCATGCATGGCTGATGCGATTAGCGCTTTGCCGTTCGCCTGTCCAACAGAATTGCCGTCCAGCCATGTCGTATAGGCACACCTTCAACCCTCCGTTAACCATCCCCGTTTACGGTTCGGTAAGTATGGCGCGCTTGCGCCGCGCAAGCAGTGGTGACGATGTCGCGGGCCCAGCCTCAAGAGAAAAAAGGTCGAACGGGCAGAGCCTTTTGCGCTCTGCTTCTGGCGACGAGCGTGCTCGCTTTGCTGCGGCCAACTGCGCTTCATGCCCAGGAGACCGAGCTGCGCGGCGAAGTTTCGGAATCGGCGATCCTGTCCGACCAGCAGCGCCGGGCCAGGCAATTGAGCAAGGCCAACACGCAGGTCAAGCCCGCCCCTGCCGACACCGCCCCCACGGGAAACACGCCAACCGCTTATGTGCCGGCCAGCGATGGCGCCTTGCCTGACGACACCGACCCGTCACAGGCCGGCGCAAACAGCATTTTCGACCCGCCGGCGACCATCGACGATTCGTTCGCCGACAAGCCGCCAACCGTCCAGCCACGCCGGCCATCGACGGCAAAACAACGCGCCGCCGCGGATGCAGACAAGGCCAAGGACAAAACCAAGGCTGCCGACAAGAAGAAGCCTGGCAAAGCCACGGACCAGACCACCACCGCCGCGACTCCGGACGGCACTGCGGCAGGCGACGCCGATCAGGACACAGCGAACGGCCGTGTCCTCACCGTCGGCGGTGTCGACCGACGAAAGCTCGACCCCGGCGCCGAGCGCACCGGCGCCATCGAGGGCCAGAAGAAGAAGCTCGAGGACGACCCGTACGCGGCAACCGGCATCAAGGTCGGCTCGTTCCTGCTGCGGCCGACGCTCGAGCAGGGCGTTGCCGTCACGTCGAACGCCGATTCCAGCGCTGGCGGCAAGTCGGCGGTGCTGTCCGAAACGGCGCTCCGTTTCTCCGCCGCCTCCGATTGGCGCGAGAATTCGGCGGTCATCGACGGCTACGGCAATTTCCGCAACACCATTTCGGGCCAGAAGATCAATGAGGCACGCGGCCGTATCCAAGGCACGTACAATGTCGACCTCGACAATGAACTGCGCGCCATCGCCAAGCTCGGCTACGAGATTGCGCCGGAATCGGCCTCCGCGCCCGACGCCATTGCCGGCGTCACCTCGCAGCCGATCCGCCAGACTGTCGACGGCAGCCTCGCCGTCGAGAAGGATGTCGGCAAGCTGCGCTTTGCGCTGACCGGTGCCGTCTCCCACGACATCTATGGCGATGCCGAACTTACCGATGGCACCTCGCTGTCGCAGAAGGACCAGGACAACACGCTCTACACCGCAACGTTGCGGACTGGCTATGAAATTTCCCCGGCTCTGACGCCCTTTGCTGAGATTGAGCTCGGCCGCCGGGTATATGACCAACGGGTCGACAACAAGGGCTTCGAGCGCTCCTCGACCCGGCTTGGCGCACGCGCCGGTATCGAAGTCGACATGGGCGAGAAGCTCAAGGGTGAGTTCTCGGCCGGCTGGCTGAGGGAGGCGATCGACGACAAGAACCTGGAGGCGATTTCGGGAGCCACCATCAATGCCGACCTCAAATGGTCGCCCGAGCGCGGTACCATCATCGGCCTCACCGGGCGAACCACGGTCGAAGGCACAACGAATGCCGGTGAGAGCGGCGACATCCTCTATTCCGGCCGCCTCACCGGCGAGCGGCAGATCCGCGCCGACCTGACCGGCAACGCAGCCCTTGGGCTCGACTGGCGCAATTACACCGGCTCCGACGGCCATGACATGACGCTGAGTGCAGAGGCCGGGCTGACCTGGTGGCTGAACCGCTATGTCGGCCTCACCAGCCGCGCCCGCACCGAAAAGCTGACCAGCAATCTGCCCGGGCGCAACTACACCGCCAACAGCATCTATTTGGGGCTGAAGCTGCAGCGGTAGCTAAAAAGCAGCGCCGCGACGCTCGGACGGCTTCATCTCATCGAGCAGCGTGCGGATGACGCCGGCCATGTTCTCGTTCATGTCGCTGCGCCACAGCGCGAAGGCGACATTGGCCTCGACGAAGCCTTCCGGCGAGCCGCAATCGAAGGTGCGGCCCTGAAAGTGGTAGCCAAAGAAGGGCTGCTGCTTTTCCAGCTTCAGCATCGCGTCGGTGAGCTGGATCTCGTTGCCGGCGCCCTTTTCCTGGCTTTCGAGGATCTTGAAAATCTCGGGCTGCAGGATGTAGCGGCCGTTGATGTAGAGATTGGACGGCGCGGTGCCGGTCTTCGGCTTTTCGACCATCTCGGTGATGCGGAAGCCGTGATGCGTGTCCTCGCCGCGGCCGACAATGCCATATTTGTGGGTTTCGGCCGGATCGCATTCCTGCACCGCGATGATGTTGTTGCCGGTCTCCTCGTAGAGCTCGACCATGGCCTTCGTGCAGCTCTTCTCCGACTGCATGATCATGTCGGGCAGCAACAGCGCGAAGGGTTCGTCGCCGACCAGTTCGCGGGCGCACCAGACGGCGTGGCCGAGCCCCATCGGCACCTGCTGGCGGGTGAACGAGGTCTGCCCCGGCGCCGGCTGCAGCCGCTGCAAGCGGGCCAGCTGATCGTCCTTGCCGCGCTGTGCCAGCGTATCATAGAGCTCGAACTGGATATCGAAATGGTCTTCTATGACCGCCTTGTTGCGGCCGGTGACGAAGATGAAATGTTCGATGCCGGCCTCGCGCGCCTCATCGACGACATACTGGATGACCGGCCGGTCGACGACGGTCAGCATCTCCTTGGGAATGGCCTTGGTGGCCGGGAGAAACCGTGTGCCGAGACCGGCGACCGGGAAAACTGCCTTGCGAACTCGCTTCATGCGTCAATTATCCGTTTGAGGGCGTGCCCGGCAATCCCGCCTCGCGACATTTTCGCGCCGGAATTGTGGATTATCGGGCCATTGAGGGAAACATCAACCGGTAAAGCATCCAGGTGTCTTTTCGTTCCAGGCGCCGCCTATGGTAAACCAATTGCTAACCCGGTTCGGCGATGAATGGTCTTTCCTGAGATAGAGAAAGGGGAAAATATGTCCGTTCGCAGTGCCGCAAAACTCTTTACCAGCGTGCTGACGGCGGCCAGCCTCTCGCTCGCCTTGCTGATGCCGGCCGGACCGGCCTTCGCCGATGCCGGTTTTCGGCAATGGGTCGCCGGCTTCCGCGCCACGGCCGTGGCGGGCGGCGTTTCCGGCGGGGTCTACGACCGAGCGTTCCGGGGCATCAATGAGCCCGACCCGGTGGTGCTGGAAAAGGCACGCACCCAGCCCGAATTCACCGCACCTGCCTGGGACTATTTCGACAACCGCGTCCACGACCAGTCCGTTGCCGTCGGCCAGCAGATGGCCAAGAAATGGAAGCCGTGGCTGGAACGGATCGAGGCGAGGTTCGGCGTCGACCGCTACATCCTGCTCGCCATCTGGTCGATGGAATCGAATTATGGCGAGATCCTCAAGCGCGACGACATCATGCGCAATGTCATCCGCTCGCTGGCAACCCTCGCCTATGGCGACCCGAAGCGTTCGAAATTCGCCCGCACCCAATTGGTCGCCGCGCTGAAAATCCTGCAGACCGGCGACATCGACGAAAGCCACCTGATGGGCTCCTGGGCCGGCGCCATGGGCCAGACCCAGTTCATCCCGACCAGCTACCAGCATTATGCCGTCGACATGGACGGCAACGGCAAGCGCGACATCTGGAATTCGGTCCCCGATGCGTTGGCGACATCAGCCAATCTGCTGAAGAAGAATGGCTGGCAGGGCGGCAAGACCTGGGGCTACGAGGTCACCATTCCGGCGGGCAAACTGCCGGCCGGCTCGAAGACATTGGCGCAGTGGCAGGCGCTCGGCGTCGCCAGGGCCAATGGCAAGCCGTTCAAGAACGCAACCGACAAGGCGACCCTGAAAGTGCCGGACGGCCGCGGCGGACCGGCCTTCCTGATGATCAAGAACTTCTCCGTCATCAA
Source organism: Mesorhizobium sp. LSJC269B00 (assembly GCF_000502815.1). Classification (NCBI taxonomy): domain Bacteria; kingdom Pseudomonadati; phylum Pseudomonadota; class Alphaproteobacteria; order Hyphomicrobiales; family Phyllobacteriaceae; genus Mesorhizobium; species Mesorhizobium sp. LSJC269B00. Next base: position 450,775 of record NZ_AYVN01000001.1, read on the forward strand.
GGCCTACAACAACGCCGACAAATATGCCCTGGCCGTCGGCCTTCTTGCCGACGAAATCGCCGGCTCTAATGGTCTGGTGCAGGACTGGAAGCGGCCCTTCACCAAACTGTCCTTCGAGGAAAGGCAGGAGTTGCAGAAGCGGCTTTCGCAGCACGGACTTTACGACGGCAAGTTCGACGGCAAGATCGGTGACGGCACGAAAACCGCCATCATGACCTATCAGGCAACGGTCGGCTTGACCCAGGACGGGTATCCGAGCATGGAAGTGCTCAAATGGCTCAGAAAGAAATAGAGCCGGCGACGGCAGCGCGCATCTGTGACGCGCAAGGGATGCCGTAGCATCGGTCTGTGCATGATCCCCTGCGAGGGCCATGCACCAAGGGATGGAGAGGGTGCTTGGTTTCGGCAACGCGTATCCGTGTGATCGTTTTCCGCTTGCCGATCCTCGTTCTGGCCATCGTTGTCCTGGCGACGGGACTCGCCGGCACTTTCCACACACCGGCTTTGGCGCAGGAACAACCGCAGAACCGCGGCTGGTCGCTGCGCGACCTTCTGTTCCCGCGCCGCAGCGAACGCATCGAGCCGCCGCTCGACGTCCGCAAGGCAAAGCCGAAGGTCAAGAAGAAGCCCCGTGCACCCGTTGGACCTTCCGCTCCGATTGTCGAGAAGACACCGGATGCCCGCGTCGTTCTGGTGATCGGCGATTTCATGGCCAACGGCCTGGCCGAAGGCCTCGAAACAGCCTTTGCCGACAATGCCAACGTCAGGATCGTCGAGCGCGCCAACGGTTCTTCGGGTTTCGTGCGCGATGATGTCTACAACTGGCCCGAACAGGTCAAATCGCTGGTCGAGACCGAGAAGCCCGCCGCCGTGGTCGTCATGCTGGGCTCCAACGACCGCCAGCAGATGCGCGTCAACGATGTGCGCGAGCAGCCGCGCTCCGAGAACTGGACCAAGGAATACGAACGCCGGACCGAAGCCTTGGGAAAGGCACTGGCGGCGACCAAGGTGCCTTATCTGTGGGTCGGCATGCCAGCCTTCAAGACGCCGAAGATGACCTCCGACATGCTGGCATTCAACGACATCTACCACTCGGCTGCCGAGAAGAACGGCGGCGAATTCGTCGATGTCTGGGATGGGTTCGTCGACGAGAACGGCGCCTTTGTCTCGACCGGCCCCGACATTAACGGCCAGGCCGTGCGGCTGCGCTCCGACGACGGCATCAACGTCTCGAAAGCCGGCAAGCGAAAGCTCGCCTTCTACACCGAAAAGCCGCTGGCCAAGATCCTCGGCCTGGCAGCGCCGGGAAGCGTGGTGACGGCTGCCGCACCGGCCGGCGCCCCGGTCGAGGCGCCGTCGTTGCCCGCCGCCCCGATCGTGGTCGACCGCACCGTTCCAATGCTGCTCAACGATCCGGCGCTCGACGGCGGGACCGAGCTTCTCGGTGCGGCGGCGGCGCCGAAAGCCAATCCGGATCTGCCCGGCGAAAAACTAATCCTCGAAGGCAAGGCGCCCGAGGCCTCGCCCGGTCGCGCCGACGACTTCTCCTGGCCGCCCAAGGCCGCTGCCGCGACGGATACGACGACGGCGATCAACCGTTAACGGGGGAGTACCGTCGACCCCATCAGCGCTTCATCGATCGAGCGCGCGGCCTGGCGGCCTTCGCGGATCGCCCACACAACCAGCGACTGGCCGCGGCGCACATCACCTGCGGCGTAGAGCTTGTCGACGCTGGTCTTGTAGTCGCGATCGTTGGCTTCGACATTGCGGGAACGGCGGCTGTCGGTGGTGATTTTCATCTCACCGTCCAGCTCTTTCGCGACGCCGGCGGCAGCCGGTCCGGCAAAGCCGATGGCGATGAAGGCGAGGTCTGCACGGATGACGAATTCGGTGCCGGGGATAGGCTTGCGCTTCTCGTCGACTTCGCAGCATTTGACGCCGGTCAGCTGGCCGTCCTCGCCGATGAATTCGAGCGTCGCCACCTGGAATTCGCGCTCCGCACCTTCGGCCTGTGAGGACGAGGTGCGCATCTTGGTCGCCCAGTAAGGCCAGACCGAAAGCTTGTCTTCCTTCTCCGGCGGCTGCGGGCGGATGTCGAGCTGGGTGACACGCACCGCGCCCTGGCGGAAGGCGGTGCCGACGCAGTCGGACGCGGTATCGCCGCCGCCGACGACGACGACATGCTGGCCGCCGGCGATGATCGGATGCGACGGCCAGGCCACCGACTGGATCGGCTCGCCGCCGACGCGACGGTTCTGCTGCACCAGATAGGGCATGGCGTCATAGACGCCGCCGAGATCGTCGCCCGGAATATTGGCCGGACGCGGCGATTCCGAACCGCCGCAATAGAGCACCGCATCATATCCGGCGAGCAACTCTGCCACCGGCTTGTCGACGCCGACATTGACGCCGCAATGGAAGGTCACGCCCTCGCCCTGCATCTGCTCGATGCGGCGGTCGATATAGTGCTTCTCGATCTTGAAGTCGGGAATGCCGTAGCGCATCAGCCCGCCGGGACGGCTCTCACGCTCATAAACGCTGACCTCGTGGCCGGCGCGGCCAAGCTGCTGCGCCGCCGCCATCCCTGCCGGGCCGGAGCCGATGACAGCGACCCGCTTGCCCGTCTTCTTCTCTGGCGGATAAGGCCGGATATGGCCGGTTTCATAAGCCTTGTCGGCGATTGCCTGTTCGACAGTCTTGATGGCAACCGGAATGTCCTCGAGGTTCAGCGTGCAGGCTTCCTCGCAGGGCGCGGGGCAGATGCGGCCGGTGAACTCGGGGAAATTGTTGGTCGAATGCAGGTTGCGGATCGCATTGTCCCAGTCGCCATTGTAGACGAGGTCGTTCCAGTCCGGGATCTGGTTGTGGATCGGGCAACCGGTCGGCCCGTGGCAGAACGGGATGCCGCAATCCATGCAGCGCGCCGCCTGTTTCTCGACCTCCTTGTCCGACATCGGCAGCGTGAATTCACGAAAATGCCGGATGCGGTCGGAGGCCGGCTGGTACTTGTGCACCTGCCGGTCGATTTCGAGAAAGCCTGTTACCTTGCCCATAGTCCAGTTCCTGCTGTCCAGATGGTGCGGTTTTCGCACCCGTTAACCCCTTGAGGCAGCCGTGGCAACCTTGCATCCGAGGTCAAACTGTCGCTGAAAGTTCCGCCGGGAAGCCTGCGCCTCCCGGCAAGTCGAAAAACCTATTCCGCCGCCACGCCCATGCGCATGCGTTCCATCTCGATCAGCGCGCGGCGGTATTCGACCGGCATGATCTTGCGGAATTTCGGCCGGAAGGTCGTCCAGTCGTCGAGTATCTCGCGGCCGCGTACCGAACCGGTGAAATGGACGTGGTTCGAGATAAGCTGGTAAAGCCGTTCCTCGTCATGGGTGGTCATGTCGCCCGAGACGTCGACGCGACCCTTGTGGTCGAGGTCACCGCCATGATGCAGCAGCCTTTCCATCAGATCGTCTTCTTCCGGAACCGGCTCCAGCTCGACCATCGCCATGTTGCAGCGCGCGGCGAAATCGCCGGCCTCATCCAGAACATAGGCCACGCCGCCCGACATGCCGGCAGCGAAGTTGCGACCGGTCTGGCCGATGACGACGACGATGCCGCCGGTCATGTATTCGCAGCCATGATCGCCGACGCCTTCAACGACGGCGGCGACGCCCGAATTGCGCACCGCGAAGCGCTCGCCGGCGACACCTGCGAAATAGGCCTCGCCCTCGGTCGCGCCATAGAGGACGGTGTTGCCGACGATGATCGATTCCGCCGCGACGATCCTGGACTCCTCCGGCGGCCGGATGACGATGCGTCCGCCCGACAGGCCTTTGCCGACATAGTCGTTGGCCGCACCGACGAGATCGAACGAGATGCCGCGCGCCAGGAAGGCGCCGAACGACTGGCCGGCGGTGCCGGTCAGCTTCACCTGGATCGTGTCCTCGCGCAGGCCCTTGTGCCTGAAGCGCTTGGCGACTTCGCCCGACAGCATGGCGCCCGTGGAGCGATCGACATTGCGGATGTCGACCTCGATCTTGACCGGCTGCTTGCTTTCGAGCGCGGGCTTCGCCAGTTCGATTAGCTTGCGATCGAGTACATCGTCGATCGGGTGTTTCTGCCGTTCGGTCCAGTGCACCGCCTCATGCGGCGCGTCCGGCTTGAAGAACATCTTGCCGAAATCGAGCCCGCGCGCCTTCCAATGCTGGATCATCTCGCGCTTTTCCAGCAGGTCGCTGTCGCCGATGATCTGGTCGATATGGGTGTAGCCCATCTCGGCCAGCAGCCCCCTCACCTCTTCCGCAACATAGAAGAAGAAGTTGATGACATGCTCGGGCGTGCCCTTGAAACGCTTGCGCAGAACCGGGTCCTGCGTCGCGACGCCGACCGGGCAGGTGTTCAAGTGGCACTTGCGCATCATGATGCAGCCGGCCGCGATCAGCGGCGCGGTCGAGAAGCCGAACTCGTCGGCACCGAGCAGCGCACCGATGATGACGTCGCGCCCCGTGCGCAAGCCACCATCGACCTGCAGCGCAACGCGCGAGCGCAGCCCGTTCAGTACCAGCGTCTGGTGCGTCTCGGCAAGGCCCATTTCCCATGGACTGCCGGCATGCTTGAGCGAGGTCAGCGGCGACGCGCCGGTGCCGCCATCATAGCCGGAGATGGTGATGTGGTCGGCGCGCGCCTTGGCGACGCCCGCCGCAACCGTACCGACACCGACTTCCGACACCAGCTTTACCGAGACGTCGGCCGCCGGGTTGACGTTCTTCAGATCGTAGATCAGCTGCGCCAGATCCTCGATCGAATAGATGTCGTGATGCGGCGGCGGCGAGATCAGGCCGACGCCGGGCGTCGAGTGCCGGACCTTGGCGATGGTGGCGTCGACCTTGTGGCCGGGCAGCTGGCCGCCCTCACCGGGCTTGGCGCCCTGCGCGACCTTGATCTGCATGACATCGGAATTGACGAGATACTCGGCGGTGACGCCAAAGCGCCCCGAGGCGACCTGCTTGATCGCCGAACGTTCGGGGTTCTTGCTGCCGCCGGGCAGCGGCAGATAGCGGTCGGCCTCTTCGCCGCCCTCGCCGGTGTTCGACTTGCCGCCGATCTGGTTCATGGCGCGCGCCAGCGTCGTGTGTGCCTCGCGCGAGATCGAGCCGAACGACATCGCCCCGGTCGAGAAGCGCTTGACGATATCGGCCGCCGACATCACGTCCTCTATCGCCACCTTCTTGCGGCCGGTCTCTTCCGCAAGCTTGATCCTGAACAGGCCGCGTATGGTCTGGGCACGGGCCGTCTCGCTGTTGATCTGCGCGGAATACTCCTTGAACGTCTCCCACGAGCCCTGACGCACGGCGTGCTGCAAGGTGGCGACGGCGTCGGGCGACCACATATGGGCTTCGCCGCGCATGCGGTACATGTACTCGCCGCCGACCTCGAGGCTGTTGCGCAGCACCGGATCGTTGCCGAAACCGTCGGTGTGGCGGCTGAGCGTCTCGGCCGCGACCTCGTCCAGACCGACACCTTCGATCAGCGTCGCTGTGCCGGTGAAGTACTTCTCGACGAAATCCGACTTCAGCCCGATGGCGTCGAATATCTGCGCGCCGCAATAGGACTGGTAGGTGGAGATGCCCATCTTCGACATCACCTTGAGGATGCCCTTGCCGATCGACTTGATGTAGCGCGAGACCACCTCGTAGGCGTCGACCTCAGCCGGCAGTTCGCCACGCTTGTGCATGTCGAGCAGCGTATCGAAGGCAAGGTAGGGGTTGATCGCCTCGGCGCCGTAGCCGGCGAGACAGCAGAAATGATGCACTTCGCGCGGCTCGCCGGATTCCACGACCAGGCCGACCGCGGTGCGCAGACCCTTGCGGATCAGATGGTGGTGCACGGCAGCCGTCGCCAGCAGTGCCGGAATGGCGATACGGTCGGGACCGACCTGGCGGTCGGACAGGATGATGATGTTGTAGCCGCCGGCGACAGCGGCTTCCGCCCGCTCGCACAGACGCTCGACGGCGCCCTGCATGCCGGCCGCGCCCTCGCTCGACCCGTAGGTGATGTCGATGGTCTTGGTGTCGAAACGGTCCTCGGTGTGGCCGATCGAGCGGATCTTTTCCAGATCGCCATTGGTCAGGATCGGCTGGCGCACTTCGAGCCGCTTGCGGCGCGAATTGCCGACCAGGTCGAAGATGTTCGGCCGCGGCCCGATGAACGACACCAGGCTCATCACCAGCTCCTCGCGGATCGGGTCGATCGGCGGGTTGGTGACCTGGGCGAAATTCTGTTTGAAATAGGTGTAGAGCAGCTTCGACTTGTCCGACATCGCCGAGATCGGCGTGTCGGTGCCCATCGAACCCACGGCTTCCTGGCCGGTGGTCGCCATCGGCGACATCAACAGCTTGGTGTCTTCCTGCGTGTAGCCGAAAGCCTGCTGGCGATCGAGCAGGCTGACATCCTTGCGCAGCGCGCGCGGCTCCACCGGCTTCAGATCCTCGAGGATCAGCTGCGTGCTGTTGAGCCAGGTCTTGTAGGGATGCCTGGTGGCGATCTCCGACTTGATCTCCTCGTCGGAAATGATGCGGCCCTTGGCGAGGTCGATCAGAAGCATGCGGCCGGGCTGCAGCCGCCACTTCTTGACGATCCTCTCCTCCGGCACCGGCAGCACGCCGGCCTCTGACGCCATGATGACGCGGTCGTCGTCGGTGACGATGTAGCGCGCCGGCCGCAGCCCGTTGCGGTCGAGCGTGGCGCCGATCTGGCGGCCGTCGGTGAAGGCGACCGCGGCCGGCCCGTCCCACGGCTCCATAAGCGCTGCATGGTATTCGTAGAAAGCCTTGCGATCGGCATCCATCAGCTTGTTGCCGGCCCAGGCTTCCGGGATCAGCATCATCATGGCGTGGCTGAGGCTGTAGCCGCCCTGGAACAGGAATTCGAGCGCATTGTCGAAGCACGCCGTGTCGGACTGGCCGTCATAGGAGATCGGCCACAGCTTGGAGATGTTGTTGCCGAACAGTTCGGAATCGACCGAGGCCTGGCGCGCCGCCATCCAGTTGTTGTTGCCGCGCACCGTGTTGATCTCGCCATTATGCGCGACCATGCGGTAGGGGTGCGCGAGCTTCCATGACGGGAAGGTGTTGGTCGAGAAGCGCTGGTGGACGAGGATCAGCGCGGTCTCGAAACGCGGATCCGACAAATCCTTGTAATAGGCGCCGACCTGGTAGGCCAGGAACATGCCCTTGTAGACGATGGTACGCGCCGATAGCGACACACAGTAGGCGCCGATATCCTTGTTGTTGTTCTCGGCGTAGATGCGGCCGGAAATCACCTTGCGCAGCAGGTACAGCCTGGCCTCGTATTCCTCGTCATCTGGAATGTCCGATGTGCGGCCGATGAAGACCTGGCGATGGAACGGTTCGGAGGCCGCAATATCGGGCGCCTTCGACAGCGATGAATTGTCGACCGGCACGTCGCGAAAGCCGAGCAGCGGCAGCCCTTCTGACTGCGCCGATTCGGCGATGATCTCTTCGATATGGGCGCGCAGTGCCGCATCCTGCGGCATGAACCAGTGGCCGACGCCGTATTGGCCTGCCGCCGGCAGTTCGACGCCCTGGGCCGCCATCTCTTCGCGGAAGAAATGATCGGGAATCTGCACCAGCACGCCGGCGCCGTCGCCCATCAGCGGATCGGCGCCGACAGCGCCGCGATGCGTCAGGTTTTCGAGCACGAAGAGCCCGTCCTTGACGATCTGGTGCGACTTCACGTTCTTCATGTTGACGATGAAGCCGACGCCGCACGCGTCATGCTCGTTGCGCGAATCGTAGAGACCCTGCGCGGCCATACCGTTGCCGGTCAGGCCGTTGGTGGTTCGGCCTTCTTTGGTCAGAACGGTATTTTTAACGGCTGCCGCTTTCGTCTGCGCGGCCTGGCCGATAATCGCAGATGGCGTCAGTTCCGTCATCGTCCTGTCCTCCGATCCGGCCCCTTGCACGTCTAGCATTTGGGGCGCTGGTCTACCTTGGGAAGCGACTGGCTTCCGCTCTCATTCTTGCGGCACGTCTTTTCGAAATCCTTGGCGGACCGTGCGGTGCACCGCCGGTTCGTATCCGGTATCGTACAGGCCACAGCCGAGCCGTCTACCCGTCGCTCGCGGCAACGGCCGGAGTGGCCCAAATGATACGCCAATCCAGCCTGACTTGTGCGACAAAATAAGACAGCACTACTGTCCTAAATTTTTATGGCAGAAATCCTGGGCGCACACAAGACCGATTCACCAAATTCTTGGACGTTTGGCGACAGAAAATTACGTCGGGCGCTGTTGAAACGAAATTTCGGTCCCGGCACTCCTTCGTGATCGCCTTTGGCTTTACCGCTTTTTCAGCCCTTGGCCCTTGCGCGTCAAACCCCGAAACGGCCATGGTCGCGCTCTTGTCGCAACCAGACTTTCTCAACCAGGCAGGGACTTTCCTGATGTTCTTTGCATCCGACAACTGGGCGGGCGTCCATTCCAACATTGCCGCCGGGCTGTCAGCCAATGCTGGCGGCTTTTCGACCGCCTATGGCGATGGCGATCTCGACCGGGCCGTCTACCAGCGTTTCAGCGAGATCTTCGAACGCGAGGTCGCGGTGTTCTTCGTCGCTACCGGCACGGCGGCCAACTCGCTGTCCCTGGCCGCTTACAACAAGCCCGGCGGCATTTCCTTTGCGCACCGCGAATCGCACATCATCGAGGACGAATGCGGCGCGCCGGAATATTTCAGCGGCGGCTCGCGTCTCCATGCTGTCGACGGCGCCCTGGGCAAGATCGATCCGCACAATCTTGAACGCGCCGTCGCCCGTTTCGCACCCGAAATCGTCCATTGGGGACGCCCGACGGCCGTCTCGATCACCCAATCGACCGAAGTCGGCACAGTGTACGGGCTCGACGACATTTCCACCATTTCGGAGATCGCCAAACGCTTTTCCCTGCCGCTGCATATGGACGGCGCCCGTTTTGCCAACGCATTGGTCGCGCTTGAGACGACGCCGGCCGAAATGACCTGGAAGCGCGGCGTCGACATCGTCTCGTTCGGCGGCACCAAGAACGGCTGCTGGTGCGCCGAAGCGGTGGTGCTGTTCGATCTAGACCGCGCCAAGGAGTTGTCCTTCCTGCGCAAGCGCGCCGCACAGCTGTTCTCCAAGTCGCGCTTCATCGCAGCGCAGTTCGACGCCTACTTCACGGACGGCCTGTGGCTGGACACGGCCCGTCATGCCAATGCCATGGCCGCGCGCCTGGCGGCTGCGATCGAGGATTCGGCAACGGCGAAGCTCGCCTGGTTGCCGCAGGCCAACGAGGTGTTCGCGGTGATGAAAAAGGCGGAAGCCGAAAGGCTGCAATCCGTCGGCGCAGCCTTTTACGACTGGCACAGGCCGCACGGCTTCGACGGCCATGTCGGCGAGGACGAGTTGCTCTATCGCTTCGTCACCAGCTTTGCCACGACTTCAGATGAGGTCGATCGCTTCGGCCAGATGATCGCCTGAACCCGCGAGACCGCGCCAATGACAAAGCCACCTCTCGGCTCAACCATGCGGCTGGTTCGCCCGGCGCCAAACGTGCTCGGCTTCTACGATGGCCGCGTTGACGGCGTTCGCGCCTGGTCGGACGAGCCGAACTGGCTGGACGACGGCGCCTATGCCCTCGGCATCTGCACCTATGCGATCGTCGATGGTTCGCAGGCGCTTGTCTACGACACGCATATTTCGCTGCCTCACGCGCGCTTCATCAGGCAGACGCTCGAAGACATGGGCGCAACATCGATCCGGGTCGTGCTCAGCCACTGGCATGACGATCATATTGCCGGCAATGAGGTGTTTCAGGATTGCGAGATTATCGCCAACACGCTCACCGCCTCGGCGCTCGCGAACAACCGGGCTGAGATCGAAAGCGGTGTTCCACCGATCAAGCCTCTCGTGCTGCCGAACAGGACCTTCGCAGGCAGTCTTGACCTCGCCGTTGGATCGATCGCCGTCGAACTGCGTCAGGTCGAAATCCACAGCCATGACGGCACGGTGCTGTTCATGCCCGAAACCGGCCTGCTCCTGGCGGGCGACACGCTCGAGGATCCGATCACCTATGTCAGCGAGGCGGATCGGCTGGCGCAACATCTGGTCGATCTCGAACGCATGAGCGGGTGGCCGATAGACCGCATCTTGCCCAATCACGGCTCGCTCGAAGCGATTGAGCGAGGCGGCTACGACAAAGGCCTCATCGCCGCCACGCAAGCCTACGTTCAAAAACTGCTTCGCTGCCGGCGTGAGCCTGATCTTGCGAAGCAGGATCTGAAAACCTTCGGCGCCGACATATTCGCCACGGGCGCGGTCGAGTACTTCGCGCTGTACGAGCCCGTCCACCGGCAAAACATCGAGGCCGTTCTCGCAACCGGCACCGGCCGCTAAGCAAGGAAAGGCCGCGCCAAAAGCTCGAGGCCAAGCAAGATCAGGAAAACAAGAAACCAGCGCCGGAAGGTCGCCGGGCTGATCCGCTGCCGGAGCAACTGTCCGAGCCACATGCCGAGCAAGGCCGGCGCAACCGCCAGCGACGACATGGCGACATGCCCGACCTGGAACGCGCCGTGCGAGGCAAGGCCGGCAGCGAGCGCGATCGTCGACACGGTGAAGGACAGGCCGAGCGCCTGGATCAGATCGTCACGGCTCAAGCCCAGCGCCTGAATGTAAGGTACAGCGGGCACGACGAACACGCCGGTGCCGCCGGTGACGATGCCGGTAAGGAAACCGACGATGGGCGACGACCAGCGCTCGGCTGACGCGGGAACCGTCAACTGCCGCGCCAGCAGCGTATAGACGGCATAGACGATTAGCGCCGCCCCGAGGCCGGCCGTCGTCCATTTGACATTGTCGCTGGCCAGCAGCCATGAGCCGGCCAGCGTGCCGGCGACGATGCCGACCATCATCAGCCACAGCCGCCTGAGGATCCATCCGAAGCTCGGGCCGGCAAACAGCTGCCAGATATTGGTGACGAAGGACGGCACGATCAGCAGCGAAGCCGCGGCGACCGGCGGCATGATTGTGCCCAGCAGCCCCATCGCCAACGTCGGCAGTCCCATACCGGTAACGCCCTTGACGATGCCGGCCAGCAGGAAGGTCACCGCAATGGTTGCCGTTAGGGCCAGGGAAAAATCAGCCGAAAGATCAGACATCGCCCTTCATGGGAAGACGGCGCCCGCCGCAAAAGAGCCAGAACTCTTCGGTTGGGGTGACAGAGGCTGCGGCGAAAAAAAGCGGCGCCTCGCGGCGCCGCTTTCGTCTCGGGAGGAGACGCTTTCAACCTTGGGCGTTGTGACGCCGCCGTCTTGATCACGCGGCGTTCTTGGCCTCGATCTGCTTGGCGTTGGCCGAAGAGGCGGTAATCGCGATCTTGCGCGGCTTCAGCTCCTCGGGGATGTTGCGCTTAAGGTCGACGAAAAGCAGGCCGTTCTTCAGGGTGGCGCCGACGACCTCGACATGGTCGGCAAGCTGGAAGCGGCGCTCGAACGAACGCGAGGCAATGCCGCGGTAGAGCAGCTCGGAGCCTTCGCCATTGCCCTCTTCCTTGCGCTCACCCTTGACGGTCAGCACGTTGCGGTGGGCTTCGATCGAAATCTCTTCGTCCGAGAAGCCGGCAACCGCCATCGAGATGCGATAGGCGTCCTCGCCGGTGCGCTCGATGTTGTAGGGCGGATAGGTCTGCGCGCCATCGGGCTGGGCCAGCGAGTCGAGCATGGTGAACAGGCGGTCGAAGCCGACGGTCGAGCGATAGAGCGGGGAAAAATCAACGTGACGCATGAGGTGTTCTCCTGTTGAGCAACATGTTTGCGTGTGGCCGGTGCGAAACCCTGGAAAGGCGTTCGGGTGGACCAGCAGCCCCGACATCGGCGGCTGCATCCGACATTTGGGGAGCGCAAAAGCGCATTTCAAGGATTTTTGAAGAGCGCCAATCGAGGCGTCGATGAACGGCAGATGAACCGCTGCTTCGGCGCCCGTTCAGCCGGCCGGCGCTAGAGTGCCCCCAGGATAAAGAACCAGGCGGCGCCGGATGAAAGCGCCGCGACGAGGCCGACCGGGTGTAACGTCCCTTCCTCCCGGATCGACAGAGGCCGGAAGCACGCCGCCGCAGGCTGCTTCCGGCCTTGCTTGTCGTTCGTCCGCCCCCTTGGCGTCCTCCCTTTGCTTTTCATCCATTGGCGTCTATCACCATGCCGACGCCCTGCCGGGTGAGACACCACGAAGACGCAAGCGCCTAATGACGGATCTCTTCCATCCCACGCCAGGCAATCCGCCGCCGCAAAATGTCGCCGGCGGCTTTTTCACCACGCGCGACGGCAAGAAGATCCGCTACGGCCTGTTTGCCGCGATCACCCGGCCGCTGAAAGGCACCGTCGTGCTGCTGCCCGGCCGCAACGAGTGCATCGAGAAGTATTTCGAAACCATCCGCAACCTGACCGACCGCGGCCTCGGCGTCGCCACGCTCGACTGGCGCGGCCAGGGCGATTCCGACCGGCTGATCGCCGATCCGCAACGCGGCTATGTCCGCTCTTTCTACGATTACACCGGCGACCTCGAACAGTTCTTCGAGGATATCGTGCTGCCCGACTGCCGCGGCCCGTATTACATCCTCGCCCATTCGATGGGCGCCGTGATCGCGCTGCTCGCGGCGCCGTCGATGGTCAACCGGGTGCGTCGCATGGTGCTGATTGCGCCTTTCCTGACGGTGCCCGACTCGCCCGTGTCGGCAAAAACCGCGCGCCGCGTCTGCTCGATATTGTGCTTTCTCGGCCTCGGCCGGCTCTACGCCGCCTGGGGTCCGCGTCCCAGGGAAACCCTGCCCTTCGCCCTCAACAAGGTGACATCGGACCCCGGGCGCTATCAGCGCAACACGAAAATCTACGAGCACTATCCGCAACTGGCGCTCGGCGGGCCGACGATCCGCTGGCTGCAGGCGGCAATCAAGGCAGGCGAAGCCATCAGTGAGCCCGACTTCATGGCCAGGATCCAGGTGCCGCTGCTGATGATCGCCGCCGGCGCCGATCAGGTCGTCTCGACCAAGGCCGTGGAAGCCTATGCCAGGCGTCTGCGCCTCGGCTCGCTGCTGATGATCGATGGCTCGAAACACGAGATCCTGCAGGAGGCCGATGTCTATCGCGAGCAGTTGCTCGCCGCCTTCGACGCCTTCATACCCGGCAACGACGACCCAACAGCCTGATGCCGCCGGCGCTGCATGTTGCGGCGCCTTGAGCTTGCGCCTGCTGACAGCCTTCTGTCAGGAGCAGCGCCGGCAGCACCCAAAGAGCTAAAGATTCTGACAGCCGGTGCCGCCCCGGAATGCTCATCTCTCCGCATACTGAACGCCAAGGGGATGACGTCATGACCGAGAAAACCTGCGCTGCCTGCGATTGCCAGCTGGACGCCAACCCGATCCGCGTCAAGGTCGGCGGCAAGACCGTCGAGGTCTGCTGCGAGGAATGCGCGATTGCGCTGAACGAAGCCGGCGCCTCAGTGGCCGGCGCATCAGTGGCCGGCAACGGGGAAGCCTGAGCGATGCGCCCCGATCATGCAGCGGCGGCGCAATGCCTCGCACATCAGCCGACAACTCAAACCGCGACGTTCCGGCGGTCCTTGCGGACACAAGGCATCGCGGCGGCCAACTGGATCGGCCGTCAACTGGAAAGGCGCCGAAGCCGCCTTGCCTTGCTCGAAATGACCGACGAACAGCTCAAGGACATCGGCCTGTCGCGCAGCGACGCTCACTGCGAATACATGCGCCGTTTGTGGGACTGAGCCATGGCCGTACGAAGGGCCCGACAGGTGAAGTCTCCTGACAGGTTTGGACAAGCCAATCGCCTAATGTGCCGGAGCAGCTTTCGGCGCAAGGGTAGAATGCAACGGCCATGTCTCAGCTCACCATGTCGCAGTTCACGGTACAGACGCTTCTGGACACCGGCACCGTCAGGGTGAGGGATGTCCTCTGCAGCGGCGAATGCCGGCACAAGAGCGAAGAAGAGTGCACCGCTGCCACGCATCTTGTGTTTCCCTATCGCGGCGTCTTCGTGCGCCATGTCGGCCGCAACGATGCGGTCGCCGAAGCCAACCAGTTGTTGTTCTTCAACAACGCCGAAGGCTACCGGATCAGCCATCCCGTCGAGGGTGGCGATTCCTGCCTCGATCTCGTTGTCGAGGAGGCGCAACTGCAGGAGCTGACGCCGAAGGAGCAGTTGCGCTCGGGCAGCGCCGTGGCGTTTCGTCGTCAGCGCCGCCGCATCGACCCGCGGGCTCAGGCGCTGGTGGCGGTGCTGCGCTACAGCCTGAGCCGCAACATTGCCGAAACGCTGGAGGCCGAAACCCTGGCGCTGACGCTGGTGCGGCGCTCCCTCGGCGAGAGCACCTCGCATGCCGCCGGCGCCAGCGCTGGCCGGCAGAAGCTGGTCGATCGCGCCAAGCTCGTCCTGTCCTCGGATCTTTCGCGGCGCTGGACGCTGGCCGAGATCGCCGCTGAAGTCGGGGTATCACCGGTTTATCTCACGCAGGTTTTCCAGCAGGTCGAGGCGATGCCGCTCTATCGCTACCATCTGCGCCTGCGGCTGGCGCGCGCGCTCGACCTGCTTGGCCGCTACGACAATCTGACCACGCTCGGCCTGGACCTCGGCTTCTCCAGCCACAGCCATTTCAGCTCCGCGTTCAGGCAGGTCTACGGGCGAACGCCGGCGGAATTCCAGCGCTCGATCAAGCCGCGCTGATCGGGTCGACTATCAGCCCCGCAGGGCTGCCATTGCAGCCGCATGAAGCTCCGGCGTTGCGGCGGCCAGGATGTCGCCGCCCTTTTCCGCCGGACCGCCCTCGAATGTGGTGACGACGCCGCCGGCCTTTTCGATGATCGGGATCAGCGCCACGATGTCGTAGGGTTTCAATCCGGGATCGGCGACGATGTCGACGCTGCCCGAGGCAATCATGGCAAAGGCGTAGCAATCGGCGCCGTAGCGGGCGAGCTGGATCTGTTCCTCGAACGCGTCGTAGCGGGTGCGCGCCTCGCCCTTGAAAAGCGCCGGCGTGGTGGTGAACAAGGTCGCCTCGTCAAGCTTCGTCCTCTTGCGGGTCGACAGCTTCCGCGGCCCACCGGGGCCTTCGTAGTGGGAGCCGGAAGCGTTGGCGTAGAACAGCTCGCCGGTGAACGGCTGCGCCATCATGCCGGCGACGGCGTCACCGTCGACCGTCAACCCGACCAGCGTTCCCCACACCGGCAGGCCTGAGATGAAGGCGCGGGTACCATCGATCGGATCGATCACCCAGACATGCCTTGAGGAGATGTTTTCGCTGCCATGTTCTTCGCCAAGGATACCGTGATCGGGATACTCAGCCGAGATCAGCGCCCGAATGGCGCGCTCGGCCTCGCGGTCGGCCTCGGTGACCGGGTCGAAACTGCCTTTTTCCTTGTTGGCCACGGCGCCCTGTGCGCGGAAACGCGGCAAGGTTTCAGCCGCCGCCGCTTGCGCGATCCGGCGCATGAAATCGATGCTGATGTCCACGTGATTCTCCCGCATTACAGAGTGCCAACCCGGTCTGCCGGCACTTTCCCGCCAAAACAAGCCGGTTTATCGATTTATCAGAGACATCAGCGTTGCTGAAATGTCACACATCGGGACCATCGAAACGCATTTTCACATCAGAGTGAATTAAAAAAGCGTGGGATCGATTGACATTTGTGCATCGCACAATAAATTTGTTCTCGGACAGGTTTTCCTGTCCATGCCCTCCTTGGGCGTTTCCTCCCTAGACTTCGACCGTGTCGTGCAAACGATGCGGTCTTTTTTTACGCTGCGGGATGGCCAGCGCGGGATTGCATGAACAGCCGCCGCTCCGGCGTCATTCGGCGGCCAGCGGCAGGTCGACGAAGTGGTGGTCGGGCATCGCCATCAGGTCGGCCGAAAAGCGCGCCATATCGTCGGCCAGCGCATCGAAGCCGGCCGATTTCTGGAACGTCCGCTCATTCATGTAGAGGCCGCGATTGACCTCGATCTGCAGCGCATGCAGATGGCGCGCCGGCCGGCCGTAATGCTCGGTGATGAAGCCGCCTGCATAGGGTTTGTTGTGAGCGACGGTGTAGCCCATGCCGATGAGCAGGCCGATCGCCGTCTCGGTCAGGGCCGCCGTGGCCGAGATGCCGAAACGGTCGCCGACGATGAAATCCGGCCGCAGGCCGCTGTCGCCCACCCTGATGCTCGCCGGCATCGAATGGCAGTCGATCAGCACGGCATAGCCGAACCTGGCATGGGTTCTGGTCAAAAGCCGCTTCAGCGTCTCGTGATAGGGTTTGTAGACCACCTCTATGCGCTGGACGGCCTCCGCCAGCGGCAGACGGCCGGAATAGATGTCGAGCCCCTCGCCCACCAGCTTGGGCACGGTGCCGAGCCCGCCGGCGACGCGCGCCGAGCGGATGTTGCAGAAGGACGGCACCGGCTCGGCGAACATGCGCGGGTCGAGTTCCCAGGGTTCGCGGTTGACGTCGAGATAGGCGCGCGGAAAATTCGCCGCCAGCATCGGCGCGCCCAGCGCCACCGCGCTGCCGAACAGCTCGTCGACATAGCAATCCTCGGAGCGGCGGATGGCGTTCCGGTCGAGCCGCGCCATGGCCAGGAAGCGGTCTGGATAATAGCGGCCGCTATGCGGTGAGTTGAAGACGAAGGGAACGCGCTGCTCGGCGCCCGATCGGATTTCGAAGGGTGGAACGACCGAAAAATCTTCGGCTGCCGTCGTCAATTTGAACGAACCCGGAAACAGCAATGCATCATGATGGGAAACTGCCACCTCATCGGCCGCATGTCCAGCATTTCGGCATGTCAGGAACCCCGTCAAATCAGGATTAATGCCGCCAACGTTCACTTGATGTTTACCGTCAGCTCCTCATATACAGGATGGTTAACGGGCTTGCCGGACGGCAGGCTTGGCTGGGGTGATTCGGACGGGACAAGATGGCACGCATTCTGCTGGCGGAAGACGACGACGACATGCGCCGGTTCCTGGTCAAGGCACTGGAGCGGGCCGGCTACCACGTCAGCGATTTTGACAATGGCGCCAGCGCCTACGAGCGGCTGCGCGAAGAACCTTTCTCCCTGCTGCTGACCGATATCGTCATGCCGGAGATGGACGGCATCGAACTCGCCCGCCGCGCCACCGAGATCGATCCCGACCTGAAGGTGATGTTCATCACCGGTTTCGCGGCCGTCGCGCTCAACCCCGATTCCAAGGCGCCGAAAGACGCCAAGGTGCTGTCCAAGCCCTTCCACCTGCGCGATCTCGTCAACGAGGTCGAAAAAATGCTGCAGGCCGCCTGAAGCACGCACAGTGTGATCTCGCCGCTTCGTCGGCGGCGCGACAAAACGAGCCTTTCTTTCCCTTTCCGGCTATTGACGCGCTGGACCAAAAATGGTGTATGCGCGGCTTCGGATGGGCGTGTAGCTCAGCGGGAGAGCACTGCATTGACATTGCAGGGGTCACAGGTTCAATCCCTGTCACGCCCACCATCCTTTCAATAACTTAGCCAAGCCCGTTTTTGGCGCACCCCTTCGACGACTTAGCCGGTAAGGCGGCCACCGCTTGTGGCAGCCGCCTCGTGTTTGTGGACATTCTAATGCATGGCGCTCAAAAGTGGCCCCGGTTTTGAGACGACGACATGCATAAAAACAAAGACCTAAAGCGCGTCGTCTGAGTCCGTTCAAACGCGACGCGCTTTAGACGTGGTGCGGGCTTAGCGTCCTTGAAGGCGCAGGCTCGATGCCGTCCTCCATAAGAATATCCTTCTTGCGAGCGAACGCGACGAAGACGCCTCGTGCTGTCTCGGGTTCCACATCACCAATCAGAGCGGCTTTGCAAGCGCGAATAGCAGCTCTCTGCTCCGGGCTGTTGCCACACCATTCGGCTGCGAATTGATAGGCATCTGCGACCGTGTTGAGTTGGCGGGGAAAGCCCAATCCCACCCACACCCGGACTGGCTTTTCAAAAGGTTTCGATAGCATCATGACCTCCTTTCCTAATGCATGTCACCCAGAAGTATGCCGCCGTTCTGGGACAACGACATGCATCAAAACAAAGACTTAAAGCGTGTCGCATGAATCCGTTTCGCGACGCGCTTTAGGCAGTCACTCCTCCGCCTTCGCCACCTCTGCCCATCATCCACGGCATTGTCGTGGATACTTCCTCAAGGATTCTGGCTGCTTTCGCAAAACCGCTGAACGCGTCTCTGGCTGCGGAAAGCGGATAATCGCTATCGAAAGCTCGCTGGCAGGCCCGCAATGCGGTTTGGTGAATGGGGCCGCGCCTGTCCTCCGGCCATTCATAGAGGAACTCCAGAGCGTCCTCGAGACACGTGATTTCCTGAACAAGGTTGTCGCCGCTTTTCACGAAAACGGCGCTGTCAAACATCCGATCGTTCATATGATCCTCCAAATTGAACGAACCATTGAGTTTCATGGTTTGCGCGGTCCAGGCCAACTGCAGGCGCGCGACAGAGGCGCGCCAGTAGGTCCTGCAGTGATCATCTTCGTTTCTCCGCAATCACAGCCTCCCGGCCGGAACCGGGAGGCGGACCCGCAGTTCAAAGTGTGACAGATCGACAGGATTACGCGGCTTTACGCGCGCGGTCCGTGTCTTGCGTGATCTGAGTGGCGGCCGTTGGCGTGTCGCCCACGCCGATGCTGATGCGGCGCGGCTTCAGCTCTTCGGGAATCTCGCGGACAATGTCGATCGAGAGGAGGCCATTCTCCAGTTTGGCTGCCTTGATCTTCATGTGGTCGGCAAGCTTGAACGTCTGCCTGAAACTGCGGTAGGCAATGCCCTGGTGCAGCAGCTGGCGTCCGCTCTGATCATCAGCTTTCTGGCCTACCACGACCAGTTCGGGTCCATGCTGGGTCAGCTCAACCTCATCTTGGCTGAAGCCTGCGATGGCCATCGAGATACGGTAATCGTTCTCGTCGACCTTCTCGATGTTATAGGGCGGCCAGTCCGGACGCGTGCCGCTGTCGAGCATGTCGAAAAGCCGGTCGAAACCGACGGTGGTCCGATAGAGNTAGGGCGGCCAGTCCGGACGCGTGCCGCTGTCGAGCATGTCGAAAAGCCGGTCGAAACCGACGGTGGTCCGATAGAGGGTATCAAAGGTTCTCATAGCCACATCCTCCTTGAAGCAACATGGGTACAAGGACGCCGCCCCGTGCGGCGCCGCCATTTTTTGCCGAGCCTTATGGCCTTGGCGGAAATCGAATTAGGAGGCGCCCCAAATGAGTTCAAGAGCATCTCGAATTTTTTTTAGTAGCATCCTTCGCATCGACGGAAAGCGAAATCTGAGTTTCTCCGGGACCTTCCCTTCGAACAGTCGAACAGCCCCTTGAAGTACAGATCCGGCGGGAAGTTTTCGCGCGATCTGCGCGACCGCATCGTCTACTGCCCCGCCGTCCCGTTTCGTATTAAAATGCCGGCCAGCAAGGAACCGGGTAGCGGCCTTCCGATCCGTAAATCCACCCTGTCGGGGGACGAAACGTCCCGGCACGTGCCGGGACGTTTCTGGCTCGCGGATCACTGTGGCCGCGGATCGGGCCTGTCGGGCTTGTCATGAGGGGTGTTGTTGCCTTCACGGCACGGTGTGCCGATGCCGCAGCATTTGCCGTTGTAGGTGACACCGGGCTTGGTCTTCTCGCATTCCCTCGGCGGTGCCGTCTGACACCCTGCCAGCACCGAAACCGCGATGGCGGCGAGAAAGACGTTTCTTGAAGTGATAAACATTGACGTTCTCCTTGATGGACCGTGTTTGCTACACACCGCTTGGTCGCCAGCGGCAGCGAAATGGTTCAAGGAAAATTGGAATCAGGCCGCGCCGAGTCGGACACCACCCTTCCCAATATGGTTGAGAAACCACGCATATGTCTGTTCCAATCCGCCGCGAAGCGCGTAGCGCGGGCGCCATCCAGTCGCAAACAGCCGCGAAACATCCATCAACTTGCGCGGCGTGCCATCTGGCTTGGTCGTATCGAAGGCGATATCAGCCTCGACGCCGGCGACCGATGCGACGGTCTGGGCAAGCTCGGCAATGGTGACATCCTCGCCCGAACCGACATTGACGTGGCTGTCGCCGGCATAATTCTTCAACAGCCAGACCAAGGCATCGGCGGCGTCGTCGACATGCAGGAATTCACGCCGTGGCGTGCCCGAGCCCCAGACCTCGAGGCTGTTGCCGCCGCTCAGCGCCAGCGCATGCGCCTTTCGCATCAGGGCCGGCACGACATGGCTGGACTGGAGATCGAAATTGTCGCCAGGACCGTAAAGGTTGGCCGGCATCGCCGAGATGTAGTCGACGCCATGCTGGCGCCGATAGGCCTGGCACAGTTTGAGCCCGGCGATCTTGGCGATCGCATACCATTCATTGGTGGGTTCGAGCGGACCGGTCAGCAGGGCGTCTTCCCTGATCGGCTGCGGCGCGAGCTTTGGATAGATGCAGGACGAGCCGAGAAACAAAAGCTTGCCGACCTCGCTGCGAAAGGCGCCGTCAATGACATTGCCCTGCATAACCAGGTTTTGCTGCAGGAAATCGACAGGGAACCGGTCATTGGCCAGGATACCGCCGACTTTGGCGGCCGCCATCACCACCGCATCCGGCCTGTGCTCGGCCATCCAGCGCCGCACCCCTGCCTGGTCAAGCAGGTCGAGCCCGTCGCGCGATACGGTGAGTATCTCGCAGTCCTCGCTCGCCAGCCGGCGCACGACGGCCGAACCGACCATGCCGCGATGCCCGGCGACGAAGACACGCTTGCCTTTCAGATCAAATGTCGCGTCCATGAACCTGCCTCACGCAGAACGGCTGTTCTGCCGCGTGCCGCCGGCGGTGCGCGCCAGATCGGCCTGCACCATTTCCGCCACCAGATCCCTGAAGCCGGTCGTGTGCGACCACCCCAGCCTGGCTTTGGCCTTGGCGGGGTCGCCGAGCAGCAGGTCGACCTCGGTCGGCCGGAAATAGCGCGGATCGATGCGCACCAGGACAGTGCCCGAACCGGCATCGACACCGACTTCATCGACACCCTCGCCTTGCCAGCGGATGGTGCGTCCGGTCTCGGCAAAAGCCAGTTCGACGAATTCGCGCACCGAATGCGCCTCACCGGTCGCCAGCACGAAATCGTCGGCTTCACTGTGCTGCAGAATGCGCCACATGCCCTCCACATAGTCGCGCGCATGGCCCCAGTCACGCTTGGCGTCGAGATTGCCGAGATAGAGCGTGGCCTGAAGGCCGTGATGGATCGAGGCGACGGCCCGCGTGATCTTGCGGGTGACGAAGGTTTCGCCGCGTGTCGGGCTTTCGTGGTTGAACAGGATTCCGTTGGCGGCGAACATGCCGTAAGCCTCGCGGTAGTTGACCGTGATCCAGTAGGCGTAAAGCTTGGCCGCGGCATAGGGCGAGCGCGGATGGAAGGGCGTCGCCTCGCTTTGCGGGACCTCGCGCGCCTTGCCGTAAAGCTCCGACGTCGATGCCTGATAGAAGCGCACCGACTTCTCCAGGCGCAGGATGCGGATCGCCTCGAGCAGCCTGAGTGTTCCCAGCGCATCGGCATTGCCGGTGTATTCCGGCGTCTCGAAACTCACCTGGACATGACTCTGGGCGCCGAGATTGTAGATCTCGCCGGGCTGTGTCTCCTGCACCAGGCGAATAAGGTTGGTCGCGTCGGTCAGGTCGCCATAATGCAGGAAGAAACGCGCACCGCGCTCGTGCGGATCGACATAGATGTCGTCAACGCGCTCGGTGTTGAACGAGGACGAGCGGCGTTTGACGCCATGGACAATATAGCCCTTCTGCAGAAGCAATTCTGCGAGATAGGCCCCGTCCTGCCCGGTAACCCCGGTGATGAGCGCCACTTTTTCCGTCATTGCCGCTCCGTCCGCATCCAATCCCGGCAACCGAATACAGATTTGGCGCGAGAACGCAAATCCCCCATACGGGAGACAGGTTTCAGCCAGCGATTGTGTCGTTCTCAGGCACCTGCAACCGCGCAGAAATGCTTCATCCTGGCCAGCGCAAGCTCGGGATCGGCGAGCAACCCTGCCTGGTCGGCAAGGCGGAAGATGTCGGCATAGTGCAGGATGCCGCGCGCCGACTGCATGCCGCCGACCATGGCGAAATGGTCCTGATGGCCGTTGAGCCAGGCCATGAAGACGATGCCGGCCTTGTAATACTCCGTCGGCGCCTCGAAGATCTTGCGCGACAACGGCACTGTCGGCGCCATCAGCGCGTCATAGCCGGCGCGGTCGCCCTCAGCCAGTTTCGCCAGCGCCGCACTGGCGACCGGCGCGATGGCATCGAATATGCCGAGCAAAGCGTGCGAGTGCCGCTTCCCGTCGCCGGCAATCAGTTCGGGATAGTTGAAATCGTCGCCAGTGAACATGACGACGCCTTCCGGCAGCCGGTTGCGCAAGGCAACTTCCTTGCCGGCATCGAGCAGCGATATCTTTATCCCCTCGACCTTATTAGCATGGCGCTCGATGATGGCGACGACGGTGTCGAGCGCAGCCTCGAAATTCCCACTGCCCCAATATCCCTGCAACGCCGGATCGAACATGTCGCCCAGCCAGTGCAGGATGACCTTGCCGGATGCCTGGCTGAGGATGCGATCGTAGACCCTGATATAGTCGTCCGGATCTTTTGCGACCGTCGCCAGCGACCGGCTGGCCATCATGATCGCCTTGCCGCCCTCGCCTTCGATGAAGGTGAACTGCTCCTCATAGGCGGCGATCACATCGTCGAGCGTTCTGGCAGCGGCCGGCGCCAGATGATCGGTGCCCGCGCCCGAGGCGAGGTCTGCGCCTTCGACGCTGCGCGCCTCGGCGATCGAGCGGCGGATCAATTCCTGCGCATTCGCCCAGTCGAAACCCATGCCGCGCTGGGAGGTGTCCATCGCCTCGGCGATGCGGAAGCCAAGCCGCCACAAATGATGCCGAAACGCCATCGTCTTGTCCCAATCGACCGCAGGCTTCGACCAGGGGTCGGTCATCGCGAAAGGATCGGCGACGACATGGGCCGCGGCATAGGCGATACGCGGGAAAACCGCACCGATTACGGGCTCGACCGGACTGCCCGCCAGCTTGTAGCTGACGCGGCCGCCATTCTGCGTAGGCAGGGTGATATCCATGGCAACCTCCGTTTTCGGCATCCTGTAAATGGAACGTTCCAATAAATCAAGAACCTTTATGATTGCGGCGATTGAACCGGTCCAAATGCCGAAGAAGGCTAAGAGTCCTTGCTAGGAACCACATTCATCACCTTTTCGATCTCCGCAAGAATCCCGATTGACTCTCGGTTGGCAGAGTGATTAGAACGTTCCAATAGATTTGCCCATTTAAGCGGAGGAAACCACCGACATGGCCAGCCGGGCCAAGGCAACGATCCTGGACATCGCCCGCGAGGCTGGTGTGTCCAAATCGACGGTGTCGCTTGTGCTGCAAGGCTCAGGGCTGATCCGGCCTGAAACCGCGGTCAAGGTTCGCAAGGCGATCGAGGATGTCGGCTATGTCTACAACCGCGGCGCCGCCAATCTGCGCAAAGCCCATTCCAACGTCATCGGCATGGTCATCAACGATCTCACCAACCCCTTTTTCGCCGAGCTGGCGGTCGGCATGGAGCGCGTCTTCCAGTCGGCCGGCATCGTGCCCTTCATCGCCAACACGGCGGAGAACCCGGTGCGCCAGGAAGAAGTGCTGAAATCGCTGATGGAACAGGGCGTCGCAGGCCTGATCGTGTCACCGGCACGCGGCACCACGCCGGGCGCCTTCCGTCGCCTCGAGATGGCGGGCGTGCCGGTCGTCTTCGCCATGCGCCGCCTGCCGGACAGCCGCATCCCGGTGATCGCTCCTGACAACCATCGCGGCGCGTATCTCGCCGCCGCCCATCTGATCGGCAAGGGCCATCGCCGGCTGGCCTTCTTCGGCGGCACCTCCGACCTGGTCGTCTATCAGGAGCGCCTGGGCGGTTTTCGTGAAGCTTGCCAAACATTGGGCATTGCCAGGCGCGACGTGCTTGTCGTCGAAGGCGAGACCAGCCGCAGGGGCGGCATCGCGTGCCTGGAAACCGCCCTTGCCATGGCCGAGCCGCCGACGGCGGCACTGTGCTTCAACGATGCCGTCGCCTTCGGCGTCATGCTGGCGCTGCGCAAGCGCGGGCTGGAGCCCGGCGCGGACTTTGCTGTCGTCGGCTTCGACGACGTGGTCGAAGCCGAGCATTATATGCCGGCGCTGACCAGCGTCTCGGTGGACACACCCGGCCTCGGTGAACGCGCCGCTCACGTCATGCTGAAGATGATCCAGTCGCGCATCACGCATGCCGAGGACCATATCGGCGCCGTCAATCTGGTCGTCAGGGACAGCTGCGGTCCCGATCGCGGCGCCCAGGACACATCAGCAGGAATGGGAGACGCGGCATGAGCGTCAAATGGGGACTGATCGGCGCCAGCACGATCGCCAAACAGTTCATGATCAACGCCATCCGCGCGCAAGAGGGTGGCGAGATCGCGGCGGTGATGAGCTCCAGTCCGCAGCGCGCCAAGACTTATGCCGCGGAACAGAATATTCCGCTTGCCGTCTCGAGGCTGGACGACCTGCTCGGCGCCGAAATCGACGCCGTCTACATCTCGACCACCAATGAACTGCATCTCGAACAGGCATTGGCTGCGATCAAGGCGGGAAAGCATGTTCTGTGCGAAAAGCCGCTGGCGCTGAACAGCGCCGACGCGCGCACAATGGTCGCCGCCGCCAAGGAAGCCGGTGTCGTGCTTGGCACCAATCATCATCTGCGCAATGCCGGCGCCCACCGCGCCATGCGCGACGCCATATCAGCCGGCCATATCGGCAAGCCGATTGCCGCGCGCGTCTTCCATTCCGTCTATTTGCCGGAAAACCTGCAGGGCTGGCGCATTACCAAGCCTGAGGCCGGCGGCGGCGTGGTGCTCGACATCACCGTGCATGATGCCGACACGCTGCGCTTCGTGCTCGGCGACGACCCGGTCGAGATTTCGGCCTTCACCCAGTTGGCCGGCATGGCCAGCAGCGGGCTGGAAGACGGCGCCATGTGCATCTGGCGCTTCGGGTCGGGCATCATCGCCCAGTCGCATGAAGGCTTCACAACCAAGTTCGCCGATACCGGCTTTGAGGTGCATGGTTCCGAAGGTTCGCTGATCGCAAAAAATGTGATGACGCAGAAGCCAGTCGGCTCGGTGCTGCTACGCACCGCCAAAGGCGAGGAGGAACTGAGCTTCGACCGAGAAGACCTCTACGCCAGGTCGCTGCGCCAGTTCCATGCCGCCATGCGTGGAGAAGGCCAGCCCTCCGCCACCGGCGAGGACGGCGTCTGGTCGCTGGCCTCAGCCGAAGCAGCGTTGCAGTCGGCAAAGTCCGGCAAGGCCGTCACTATCGATCCGAAAGGTGTTGTGTGAGCAAGCTCGTCTCCGCCGCTGAAGCAGCAAGCCTCATCAAGGACGGCATGACCGTCTCCGTCTCGTCGTCGAGCGGCCTTGGCTGCCCTGACGCCGTCCTGGCTGCCATCGGCGAGCGCTTCGACGCCGAAGGCCATCCGAAAGACATCACCACGCTGCATCCGATCGCCGCCGGCGACATGTATGGCATCAAGGGCATCGACCATCTGGCCAAGCCCGGCTTGTTGAAGCGCACGCTCTGCGGCTCCTATCCCTCAGGCCCCTCCTCGTCCGAGCCGCCGCAGATATGGAAGATGATCGGCGACAATTCGGTCGCCGCCTACAACGTGCCCTCCGGCATCCTTTTCGACATGCACCGCGAGGCCGCCGCCAAGCGGCCGGGCGTGCTGACCAAGGTCGGCCTCGACACTTTTGCCGACCCGCGCCACCAGGGCTGCGCCATGAATGAGGCTGCAAGCGAGCCGATCGTCTCGGTGCAGCAGTTCGACGGCGAGGAATGGCTCTATTTCCGCTCGATCGTGCCCAACGTTTCGATCATCCGCGCCACCACCGCCGACGAGCGCGGCAACCTCACTTACGAGCATGAAGGCGCCTATTTGGGCGGCCTCGAACAGGCGCTCGCCGCGCGCAACAATGGCGGCATCGTCATTGCGCAGGTCAAGCGCGTCGTCGAGAACGGCACGCTGAAGCCGCATGACGTGCGCGTGCCCGGCGTGCTGGTAGACCACATCGTGGTGGCGCCGGACCAGTTGCAGACGACGCTGACGCCTTACGACCCGGCGATTTCGGGCGAGATCTTCCGCCCGCTGTCAAGCTTTCGCAACGCCGAAATGAACATCCAGAAAGTAATCGCGCGCCGCGTCGCCATGGAGTTGCGCGATGGCATGGCCGTCAATATCGGCTTCGGCATCTCGGCCAATGTGCCGCGTATCCTTCTCGAGGAAGGCCAGCACGGCAAGGTCACCTGGGTGATCGAGCAGGGCGCGGTCGGCGGCGTGCCGCTGCTCGACTTCAAGTTCGGCTGCGCTTCCAACGCCGAGGCGATCATGCCCTCGCCGCACCAGTTCATCTATTTCCAGGCCGGCGGCTTCGATGCCTCGCTGCTCTCCTTCTTGCAGATCGACCGCCATGGCTCCGTCAACGTGTCGAAACTCTCGGCCCGGCCACATGTCACCGCCGGGGCCGGCGGCTTTGTCGACATCACGGCACGGGCGAAAAAGATCGTCTTCTCCGGCTTCTTCAATGCCGGCGCAAAACTGTCGCTCGCCGATGGCGGCATCCGCATCGATGCAGAAGGCAAGGTCAAGAAGGTGGTCAACGAGGTCGAACACATCTCCTTCTCCGGCAAGCGCGCCGTCGCGCAAGGGCAGGACATCACCTACGTCACCGAGCGCTGCGTGATGAAGCTGACGCCGGAGGGTCTGATGGTGACGGAACTGGCGCCCGGCATCGACCTCGAACGCGATGTGCTGGCGCAGTCAGAGATTCCGCTCGGCATCGCCAACGATCTCAAGGTCACGCCGGCGGCTCTCTATCAGGACCGGCCGATCGGCCTGTCGCTGAATGGTGGCGCTTCGCTCGGAGGCGCGCATGGCTGAGCGCCTCGTCACCTTCGAGCAGGACGGCGCCATCGGCATCGTCACGCTGCGCCGGCCGGAGAAGTTCAACGCGCTGGACATTCCGATGCTGCGCGCGCTCGAGACAGCGCTCGACGAAGCCGAAATGGCTGAAGGCGTGCGCGTCGTGCTGATCCGCGGCGAAGGCAAAGGCTTTTGCGCCGGCGGCGACGTCGAGGCCTGGGCACAAATGAGCGCTGCCGACTTTCAGGTGCAATGGGTGCGCTACGGCCACCGTGTCTTCGACCGACTGGCGCGGCTGCGGCAGCCGACCATCGCGGTGCTTTCCGGCCATGCGCTGGGTGGCGGGCTGGAGCTGGCGGTCGCCTGCGACTTCCGTGTCGCCGAAACGCAGGTGAAGCTCGGCTTTCCCGAGACATCGATCGGCGTCGTCCCCGGTTGGTCCGGCACGCAGCGCGCCGTGCGCCGCTTTGGGGCCCAGATCGTGCGCCGCATGGCACTCGGCGGCGAGCTCTTTGCCGCCTCCGACGCGCTTGCCCTCGGCGTCGTTGACCGCGTGGTCGAGACCGGCCAGGCGCTGGCAGAGGCCAGGACTTGGGCCGAAAAAATCGCCGGGCGCGGGCCGCTCGCAACCGAAGCCGCCAAGCTGATGATCGCAGTCGCCGAAGGCGAGGAAAGTGCGGCCGCCACCGAGGCGCTCGCCAGCGGCTTCGTTGCGCTGACCGGCGACCTCAAAGCCGGCGTGAGCGCCTTCAAGGCCAAGCAGAAGCCGGCCTTTTCAAGATCCTAGAGAAAGCATGATGAACGCACCGCTCAACATTTCCATGCCGGCCGAGGCGTCCAAGGCGCCGAAGGCTTACAAGCTCCTGATCGACGGCAAGCATGTCGATGCCCGTGACGGCCGCACGATTGCGCGCAACAGCCCCGGCCATGGCTTCACCGTTTCGCGCTATGCGCAGGCCGGCGAGGCCGAGGTGGAGGCGGCCATGCAGGCCGCGCACAAGGCATTCGAGACCGGCCCGTGGCCGCGCACGAAGGCGGCCGAGCGCGCCGCGATCTTGCTCAAGACGGCTGACCTGATCGAGGCCCAGCTCGAAGACATCGCCCGCCTCGATGCGCTGGAATCCGGCAAGCCGATCGCCCAGGCGCGCGGCGAGATCGGCGGCGCCGTCGACATCTGGCGCTATGCCGCCTCGCTCGCCCGCACGCTGCACGGCGAGAGTTACGCCAATCTCGGCGACGCCATGCTGGGCGTGGTGCTGCGCGAGCCGATCGGCGTCGTCTCGATCATCACCCCGTGGAATTTCCCGTTCCTGATCGTCAGCCAGAAACTGCCCTTCGCGCTCGCCGCCGGCTGCACCGCGGTGGTCAAGCCGAGCGAAATGACCTCGGCCTCGACCTTCGTGCTCGGCGACATCCTGATGCAGGCCGGCCTGCCCGCGGGCGTCGTCAACATCCTGGCCGGCCTCGGCGCCGATGTCGGGGGGCCGATGGTCAGCCATCCGCTGGTCGAGATGGTGTCGTTCACCGGCTCTACCCGCGTCGGCAAGATGACCATGGCTTCCGCCGCGCAGTCGCTGAAGAAAGTCTCGATGGAGCTCGGCGGCAAGAACGGCCAGATCGTCTTCCCCGATGCCGATCTCGAGGCGGCCGCTGACGCAGCAGTGTTCGGCGGCTTCTTCAACGCCGGCGAATGCTGCAATGCCGGCAGCCGGCTGATCGTGCATGAAGCCATCGCCGACGATTTCCTCTCCACTGTCAAGGCCCTGACCGCCAAGGTAACGGTCGGCGACCCACTCGACGACCGAACCAAGGTTGGCGCGATGATTTCCGCCGACCATCTGACCAAGGTGGCGGATTACGTCGTGGCGGCAGCAAAAGACGGCAGCAATGTCTATACCGGTGGCGGCCAATTGGCGTCCAATGCCGGCCAGTACCTCGATCCGACCATCATCCGCGGCGTTACCGAAGACATGGCTATTGCGCGCGAGGAAGTGTTTGGCCCGGTGCTCTCCGTGCTGACTTTTGGATCGATTGAAAAGGCGTTGCACATCGCCAACAACACGCCCTATGGTCTGTCTGCAGGGGTGTGGAGCGCCAGCATCGACACTTGTATGTCGGTGGCGCGTGGTGTGCGTTCGGGGACCGTTTGGGTGAACACATTCATGGAAGGCTTTCCCGAGTTGCCATTCGGGGGCTACAAGCAGTCCGGCATCGGACGCGAACTCGGCAAACGCGCTGTCGAGGATTATACCGAGGAAAAGACAATCCAGTTTCATCGCGGCCAGCGCACCGGTTGGTGGGTCGGCTGAGTTTGGAAGAACCCGGTGGGGCTTCCACCGGTCGTGTAATGCAACAAGGGAGGTAGAACATGTTGCGCAAACTGCTTATCGGAACGGCTCTGGCGACGGCCTTTGCTTTCTCGGCCCATGCCGAGGACGTCAAGGAAGTGCAGATGCTGCATTGGTGGACGTCGGGCGGCGAAGCGGCTGCTCTCAACGTCCTCAAGGGCGACCTTGCCAAGGAAGGCTATGCCTGGAAGGACGTGCCGGTGGCCGGTGGTGGCGGCGACGCCGCCATGACTGCGCTGAAGGCGATGGTCGCGGCCGGCAATTACCCGACCGCGTCGCAGATGCTCGGCTACACCGTGCTCGACTATGCGGCGGCCGGCGTGATGGGCGACCTGACCGAGACGGCGAAGAAGGAAGGCTGGGACAAGTCGGTTCCGGCAGCCCTGCAGAAGTTCTCCGTCTATGACGGCAAGTGGGTCGCTGCTCCGGTCAACGTCCACTCCGTCAACTGGCTGTGGATCAACAAGGCGGTGATGGACAAGATCGGCGGCACCGAGCCAAAGACCTTCGACGACTTCGTCGCCCTGCTCGACAAAGCCAAGGCGGCTGGCGTTATTCCGCTCGCCCTTGGCGGCCAGAACTGGCAGGAAGCCACCATGTTCGACTCGGTTGTGCTGTCGACCGGCGGACCTGAGTTCTACAAGAAGGCCTTCAACGACCTCGACGACGAGTCCCTCAAGTCGGACACGATGAAGAAGTCGTTCGACAACCTCGCCAAGCTCGTCACCTATGTCGACCCGAACTTCTCGGGCCGCGACTGGAACCTTGCCACCGCCATGGTCATCAAGGGCGATGCCCTGGTGCAGGTGATGGGTGACTGGGCCAAGGGCGAGTTCAACGCCGCCAAGAAAACGCCGGGCACCGACTTCCTGTGCTATCGCTTCCCGGGCACGGAAGGCTCGGTGGTCTACAACTCCGACATGTTCGGCATGTTCAACGTTCCGGACGACCGCAAGGCCGCCCAGGTCGCGTTGGCCACCGCCACCCTGTCGAAGAGCTTCCAGTCGGCCTTCAACGTCGTCAAGGGTTCGGTTCCCGCCCGTACCGACGTTCCCGACACCGACTTCGACGCGTGCGGCAAGAAGGGCATCGCCGACCTGAAGGCTGCCAACGAAGGCGGCACGCTGTTCGGCTCGCTTGCCCAGGGCTATGGCGCGCCTCCGGCGGTCGCCAATGCCTACAAGGACGTCGTTTCGAAGTTCGTCCACGGTCAGATCAAGACCTCGGACGAAGCCGTGACCGAACTGGTCAAGGCAATCGACGACGCCAAGTAAGCCCTGGCCAGCAAGACACCTTCCCCGCTTCGGCGGGGAAGGTTCGCCTCAGGATTGGCCGGCTGGCGCAATTCCAGGAAAAGTGTGAGCGGTTTTCCGGCCGGAATTGCGTAAAAGAAAGAGTAGAGAGGTTCGCCGTTTCCGTGAAACGGTGAAACCCTCTTGAACACCATGCCGACCAGAGACCCGTATGCACGGGGCCGCCTTGCCGCCTGACGGCAGGCACGGACGACCCGAACGGGAGGAGCCCTATGAGCAGTGTAGCGACAACCCAGATCAAGCTGACGCCCGAGCGGTCTCGCCCCTCCGTGCGCGCGCGACTGCAGGACGCGCTGCCGAAGATCGTGCTGGCGCCGAGCTTCGCCATCACCATCGTCTTCGTCTATGGCTTCATCCTGTGGACGGTCTATCTGTCCTTCACCAATTCCAAGACTTTTCCGTCCTATGTCATCACCGGACCGCGCGCCTACCTACGGCTATGGGGCTGGACGTTCGACTCCGACCCGCCATCGAGCTGGTACACGTCGATCGTCAATATGGGCATTTTCGGCTTTCTCTACATCGCCATCTGCCTGGCGCTCGGCCTGTTCCTGGCCATCCTGCTCGACCAGAAGATTCGCGGCGAAGGCGTGTTGCGGCCGATCTATCTCTACCCGATGGCGCTGTCCTTCATCGTCACCGGCGTCGCCTGGAAATGGTTCCTCGACCCCGGCCTCGGTCTTGAGCAGACCTTGCATCAGTGGGGCTGGACGAGCTTCCATTTCGACTGGATCAAGAACAAGGATTTCGTCATCTACACGGTGGTCATTGCCGGCGTCTGGCAGGCCTCCGGCTTCATCATGGCGATGTTCCTGGCCGGCCTGCGCGGCATCGACGGCGAGATCATGAAGGCGGCGCAGATCGACGGCGCCACCACCTTCCAGCTCTATCGCCGCATCGTCATTCCGCTGCTGCGGCCAATTTTCCTGTCGGCCTTCATCGTGCTCGCGCACCTTGCCATCAAGTCCTACGATCTGGTGGTGGCGCTGACCAGCGGCGGCCCCGGTGGCTCGGCCTGGCTGCCGTCCAACTTCATGTATGAGTACACGTTCAAGCGCAACGAAATGGCTGTCGGCTCGGCCAGTGCCGTGATCATGCTGATGACCATCGTTGCCATCATCGTGCCTTATCTCTATTCGGAACTCAGGGAGAAGCCGCGATGAGCGCTGTCGCCACCCCTGCCCGCCCCGCTGCTTCCCAAAAGGCCTCCGGCGGCATGAGCACCAAGACCCTCAACCGCATCGTCATCTACGGGCTTCTAGCGCTGTTTGCGCTGTTTTATCTGATGCCGCTGTTCGTCATGCTGGTGACCTCGTTCAAGACCATGGACGAGATCCAGAACGGCAACATGCTGGCGTTGCCCACGGCGCCGACCTTCGACCCGTGGCTGAAGGCCTGGGGCGAGACCTGCGTCGGCCTCACCTGCGCCGGCATCAAGGGGTATTTCTGGAACTCGATCAAGATGGTGGTTCCAGCCGTACTGATCTCGACCATGCTCGGCGCGCTCAACGGCTACGTCTTGACCAAATGGCGCTTTCGCGGCGCCACGCTGGTGTTCGGGCTGATGCTGTTTGCCTGCTTCATTCCGTTCCAGTCGGTGCTGCTGCCGATGGCGACCATCCTCGGCAGCCTGGGACGTTTCGGCGTGAAGCTGCAGAATGCGACGGGTACGAGTTTCGGTCTCGGCAATCCGACGGTCAACCTGGTCTTCGTCCATGTCGTCTACGGCATCGGCTTCACCACGCTGTTTTTCCGCAACTATTACGAGGCGTTCCCGAACGAACTGATCAAGGCGGCGCAGGTCGACGGCGCCTCCTTCTTCCAGATCTTCCGCCGCATCATGCTGCCGAACTCGATGCCGATCTTCGTCGTCACCGTCATCTACCAGTTCACCAACATCTGGAACGACTTCCTGTTCGCTTCGGCTTACGCCGGCACAGGCGACTCCATGCCGATGACGGTGGCGCTCAACAACGTCGTCAACACCTCGACCGGCGTCGTCGAATACAACGTCAACATGGCGGCCGCGATGATCGCGGCTCTGCCCACTCTGATCGTCTATGTCGTCGCCGGCCGCTATTTCGTGCGCGGGCTGATGGCTGGCGCGGTCAAGGGCTGATCAATTCGGAAGGAACGACCATGGCTTTTCTGGAAATTGATGGGCTGAAGAAGCGCTTCGGGAATGTCGAGATCCTGAAGGGCATCGATGTCGAGCTCGAAAAGGGCGGCTTCCTGGTGCTGGTCGGCCCGTCCGGCTGCGGCAAGTCCACCTTGCTCAACACGATTGCCGGCCTGGAGCAGATCACCGAGGGCGAAATCCGCGTCGACGGCCGCGCCATCAACGATCTGCACCCATCCAAGCGCGACATCGCCATGGTGTTCCAGAGCTATGCGCTCTATCCGAACATGACGGTGGCCGGAAACATCTCCTTCGGCATGGAGATGCGCGGCGTGCCGGCCGACGAACGCCAAAAGGCGATCGACAAGGTGGCCAAGGTCCTGCAGATCGGCCACCTCCTGCAGCGCAAGCCGAGCCAGCTTTCCGGCGGCCAGCGCCAGCGCGTCGCCATGGGCCGGGCGCTGGTGCGCGACCCCAAGCTGTTCCTGTTCGACGAGCCTTTGTCCAACCTCGACGCCAAATTGCGCGTCGACATGCGCATCGAGATCAAGCGCCTGCATGCCACCACCGGCACAACCATCGTCTACGTCACCCACGACCAGATCGAGGCGATGACGCTGGCTACCAAGATCGCCGTCATGCGCGACGGCGAGGTGCAGCAGTTCGGCACCCCGGCCGAGATCTACAACAACCCGACCAATTTGTTCGTCGCCGACTTCATGGGTTCGCCAGCGATGAACCTGATCCCGGCGACCATTGCCACGTCGGGCAATGCGCTGTCCGTCGTGTTGGAGCGCGAGGCGCGCGAGCCGATCACGCTGCCGATGGCCAACGCGCCGGCGGGTCTTTCGGCATTCCAGGGCAAGCCGATCATCTTCGGCGTGCGCCCGGAAGCGCTGACCGATCCGGAAGGTGCGGAACGCAACGCCTCCAACATTGCCACTGCCGACCTGCACATCGAAGTGGTCGAGCCGGCAGGGTCCGACACGTTCGCGGTGACCAACCTCGGCGGCAAGGGCGTGGTGGCGCGGTTGCGGGCCGACGCCAACATCCAGCCGGGCACCAGCACGCCGCTCGCCTTCAACCTGACCAAGGCCGTGTTCTTCGATCCGGCGACCGAACACCGCATCCGCTGATCGAGATGGTCAGCCCCGATATCGTCATCATCGGCTCCGGTATCGGCGGCGCTACGATCGCCTCCGGTCTGGCGGGCAGCGGTGCCTCGATCCTGATGCTGGAGCGCGGTGAGCCCTTGACGGCAACGCCGCATGCCCGCGACACGCGCTCCATTTTCGTCGACGGCCACTACCGTCCGAAGGAGATGTGGCGCGAGGCCGGCGGTGCGGCCTTCAACCCCGGCAATTACTACTATGTCGGCGGCAATTCGAAATTCTATGGCGCGGTGCTGATCCGCTACCGCAAAGAGGATTTCGCCGCCATGGAGCACTTCGGTGGCGTCTCGCCGGCATGGCCGTTTTCCTACGATGAATTCGAGCCTTGGTATTCGAAAGCCGAGCAGCTGTTTCGCGTCCGCGGTTCACTCGGCGAGGACCCGACCGAACCGTTCCACTCCATCCCCTATGCCTTCAAGCCGGTGCCCGACGAGGCGCCGATTGCGCGCGCCCGCGCCGAGCTGAAGGGACTGGGCCTGCACCCCGCCTCGCTGCCGCTCGGCGTCGACATCGACACCTGGCTGAAAGGGGGCAAGACCGGCTGGGACGCATTCCCCAACACCGCCCAGGGCAAGGTTGATGCGCAGACCGGACCGCTGACGGCTGCACTTAAGGACAGCAATATCCGACTCGAAACCGGCTGCCATGTCGAATATCTCGAAGCGTCGTCCGACGGCAAAAGCATCGCTGCCGTTCACTACCGTCAGAATGGCGAGATGAAGAAAGTCGCGCCGAAGCTGGTCATTCTGTCGGCCGGCGCGGTCAATTCCGCCGTCATCCTGCTGCGCTCGCCTTCACCAGATGGCAAAGGCCTCGCCAACCGCTCCGACCAGGTCGGCCGCAATTTCATGAACCATAATTCGAGCGCCATGCTGGCGATCGATCCGCGCCGCAGGAACGACAGCGTCTACCAGAAGACGCTGATGCTGAATGACTACTATCTCTCCGACGGCAAAGGCGGCAAGCCGCTCGGCAACGTCCAGCTGCTCGGCAAGATCGACGGCAACATGTTGAAGGCCAACGTCAAACGCGTGCCGAAATTCGCGCTCGATTACATGGCCGGTCACGCCGTCGACTGGTATCTGATGTGCGAGGATCTACCCGATCCGGAAAGCCGCATCATGGTCGACGGCAAGGACATCGTCATGCAATGGCGGCGCTCCAACATGCAGTCGCTGGACGGGCTGACCAGGGTGATGCGTGAGAACTTCCGCGCCTGCGGTTATCCCATCGTGCTGTCGCGTCCCTTCGACAAGCGCACGCCCTCGCACCAGTGCGGCACGGTGAAAATGGGCGACCATCCGGCGACGTCGCCGCTCGACCCTTTCTGCCGCGCCTTCGACCACCCGAACCTGTTCGTTGTCGACGCCAGTTTTTTGCCGAACTCGGCCGCCGTGAATCCGGCGCTGTCGATTGCGGCACAGGCGCTGCGCGTGGCCGAGCATATTCGCCGAACGGACCTCGCGGCATGACCCGCCCCGCAGCAATTGTCACCGGCGGTGCGCGCGGCATTGGGCTCGCCTGCGCCGAGGCGCTGGCCGGGGACGGCTTCGACATTTTGATCGCCGACCTTGCCGAACAAGCGCCGGACGAACTGGCCGCCAACATCACCGCACGGGGTGCGGAGTTCGCCTATGTCCGTTGTGATATCGCCAACCTCGAGGATCACACGGCCCTCGTCGACGCCGCCATACGTGCCTTCAGCCGCATCGACTGCCTCGTCAACAATGCCGGCATCGGCGCCGTGGTGCGCGGCGATCTGCTGGAGCTGAAGCCCGAGAATTTCGACCGTGCGCTGGACGTCAATTTGCGCGGCACAGTCTTCCTTAGCCAGGCCGTCGCCAAGGCGATGCTGGCGGCTCCCAGCAATCATCCGCGCTCGATCATCACCATCACCTCGGTCAGCGCCGATATGGCCTCGCCGGAACGCGCCGACTACTGCATCTCGAAAGCCGGCCTTTCGATGTGGGTGAAGAACCTGGCGCTACGGCTTGCGCCGGAAAACATCGGCGTGTTCGAACTGCGGCCGGGCATCATTCGCACCGACATGACCGCGAGCGTATCAGCCAAATACGACGCGCTTATCGACAGCGGCCTGGTGCCGGCAAAACGCTGGGGCGAAGCATCGGACATCGGCGCCGTGGTGGCGACGCTTGCCGCCGGCAAGCTCGGCTTTTCCACAGGCTCGATTATCAATGTCGACGGCGCGCTCTCCGTGCCTCGACTGTAGGTGGATAGGGTTATGACCGACTACATCATCGTAGGTGCCGGCCCGGCCGGCTGCGTTCTGGCCAACCGGCTGAGCGAGGATCCAGCGAACTCCGTGCTGCTGCTCGAGGCCGGCGGCAAGGACTGGCACCCCTACATCCACATGCCGGCGGGCTTTGCCAAGATGACCAAGGGCATCGCTTCCTGGGGCTGGTCGACCGTGCCGCAGAGGCACATGCAGGACCGCGTCTTCTGGTATACGCAGGCGAAGGTGGTCGGCGGCGGCTCGTCCATCAATGCCCAGATATACACGCGCGGCAACGCTCGCGACTACGACGCATGGGAGAAGGAAGAGGGCCTCGCGGGCTGGGGCTATCGCGACGTGCTGCCTTATTTCAAGCGCGCCGAGAACAACCAGCGCTTCGCCAACGATTTTCACGGCGACCAGGGGCCGCTCGGCGTGTCGAACCCTATTTCGCCGCTGCCGATTTGCGAAGCCTATTTCCGCGCCGGCCAAGAGATGGGCATCCCCTTCAACCCGGATTTCAACGGCGCTAGCCAGGAAGGCGTCGGCTACTACCAGCTGACCCAGAAGGACGCCCGGCGCTCATCCGCTTCGGTCGCCTATTTGAAGCCCATCCGCGCCCGCAAGAACCTGACGGTCCGAACCGATGTGCTGGTCACCCGCATCGTCGTCGAGAAAGGCCGCGCCACCGGCGTCGAGATCGTCGACAAACCCGGCGGCGAGAAGACCATCATGCGCGCCGAGCGCGAAGTGATCGTCTCGTCCGGCGCCATCGGTTCGCCGAAGCTGTTGATGCAGTCGGGCATCGGCCCGGCTGATCACCTGAAATCGGTCGGCGTGACGCCGGTGCATGATCTGCCCGGTGTCGGCTCCAACATGCAGGACCATCTCGATTTGTTCGTCATCGCCGAATGCACCGGCGACCACACCTATGACAACTACGCCAAGCTGCACCGCACCGCGTGGGCCGGCTTGCAGTATCTGCTGCTGAAGAAAGGGCCGGTCGCCTCCAGCCTGTTCGAGACCGGCGGCTTCTGGTACGCCGATCCGACCGCCGCCTCGCCCGACATCCAGTTCCATCTGGGACTCGGCTCCGGCATCGAGGCCGGCGTCGAGAGGTTGAAGAACCCCGGCGTGACCTTGAACTCGGCCTTCCTGCGCCCGCGCTCGCGCGGCACGGTGCGGCTGAGCAGCGCCGACCCGGCCGACCACCCGCTGATCGATCCCAACTATTGGTCGGACCCTTATGACCGCGCCATGTCGATCAAGGGCCTCAGGCTTGCGCGCGAGATCATGCGGCAGAAGGCGCTTGCACCTTACGTGTTGCGCGAGGTGCTGCCCGGACCATCGCTCGCCAGCGACGACGAGCTGATCGACTATGCCTGCCGCACCGCCAAGACCGACCATCACCCCGTGGGCACCTGCCGCATGGGCCATGACGATATGGCGGTGGTCACACCGGACCTGCGCCTGCGCGGCATCGAGGGCCTGCGCGTCTGCGATGCCTCGGTGATGCCGCGCGTGCCTTCCTCCAACACCAATGCGCCGACCATCATGGTCGGCGAAAAAGGCGCCGACATCATCCTCGGCCGCGAGCCGCTTCCGCCGGCGGTGTTCTCCGGCAATCGGGCCGCATAGCCACTTAGGAGAACGAACCAATGATCAGACACTGCGTCTTCGTACGCTTCCGCAGCGATGTGCCCGCCACCGAGCGCACGGCAATCCACGCCGATCTCGAAGCACTGCGCTCTGTTGTCGACGGCATGGACACGGTCCATTTCAGCACCAATGTCAGCCCGGAGCCGTTCGCGCGCGGCTTCAGCCATGCCTTCACCATCGACTTCCGCGATGCCGCCGCCCGCGACGCCTATCTCGTGCATGAAGCGCATCAGCGCGCCGGCGCCCGATTGGTCGCAGCGCTCGAAGGCGGCACCGACGGGCTGATGGTGTTCGATCTCGACATTACGAAAAAGTGACCGCTTTTCTTTCGAAAGCCGGCTGACGCCTGTTCTCTTTTGCGCCCCAAGGAACATATCGTTCCCCGGGGGCGTTTAGGAGGAACGTCGTGGCTCTCACCGCGCAGCAGAAGAAAACCGTCCTTGCCTCCTTCCTCCGCTGGACGCTCGACGCTTTTGATTTCTTCCTTCTGACGTTCCTGCTCACCGATATCGCAACCTGATTCAACACTGACGTTCCGGCAGTCTCCAAAGCGTTGTTCCTGACGCTGGCGACACGCTTCATCGGCGCCTTCTTCTTCGGCAGGCTGGCCGACAAATATGGGCGCAAGCCCATTCTGATGCTCAACATCGTCAGCTATTCGGTGATCGGCGCGCTGGCTG
The DNA here is from genome assembly GCF_000502815.1 of Mesorhizobium sp. LSJC269B00. Taxonomy (NCBI): domain Bacteria; kingdom Pseudomonadati; phylum Pseudomonadota; class Alphaproteobacteria; order Hyphomicrobiales; family Phyllobacteriaceae; genus Mesorhizobium; species Mesorhizobium sp. LSJC269B00. Next base: position 489,348 of record NZ_AYVN01000001.1, read on the forward strand.
CCTTCTCGCCCAATCTCGTGGCTACGCGCTGGCGCTGTTTGCCGGCGTGGTCGCCGTCTGCATCATCCTCGTCATCCGCTTCAGTCCGGAACGGCGCGGACAGGTGATGACGGTGCTCGGCTGAAGTATCAGAATCTCAGCCCAGCCTGAGGGCCACGACACCGGCGACGATGCCGAGCGCGGCGGCGCCGCGCCAGCCTGTCATCTTCTCGCCGAGCGCGAAAACCGAGATCATCATGGCAAACAGGATCGACGTCTCGCGCAACGACGCCACCGAGGCGATCGGCGCCTTGGTCATCGCCCACATGACGATCCAGTAGGCCGCGCCGCTGAGCACGCCGGTGAACAGGCCTGCCTTCCAGTCACGCGCCAGCACGGGCAGCGCCTTGGGCCCGCGAAAGATGAGGCACAGCACCAGCGCCCACGTGGCATCGCAGATGAACAGCCATGCGGCATAGCTCGTTGCCGTTGCGGCCAGCCGCGCGCCGCTGCCGTCGGAGAGCGTATAGCTGGATATGAAGATCGAAGTGCCGAGCGCAAAGCCGACCGCCCGCACATTGATCCGCTCCAGATGCGCGCCGCCGCGAAACGACATCACCAGCGTGCCGGCCGACAGCAGCAGGATGCCGAGGATGGCGAACGGCGCCGGCATCTCCTGCACCACGACAACGCCGCCGAGGGCGGTCAAAAGCGGCGCCGTGCCGCGCGCCAGCGGATAGGTCTGGGCGAAATCGCCGGCCTTGTAGGCGCCGATCAGGAAGGTCCGGTAGCCCATGTGAAAGAGCACCGAGGCGATGATAAAGGGCCATACCGCGGCCTTTGGAAACTCGACGAAGGGCAGCACGAACAGTGCGGCAAAACCCATGCCCAGCGTCATCAGCGTGATCGACAGGAAGCGATCGAGATGCACCTTGACCAGCGCGTTCCAGATCGCGTGCATGGCGGCGGCGGCAAGCACCGCGAAAAAGACGAAAAGCGTCATCGAGGGCTCACCGATCTCCCGAGCTCAAAGGCGTTTCGAGATCGATATCGATCCGGACCGGAAAATGGTCTGAAGCGATCTCGCCTATATCGGCACTGACCGAGCGCACACGGTCCGCGAACATACCGCCGACGAAGCAATGGTCGAGCCGGCGTTTTGCCACTTTCCCGTCGATCGTTTTCACATGGGTGTGGAAATCGGCAGCCGGCTCGCTAGCGACGGCAGCGGCATCAACAAATCCGTCGAGATAAGCTGCCCCGCGATGATAGGGCGTGCTGCCGACGATGCGGCTGTATTCGGCGCTGCCCGGCTCCATGTTGAAATCGCCCATCCAGATCGCAGCTGTCGGGTTCTCCGGCTCGGCCTCGCCGCTGGTCCAGTTGCGCGAAGGCTCATCGTCCGCGCCGCTCCACGGGCCGCCCTCGGACGGCGCGCGGCGATGCTCGGCCAAGAGATAGTCGATCTGCTCCAGCCGCTCCTCCGCCGCGACATGGGCGAGGTGCAGCGACAGGACCCTTACCGGTCCGGCGGGTGTGCGGATCATGCATTCGAGCGCCGCATTGCGGGTGTTGAGCGGCTTGAGCGTGCGGCGCATGGGCAGCGCGTGCAGCCGCGACCAGGCGATCGGCAGCTTCGACAGCAGCATGGTGCCGAACTGGCGGCGGCGGTTGACGACCCGGCCGTCGCGCTGCTCACTGGCGTCCATGTCGAAGGCCGGGCCATAGACCCAGTAATAGCTAGGCAGCAGCTTGGACAGGACCTCCGGCTGGTCGTCCTCATTGGTGCGCTGCCAATGCCGCTCGACCTCCTGCAGCGCGATGATATCGGCGCCGTCGACCAGCTTGGTGCAGCGCGAAAGATCGTAACGGCCATCGCCGCCGAACCCGTACTGGATGTTGTAGCTGACCAGCTTCATTGCTTATCCGGCTCAATTTCGCTTTGGCAGTAGCGGTTCGGCAGACGGGTTGCAATGTACCGGCACGACGGCGGAACTGGGCCAGCGTCTATGATGTGGTCAGCGGCTGGAACCGGCCCGCCGGCGATGCCGCCAGTTCGGCCCAGTCGATCTCTTCCTCCAGCCGGTGGTAGGCTTCGTCGCCGATCGTGCCGTTGCTGCGCAACTCCTCGAGCGTGTCGCGCTGGCGGTTGATGGCATAGAGGCGCAGCCGGTCGTATTCGGTCGCGGCCTGAGCGTCCTCCGGGTTTTCCGCAATCAGGCGCTGCGCCTCATACTGCTCGCGCACGACAGCCGCCGCCGCAGATGTCTTGCGGCTCAGCACGTCCAGTGCTGCCTGCATGATGGCGACGCGCGCCTGCGCCACCTCCTTGTCGACGGTTCTATCGGGGTCGAAGTTGATCCAGCGCAGCAGCGGCTTCAGCGTCATGCCTTGCAGCACCAGCGTGCCCAGCACCACCGCGAAGGCGGCAAGCACGATCGGGTCGCGGCCGGGAAAATCGGCCGGCAGCGCAATGGCCACCACCAGCGTCACCAACCCACGCATGCCGCACCAGCCGACAATGACGGCGCCGCCGAATGTCGGCAATTCCCGCCTTGCCTCTTGGCTGCCGAAGCGGGCAAGCCACCGGATGATCGCGACGTAACTCGCCACCCAGACAAGGCGCGCGACGATAACGACGACCAGCACCGTTGCGGCGAAAAGGAATGCTTCGCCTTGCCCGTCGCCGGCCAGCCTGCCGACGATCGTGCGTGCCTGCAGGCCCATCAGCACGAAAGCCAGCACGTTGAGCACGAACACGGCCGACTCCCAGACCGAATAGGTGCTGACTCGGCGTCTCGCCGACGACTGGCGCGGCGCCCTGCGCGCAATGGTCATGGCATAGACGACGATGGTGATGATGGCGGAAAGGCCGAGCCTGTCGGCGATGATCCACACGGCGAAGGTTCCGGCAAACTGCACCACCGTGCTGCTGGCCGCATCCTCGATGCGGCCGAGCGCCAGCAGCGAGACGCGGCCAAACAGATAGCCCGCGATCACACTGCCGATCGTTGCCAGCAGGATCACCGGAACGGCGTTGCTGAGCATGATGGTGCCAAGCGCGGCCGAAACCGCCAACCGGTAGATTAGCAGCGCCGTGGCATCGTTGAGCAGGCTCTCGCCCTGCAGGATGGCGGTGATGCGGTGCGGCACCTTGAACTGGCTGAGCACGGCGGATGCGGCCACCGCATCCGGCGGCGCGACGATGGCGCTAAGCGCGATTGCCGCCGCGATCGGCAGGCCGGTCATCTTCCAGCCGACGAAGGCAACCACCACGGTGGTGAAGACGACGGCGCCCAGCGCCAGCAGCGCGAGCGACAGCCGGTAGCGCTTGAGGTCGCGCAGCGACGTGTCATAGGCGGCGTCGAGAAGCACCGGCGCGATGAACAGGGCAAGCGCCAGTTCCGGATCGATCTCGATTGTCGGCGCACCGGGTACGAAGGCAATCGCGACCCCGGCCAGAGCCAGCAGGGACGGATAGGGAATTTCCAGCCGCCGCGACAGCGCCGTCAGCGCGACGGCAGCCAGAAGCAGGATTAGGGTAAGTTCGAATAGCGCCATGACCTATCGTAGCGGCGAAGTGGCATCGTGGGCAGGGGCTGGATGACAAGATGCTGTTGATTGTCCAGCGCTCGGGGTCCGGCAATGATACGGCCGTTCATCGCGCCAGCTTGAATCGACCGCCTCGGTCGCCCCAGGATGCTGCTTTGCTAGTGCAGCACCAGCATATCGCTTGATGAGAACGATATGTCGGCCTTCTCGCCGACAGCCGGCGGTGGCGTTGCCGGGCTGTTGAAGGTGTCGAGCGACACCGTGTTGCCGCCGATGCCGACGCGAACGCGAATGACCGAGCCGAGGAAGTGCACTTCAGAGATTTCGCCCGACAGGCTTGAATCGCGACCGGGCTGGCGTCCGAGCGAGATCGCCTCAGGACGCAGCGCCAGCGACAGCGTGTCGCCGGACTTCGAGCCGTTGAGCTTGCCCTTGAGCGAGACTTCCTGGGTGTTGACCTGCACCGTGCCGGCCGCGGCGTCAGTGACCTTGCCTTCGAGCACGTTCAGCGTGCCGACGAAATTGGCGACGAACTTGGTCGCCGGCCGGTTGTAGATCTCGAACGGCGTGCCGACCTGCTCGGCCTTGCCGCCATACATCACCGCGATGCGGTCGGAGATCGACAGCGCCTCTTCCTGGTCATGGGTGACGAAGATGGTGGTGATGCCGAGCTTCTTCTGGATCGAGCGGATTTCCTCGCGCAACGACACACGTACCTTGGCGTCGAGCGCCGACAGCGGCTCGTCGAGCAAAAGCAGCTTCGGCTTCGGCGCGATGGCACGCGCCAGCGCGATACGCTGCTGCTGGCCGCCGGAGAGCTGGTAGGGATAGCGGTCGGCCATCTGCGGCAGCTTGATGATGTCGAGCATCTCGGCCACGCGTCTGTCGATGTCCGCCTTGGGCATGCCGGCGACCTTCAGGCCAAAGCCGATGTTTTGCGCCACCGTCAGGTTGGGGAACAGCGCATAGGCTTGGAACACCATGCCGACATTGCGCTGGTTGGGCTTTAGCCTCGTGATGTCCTTGCCTGCGACGACGATCTTGCCCGCCGACGGCTCTTCGAAACCGGCGACCATGCGCAGCACGGTGGTCTTGCCGCAACCCGATGGCCCAAGGAAGGAAACGAACTCGCCCGGCTCGACATCAAGATTGAAATCTTCGACCACGGTGGTGGCGCCGAAGGATTTTCGCACATGCTGGATGGAGAGGAATGGTTCGGCCATGGCTTTTTCTTTCGATCAGTACTTTGTCGATCAGTTCGGGCGGTTCGCCGATCTCGGCGCGAAACGGGACAGGATCTGGATCAGCGACATACAGCCCCAGGTGATGGCGAAGGCGATGATGGCAAGCGCCGCCGGCTCATAGGCGCGGTTGGCGCCAACGTTTTGCAGATAGGGGCCGAAGGCGGGCCGGTTGAGCAAGCTGGCCATGGTGAATTCGCCAATGACGATGGCGAAGGTAAGGAAGGCGCCCGACAGCACGGCGATCAGCACATTGGGCAGGATCACACGACCAATGATCGTGCCCCAACCGGCGCCAAGGATCTGCGCCGCTTCGGTCAGCGTCCTGACGTCGATGGTGCGCAGTCCGGTATCGACCGCGCGATACATGTAGGGCAGCGCCAGCATTGCATAGCCGATGACCAGCAAGGCATTTGTGCCCATGTCGGTCGCCAGGAACGGCAGCGGCGAATTCGAACCGTACATCCTGATATAGCCGAAGACGATGACGATGGCGGGAATGACCAGCGGCAGCAGCGTGATGAACTCTACGATCGGGCGCAGTTGCGGCAGGCGCAGTCGAATCCAGTAGGCGGCGGGCACCACGATCAACACGCCCAGAATGATGGTGAAGATGGCGGCAAGCACTGAGTAGCCAAAGGTCGCCTGAAAACGAGGGTCGCCAAGCACGATCTGATAGGCGTCGAAGGAATAAGCGCCGCGCCGCATGCGCAAGGAAAATTCCACCGTCGCGATCAGCGGAATGAAGAAATAGGCCGCGCCCAGCCCGAAGACGACCCAGGCCCAGAATTTTCCGGACTTCATTTCAGCCACCTCTCCGAGCGCGTCCGGAACCAGATGTAGAAGACATTGGCCAGCCCGGTGATGACGATCATGCCGAAGGCGATCGCATAGCCGAGATGGGCATTGTGCAGCACGTCACCGCGTATCTGCGCATAGAGCAGGATCGGCACGATGTTGAGTGAAGAGCCGGTCAGCGCATAGGCGGTGGCGATGGCGCCGAAGGCATTGGCGAAGAGCAGGATGACCGTGCCGAGGAAACTCGGCCAGATCACCGGGATGACCACCATGCGCCAGTATTGCGTCTGGGTGGCGCCAAGCGTCGCCGCAGCCTCGCCCCACTCCTTCTTCAAGCCGTCGATCGCCGGCGTGATGATGACCACCATTAGGGGAATCTGGAAATAGACATAGGTCAGCGTCAGGCCCCAGAACGACAGGATGTTGAAGCCGTGCGCGTAGATATTAAGACCGAAAAAAGTGTTCAGCATCACCGTGGCAAGGCCCAGCCGGCCGAGCGTGGCGATGAAGGCGAAGGCCAGCGGTACGCCGGCGAAATTGGAAGCCACGCCGGAGAATGTCAACGTCGCCGAACGTATCCACTCCGGCAGGCCGCCGCGCACGATGGCGATGGCGATGCCGAGACCTGCGAAGGCGCCGATCAGCGACGAGGAAAGGCTGACCTTGAGCGAGATCCAGTAGGCGGCGACAATCGATGGCTGCGCCAGTGCTGCTATGTTTTCGAACGTGAATTCGCCGGCATCGTTCTGGAATGCACCCAGCATCAGATAGAGCGTGGGTAGGATCAGGAACATGATGGCGAAGATGAAGAATGGCGCAACGCCGAGCCATTGCGTCGGCAGTCGCATTGCACGCGCCCCGCTGGGGGGCGCGGTCTTCCCGGCAACTGCGTGATCGGAAAGCGAGATATCTGTCATGCGCCGGCTACCGTCTCCGAGGAACACCGGGCGGCCGCGAGGCCGCCCGGTTGGTTTCAAGCCTTTTTACTTGACGTTGGCGCCGACGACGGCATCCCAGTTCTTGGTGACGGCTTCCTTTGCCTTGCCCTGCTCGTCCAGCGTCGGGAACACCGCGGCAGCGTAAGCCTCGGCCGGCGGCAGCTTGGCCATCACGTCCGCCGGGAGCTTGCCGTTCTTGGCAAGATCGTTGAAGCGGATCGGGTGGCAATAGCCCTTCAGCCAGCCGATCTGGCCTTCGTCGGAGTAGAGATACTCCAGCCAGAGCTTGGCAGCGTTCGGATGCGGTGCGAAAGCACTGATCGCCTGCACATAGACGCCGGCAACGACACCGGTCTTGGGCACGACGACGTCGACGGGCGGATTGCCCTTCAGCGTGTCGCGACCGGCAAGTGCATTGTAATCCCAGGTCACCAGGATCGGCGTCTGGCCTTGTGCCAGGGTCGCCGGTTTGCCGATGACCGGCACGAAATTGCCGGCGGCGTTAAGCTTCTTGAAGAAGTCGAGACCAGCAGTGCCAGCAGCTTCGCCGGCAGCCGCACCACCGGAAATGCCGGCCGCGTAGACGGCCTGGATGGCCTGGTTCGAGGCGCGCGGGTCGCCGGCAAGCGCCACGGTGTTGGCGAATTCCGGCTTCAGCAGGTCAGCCCAGTCAGCAGGCGCTTCCTTGACGAGGTCCTTGTTCACCAGGAAGGATAGCACGCCATAGTAGTCGCCGGTCCAGTAACCATCGGCATCCTTGGCGCTGTCGGGGATCGAGTCCCAGGTCGACACTTTGTAGGGCTGGATCAGGCCGTCAGCCTTGGCGGTCGGGCCGAAGGACAGGCCAACGTCGATGACGTCGGGCGCCTGCGGGCCCTTGTTGTCCTTGTTGGCCTTGATCGCCTCGACCTCGTCGCCGGAGCCGGCATCGGGGTTGAGTTCGTTGATGGTGATCTCAGGATACTTCGCCTTGAACCCGTCGATGACGGCGCCGTAGCCGCACCAGTCATGGGGCAGCGCGATGGTGGTGAGCTGGCCTTCCTTCTTCGCTGCGGCAACCAGTTCATCCATGGACTGGGCCGACGAGATAGCAGAGGTCGCCATGAGGGCGACGGCCGAAAGGGAAAGCACTTTCCCTGTAAACTTGAACATGTGTTCTCTCCGTTGAACTGGCGTCCTGGACGCCTGCGATGCGGTATCGATTTCGTGTGACAGCCAGATGAAAGCTTTTTGAAACAGGCGCCCGGCGGCACGAAAAGTTAACTCTTTTTAACGGGCTGTAGCAATTAGCCTGCACTTAATTTCCCGGCTAATGGTTTATAGCCTTGTCTCTTGCCCCTTTGCCCTTTCCTTTCCCCTCGTTTCCAGATCAATTCCGGCACAAGAAACCGCCTCAGACCGTACCGGCGATAGAGTCTTCGAGCAGCGTCAGCGCTGCTTTCTTGGTCAGCTTGACCGGGTTGCCGCCGGCTGTCGGATCGACCACCGCCATGTCGGCGATCAGCCCCTTGCGCTTCTTGTCCATGTCGAGCCCCTTGATCAGATCGGGCAGCGCATGCGGCACCTTCAATTCCTTGCGCAGCTTGATGATCGCTTTGGCAAAGCCGTCGAAGCCACCCTTGATGCCGCAATAGGCAGCGAGCCGGGCAATCCGCTCCTCGATGGAGTCGCGATTGAAGGCCAAGACATAGGGCATGAACACCGCATTCGTCATGCCGTGATGGGTGTCGTAGAGCGCGCCGATCGGATGCGACAGCGAGTGGATGGCGCCAAGACCCTTCTGGAAGGCGGCAGCACCCATGGCGGCCGCACTCATCATGTGGGCGCGCGCGACAAGGTCCTTGCCGTTGGCGTAGGCCTTGGGCAGGTTCTCGAACACCAGGCGCACACCTTCCACCGCAATGCCGTCGGCCATCGGGTGATAGCCCGGCGCGCAATAGGCTTCGAGGCAGTGCGCCAGCGCATCCATGCCGGTGCCGGCGGTGATGAAGCCGGGCATGCCGACCGACAGTTCCGGATCGGCAATGACGATTGCCGGCAAAAGCTTCGGATGGAAGATCACCTTCTTAGTGTGCGTCGCCTCATTGGTGATGACGCCGGCACGCCCGACTTCCGAGCCTGTGCCGGCAGTGGTCGGCACGGCTATGATCGGCGCGATGGCATCCGAATTGGCGCGCGTCCACCAGTCGCCGACATCCTCAAAGTCCCAGATCGGCCGCGTCTGGCCAGCCTGGAACGCGATCAGCTTGCCGAGATCGAGCGCTGAACCGCCGCCGAAGGCGATGACGCCGTCATGCTTGCCCTTCTTGAACACGGCGATCCCGGCGGTGAGGTTGGAATCGACCGGGTTCGGCTTCACCTCGGAGAACACGCCATAGGATACCTTGGCGTCGTCGAGGATTTTCAGCGTCGAAGCGACGACCGGCAGTTTCGCCAACCCCGGATCGGTGACGAAAAGCGGCCGCTTAATGCCGGTGGCCGCGAGCACCTCAGGCAGTTCCTTGATGCGCCCGGCACCGAAGCGGACGGTGGTCGGGTAGTTCCATTTGGAGATCAGCTTGGACATGTCTTGTCTTTCAAAAAATCAGATGGCTTCGCGCAGATGGAAGGATTTCGGCCGGGTCAGATTGTCGTAGCCGAGCGCCGAAAGGGCGACGCCTTTGCCGGTGTCCTTGACGCCGGTCCAGACCAGCGCCGGATCGAGGTAGTCGCAGCGGTTCATGAACACGGTGCCGGTCTCGACGCGGTCGCCGATCGCCACCGCATGCTCGATATCGCCGGTCCAGATCGAAGCGGTCAGCCCGTAGGGGCTGTCGTTCATCAGCGCGATCGCCTCCTCGTCGTTACGCACCTTCATGATGCCGACGATCGGGCCAAAACTTTCCTCGCGCATGACGCTCATCTGGTGGTCGACGCCGGTCAGCACTTCCGGCGCCAGATAGGGCGAGCCGGCCTTGTCGTTAGCCACCTTCATACTGATGTGTGCGATTGCACCCTTGCGCAGCGCCTCGGCCTTCTGCTCGCGGATCAGGTCGGCAAAGCGCGCCTGCGCCATCGGCCCCATTGTCGTCGCCTGTTCCAGCGGATTGCCGACGACATAATTCTTCGTCTCGGCGATGAAACCTTCGACGAACTGGTCGTAGACCTTCTCATGCACATAGACGCGCTCGATGCCGCAGCAGCACTGGCCGGAATTGTAGAAGGCGCCGTCGACCAGATTGGCCACCGCATGGTCGAGCTTGGCGTCGGGCAGCACATAGGCCGGATCCTTGCCGCCGAGTTCGAGCCCGAGCGTCATGAAGGTGCCGGCCGCCGCCTTCTCGATGGCGCGGCCGCCGCCGACCGAACCGGTGAAATTGACATGGTCGATCTTGCCCGAGCCGAGCAGCTTTTCGGTCTGGGAATGGTTCAGCACGACATTCTGGAACACGCCCTTGGGCAGCCCAACCTTGTCGAACGCCTGCTGGAACCGTTCGCCGACCAGCAGCGTCTGCGCCGCATGTTTGAGGATAACGGTATTGCCGGCCATCAGTGCCGGCACGATGGTGTTGACGGCGGTCAGATAGGGATAGTTCCACGGCGCGATCACCATGACGACGCCGAGCGGATCCTTCTTCACATAGCGTCGGAAGCCGTCCTTCGGGTTGGATGCCGGCACGGATTTCAGCGCGGCTTCAGCGATCTCGACCATGTAATCGGTGCGTTCCCTGACGCCGCCGAACTCGCCGCCATAGCGCACCGGTCGCCCCATCTGCCAGGCGATCTCCGGCACGATCTCGTCGGTCATCGCGACCAGCGCTTCGAGCATCGCCAACATAAATTTGCCGCGCTCGACGATCGGCGTCAGCGCCCACTTCTCCTGCGCCGCCTTGGCGCGCTCGACCGCGGCATTGATCGCCTGGTCGGTCGCGATTGGCCGCTCGGCGTAAATGGAACCATCGATGGGCGACTTGAGTTTTACGGTTTCCAAAGGATACTCCAAGTTAGCAGGCTAGGGTGCGCAGATGGCCATTGCGGCCATAGCGAAGGATGGGCTCGTCACGCGTCACCAGAACCATGTCCAACGCTCTCGCACTTGCCATCAGTATCCGATCCATGGGATCACCATGAGGCGGACCGGGCAGGTTGGATGACGCAATCAGAATGGCTGGTGAGATAGCGCTGAGCTTTGCCGACATTCGCTCGATGAATCTCTCCACGAAGTCGAGTGGCGCCAATGGCAGATTGAGCCGGCCCTTGGCTACGCCAATTCCGATCTCCCATGCCGACATCGGCGAAAGATACAGACGGCCGTCATAGGCCGCTTCCGAAATCTCCCGGCTTGCGTGCGGATCGATCAGACTATCGTTGGCGACAAAGATCATCGCACATGTATCCAGAAGCAGGTTCGGCCCTTCGCTCATTTACGCACCGCAAGTTTGCCGTCACGCGCGTCAGCCTCACCGCCCAGATAGCCCCGGTCCCATGGCTCGTCATCGAAAGGTTTGGTGATATCAAATCCGGCTTCGATTGTTATCAGGCCCTTCATGAAACCAAAACCGGGGTGGCGATCCGCGCGCGCCTCCTTTGGCGCGGCAGGCACGCTACCACTGGGCGGCGTCGAAATGGGCACTTTGCGAACGCGGCGAAATACCAGTTTCCCACTCCCTATATTGACGGATTCGGTCTCGAACCCAGCCTCAAGCCACTCCCTTGTCATGGGATTGTTGCTCGGATTGTTGCTCCACCATGCAGGGTATTGCTTCGATGCGGGCAGCGGCAGATTGAGCACTCTCTCGATTTCGGCGAATGACATCGGAACGCGATCGACATTTTGGGCAATGAGAAAGTCCTTGAGCGGCGCATATTTGGACATTGCAAACTCCTCAATGTAGCGCACTGCAGTTTACAGGTACCATATGGTACTAACTTCACTACAGTGTCAACATTAAAGCTGTATAAAGTTTAATACCGCTCGAACCCCCTGTGCAGTTCCCAATCCGTAATGCGGCGGTCGTATTCGAATTGCTCCCACTTTGCGGTGTGGACATAATGTTCGAGCACATCGTCGCCGAGCGCCTGCTTCAGCATCTTCGACTTGGCCAGCGTCTCGGTGGCGTCGCGCAGCGTCTTCGGGATCTCCGGCAGGCGCGAGGCCTGGTAGGCATCGCCGACGAACGGCTTCTGCAGTTCGAGCTTCTCGTCGATGCCGGCAAGGCCGGCGGCGATCAGCGCCGCGAAAGCGAGATAGGGGTTCAGGTCGGCGCCGCCGATGCGGCATTCCATGCGGATGCCCTTGGTGCCCTCACCGCACAGGCGGAAGCCGGCGGTGCGGTTGTCCTCGCTCCACATGATCTTGGTCGGTGCGAAGGTGCCGGCCTGGAAGCGCTTGTAGGAGTTGATGTAGGGCGCCAGGAACCAGGTAAACTCCCTGGCATATTTCAGTTGCCCAGCCGCCCATTGCTGGCCAAGCGTGGACAAAGTCCAGTCCGCCTTCTTGTCGAAGAACAATGGCGTCTTGCCATCGGCGCTCCACAGCGAATTGTGGATGTGGCTGGAATTACCGGCGAGCCCGTAATTGTATTTCGACATGAAGGAAATCGACTTGCCTTCGGACTCGGCAATCTCCTTGGCGCCGTTCTTCAGGATGACGTGGCGGTCCGCCATGTCGAGCGCCTCGGCATAGCGGACATTGATCTCTTCCTGGCCCGGGCCCCATTCGCCCTTGGAGTTTTCGATCGGAATGCCCGCCGCTTCCATCTCGTTGCGAAGCCGGCGCATGACGCCTTCTTCCTTGGTGGTGATGCCGATCTGGTAGTCGCCGATATAGGGCGACGCGGTGTCGAGCCCCTGCCAGTGCTTCTTGCGGGCGGAATCGTAGGTCTCGTTGAACAGGTAGAATTCGAGCTCGGAGGCGAAGTAGCCGATATAGCCGCGTTCGGTGAGCCGCTTGACCTGCTTTTTCAGCATCGCGCGCGGCGAATGCGGAAGGTCGTCATGGGTGTGGTGGTCGAGCACGTCGCAGATCACCAGCGCGGTCTTTTCCAGCCACGGAATCCGCCGCAGCGTGGCAAGGTCCGGCTTCATGACGAAGTCGCCATAGCCCTTCGACCAGCTTGCCGCCTTGTAGCCCGGCACCGGCTCCATATCGATGTCGGCGGCGAGCAGATAGTTGCAGCCATGCGTCTCGTCATGAGCAGAATCCACAAAGTACTGCGCCAGGAAACGCTTTCCCGCGAGCCGCCCCTGCATGTCGACGATGCAGGCCAGCACCGTGTCGATCTCGCCATTGGAGACCGCTTTCTTCAACTGATCGAACGAGAAATTTCCGGCCATTCCTTTGGCACTCCAGTGCTTGGTCGTTGAGGACGAACCATAGCCGGCTGCCCGCCGGCCATGGCCATGATGGTGACGTCAGTGGCCGGTTTCGCCGACCGCCTGTTCGGCGGCCTTGATCGCTGCCTGGCGCGCCGCGATGATGTCGCCCAGCGGCGGGCCCTGGAAGCGATTGCGCTCGAAGGCGAACCAGACAATCGCCGTCAGGATGAAGAAGCCGACGGTGATGTACAGCGCCCAGTCGTTCGGCGGCTGGATGCCGATGATGAAGATCAGGATCATCGACACGATCGAGAGAACGCCGAACAGCATGAAGATGCCACGGCCCAGGTTCCACGGTCCCATCTTGTCCCACTTCGGGGTACCCCAGGCCAGCATGCCGAGCACGATCGGCACGGTGAAGGACAGGAACAGGAAGATGACGGTGCACGACACGACGATGGTGTAGGCCGAAGTGCCGGCGACCGAAACCAGCGTCGAACCCCAAACGAACAGCACCGACAGGACCGACGCCGTCCAGATCGCCGCCACCGGCGTGCGATAGGTCGGGCTGACCTTGGCCAGTGCAGACGAGCCCGGCAGGCCGCCGTCACGCGAGAAGGCAAAGATCATGCGCGAAGCCGAGGTGACGGTTGCGAGGCCGCACAACAGCTGGGCGATGAACACGACGAGGTAGACGAACTCCTTGAGGCCGGGACTGACGCGCTGGTCGAAGGCCCAGAAGAACACGTTCCAACCCTGCTTGGCGGCGTCGTCCATGTTGGGGATCATCAGTACGAAGGCGGCCAGGAACAAATAGCCGAAGACCGCCGACCAGATAACCGACATCACCATCGCACGCGGCACCGATGAGGCCGCCTTGATGGTTTCCTCGGAAGTGTGTGCCGAAGCATCGTAGCCGGTGATGGTGTAGATCGGCAGCAGAAGGCCGAGAGCGAACACCCAGGCGTTCGAGACGGACGGCCAGACGCTGGCGCCGGCCTCACCCGAGTAGTTGTGGAAGGTGAAGAGCCGGCTGAAATCCCAGGTCTCGGCGGAGAACAGGCAGACGACAGCAATCAGGATCGAGCCGAAGAAGATCAGGTAGCCCGAAAAGTCGGTCAACTTCGCAGTCAGCTTGATGCCGAGATGGTTGATCAGGGCCTGGGCGCCGGTGATGATGACCAGGAAGATCATCTGATTGGTCAGCGTACCCTCGATGCCGAGCGTCGGCCCGAAGGCGCCGATGAAGAACGTCCAGGTGCCGACATTGATGGCGCCGAGCACGGTGATCAGGCCGAGCAGGTTGAGCCAGGCCGTCACCCAGCCGGTGCCGCGATTGCCGAGGATCGAACCCCAGTGATAGAGGCCGCCGGCCGTCGGATAGGCCGAGCTGATCTGCGACATGGCGACCGCGAAGGTGAGCGAGACGAAGCAGCCGACCAGCCAGCCGATGCCGATGCCGATGCCACCGGCGCCCGACGTTGCCTGCGCCAGCGAATTGATGCCGCCCGACAGGATGCAGATGATGGAGAAGGAAACGGCGAAGTTGGAGAAGCGGCTTAGCCGCCGCTCAAGTTCCTGGGCGTAGCCCATGGAATGGAGGTGCTTTACGTCTTCCGCCTTGTCTGTGTCTGAATAACCCGGTGCTGCCATTGTAGTCCCCTTTGCATTCTTAACTGGCCGGCCCTGCCCCGGTCGGCTTGCGCCGGCCGGAGCATCTAGTCTTTGCTGTTAGCCTGCCGTCTGGCCGACGGCTGCTTCCGCGGCCGCGATCTCGGAAGCGCGGCGAGCAATGTCGGCGCCGATCGGCGGGCCCTTGAAGCGGCGCGATTCGATGCCGAACCACAGCACCACGAGCAGAACGATCAGGCCGATGGCATAGTTGATCAGGATGTCGAAGGGCGGCTGGATGCCGGCATACATCAGCACCAGAACGCCAAGCACCGTGATGACGGCGAACGGCTTGGACCAGATGCCGAGGCGGAACGGGCCGAATTCGGTCCAGCTCTTGCCCTCGGCAAGCAGGCCGGCGGCCACGGGCATGGCGTAGGACACGTAGAGGAACAATGCACAGCCGGCCGCCAGTGCGGCAAAAGCCGGCGAGTACAATGTCGCTGCGACCGCGAGCACCGCTCCGAGCCAGATTGCCGCCACCGGCGTGCGCCATGTCGGGCTGACGGTTTTCCACACCGACGAACCGGGCAGGCCGCCGTCACGCGCGAAGGCAAAGATCATGCGCGAGGTCGACGTCAGTCCGGCGAGAGCGCAGATGAAGTTCGCCAGCACGATTGCGATGGCAATGATGCTCTTCAGCAGGAATGGTGCCGGCAGGTTGTTGAAGAGATTGAACCAGGCATTGGCGCCATCCTTGGCCGTCGCTGCCAGATCGGGGCTGGCCAGTACGAACGAAACGGCCATGACGAAGCCGAACACCAGCGACCACAGGACCGAATGGATCATGCCGCGCGGCACCGCCACGCGGGCATTGTGGGTCTCTTCGGACGTGTGGGCCGAAGCGTCGAAGCCGGTGATGGTGTAGAGTGGGTAGAGCAGGCCGATCAGGAAGGCGACGAGTGCCGTCCGTGCGGTCGGAACGTAGCCTGCGCCTGGATCACCGGTGTTGTTGACGAAGGTGGTGAGCCGCGAGAAATCCCAGCTTGCGCCCCAGATCAGGAACATCGCGGTCAACACGACGGCGACGACCAGAATGAGGTAGCCCGAGAAATCCGTCAGCATGGTGGTGAGCCTGATACCGAAATGGTTGATCAGCGCCTGCGCGACCGTGATGATCACAACGCCGATCACCTGCTCCTGATAGCCCCACGCGGATACGTCGTGACCGAACACGCCGGACCAGACAAGGTCCTTGAACAGCGCATAAACGCCGACATTGACCGAGGCGACGACGAAGACCAGGCCGAGCAGGTTGATCCAGGCCGTGGCCCAGCCCCAGCCGCGCCCGCCGAGAATTGACGACCAGTGGTAGAGACCGCCGGCCGTTGGGTAGGCCGAGCCGATCTGGCCAAGGGACGCGGCAACGACAAGTGCAAAGACGCCGCCGATGACCCAGCCGACAGTCGCCTCGAAGCCGCTGCCGGTCGCCATGGCCAGCGGGAAGGACGTGATGCCGCCTGCAAGAATGCAAATGATCGAGAAGGAAATTGCGAAGTTCGAGAAGCCGCTCATGCGGCGAGCCAACTCCTGGGCATAGCCCATGCTATGGAGGGTTTTTACATCCTCCGATCTTTCAGCGTCTGATTTGTCCGGTCCTGCCATTTTCGTCCCCTGTTTTCTAGCTGGCCGATTGAACTGACTTTCCCACTGCGTGTCGCCGGGAACCCTTGGCCTCCTCGGGTTCCAGGTCAGAAAAAATGCCTGTGAGCAGATCCGCCCATTTCCGCTGCCCGGTCTCGCCGGAGATCTCGTCGTTGCGGATTTCGATCATTGCGCAGGCAAGGCCGCGCGAGCGTGCATGGCGCTCCAAAGTGAAATAGACGCGGTCGGCCGGCGAATAGGGCTCGTTGATGCCGACACTGACGCCGGAGAGCCGCTGCAGCGCCGCTATCAGCGGCGACGCCAGCCGGCGGTCGTCATCGTGGATGATGCCGATATGCCAGGGCCGGTTCTTGCCCTTGTAGACCGGGGTGAAGGAATGCACCGACACCAGCCGGGTCTCCTGCCCACGCGCCTGCCGGTCGTCGATGATCGATGCGATCGTGTCGTGGAACGGCCGCCACGACAAAGCGATGCGCTCGGCGCGCTCACTGTCCGACAGGCCGGCATTGCCCGGAATGGCCGTCGTCTCGCTGACCGGCGGCACCAGGTCCGGTGCGTCGAGCGGACGGTTGCAGTCGATGATCAGGCGCGAGATGCGGGTTTCGATGAGCGTCGCATCGAGGGCGGTCGCGATGCGGCGGGCCACCGGCAGCGCGCCGGGGTCCCAGGCGATGTGGCGGGAGAGATCTTCGGCCGGCAGGCCAAGCGTGCCGAATTCGGATGGCAGGAAGTTGGAAGCGTGGTCGCAGGTCAGCACGAAAGGGCTGGACCCGCCGGGGTTCGTCACCCCTACGGTATCAGACGATGCAAGGCTGGCGGGCCGTGCTCTCTCCATAGTCTGCCGTCCCCTGGGGAGCGCTGTATCTTATGTTACGTATTTTGCGTCATTGCGTCCCTGTGGATGATTTCATACAGTTTGTCCGGCTTTGTCAAACGCGATTTCGGGGAAGCGGTCTGGACGGGCTCAGGGGTGGGGAAAACGATGATTTCCAGCATTGCCGAACTGATTTCGGACCGCATCGGCACGATGCCGGCCGGCGAGCGCCGCGCCGCGCAAACGCTGATTGCCAACTATCCGCTGATCGGGCTGAAGACGGTCGCCGAGTTCTCGACCGCCGCCGGCGTATCGTCGCCGACCATCCTGCGCTTTGTCTCCAGGCTGGGGTTCCAGAACTATCCCGAATTCCAGTCGGCGCTGCAGGACGAACTGGCGGCGCAATTGCAGTCGCCGGCATCGCGCACGCTCAATCCGGCCTCACCGGGCAGCAGTGCCGTGTCGCCAATGCTGGAGGCGACGCTGGACAATATGCGCGAGACCTTCAGGCATCTGTCCGACAGGCAGCTTGCCGACATCGCCGAAAGGCTCGCCGAACGGCGCGGCAAGACATTCCTGATCGGCGGCCGCTTCACCGATCCGTTGGCGCGCTACATGGCCGCCCACCTCGCCATCATCCAGCCCGACGTTTATCACCTCGCCGGTCAGGAGAGCATCTGGCGCGACCGGCTGATCGACATGGGCAAGCGCGACGTGCTGGTGATCTTCGACATCAGGCGCTACCAGGACAGTCTGGTACGCTTTGCCGAGACCGCGCATCAGCGCGGCGTACAGATCGTGCTGTTCACCGACCAGTGGCTATCGCCGATCGCCCGCTTCGCCCGCCATGTCATTGCAGGACGCACCGCCGTGCCTTCGGCGTGGGACTCTTCCGCCGCTCTGTTCGTTGTCGCCGAGACGCTGATCGGCGCTGTCACCAGGCAGCTCGAGGCCGACAGCGCCAAGCGCATCCGCGACCTGGAAAGCCTGCGCTGACACGCTCAATCCCGGCCGCAGGTGCGCAAAATTACGCAGATTTAATGTGCATGGAAGCGGCAGAATTGCCATAAAGCCATGATATTGCGGCGGCTTCGCACATACCGGGTGCGTCGCTGCGCGTTTTTTTGCTTGGTGAAACCGGTAGACGTTTTGCCAACCGGAGTGTCGATGGTCGCCTGGAAACAGATCGTTTTTGCGCTTGTGATCCTGGTCGCGGCTGTCCTCGCCTGGGCGCGATTCTTCCCGGGCGCGCCGGAGGTTCTGGCACGCTGGGGTATCGACTGGACCTATGCTTCGGCGCCCGCCACAACCGGTGCGGTCGACACGACAAAACAGGCAGGCGGTCGCAACGCTGCCGGCCGCCCGGCAAATGTCGTCGCCTTGCCTGCGGCCACCGCCACCATCAACGATCGCCTGCAGGCGATCGGCACCGGCCGCGCCAACGCCTCGGTGACGGTCAACCCGTACAGCTCCGGCCGGCTGGTTGAATTCCTCGTTCAGTCCGGCACCCGCGTCGACAAGGGGCAGATCATCGCTGTTCTCGATTCCGAGACCGAGGTGATCTCGCAGGATCGTGCCAAGCTCGCCTTGCAGGATGCCCAGGACAAGCTCGAGCGGGTGAAATCATTGAGGGCCTCCAACGCCGCGACCCCGGTCGCCGTCGCCGATGCCCAAGTGGTGCTGGCCGGCGCCAAACTGGCGCTGCAGGATGCCGAACTCGCCTTGCAGCGTCGTTCGATCGTCGCCCCTATCGCCGGCACGGTCGGCATCCTGCCGATATCGGCCGGCAATTACGTCACCAGCCAGTCGGCGATCGCCACGCTTGACGACCGCTCCTCCATCCTGGTCGATTTCCTGGTGCCCGAGCGCTTTGCCGCCGCCGTCAAGGTCGGCGCGCAACTGTCGGCGACGCCGATCGCCAATCCGAGCAAGGCCTATACCGGCACCGTGTCGGCCATCGACAACCACATCGACGAAAAGAGCCGCACTCTGCTGGTCAAGGCTGCAATCGCCAATCCGGCGGATTCGCTGCGCGCCGGCATGTCGTTCGGCATCACCATGCGCTTCCCCGGCGACACCTACCCGGCCGTCAGCCCCCTGGCGATCCTGTGGGGTTCCGACGGCGCCTATGTCTGGCAGGTCGAGGACGGCAAGGCCAGGCGCGTTCCCGTGCGCATCATCCAGCGCAACACCGAGACGGTGCTGATCGACGCTGAGATCGAGGATGGCGACATGGTGGTGACCGAAGGCACCCAGAGCGTCAGCGAAGGCGGCGCGGTCCGCATCGCCGGCCAGGATCAGCGCGCCGCGGACGCGGCCGAAGGCTCATGACCGCGCCTGTCAGCACCGCCAGCGAAACCGGCTTCACCGCTCTCTTCATCCGCAGGCCGGTCATGGCCTTCGTGCTGAACACGCTGATCGCAGTGGCCGGCCTTGCCGCTTTCTACGGCGTCGAAATCCGCGAACTGCCCGATGTCGACCGCGCCGTGGTCACCGTGTCGACGGCTTTCGAGGGTGCCGCCGCCGAAACCGTCGACCGTGAACTGACCGACACCATCGAGGGTGCGGTCGCGCGCGTATCCGGCGTCAAGTCGATCTCGTCGACCTCGTCCTTCGGCCAGAGCCGCGTCACCATCGAGTTCAACGACGGCGTCGATTTGAACGTCGCCGCTTCCGACGTGCGCGACGCGGTCGGCCGTGTCGCCAACATGATACCGGAGACCTCCGATCCGCCGCGCATCGTCAAGGCCGATGCCAATTCCGATGCCGTGATGCGACTGGCCGTCACCTCCGACACCATGTCGGTGCAGGACATGACGGTGATCGTCCAGGACCAGATCGAGGACGAA
Organism: Mesorhizobium sp. LSJC269B00; assembly: GCF_000502815.1. Classification (NCBI taxonomy): domain Bacteria; kingdom Pseudomonadati; phylum Pseudomonadota; class Alphaproteobacteria; order Hyphomicrobiales; family Phyllobacteriaceae; genus Mesorhizobium; species Mesorhizobium sp. LSJC269B00. The sequence goes on from NZ_AYVN01000001.1 coordinate 509,092, forward strand.
CTGGCCGCGGTGCCCGGCGTCGCCGACGTTCAGGTCTATGGCGACCGCGACAAGATCTTCCGCATCGATGTCGACCAGAACAAGCTCGCCAGCCTCGGCTTCACTGCCGCCGATCTGAGGGCAGCGCTTGCCTCGGTGGCTTTCGATTCACCGGCCGGTTCGATCACCACCACCAACCAGGATCTCATCGTCCGCACCACGGCCGATGTGACGACGCCGGAAGAATTCGAAAACATCATCATCGGCGGCACGACGCGCATCCGCGACGTCGCCACCGTCACGCTCGGCCCCGACATCGGCCAGACCTCGTTGCGCTCCGACGGCAAGACCGGCATTGGCCTTGGCATCATCCGCCAGGCGGAATCGAACACGCTGGATATTTCCACCGGAGTGAAGGCAGCCGTCGCCAAGCTGCAGGAAAACCTGCCCAAGGGCATGTCGATCAAGATCACCAGCGACGACGCCGTCTTCGTCAACGGCGCCGTGCACGAGGTCGAGATCGCGCTCGGCCTGTCGATCTCCATGGTGCTGATCGTCATCTACATCTTCCTGCTCGACTGGCGCGCGACGCTGATCCCTGGTCTGTCGATGCCGGTCGCCATGATTGGCACCATCGCCGCCATCTATCTCGCCGGCTTCTCGATCAACATCCTGACGCTTCTGGCGCTGGTGCTGGCAACCGGCCTTGTCGTCGACGACGCCATAGTCGTTCTGGAAAACATCGTGCGACGGCGCAACGAAGGCATGGGGCCTCGTGCCGCCGCCGTGCTCGGCGCCCAGGAAGTGTTCTTCGCCGTCATCGCCACGACGCTGACGCTCGTTGCCGTTTTCGTGCCGATCTCCTTCCTGCCGGGACAGACCGGCGGCCTGTTTCGCGAATTCGGCTTCGTCCTCGCCATGTCGGTGCTGCTCTCCTGCGTGGTCGCGCTGACGCTGTGCCCGATGCTGGCCTCGCGCATGTTGACCGGCGCATCGCTCCACCATGAAGGCGGTCACGACATTGGCGCGCGCATCGGCGGTGCGCTGAACGCGGCCTACAAACGCGCCCTGCATGCCTGCCTTGGCGCGCCGTGGATCGTGCTGCTGGTCGCGGTGCTGTTTGCAGGCATCGCCTTCATGCTGTTCGGCACCATCCGCCAGGAGCTGACGCCGAGCGAGGACCGCGCCGTCGTGCTTCTGCGCATCAACGCGCCGCAAGGCGTCAGCCTCGACTACACCACCCAGCAAATGCAGAAGATCGAGCGGCTGATCCAGCCGCTGCGCGATTCCGGCGAGATCGTCTCGACCTTCGAAAATGCCGGCCAGAACGGCGCCTATAATTCAGGCTTCATGGTTATGACGCTGGCGCCGTGGGACGAGCGCACGCGCAGCCAGCAGGAGATCATGGCGCAGATAAGCCAGCTGACCCGGCAGGTGCCATCCGTGCGCATCTTCCCGGTGCAGGCCAATAGCCTCGGCATTCGCGGCGCCGGCAACGGCCTGCAATTCGCGCTGGTCGGCAACGACCGCAAGGCGCTCGGCGACGCGGCGGTGAAGATCATCGCCCGGATGCAGGCCGATCCGCGCTTCCAGACGCCGCGGCTTTCCATCGACCCGACGCAGCCGCAGTTGGCGGTGGCCATCGACCGCGAGCGCGCCTCCGATCTCGGCATCGACATATCGGGGCTCGCCAACACCTTGCAGGCGATGCTCGACGGCAACGATGTCGTCGATGTCTACATCGCCGACCGCAGCTATGGCGTGAAGCTGGTCTCGACCACCAACCCGATCAATGATCCGACCGATCTGGAAAACATCTTCCTGAAGACCGCCGACGGCCGCTTCGTGCCGATGTCGACCATCGCCACGCTGACCGAGCGCGCCGTGCCGCCGTCGCTGACCCGCGAACAGCAGCAGCCTTCGGTGGCGATCACCTCGAACCTGAACGGCAATTTCGCACTGGGTGACGCGCTCGGCGTTGCCGAGCAGATCGCCGCCCCGCTGCTGCCGCCGGGCAGCCACGTCCTGCCGCTGGCCGAAGCCGCGACGCTCGGCGAGACCAACAGTGCCATGATCACCATTTTCGGCTTCGCGCTGGTCATCATCCTCCTGGTGCTTGCCGCCCAGTTCGAAAGCTTCGTCAGCGCCGTCATCATCATGGCGACGGTCCCGCTCGGCCTTGCCTGCGCAATCTTTGCGCTGCTTTTGTCAGGCACCAGCCTCAATGCCTACAGCCAGATCGGCCTCGTGCTTCTGGTCGGCGTCATGGCCAAGAACGGCATCCTCATCGTCGAATTCGCCAACCAGCTGCGCGACCGCGGCCTCGGCGTGCGCGAGGCGATCGAGCAGGCCTCGATCATCCGCCTGCGGCCGGTGATGATGACGATGATCTGCACCATCCTCGGCGGGGTCCCGCTGGTGCTGGCCGCCGGCGCCGGTGCCGAAGCGCGCATCGCGCTCGGCTGGGTCATCGTCGGCGGGCTGGGTCTCGCCACCGTCTCGACGCTGTTCCTGACCCCGGTCGCCTACCTCCTGCTCGGCCGCTTCGTGACGCCGAAGGCGCATGAGGAAGCGAGGCTGAAGCGGGAGCTTGAGGAAGCGGCGTACGCCAATGTCGAGCCGGCGGAGTAGCTCCGCTTACCCTCCCCCTTGTGGGGAGGGTCGGACCGCGGGTCCGGGGTGGGGGTGCAGCGCCAACTAACGTCGGTCCAGCGCTCCCGCGAATAACAGAGGTGGAGCCAAGACCCCCACCCCGACGAACGAGCAAAATTGCTCTTTCGTCGACCCTCCCCACAAGGGGGAGGGTAGAAAGTCACGGCCTAATAAACACCTTCCCGTTCGGCTTGGCCAGCTCCGCCGGGGCCTTCGCCATCGCCTCATCCAGCGGTAGCACCGCCGTCACGTCGGTTGACCAGCGCCCATCCGAAAAGCGCTTCTGTGCTTCCATGATCGCCGGGCCGCGCTTGTCGCGGAACTGGCGCATCCATTCGACCAGCCAGAAGCCTTCAATGTGCTTTTGTTGGAAGATCATCTGGCCGGGCTCACGGATGACAGTGGTGTCCGGATCGAGCCGTCCATAGATGATCCAGCGCGAGCGCTTCGGCATGGCGTCGAAGATCGCCGAGGCCACCGGCCCGGTCACGGCATCGAGGAAGATGCGCGGCTGCTCGGCCTTGACCACATCGCGTAGTGCTGCCTTGAAATCCGGCGCCTTCTCGTTGAGCACATGGGCAGCCCCGATCTCCTTCAACAGCGGAATCTGCTCGTCGCGGCGCACGGTGACGATCGGCCGGAACCCAGCCTCCTTGGCGAGACCCGCGATCAGCTTGCAAAGCTGGCTGGCGCCGGCGGTCATGATGAAGGCTTTTTCGCCCGTCTGCTTGACGATGTCGAACATGGCGAGCGCCGTGAGCGGGTTGACGATCATCGCCGCGCCATCCTCGTCGCGGACCGTGTCGAGCAGCGGAATGCAGCCGGCAGCTTCGGCAACTGCATAGTCCGCCCACGCGCCCCAATTGGTGACGCCGGTGGTGAAGGCGATGCGCTTGCCGATCAGGCTTTTCGCATAGGGCTCGTCGCCGCTGGCAACGACCGTGCCGACACCCTCGAAGCCGGCCGGCTGGCCCTTGGCGCGCGGCTGACCGTACTGGCCCTTGATGAACATGACGTCGGACGGGTTGATCGAGGCGAGGCTGACCTTGATCAGCACCTGGCTCGGTCCGGGCGTCGGCACGCCGATGCTGCCCAGCGTGAGATACGGCTCCATCGCCTCCAGCACGCTGCCGGAGGGCGTCCTGGTGTAGCCGTCGCCGATCAGCAGCAGTGCTCTCATGTCTGAAGGTATCGCCATGGCGGGGCTCCTTAACGTTTGAGGATGAGCTTGCCGGATGCGCCACGGCCAAGCACGCGCGTCAGCACGGCGGCGGCATCGGCCAGCGGATAAGTGCCTTCGATGACCGGCCAAACCTTGCCGGCGAGATGCCAGCCGACCAGTTCCTTCAGATTGTCGGCATGGACGAGCTGGCCGAGCGGCGCGAAATCGCGGGCGATAATGGCCTTCATCCGCTCAGACCTTTTCCTGCGTGTATTTCCTGAGCTCCGTACGCGCCACCTGCCGGCGGTGCACGGCGTCCGGCCCGTCGGCGAGGCGCAGGGTTCGCAGATGCGTCCATGAGCGTGCCAGCGGCGTGTCCTGGCTGATGCCTTGCGCCCCGAACATCTGCACGGCCTCGTCGGTGACCTTGAGCGCGACGCGCGGTGCGATGACCTTGATCTGGCTGATCCAGGGCGCGGCTGCGCGCGCATCGCCCTGGTCGATCATCCACGCCGCCTTGAGGCAGAGCAGCCGCGCCATCTCGATCTCCATGCGGCATTCGGCGATGATGTCGAAATTGGCGCCGAGCTTGGCCAAGGGCTGGCCGAAGGCCTCGCGGCGCACCGAGCGCTGGCACAGCAGCTCCAGCGCCATTTCGGCCTGGCCGATGGCGCGCATGCAATGGTGGATGCGGCCGGGGCCAAGCCGCCCCTGGGCGATCTCGAACCCCCTGCCCTCGCCGAGGATCAGGTTTCCGGCCGGCACCCTGACATTGTCGAAGCGAAGATGCATGTGGCCATGCGGCGCGTCGTCGTCGCCATAGACCTGCATCGGCCGCAGCTTGGTCACGCCCTTGGTGCCGGACGGCACCAGGATCATCGAATGGCGGCGGTGCTGCGTCTCGGCTTCGCCGGTGCGAACCATGACAATGTAGATGGCGCAGCGCGGGTCCCCGGCCCCCGACGCCCACCATTTCTCGCCGTTGAGTACATAGTCGCCGCCTTGCTTTTCGCAGCGCATGGCGATGTTGGTGGCGTCGGAGGAGGCGACATCCGGCTCCGTCATCAGATAGGCCGAGCGGATTTTCCCCTCGAGCAGCGGCGCCAGCCATGCCTGCTTGTGGTCCTCCGAGCCATAGCGCTCCAGCACCTCCATATTGCCGGTGTCGGGCGCTGAGCAATTGAAGGTCTCCGCGCCGAGATGCGCCTTGCCCATCTCCTCGGCCAGATAGGCATATTCGACGGTTGACAGCCCATAGCCGCGCTCGGAGCCGGTCAGCCAGAAATTCCACAGGCCGCGATCCTTGGCCGTTTTCTTCAACCCTTCGAGGATTTCGGTCTGCCGCGCGGTATAGACCCAGCGGTCGCCGCCCTTGCCGACCTCGCTCAAAAACTCATGATCGAGCGGCATGATCTCGTCGCGCACCATAGCGGCGACGCGGGCGTGGATCGGCTTCAGCCGCTCGGTCATGCCGAGATTGATGTCCGCCATCGGTCTCCAACCCTTTCACGCATCCAGGCACTTTACCCGTGGCAAGGATGACCGTACTTCGGTTAGCCTTGTCAACGCGAGCCCTTTCGCCCCGGACCGTGAGCAGAAAGGCGCGGAGGAATTGCGATGAGCTATCTGGAAGAACTGTTCTCAGTCGCGGGCAAGACCGCGCTGGTAACGGGAGCCGCGACCGGCATCGGCCGCATGGTTGCGACCGCTTTGGTCCAGGCCGGCGCTACCGTGATGATCGCCTCGCGCAAGGGCGAGGATTGCATCAAGGTCGCCGCTGAGTTGAACGGGCTCGGCGGCTCCGGCAGTGCCGAAGGTTTCGCCGGTGACGTCTCGAGCGAAGCCGGCATTGCCGCGCTGGTCAGCGAGGTCAAGGCGCGCACCGAGAAGCTGCATATTCTGGTCAACAATGCCGGCATATCCTGGGGTGCCTCGCTGGAAGATTTTCCCTATAGCGGCTGGGCCAAGGTGTTCGCCGTCAACGTCACCGCCGTCTTCCACCTGACCCGCGAATTGCTGCCGCTGCTGGAAGCCGCCGCCAGCGATGCCGATCCGGCCCGCGTCATCAATCTGGGCTCGGTGATGGGCACGCAGCCGCTGGCCGACGACGCCTATTCCTATACCGCGTCCAAGGGCGCCGTTCACCACCTGACGCGCACGCTGGCGATCGAGCTCGCGGCGCGGCGCATCACCGTCAACGCCTTCGCCCCCGGCCCCTTCCAGAGCCGGATGACCGCCTTTGCCACCGGCACCGAAGAAAAGGCCAGACATGTCGGCAGCCATGTGCCGATCGGCCGTATCGGCGTGGCGGATGACATCGGCGGCGCAACGCTCTATTTGTGCAGCCGTGCCGGTTCCTATGTCACCGGCGCCATCCTGCCGATCGACGGCGGGCAGTCGGTGCAGCATGGGCTGACATTGTTCAAGGAATGAGCCGCGGTCGGCGGCAAGGGGAGGACACCGCAGTGGAACCGATCAGTCTCGATGTGCTTCTGGCCAGCGTCGGCAAGGAAGTCGGCGTCTCGCCATGGCGCGAGGTCACACAGACCATGATCGACCAGTTCGCCGACGCCACCGACGACCACCAGTTCATCCATTGCGACCCCGAGCGGGCCAAAAACGAGACGCCGTTCGGCGGCACCATCGCGCATGGCTTCCTGTCGTTGTCGCTGCTCTCGGCGATGACCTTCGAGACCATGCCGCCGCTGGAAAAGGGCAAGATGGGCGTCAACCACGGTTTCGATTCGCTGCGCTTCCTGGCGCCGGTGAAGACCGGTTCGCGCATCCGCACCCGCTTCGTGCTGGCCGACGTCAAGGTCAGGCCGTCGGGCTGGGTGCAGACGGCGCATGACGTGACCATCGAGATCGAAGGCTCGAAGAAGCCGGCGCTGACGGCGCGCTGGCTGACGCTGACGCTGATCGAGCGTGAGCCGGAGACCGCATGAGTGGCGACGCCAACGCGCTGGACCAGACGCCACTAGCGCTCTATCTCGAGGGGCACATCCCGGGTTTTGCCGGGCTTTCGGCAATCGAAAAATTCAAATCCGGCCAGTCGAACCCTACCTATCTGCTGACTGCGGCCAGCGGCCGCTATGTCCTGCGCGCCAAGCCGCCGGGCCAGTTACTGAAATCGGCGCATCAGGTCGACCGCGAATTCACGGTCATGAAGGCGCTGGCCGGCACCGCCGTGCCGGTGCCGGCGATGCTGCATCTGTCGGCGGAGGCGACGCCGATCGGCCGCATGTTCTACGTCATGGATTTTCTCGACGGCCGCATCTTTTGGGATCCGGCAGTGCCGGAGGCCGCTGGCAACGATGAGCGCGCCGCCCTCTACGATGCCATGAACGCCACCCTGGCGGCCCTGCACGATGTCGATGTCGAGGCGGTCGGGCTCGGCGATTTCGGCAAACCCGGCAATTACTTCGAACGCCAGCTGGCACGCTGGACCAGCCAGTACCGCGCCTCGGAGACCGGCACGGTCGCCGACATGGACCGGCTGATCGCCTGGCTGGAGACGCATATGCCGGCCGATGACGGCCGAAAATCTCTCGTGCATGGCGACTACCGGCTGGACAACATGATCTTCGCGCACAATGAGCCGAAAGTGCTGGCCGTGCTCGACTGGGAACTGTCGACGCTTGGCCACCCCTTTGCCGACATCGCCTACCAGTGCATGCAATGGCGCTTGCCGCACGCCTCGGGCTTTCGCGGTCTTGGCGGCGTCGACCGCGCCGCCCTCGGCCTGCCCTTGGAGGAAGCCTATGTCGCGGCGTATTGCCGTCGGCGCGGGCTGGCCGGCATCGACAATTGGAGCTTCTTCCTCGCCTTCTCCTTCTTCCGCTTGGCGGCCATCTGTCAGGGCGTCTACAAGCGGGCGCTCGACGGCAACGCCTCCAATCCCGAAAAGGCCAGGACCTATGGCGAAGCGGTGAAGCTGCTGTCGCACCTTGCCGCCAAGCTGATCGACCGAACCTGAGTAGACAATGAGATATTGTGGTCGGCGCGATTTGATGACAGATCGGATCAGTTCCGTTCCCCGACCGGGGAGCAAGCCCATACGGAGGTGGTGGCAACCGGCCTGGAAACAGTACGCAAACCGATCACCGTCTGTAGAAAGAGCATGATGCCGAAAGTGTGAAGCGGTTTTCGGACGACATCATGCTCTATCAATTTGATTAGACCCGGATTCAGATTTCAGGTCAATTCGACCTGAAATCTGGCGCGCATCGCTGGAAATGAACTTCATGTGCCGGCTGACTTGCAGGGCGATGTAGACGACCAGCGAGCATCCGATCGGAAACACGATCTCAATGAGGCCGGTGGCGACAGCCTGCGGCAATGCCAGCGCAATGTCCTTGGCTGCGGCAGTCTCGATCGTCAGCGCCGTGATCCCGCCGCCGAACACCGCGCCGGCCAAGGCACCCGCCAGCATGAAATGCAGCGAGCGAGGTTCTTCCTTGGATGCCAGCGAAGCCAGCATCCAGCCCAGCAAACCATACTCGATCGCCCGCAACATACCGAGCGTAGTGAGCGACAGGATCACGGGCTTTGCCGATACATCAAGCGCGCTCACCATCACCTTTTGCGTACCTTTGGCGATGCCCATGGCCAGCGGCCCCGAGATCATGGCGATCAGGCCGCCAAGCGAGGCTCGCACCTTGGTGATCGCCGTGCCGAGGCTGACGCCGGCGCAGACGAAGAATGACCAGGTCACGCCTTGCGCCAAGTCGATCAGAACCTGGGTTGGCGCCGGGTGCGAACCTGCCGCAAATCCGGCAGTCAGAATAAGCGCTTCCATGGCGAAGCCGATTGCGATCGCCAGCCATGCGACTATCACGACTCGCCTGAGCGCCAGCCTGGCGCCATGAGAAAGTGGATGTGCGCCCGGCAGCCCGGACGAAAGCTCTATCGCAGCCATAGAGGCCCCCCAAAACCGAAATTTCTTGCAGAGCCGCCAGATAGGCTTTGTTTGTAACGGTCCGATGTTGCCTGCGAGCGCCCATGTTACACATGCTGTGACATAGATGCTGGCGAAATAGACCAGAACGGACACGACTATTCGAGAGAAAGCTTGAGGTCGCTTTTTGATGTCCCTGGCAGCGCCCTTGCCCGTTTCCGTACAGCGTATATATTTAGCCATGCACAACCAACCAAAGGCACCGGGTCTTGCCACTGAGCGTCCAGAAACGCCGCGAAAAACAAAAAGCCGAACTGCGTTCCGAATTGCTCGACGCAGCCCACAAGCTCGTCAAGGAAGAAGGCTATGAAGGGCTGACCATCCGCAAGTTGGCCAAGCGGGTCGGCTATGCTCCGATGTCGGTCTATTCCTACTTCGCCGACAAGCAGGACATCCTGTTTGCGCTGGCCGAGGATGCCTTCGAAACACTTGCCCGCCGCATCGAGGAGCATCCTTCCGACGATCCGATCGAGGCCTTGCGTGCGGTGATGACCGAATATGCCGCCTTCGGGCTCGGCAACCCCAACGAATACCGCACCGTGTTCATGACCGAAAAGACCAAGCTGCCGGAAGGCAGAAGCTATGAGGACATGGAAGAGGCCAACCCGGCGATGAAAGCGCTGATATCCAGGGTCGAGGCCTGCGTTGCTGCAGGCAAGCTGCAGGGCGATCCGCGCGCCATCGCCACCATGCTTTGGGCAGTCGGCCACGGCACCATCTCGCTTTTGATCACGTTCCCGTTCTACCCCTTCGGCGATCCACAGGCTTTCGTGACGCGGATGTGCGATTTCACACTCGCCACGCTCAGCACCCAGAATGTGCCGCCGCTGACCGAGACCCCGGTCGACTGCTGAGCATCCCCGCCCCTCCAATTCAACGTCCGGCCTGACAGCTTCGGCTGTGTCAGTGCGACGCAATTTTCGGCATTCAAAAAAATTTGTCGTACGCGTACGTTTTCCGACTTGAAAACCCATCTCGGTGGACGTATGTGTACGTTGTATCGTACATGTACGAAAAGAATTTAACCGATGGAGACTGACATGAACAAAACCCTTCTCGCCCTCGCCACCGTGCTGGCTCTCTCCGGCTCGGCTTTCGCCGCCAACAACACACACTCGACCAAGCAGGCCGCCACCTGCGTCGACACCACGACCAATGCCAAGCTCGATTGCGCCGTGACCGGCTCGGTCGAAAAGTCCGACGTCAAGGCCAAGAGCCCGCGTCTCGGCATCGAGATCAACCCATGGATCGTGCCGAGCACGTTCTAAGTTGATCGGGCTCGACCACCGAACAGCACAACGACTAATTTAAGGGCGGCAGGATAATCCCGGCCGCCCGTTTTTTCCTCAGCGCCCCCATTTTCTCAGCGCAAGCCGGCTTTTCCTGAGTTCAAACCTGGCGTAGCCGAACGGTTATTTCTTGCGCGGTTTGCGACCCGGCACCGTCTTGGCCTTGCCGGGTCTTGCCGGCGCGCCTGGGATGGCGGTCGAGGTGATCGACACCGGATCGCTGGCCGGAAACGTGTCCTCGAGGCCTTCCTCGAGTTCCTCTTCGGCAGTCACCTCGTGATGCTGCTCATGTTCGAGTGAGCGCACGGCGGACGTCTTGCCAGCTGACTTCGGCGGCGCTTTCGACGGCATCGTATGTTCTCCCTGATGAGGGAAGCAGAACGGCTTGACCCGTCAAACGTTCCTACGCCGCCGCGTCGCTGGCTGCTTCCGACAGGAAAGTAAAGACATAGTCCGAGAAGGAACGCCAGCACTCGACCCGGAAAGCGTCGGCTGCCGTGCGCAACAGCAGGATTTCGCACTTGCCGAGAATGGTGCGCGACGCCGCGCCCACCGGAAAAGCCTCGAGCGACAAATCCTGCGGGCAGCCTGCATTGATCGCGGCGGCAGCCGCCGGGCCGGTGACGGCGAAGGCGACGTTGCGGTGCGAGATGCCGACCGCCGAATGCAATGCGGTCACCTTGGCGCAGTCGGCAAGCGGATCCTTGCCGGCTTCGTCGATCACAAACCATTCGTCCGGTCCGAGCCACAGCGCCGTGCGGCCACCCTTGGCCGCCGAGGTCTTCGGCTGCTTCGGCAAGGTCAGGCCGAGCGCCTTCGACAGCGCCGCGACGGAAGCCTCCGGCGCACGCAGCGACATGCGCTCCGCCGGCGGCAGCACCTCGACCTTGACATCCGTTGCGGAAACGACGCGTCCAGCCAGGGCCGGGCGGCGCTCGACCGACGGCGCTGCAGCTGGGGCCGTCTTCTTTGCAGCAGCCTTAGCCATTGAGGCGCCCTCCCGTCTCGTCGAAGAACACCATGCCGGTAACCTCCACTTCGATCACCCCGTTCGGCATCGGCACATAGAGCGTGTCGCCCATCCGGTCGCGCCCGCCGGCAACCAGCGCCAGCGCGATCGAGCGACCGCAATTTTCCGACCAGTAGCTGGATGTGACGTGACCGATCATCTTCATCGGGATCGCCTGCTTCGGGTCGGCGACGATCTGCGCGCCTTCCTCAAGCACCACTTTCGGGTCCTTGGTCTTCAAGCCGACCAGTTGCTTGCGGCCCTTGGCGACAAGGTCGGGCCGCGTCAGGCCGCGGATGCCGACGAAGTCGGTCTTCTTCTTGCCGACCGCCCAGTCGAGCCCGGCATCGTTCGGCGTCACCGTGCCGTCCGTGTCCTGGCCGACGATGATGTAGCCCTTTTCGGCGCGCAGCACGTGCATCGCCTCGGTGCCGTAAGCAGTCGCGCCATGCTTTTGGCCTTCGGCCCACAGCGCCTCCCAGACAGCCTGGCCGTGATCGGCCGGCACGTTGACTTCAAAACCGCGCTCGCCGGTGAACGACATGCGAAACAGCCTGGTCGGAACGCCGCAGATCTTGCCTTCGCGCACCGACATATGCGGCAGCGCCTCGTCCGACATGTCGATGCCTTCGACCAGCGGTGCAATGATGTCTCGCGACTTCGGCCCCTGCACGGCGATGACCGCCCATTGCTCGGTTATCGAGGTCAGCCAGACATTGAGATGCGGGAACTCGGTCTGGAGATAGTCCTCCATATGGTTCATGACGCGCGGCGCGCCACCCGTCGTGGTCGTCACATGAAAACGGTCCGGCGCCAGCCTGCCGACGACGCCGTCATCATAGATGAAACCATCCTCGCGCAGCATGATGCCATAGCGGCAGCGGCCGGGCTCAAGCTTCTCCCACGGATTGGTGTAGAGCAGTTCCATGAACCTGGCCGCATCCGGTCCGACCACTTCGATCTTGCCCAGCGTCGAGGCATCGAACAGGCCGGCATTGGTGCGCACAGCGACGCATTCGCGGTCGACCGCCTTGTGCATGTCCTCGCCGGGTTTGGGGAAATACCAGGCGCGCTTCCACTGGCCGACATCTTCGAACACCGCGCCTTGCGCTTCGGCCCAGGGATGGATCGCGGTCTTGCGTGTCGGGTCGAACAGCGGACCGCGCGAATGGCTGACGATCGCGCCGAAAGTGACAGGCGTATAGGGCGCGCGGAACGTGGTCAGCCCGACCTCGGGGATCGGCTTGCCAAGCGTCTCGGCGGCAATCGCCAGGCCGTGCATGTTGGAGGTCTTGCCCTGGTCGGTCGCCATGCCGTTGGTGGTGAAGCGCTTGACGTGCTCGATCGAGCGCATGCCTTCATGTACCGCCTGGCGGATGTCCTTGGCGGTGACGTCGTTCTGGAAATCGACGAAGGCCTTGACCGTCTTGTCCGGCCCGGCGCCGGGCGCCGCGCCCAGCATGCCGCGCGACCAGCTTTCCGACGCGTCGACCTTCGGCTTAACGCCCTTGGCCACTTTGCCGCCCGCATCCTTCGCCGCCTTGGCGCCGGCCGCATAGGCTTCGTCGATCGACGCCGAGAGCCCATCCGTGCCGTTGCAGGCGCCGACCGAAACGCAGTCCTGCGCATAGATGCCCGGCACGAAGCGCTTGGTCTCGTCATTGAACGCGACCTTTCCGCGCGACTGCGAGAACAGATGCACCGACGGCGTCCAGCCGGCCGACATCAGGATGGCATCGACCGGAATGGTGCGCTCGCCGCCCCCATTCTTCGGCTGAACCGTCATCGAGGTCACGCGCAACTTGCCGCCGGCGCGGATCACCGCGCGGCCGAAATTGACCTCGATGCCGAGCGCTCTCGCCTCGTCGATCACAGGTCCGGTCGGATGGTCGCGCAGGTCGACGATCGCCGCCACGTTGACGCCGGCCTTCTTCAGGTCGATCGCGGCGGAGTAGGCCGAGTCATTGGCGGTGTAGACGCCGACATTTTTGCCGACCGCGACACCGTACTGGTTGAGATAAGTCCGCGCCGCCGAGGCCAGCATGATGCCGGGCCGGTCATTGTCGGCAAACACGATATGGCGTTCGATGGCGCCGGTCGCCAGCACCACGCGCTTGGCGCGTACCTGCCATAGGCGCTCGCGCGGCAAATCGCGGCCGGGGTTTTGCAGATGGTCGCTGACCCGCTCGACCAGGCCGACGAAGTTCTGCGCGTAGTAGCCGAACGCCGTCGTGCGCGACAAAACGCGGACATTGTCCAGGGCGGTGAGCTTGGCCACCGCGCCTTGCGCCCAGGCATAACCGTCCTGGCCGTCGATCTTCGCCCCGCTCTCGAAGCGCAGGCTGCCGCCGAAGCCGGCCTGTTCATCGGCGAGGATGACACGCGCGCCGGTTTCGGCAGCGGCGAGCGCTGCCGCAATGCCGGCCGCACCGCCGCCCAGCACCAGTACGTCGCAATGCGCATAGCGCGACGAATAATGGTCGGGATCTGGCTTGTCAGGCGAAACGCCGAGGCCGGCCGCGGCGCGGATCTTCGGCTCGTAGAGGCTCTTCCAGGCTGCCTTCGGCCACATGAAGGTCTTGTAGTAGAAGCCGGCCGAAAACAGCGGCGATGCCAGATCGCTGACCGCGCCGACATCGAAGGCGAGCGAGGGCCAGCGGTTCTGAGATTGGGCGACAAGCCCGTCATAAAGTTCCTGCACGGTGGCGCGGATGTTCGGCGCCTTGCGCGCGGCGTCGCGCTTGACCTCGACCAGCGCGTTTGGCTCTTCCGCTCCGGCCGACAGGAAGCCGCGCGGACGGTGATACTTGAACGAACGTCCCACCAGATGCACGCCATTGGCAAGCAGCGCCGAGGCCAGCGTGTCGCCTTCGATGCCGGTGTAAGACTGGCCGTCGAAAGAGAACCGCGCGGTCTTGGCCTGGCTGAGACGGCCGGCGCTCGGAATGCGGAACGCGCCGCTCATTTGGAAGCCATTTCGTTGGAGTTTTTGGGCAGCTTGGACGGTTTCGGCTCGCCGGCTTTGTAAGTCATGACGAACTTGTCGGTGACGGTGTCGCGCACCGCGTTGAAGAAACGCGCGCAGCCATGGATGTGGCGCCAGCGCTCATAGATGATGCCCTTGGGGTTCGAGCGGATGAAGAAGAACTTTTCGAAGTCGTCGTCGCTCTCGCCCGCCATGTTGGCCGAACGCGCAATATGCGCCTCGCCGGCGTTACGGAACTCGAGCTCCGGGCGCTCTTCCTCGCAATAGGGGCAGCGGATGAGAAGCATTATCGTTCGTTCCTACAATTCGCCGTGGCCGACATGCGCGCCGGCCGGTTGGTTGCAAAGCCTCTGGCCCATCGCCGCAAAAGGCGCGACGAGCCGAATGCGCTCCTCTACACTTGCGGCGGGGCGAAACAGCTCGCGATACGCCATGTTGCCGATCGTGAGCTGAAACGGATCGGTCGTTACGATGACGCTGCGCGCATCGAATGTGTCGTCCTCGCCGAGATCGGAGGGCCTGTTCTCCATGAAGATGACCACCTTCTGGCCACCGCTCCACACGCATGCCAGAATGCCGGCGTCGATCGAAAACGGCCAATTGGCTTCGTTGCCGGCGCGGCTGATCGGCTGCGTCCGCACCTCGTCCGGTGACGGAAAATGGAACAGGTCCTGCTCCCCCGCCAGCACCAGCGGCACCGCTACAGCCAGTTCCACCATCATCAGTGCGCCACCGCCGCCGCTGCTGCCTCGTCGATGAGGCGCCCGGTGCGGAAGCGCTCGATGGTGAAGGGCGCGTTGATCGGATGCGGATCGTCCTTGGCAATCGTGTGGGCAAAGACATGGCCTGAGCCGGGCGTTGCCTTGAAGCCGCCCGTGCCCCAGCCGCAATTGACATAGAGGCCTGATACCGGCGTCTTGGCCAGGATCGGCGAACGGTCGGGCGTCACGTCGACGATGCCGCCCCACGAGCGCAGCATCTTCATGCGGGTGAAGATCGGGAACATCTCGCAGATGGCGTCCAGCGTATGCTGCAAAATGTGCAGGCCGCCGGTCTGCGAATAGGAGACATACTGGTCGGTGCCGGCGCCGATCACCAGCTCGCCCTTGTCGGACTGCGAGATGTAGGCGTGCACCGTGTTCGACATCACCACGCAAGGCACCACCGGCTTGACCGGCTCCGACACCAGCGCCTGCAGCGGATAGCTTTCCAGCGGCATGCGCACGCCGGCCATGTTCATGATCACCGAGGAGTGGCCTGCAGCCACCACGCCGACCTTCTTGGCGCCGATGAAGCCGCGCGTCGTGTCGACGCCCATGACCGCGCCATTGGCCGCCCGCTTGACGCCGGTGACCTCGCAATTCTGGATGATGTGCACGCCGCGCGCCGAAGCGCCGCGCGCATAGCCCCAGGCCACCGCATCGTGACGCGCCGTGCCGCCTCGCCGCTGCAAGGCGGCGCCGACGACGGGATAGCGCGCCTGCCTGGAAATGTTGAGCGGCGGGCAGAATTCCTTCGCCTGCTCAGGCGTCAGCCATTCATTGTCGATGCCGTTGAGACGGTTGGCATGGACATGGCGCTTCAGCACCTGGATGTCGTGCACATTGTGCGCCAGCATCATGACGCCGCGCGCCGAATACATGACGTTGTAGTTGAGTTCCTGGGAGAGCCCATCCCACAGCTTCAGCGCATGGTCGTAAATGCCGGCGCTCTCGTCGTAAAGGTAGTTGGAGCGGATGATGGTGGTGTTGCGCCCGGTGTTGCCGCCGCCTAGCCAGCCCTTTTCCAGCACCGCGACATTGGTGATGCCGTGCACGGTGGCGAGATAGTAGGCGGTGGCCAGGCCATGACCGCCGGCGCCGACGATGATGACGTCATATTCCTTCTTCGGCTCCGGCGAGGACCATTGTTCCTCCCAGCCCTTGTGGCCGCGCATGGCCTCGCGGGCGATGGCGAATACCGAATATTTTTTCAACGTTCCAGCCTCGCAAATGGCGATGGGGTATTTTACGCAGCCCCGGCGCGCGAGGTGTATCACTAGCGAAACGGCGCTTCCACCCTTGCGCTGTTTGCGACGGCGCTTGCCGTTTTGCGCCGCGGTGGAAAAGACCTGCCCGGGCTGGCAGGCATGGCTGCGTTCGGACACACTGGCGATCGCGAGACTCTGGAGGACGGATATGGGCAACGCCTGGTGGAATCTAACCTTGCGTTTCCTGCTGGAACTTGCCGCCTTGCTTGGCCTCGGCTTTGCCGGCTGGAGCCTCTCCGGCGGATGGTGGCGCTGGCTCTTCGCCTTGGCCTTGCCGTTCATTGCAGCTGCGCTGTGGGGAACCTTCGCGGTGCGCGGCGATCCGAGCCGGTCCGGACGCGCGCCGGTTCCTGTACCAGGCGCAGTCAGGCTGGTGCTTGAACTGGCCATCCTGTTTGGCGGTGCAGCCGGATTCTATGCCGCCGGTCACACAACCACGGGCGTTGTCATCACGCTGCTCATCGCCATCAGCTACGCATTTTCGCTCGATCGCCTCGGCTGGCTGCTGAAGCAATAGTCCGGCGCGCGGCGCTTGTGCCGCTGCGAAGCCATTCAGCAAGTCGAGCACGTATCGGGTGGCTAGCACCGTCCCGAACTGCGATCAACATCCCGGGTGCCGGCACAGCCGGCGCGATGAAAGGATGCAAAAAATGTTCGCACTCACCAATAAAATAGCGATCGTCACCGGCGCCAGTTCCGGCATCGGCCGCGCCACCGCAAAACTCTTCGCCGAAGAAGGCGCCAGGGTCGTCATCGCCGCCCGCCGCCAGGCCGAACTCGATGCGCTGGTCGTCGAAATCGAGGACGCCGACGGCACGGCAGTCGCGCTTGCCGGCGATGTCCGCGACGAAGCCTATGCAAAAGCCCTCGTCGATCTCGCCGTCGAAAAATTCGGCGGGCTCGATATCGCCTTCAACAATGTCGGCTCCGTCGGAACGATGGGTCCGATTTCGGAACTGTCGCTGGACGGATGGCGCGAGACGCTCGACGCCAATCTGACCAGCGCCTTTCTCGGCGCGAAATACCAGGTGCCGGCGATGGTCGAACGCGGCGGCGGATCGCTGATCTTCACCTCGACCTTCGTCGGTCACACAGTCGGCATGCCGGGCATGACCAGCTATGCCGCCAGCAAGGCCGGACTGATCGGCCTGACGCAGGTGCTGGCCGCCGAATACGGCCCCAGGGGCGTGCGGGTCAACGCGCTGATGCCGGGTGGCACCGACACCCCGTCGGCAACATTCAAGACGCCGGAATCACGCGCTTTCGTGGAAAACCTGCATGCCTTGAAACGTGTCGCTGTGCCTGAAGAGATCGCCCGCGCTGCGCTCTTCCTGGCATCGGATGCGTCGAGCTTCACCACAGGATCGGCGCTGTTTGCCGATGGCGGCGTCTCGATCACCCGGACGTGAAGCATTTCGCGGGTCATCGCCCGCGCCGATCAGCCATAGAACCCGAAACCGGACTTGCTTTTTCCTCGCGATTTGGCGATTCGGTTTCGGGTGAGGAGGACGGACATGCTGCTGATCAGGACCTATGTCGCCCAGAGCGCAATCGAAGGCGTCGGCGTGTTCGCCGCCGAGCCGATCAGGAAGGGCGCCTCGATCTGGCGGCTCGATCCGGATTTCGACCGGCTGATCCCGACGGACAAATACGAGGCGGCGCCGCCGCACCTCAAGGAATTGCTCGACCGCTATGCCTATCCGAGCCCCGACCGTCCCGGCTTCATGGTCTATGAAGTCGATAATGGCCGCTTCATGAACCACGCCGAGCGGCCGAACACGGATTTTTCGCAATATGGCGGCGCCACCGCCACTCGAGATATATCAGCCGGCGAGGAAATTACCTGCGATTACGGCGAATTCTTCGAGGATTTCGCACGGCTCCATCTGGCCAGCGCCTAGTTGGCGCCCTATCTCGGGGCTGCCGTGGCAAATTGGCGGTTGTCCTTCATTTCCAGTGTGGACAGCGCGGCCTGATTCTGCTATCAGCCGCCACAATTCGTGGTGTAAAGCGCCGCGGAGGCATGTGGCTATGGTCACTTGCCTGTTGATATCAAACCCGAAAGACAGGATTGCCCGTGCAGGTACTCGTCCGCGACAATAACGTTGATCAGGCGCTTCGCGCTCTCAAAAAGAAGATGCAGCGCGAAGGCATTTTCCGCGAAATGAAGATGCGCGGCCATTACGAGAAGCCTTCCGAGAAGCGCGCCCGTGAAAAGGCCGAAGCCGTTCGCCGCGCCCGCAAGCTGGCCCGCAAGCGCGCCCAGCGCGAAGGCCTGCTGCCGATGACGCCGCGCCCGGTTGCTGCCGGCGCCGCCGGTGGTCCTGGTGGTGCTCCGCGTCCGCCGCGGTTCTGACGCCAATTTTTCGTCCTTTTCGAAGGATACTCTGAGGTGGCGCGATGCGGAATCGCCGCCACCTTTTTGTTTGGAGCGCCGCCATTCTGTTGGAGGCCGTTCCCTTGAACGCGCAAACGGCGTTCTAGATTTTGTTACGACAATCTGTGACCCGGCCCGGAGGGGGACCTGGACGGCGCGGCTGAAGTGAGGACAGGGCAGACATGAACGCAATCGGCGTAGAGCGCAAAACCACAATGCGCGGTTTGGCCCTGGCGGCAGCCCTGATGTCCGGCCTGGTGCTTGCCGGTTGCCAGAGCGTTCCGACCGGCGAATTCAACAACATCGACAAGGCGCAAGGCTCAAGCGAGAACATCTCCTCGCTGTCGGCGGTGATCCAGCGCAATCCGCAGGATCCGGAAGGCTACAATGTGCGCGGCTCGGCCTATGGCCGTGGCGGCCAGTACCAGGCGGCGCTGAAGGATTTCGACACCGCCATCCAGCTCAACCCGAATTTCTACCAGGCCTATTCGAACCGGGCACTGATCCAGCGCTTCCTCGGCAACCAGGCGGCCGCCCTTGCCGACTACAACCGCTCGATCCAGATCAATGCAAATTATGACGCCGCCTATATCGGCCGCGGCAACCTCTATCGCAAGGCCGGCCAGACCCAGCAGGCCTTCAACGATTTCCAGAAGGCGATCCAGCTCGACACCACGGATGCCCGCGCCTATCACAATCGCGGCCTGATCTATCAAAGCCAGGGCCAGCACAAGTTTGCCATCGAGGATTTCTCGACCGCCATCTCCCTGGCGCCGGACGCGGCCGAACCCTATAACGGCCGCGGCCTCTCCTATCTCGCCATGAATGACGAGGACAACGCCTTCTCCGACTTCAACATGGCCATCAAGCTCGACGGCAAGAACGCCGAAGCCTGGTCCAACCAGGCGCTGATCTACGAGCGCCGCGGCGACAAGGTCAAGGCCTCGAAGGCCTACCGCGAAGCCGTCCATCTCGACCCGACCTACCAGCCGGCCAAGGACGGCCTGTCGCGCACATCGGGCGCCACCGCCGGCTGAGATGCAGCCGGCGCGCCGCCATCGGCGGCCTTTTATAACAACGTTCCATTCCTGATGCAGTGCGCCGCGTGAGCGGTTTCTCCCAAGGGAAAGCGCAGAGCGCTTCCCCTTGAGATTGCGTATCCAGAAAACCCCACTATCACCCAATCTTAACCACCAGGGGCAAAGCGTTAACCCCTGCCTTGATCGCGCCAAGTTTTCAGCGGAACGCTCCGGGCCATTCAACCGTTGTTGAAGGCATTTTCGAAAGGACTGACCCATGATCAAGAAAATCATCTGTGCCGCGGCACTTGCCACGACGCTGCTTGCCGTTCCCGCCAGCGCCGGCAAGCTTCAGCTCGGCACGCTCGATTGCACCATCGACGGCGGCGTCGGTTACGTCATCACGTCGAACAAGGGCGTCGACTGCACGTTCCGCCCTTATCACCATGGGCCGTCCGAGAAATACACGGGGATGATCTCCAAGCTCGGCGTCGATCTCGGCCAGACGCATCAGGGCCAGCTGGTGTGGGCGGTTCTGGCCGCCACCCGCGGCCATGACGAGGGCGACCTTGCCGGCCATTATTACGGCGTCAACGCCGAGGCGAGCGTGGTGACCGGCGGCGGCGCCAATCTGCTGGTCGGCGGGCTGGACGGCGCCTTTGTGCTGGAGCCGCTCAGCGTCCAGGCGCAGACCGGCGTCAATGTAGCGGTCGCCGTGACCTCCCTGGAGCTGATCCACTCGTTCAAATAAGCATGGGCAAATAAGGATCGACTGATCCCTCTACGCGCGGCGCGGAACAGGTTACTGTTTCGCGCCGCATGCTTTTTGGGGGATCCGCCGTGCTGAAACCAGCCATCGCCGCCGCTATCACCATCATCTGTACCGCCCAGGCCCAAGCGCAAGGCCAGGGTATCGAACTCGGTGTGCTCGATTGCGCCATCGGCGGCGGCACCGGCTTCATCTTCGGCTCCAGCAAGGATCTGAGCTGCACCTTCACGCCGGCCGACAAGAGCTTTTCGCCGGAAGCCTATTTCGGCGCCGTCAACAAATACGGGCTCGACATCGGCACCACCAAGCAGACCGTCATGCAATGGCTGGTGCTGACGCCGCTGAGGAACATCTATGCGCCCGGCGCGTTGGCCGGCGACTATATCGGCGCCAGCGCCGAAGTGACCGCGGCGGTCGGCGCCGGCGCCAATCTCCTGGTCGGCGGCTCCTCGCAGGCCTTCACCCTGCAGCCGCTCAGCCTGCAGACGCAGACCGGTATCAACATTGCGATCGGCGTCAGCCAGTTTCAGCTGCGCAGCATTGAGAACTGACCGGCGCATCAAGCGGAGAGGCTTCCGGCCAATCTCGACCGTTTGCACTTCGATAAAAAGCCACTTGAGCTCAACTGCGCTTGAGGTTTTACAACTCGCCTGACTGAAACAGCGCGCATGGCCCCGCCGGAAAGCCTGACTGGCTTCTGGCGCCATGCGCCGGCATCGAGATATGCAAAGGCAGGGTAAAAGAATGACTGGAATCACCAGCAACAAGGTCGACTGGCGGGCATTGTGGGCAAGCGGCGACCTCGCGCGCTTCTGCTTCATCAGCCTCGGCATCCTGCTGCACGCCACCAACGAGACGATGGTGGCGACGGTCATGCCGGCCATGGTCGGGGACCTCGCCGGTGTGCAGTTCGTCGGCTGGTCGCTGGCCGTCTACGAGCTCGGCGCCATTGTCGCCGGCGCAGCGGCCGGGCGGCTGGTCAGCTATGTCGCTCTACGCTCCAACGTCACGGTCGCCGCCCTGCTCTATGCCGTGGGCGCACTGATCTGCGCCACCGCGCCGTCCATGCCGGTGTTTCTTGGCGGCCGTCTGGTCGAGGGTCTCGGCGGCGGTGCGCTGGTGTCGCTGGCCTTCGTCTCGGTCGAGCGGCTGTTTAACCGCAGCATCTGGCCACAGCTGTTCGGCATAATGTCGGCGATCTGGGGCGTCGCCGCATTCAGCGGCCCGATGCTCGGCGCGATCATGGTCGAGCTCCTGTCCTGGCGCTGGGCCTTCGGCGTCTTCGTGCTGGGTGGCATTGCCATGGCATCGGCAAGCTTCATCGTCCTGAACACGCCGGAAGCGGCGAAGCCGCAGGCCGCCGCCGGCACATCGCCGCCCTTCCCCTATGCAGCACTTGGCTGCCTCGCCATCGCCGTCGTGCTGATCGCCACCGCAGGCGTCGACGTCGCCTTGCTGCGCTCGTCGCTGCTGCTGGCCCTCGGCCTCGCCGGCCTGGCGCTGTTCGTTTTCGTCGACGCCATGAAGCCGCAATCGCGACTGTTCCCGTCGGGCCTGTTCTCATGGCGCTCGCCGGTCGGCAGCGGCATGACCATGGTTGCCGCCTTCTCGGTGGCGACAGTCTCTTTTTCCATCTACGGGCCGCTTCTGCTTACCACGCTGCACGGCATCCCGATCCTGACCACAGGCTACATCATCGCCGCCGAATCGATCGCCTGGTCGATCCTGTCGATCGCCGTCGCCAATGCGCCGCTGCAGCGCGAACGGCAGATCCTCGTCATCGGCGCGCTGATGATTGCAGCCGGCCTCGCGGGTTTCGCCTATGCCATCCCCGCCGGCTCGATCCCGCTGATCCTGCTCTGCGCTTTGTTGCAAGGCGGTGGCTTCGGCGTGTCATGGCCCTTCCTGACCCGCATCATCGTCGCCTCGGCCCGCGACGGCGAGCAGACGATCGCCTCGGCCGCCGTGCCGACCATGCAGCGCATCGGCTACGCCGTGGGCGCCGCCATGGCCGGCATCATCGCCAATGCCAGCGGCTTTTCGGACGGACTGAACCGCGAGGCAGCAGCGCACGTCGCCGGCTGGCTGTACCTGGCCTTCGTGCCACTCGGCATTGTCGGTTGCCTGGCGGCGTTGAAGATGGCTTTGGCGGCACGCCGGCCGCAACTGGCGCCAGGCTGAGGGCACGGCCGATCGAGAATTTGGCGACAGCATTCCGCCGGCGCTGTCGGCGTCAAATGCCCTCGGCCACAAGGCTGCTTGCAAGACCATGGCCTGCCCGATTGCGGAACCGGCGGCCGCTCAGGCTTGCAAACGCTCGGCGATGAGCGCGGCGAGCCGCGCCGCCACCTCGCCCTTGCCCATCTCAGGCCATTCCTCGACACCGTCCTTCGAGACGATGCGCACCTTATTGCGGTCGCCGCCCATGACGCCGGTGGGGCCGACGCCGCTTTCATGCGAGACATCGTTGGCGACAATGAAATCGGCGCCCTTCTTCTTCAGCTTGGCCTCGGCATTCGCAATCAGGTCCTGCGTCTCGGCGGCGAAGCCGACAACCAGCCCCGGCCGTTGCCCGTGATGACCGACACTGGCGAGAATGTCGGGGTTTTCGACCATTTGCAGCGCCGGTGGGCCCTGGCCCGCCACCTTCTTGATCTTCTCGCCGGCCGTGCCAGCGGTGCGCCAGTCGGCGACGGCAGCTACGAAGACCGCGGCGTCCGCCGGCAACAACTGTTCGACGGCCGCCTTCATCTCGGCCGCGGTCTCGACATGTGTCGTCACAACGCCGGCCGGATCGGCAATGCTGACCGGACCGGAGACCAGGCGTACATCCGCGCCCAGTCTTGCCAGCGCTGCCGCAATCGCATGGCCCTGCTTGCCCGAAGAGCGGTTGGCGATGTAGCGCACCGGGTCGATCGGCTCATGCGTCGGCCCCGAGGTGACGATGATCCTGCGGCCGGCCAGCGGCTTCGGCCTGCTGTCGAGCAGTGCCTCGATCACTGCCACGATCTCCAGCGGCTCGGCCATGCGGCCCTCGCCCGCCTCGTTGCTTTCCGCCATCTCGCCCTTGGCCGGGCCGACGAAGGCGATGCCATCCTTGGCGAGCGTCGCCCGGTTGCGGCTCGTCGCGGCATGCGACCACATTTTCGGGTTCATCGCCGGCGCCATCAGCACCTTCTTGTCGGTGGCGAGCAGCACCGTCGAGGCCAGATCGTTGGCATGGCCGTTGGCGAGCTTGGCCATCAGATCGGCAGTGGCCGGCGCCACTACCAGAAGGTCGGCCTCGCGCGACAGGCGGATATGGCCGACATCGTGCTCGTCATTGCGGTCGAACAATTCGCTGAAGACATGGTCGGCCGAAAGCGCGCCGACCGAAAGCGTGGTGACGAACTCCTGCGCCGCCGATGTCATCACGACGCGCACCGCCGCACCGCGCTCGCGCAGCCGGCGGATCAGGTCCAGCGCCTTGTAGGCGGCGATGCCGCCGCCGATGATCAGCAGGATGCGCTTGCGGTCGAGGGTTTTGTGCGTTTTTGTGGATTGACCTCGCTCGGGCAGATCGATGTCAAAACCTCCATGAGGCTCAACCAAGCGGCGGATTGTTGCATAGAGGGTTTCGCTCTCGGGCATGCCGGCTTCCGCCGACAGCACGCTTTTGGCAAGCGCATCACGCGCCTCTTCCTCCATCGACACCCCGCGCGCCGCAGCGCGCTCACGCAATTTCTGCTTCACGTCGTCAGCTAGATTGCGGACAGTAATGGTGCCCATGACTTGCTCCGCGACATCAATAGCGCGACTGCAACGCTAGCACCACCGTTGCTAGCGTTGCAAGCGATCAGAGCAGCTTCCACGCGATGTAAACCAGCGTCAGCGCGATCACCCACAGCGCCAGCCGGCCCGAGCGGGTGTAACGGGCTTCGGCCTTGCCGATGGCGCGCGATGTCGCCTCGTCGAAGCGGAGGCCGTGCTCCGCCATAAAATCGATCTCGCGCGACAGCCGCTCGGTGCGGGCGGCAAGATCGGGCGCCTGGCGGGCCAGCGCCAGCAGCGCCTTGGCGCCGTCGCGCGCGTCCATCAGCAGGCCGCTCGGCCCGAGATTGCCGGCGATCCACTGGCCGACCACCGGCTCGGCCGTCTTCCACATGTTGAAGGCCGGGTCGAGCGTGCGTGCGACGCCTTCGACCACCACCATGGTCTTCTGCAACAGGATCAGTTCCGACCGCGTGGCCATATCGAACAGTTCGGTGACCTCGAACAGCAGCGTCAGAAGCTTCGCCATCGAGATGGTTTCAGCCGGCTGGCCATGGATCGGCTCGCCGATGGCCCGGATCGCCTGCGCAAAAGCCGCGACATTGTGCTGGCGCGGCACGTAGCCGGCCTCGAAATGCACCTCGGCGACGCGCAGATAGTCGCGCGTGATGAAGCCGTAGAGGATTTCGGCGAGGAACCGGCGCTCCTTCTTGCCCAGCCGTCCGGCAATGCCGAGATCGACGGCGACGATATTGCCATTGGCCTCGACGAACAGATTGCCTGGATGCATGTCGGCATGGAAGAAGCCGTCCCGCAGCGTGTGACGCAGGAACGACTGGATCAGGTTGGTGGCGATCGCCTTCAGATCGTGCCCCGCCGCAGCGAGGCCGGCGATGTCGTTCATCTTGACGCCGTCGACCCATTCCATGGTCAGCACATCGCGCCCGGTGCGCTCCCAGTCGACCGACGGCACGCGGAAGCCCGGATCGTCCTTGGTGTTTTCGCCCAGTTCCGAAAGTGCGGCCGCCTCGAGGCGAAGATCCATCTCGATCTTGGTGGTCTGCGCCAGCGTCTCGGTCACCTCGACCGGCCGCAGCCGGCGCGACGACGGGATGTATTTCTCCTGCAGCCGGGCGGCGAGGAAATAGCTTTCGAGATCCTGGAAGAAGCGGCGGCGCACGCCAGGCCGGATCACCTTCACCGCCACCTTGGTATCGACACCGTCATGCATGGCCTGCGCGGGATGGACCTGGGCGATGGAGGCCGCCGCGACCGGCCCGCCGAACTGCGTATAGAGTTCGCCGATCTTGCGCCCGAGCGAGCCCTCGATCGCCGCCACCGCTTCCGCCTGCGAAAAAGTGTGCATCTTGTCCTGCAGCATGGCGAGGTCGAGCGCCATGTCGTTGCCGACGACATCAGGCCGCGTCGCCAGGAACTGGCCGAGCTTGACGTAGGAGGGTCCGAGCCGGACCACCGCCTTGGCCAGCCGGTCGCTGCGCTCATAAGCGAGTGCGCGGCGGCGGGTGAAGAGCCGGGCCATGCGCCAGCCGAATTTCGGCAGGCCGCCGAGTTCGTCGCCCGGCAATGCTGCGATCACGCCTTCGCGAACCAGCACCCAGCCGGCCCGTGCGAGCCGAAAGGCGGCGCCGACGCTGCTCATCGCCTACCCTGCTGCTGCAAACTGTGGTGCCTCAAAGCTTCCAGCCCGAATGCAGGGCGGCAATGCCGCCGGAATAGTTGCGGAACGACACGCGCTCGAAGCCCGCGCGGGTGATCATGGCAACAAAGTTCTGCTGATTGGGAAATTTGCGGATCGATTCGACCAGGTAGGAATAGGGTTCGCCCTCGCCCGTCACCATCTTGCCGATCTGCGGAATGACGTTGAACGACCAGGCTTCGTAGACCTTGTCCAGCAGCGGCATCTCGACCTCGGAAAACTCCAGGCACAGGAACCGTCCGCCGGGCTTCAGCACGCGAAAGGCTTCCGTCAGCGCGACATCGATGCGCGGCACGTTGCGGATGCCGAATGCGATGGTGTAGGCGTCAAAGGTGCTATCGGTGAAAGGCAGTTCCTCGGCATTGGCCTCGACGAAATCGGTGTTGCCGGACAGGCCCTTTTTCTCCGCGCGGTCACGGCCGACGCTGAGCATCGAGCCGTTGATGTCGAGCACCGTGGCATGCGTGTTGCCATGGCTGGCGTCGACAATGCGGAAGGCGATGTCGCCGGTGCCGCCCGCCACGTCAAGCACTTTCCAGCCCGGACGTTTCGGCGGATTGAGCCATGTCACCATGGCATCCTTCCACAGCCGGTGCAGCCCGGCCGACATCAGGTCGTTCATCAGGTCGTAGCGGTTCGCCACCTTGTGGAAAACCTCATTGACCAGAGGCTGCTTGTCGCCTGGCCCTACCTTCTTGAAACCATAGGAGGTTTCCATGCCGCCCGCGGCCGTGGTTCTCTCAACTGACATTATTTTGATCCGTCATAAAACCGGCGGGACCATAGCCGATCGATGGTGCGGGCGCTATTGTTTAAGGCGCGGTGTTCGGCCGCGCTTCCAGGTGGTGGGCTTTACGGCCTGGACTGATGAGACGGGATAACTGCATGCCTTTGAAAGCAGAACTGCACTGCCACATCGAGGGGGCAGCGGCGCCCGAACTCGTCATCCGTCAGGCGCAGAAATACGGCAAGGACACCTCGCTTTATATCCAGAACGGCTCCTTCGTCTGGCATGATTTCACCTCGTTCCTGGCGGCTTATGATTTTTCCGCCGACCTGTTCCGCACCGAGGAGGATTATGCCCGCCTCGCCGACCATTATCTGACCAGCCTTGCCCGGGACGGCGCCATCTATTCCGAGGTCTTCACCTCGCCCGACCATGCCGTCAGGGCCGGCCTGTCGCCCAAGGCCTACACCGATGCGCTCGGCGAAGGCATGCTGCGCGCCAAAGCCAAGACCGGCATAGAGGGCCGCATGATCGTCACCGGCGTACGCCATGTCGGCGTCGAATCGATCGAGCAGGCGGCGCGTTTTGCCGCGCGCTGCGGAAATCCGCTGGTCACCGGCTTCGGCGTCGCCGGCGATGAACGCATGGGCGAGATGGAGGATTATGTCAGGGCCTTCGAGATCGCCCGTGAAGCGGGTCTTGGCATCACCATCCATGCCGGCGAGTTGACCGGCTGGGAGACGGTGCAGGCCGCACTCGACCATATCCGCCCGTCGCGCATCGGCCATGGCGTGCGCGCCATCGAAAACCCCGATCTGGTGCGGCGCATCGCCGATGAGGGCATCGTGCTGGAATGCTGCCCCGGCTCCAACATCGCGCTCAAGGTCTACGACAGTTTCGCCGATCACCCTTTCCCTGCGCTGCAGGCAGCCGGCTGCAAGGTGACGCTGAATTCTGACGACCCGCCCTATTTCTGGACTTCGCTGAAGCGCGAATACGACATCGCCGCCGAGCATTTCGCCATGAACGAAAAGGCGCTGGCCGCCGTCACCAGGACGGCGATCGAAGCGGCTTTCGTCGACAGGAAGACGAAAAGCGCGCTGCTTGCCCGGCTCGATGCGAAGAGGTGACTGGTGATTGGTGATTGGTGATTGGTTTGCCGGCGGTTCGGCCTGTCAACGGCAATGATCGATCCATCGGGACTCGCAAACCTGCTCACTATTCACTATTCACTATTCACCATTCACTGGAGCAACCCATGCAGGGCGTCACCGTCGTCGACCACCCGCTTGTCCAGCACAAGCTGACCATCATGCGCAAGAAGGAGACGTCGACCGCCGGCTTCCGGCGGCTGCTGCGCGAGATCTCGCTGCTGCTCGGCTACGAGGTCACCCGCAACCTCGAACTGACGACGACGACCATCGAAACCCCGATGGAAACCATGGAAGCGCCGACGCTGGAAGGCAAGAAGCTGGTCTTCGCCTCGGTGCTGCGCGCCGGCAATGGCCTGCTCGAAGGCCTGCTCGACTTGGTCCCGGCGGCCCGCGTCGCGCATGTCGGCCTCTACCGCGATCACGAAACGCTGGAGGCGGTGGAATATTTCTTCAAGGCGCCGAGCGATCTCGCCGACCGGCTGGTGATCGTCGTCGATCCGATGCTGGCGACCGCGAACTCGGCCATCGCGGCCATCGACAAGCTGAAGGAGCGCGGCGCCACCAACATCCGCTTCCTTTGCCTGCTGGCGGCGCCAGAAGGCATCGAGCGCTTCACCAAGGCGCATCCGGATGTCCCGGTCTTTACCGCTTCCATCGACCGCCAGCTCAACGAGAAGGGCTACATCATGCCCGGCCTCGGCGATGCCGGCGACCGCATGTACGGAACCAAATGACGGCGGCTGGCAAGGCCAGCTGACATCCAGTCGTTTACCGCCCGTTTACGCAAAGCCGCGGTTTCGGGTTGGCGTTAAATCGGCACACACCATACGTGGGCAAGAATGGGCCTTCACGAAGGTCCATTCATGCTGCGCAAGCTTCTCATTCTGGGCGTGTTCGCCGGAACGTCGGCATCGATCCCGATCGTCTATCAGTCGAACCCGCAGATTCTCGACAACCTGTTGAAGTCGACCGTCGCCGGCAAGCCGCAACCGCAGCCCGAGCTGAGCCTCGCCTCGGTTCCCGACAAGCCGGCCGCACCGCTGCCCACCGGTCGCAAGGTCCTGGTGGCGGCCGACGAGCGCGGCCATTTCACCTCCGCCTTCAAGCTCAACGGCCGCCAGGTCGACGGCATGATCGACACCGGCGCCACTTTGGTCGCCATCAACACCTCGACGGCGCGCCGCATCGGCATCTCGCTCAACCCGTCGGACTTCAACCAGCAGGTCAACACCGCCAATGGCGCGATCAGGGCCGCTGTGGTCAACATCGACCGCCTGCAGATCGGCAAGATCAGCGTCGACAACATCCAGGCCGTGGTCCTCGACGACAAGGCGCTGCGCACCAACCTGATCGGCATGAGCTTTTTGCAGCGGCTGGCAAAATACCAGGTCGAAAACGGCACACTGTTGCTGGTGCAGTAGCGCCTTCCGCTACCCGCGCGGCAGCACGCGCCGGATGACAGTCTTGTCGGCGGCTGGTTTCGACGCCCCGATCGTATAGGCCGAAAGCACGGCGGCTGCGGCCGCTTCGGCCTCCGCTTGCGTGCGGGCGTGGACGAGCGCCAGCGGCTCGCCGGTCCGCACCTCGGCGCCGAGCGGCAGCAGCCTGGTGATGCCGACCGCATGGTCGATCCTGTCGTCCGGCCGCGTACGCCCGCCACCGAGCCCGACCACGGCAAGGCCGATATCGCGGGTGGCAATGCCGGTGGCAAAGCCGTTGCCTGCCGCCTTGACCGCAAACTCCACCGCCGCTTTCGGCAGGTATTTTTCCGGCTTCTCGACGAAATCGGCGGGACCGCCAAGGGCTGCGACCATACGCGCGAAGGCGGCTGCCGCGCGGCCGCCGGCCAGCGTCTCGGCCGCGCGCCTGAGACCGTCCTGATTGGACGACGCCAGCCCTGCCGATTGCAGCATCTCGGCGGCCAGCGCCAGCGTCACATCCTCCAGTCGCTTGTCGCGGAACCTTCCGGTGAGGAAATCGACGGCGTTGCGCACCTCGACCGCGTTGCCGGCCGCCGACGCCAGCGGCTCGTTCATACCGGTGACCAGCGCCGAGGCCTTCAGGCCGGCGCCGTTGGCGATCTCGACCAGGCTGTTGGCCAGTGCTGTCGCGTCGCGCGACTTCTCCATGAAGGCGCCATTGCCGACCTTGACGTCGAGCACCAGCGACCGCAGGCCGGCCGCGAGTTTCTTCGACAGGATAGAGGCAGTGATCAGCGGCACCGATTCCACCGTTCCGGTCACATCGCGGATCGCATAGAGGCGACGGTCGGCGGGCGCGAGATCGGCGGTCTGGCCGATGATGGCACAGCCGGTCTCGAGCACGGTCTTGCGGAAGCGCGCGATATCCGGCTGGCTGATATAGCCTGGGATGGCATCCATTTTGTCCAGCGTGCCGCCGGTATGCCCAAGGCCCCTGCCGGAGATCATCGGCACATAGGCGCCGCAAGCGGCGACGATCGGCGCCAGCATCAGCGAGACATTGTCGCCGACGCCGCCGGTCGAATGTTTGTCGGTGACCGGACCCGGCAGGTCCGACCAGTCGAGCACATCGCCGGAATCGCGCATGGCGAGCGTCAGCGCCACCGCCTCGTCGCGGTTCATGCCGTTGAAGAACACGGCCATGGCGAAGGCGCCGACCTGGCCGTCCGAGACGCTGCCCGAAGTCACGCCCGCGACGAAGGCCGAAATCTCCTGCGGGGACAGTTTCTGGCCGTCGCGCTTGCGGCGGATGATTTCCTGCGGAAGCATCAGGCAGCGCCCTTCGGCTCCGGCAACCCATCCTGGAACACATGCGCAAGGATCGTCGCCAGCCGTGCGCCGCCGATCGGCGCCATGTCCTTGGTCTCCTGGTGCGACAGTTCCGCCCCGGTCATCCCGGCGGCGAGATTGGTGATCACCGAACAGGCGGCTACGCGAAGCCCAAGGAAGCGGGCGAGAATGACCTCCGGCACGGTCGACATCCCTACCGCATTGGCGCCCATGACGCGCGCCATGCGGATTTCAGCAGGGGTTTCGAAACACGGACCGGAAAACCACATATAGACGCCCTTGTGCAGCGCCGTCCCTGTCGCCTTCGCCGCCCGTTCGATCGCCGCGCGCAAGCCGGCATCATAGGCTTCGGTCAGGCCGACGAAGCGGCGGTCGCTCGGTTCGCCGATCAGCGGGTTGGAGCCGGAGAAATTGATGTGATCGGTGATCAGCATCACCGATCCTGGCAGCATGTCGGGATCGACCGAGCCGGCGGCATTGGTAAGGATCAGCTTGGTGATGCCGATGCCGGCAAGCACCTCCAGCGCCGGCCGCATTGCAGCAGCAACGCCGTGCTCGTAGTAATGGGCGCGGCCGGACAGCATCAGCACCGGCGTGCCGGCGAAAAGCCCCGCGACCACCTCGCCGGCATGGCCAGTCACCCCGCTGCGGGGGAAACCCGGCAGGTCGGCATAAGAGATGCGCACGGCATTCTCGACCTGGTCGACAAGCCCGCCAAGGCCCGACCCCAGCACCATCGCCGTTGTTGGCGCCAACCCGTCCAGTCTTTCAACGAGGTGGTCCAGAGCTTCCTTCATATCAGCCAACTCTCACTTCAAAATGTCGCCACGAAACCCGTAGGGCAGCATGTCGCCCATGGTCACGGTCTCGACCACGCCGGTGTTGTCGCAAAGATAGAGCTTTGTGTCCGGCCGGCAGAATTCCGCCAGCCTTTGCCGGCAGCCGCCGCAGGGCGAGCATTTGGCCATGCGTGAGGCAATGACGGCGATTTCCACAATCTTGCCGCCACCGCCCATGATGTAATGGCCGAGCGCCGTGGTCTCGGCGCACCAGCCTTCCGGATAGGACGCGACCTCGATGTTGGCGCCGGTGAAGACACGGCCGTCTTCGGTGCGCAACGCCGCACCCACCGGAAACTTCGAATAGGGCGCGTAGGCCTTGGCCATGGCCTCCTGCGCGGCTTCGAACAGATCATGCGACATCTAGACGTTCTCTCCGACGATCGTGTTCAAAACCCGGCCATTTGCGTTTCCTGGCGCCTTTCGAGCACCAGCCGCATGTTCGACACAGTGCTCCTGGGCGCCCGGATCAACGTTCCTTGACATAGGGCACGCCGCCGGCGCGCGGCGGGATCGCCTTGCCGATGAAGCCGGCAAGCAGGATCACGGTCAGCACATAGGGCAGCGCCTGCATGAACTGCACCGGCACCTTGCCGATCAACGGTAGCGGCGAACCCTGCAGGCGGATCGCCGCCGCGTCGAGGAAGCCGAACAGAAGGCAGGCGAACATAGCGTTGACCGGTCGCCATTTGGCAAAGATCAGCGCCGCCAGTGCGATGTAGCCCTTGCCCGCGGTCATGTCCTTCACGAAGCCGCCATTCTGCACCATCGAGAGGTAGGCGCCGGCAATGCCGGTCAGCACACCGGTGCAGATCAGCGCCCGGTAGCGCAGCCAGGCGACCGAGATGCCGGCGGTGTCGACGGCGGCCGGGTTCTCGCCGACGGCGCGCAGGCGCAGGCCGAAGCGGGTTCGAAACAACACCCACCAGGTGAACGGCACCATGGCGAAAGCGAGATAGACCAGAATCGAATGGCCAGAGAGCAGCTCGGAATAGATCGGCCCAATGATGGGCACATCGTGGATCGTGGCAGCACCAGGCAGAGTGATGGCCTCGAAACGCTCGCCCGGCTGCAGCGCCGGCGTTCGCCCGCCCTGCTGGAACCAGGCCTGGCCCAGAATGATGGTCGAGCCGGCGGCGACGAAGTTGATGGCCACACCGGAGACGATCTGGTTGCCGCGATGGGTGATCGAGGCGAAGCCGTGCACCAGGGCAAAGGCGACCGACATCACGATCGCCATGCCGAGACCGAGGAAGGCCGAATGGAAGACCGAAGCGGCGGCCGCACCTGCAAAGGCGCCGACCAGCATCTTGCCTTCCAGCCCGATGTCGAAAACGCCGGCGCGTTCCGAATAGAGGCCGGCGAGGCAAGCGAGTAGCAGCGGCACCGACAGGCGTATGGTCGAGTCCAGGATCTGCACGATGGCGATGAAGACGTCCATCTCAGGCGCCCTTCCCTTTGACCGCTTCGATGCCGACCGACCTTGGACTGAACGAGGCGAACAGCGCCTGGACGTAGGGCCGGAACATGTGCTCCAGCGCACCGGCAAACAGGATGACCAAGCCCTGGATGATGACGATCATGTCGCGGGAAATCGCCGGCATTTCGAAGGCAAGTTCGGCGCCGCCCTGGTAGAGCATGCCGAACAGGATCGCCGCCAGCACGATGCCGACCGGATGCAGTCGGCCCATCAGCGCCACGGCGATGCCGACGAAGCCGGCGCCGGAGACGAAATCGATCGCCACATTGTGCTGGTCGCCCATCACCGGGTTCAGCGTCATCATGCCGGCCAGCGCGCCCGAAATCATCATTGCGATGATGATGATGCGGGTCTCCGAAATGCCGGCATAGCGCGCCGCTTTCGGGCTGTGGCCATAGGTGCGCATCTCGTAGCCGAGCTTGGTGCGCCAGATCAGCAGCCAGACCAGGAATGCCATGAGCAGCGCCAGCAGGAAGCAGATGTTGAACGGCGCCGAGCGGATCTTGGCGCCGAACAGTTCGATGATCCAGTTGAGTTTGGGCAGTTCGGCGCCGGCGAGGAAGTTGCGCGTCTGCGGCGCCTGCGACGCCGCCGGCTTCAACGGCCCGACCAGGAGGTAGACCATGATCGAGGCCGCGATGAAGTTGAACATGATGGTGGTGATGACGATGTGCGACCCGCGCTTGGCCTGCAGATAGGCCGGGATCAGCGCCCACAGCGCACCGACGGCGGCTCCGGCGACGATCGCCAGCGGAAAGGTCAGCCACCACGGCAGCACAGTGTCGAAGGCGAGGCAGACCACGCCCACGCCAAGGCCGGCAATATAGGCCTGGCCCTCGGTCCCGATGTTGAACAGGCCGCAATGCGCGGCCACCGCCACCGACAGGCCGGTGAAGATGAAGGTGGTGGCATAGAACAGCGTGAAGGCAATGCCGGTTCCCTTGCCGAAAGCGCCCTCGACCAGGATGACGGCGGCACGAAACGGGTTTTCGCCGACCAGCATGACGACGAAACCGGCAACGATGAAAGCCACTGACAGGTTGATCAGCGGGATCAGCCCATAATCGGCCCAGGCCGGCAGCTTGGCGTAAGGCGTGCTCACTCTGCCGCCTCCTGGCGATCGACGCCTGCCATCAGCAGACCAAGCTCGCCTTCGGTCGCCTCCGGGCCGCGTTCGCCGACGATGCGCCCGGCAAACATCACCAGGATGCGGTCGGACAGCGAACGGATCTCGTCGAGCTCGACCGACACCACCAGCACCGCCTTGCCCTGGTCGCGCATGGCAATCAGCCGCTTGTGGATGAATTCTATGGCGCCGACATCGACGCCGCGTGTCGGCTGGCCGACGATCAGAACACCGGGGTCCTGCTCCATTTCTCGCGCCAGCACGATCTTCTGCTGGTTGCCGCCGGAGAAATTCGCCGTTTTCAGACGCGGATTGCCGGGCCGGATGTCATATTTCTCGATCTTGTCCTTGGCATCGGCCATGATGGCGTCGATGTTGAGGAACGGCCCTTTCAGGTAGCGCGGGTCGTCATGGTAGCCGAGGATCGAATTCTCGTTCTCCTCGAAGGCCAGCACCAGGCCGACATGATGGCGGTCCTCCGGCACATGGGCGAGCCCACGGTCGCGCAACTCGCCGGGATCGGCGGCCCCGGTCAGGTCGATCGGCTTGCCATCGAGCATCACCGAGCCGGAAACCGCGCGCCTGATGCCGGAAATCGCCTCGAGCAGTTCGGACTGGCCGTTGCCGGCGACACCGGCAATGCCGACGATCTCGCCGGCGTGGATATCGAAGGAGATGTCGTCGACCATGGTGACGCCGCGCTGGTCTTTCACCGTCAGGTTCTTGACCGCGAGCTTGACCGCGCCGGCCTCCGTCTCGCCCTTTTCGACCCGCAGCAGCACGCGCCGTCCGACCATCAGTTCGGCCAGTTCGCCGACTGTCGTCTTGCTGGTCTCGCGCGTCGCCACCATCGTGCCCTGGCGCATGACCGAGACATTGTCGGTGATGGCCATGATCTCGCGCAGCTTGTGGGTGATCAGCACCACCGTTTTCCCCTGGTCCTTCAATTGCCTGAGGATGCGGAACAGATGGTCGGCCTCGGCCGGCGTCAACACGCCCGTCGGCTCGTCGAGAATCAGGATTTCGGCGCCGCGATAAAGCGCCTTCAGGATTTCGACACGCTGCTGCAGGCCGACCGGCAATTCCTCGATGATGGCGTCGGGATCGACTTCCAGCCCGTATTCGCGCTCGAGCCGCTCCAGTTCGGAGCGCGCCTTGGCGATGCTCTTTTTCAACAGCGCATCGCTTTCGGCGCCGAGGATGATGTTTTCCAGCACGGTGAAATTGTCGACCAGCATGAAGTGCTGGTGCACCATGCCGATGCCGAGCGCGATGGCGTCGTTGGAAGTCTTGATAGACGCCGGCTTGCCGCCGACGCGGATCTCGCCGCTGTCGGCCTGGTAGAAGCCGTAGAGGATCGACATCAGCGTCGACTTGCCGGCGCCGTTCTCGCCGACGATGCCGTGGATGGTGCCGCGTGCGATCTCCAGATTGATGTCGCGATTGGCGCGAACGGCGCCAAAACTCTTGTTGATGCCGATCAGTTCGATTGCGGCTTGCGCCATGCAGCCTGTCCCACTCTTATTTTTTTATCGCTTGGTCAAAACGCCTAGCATGATGCCCCACCCGTGCCAATTGGCGG
Organism: Mesorhizobium sp. LSJC269B00; assembly: GCF_000502815.1. Classification (NCBI taxonomy): domain Bacteria; kingdom Pseudomonadati; phylum Pseudomonadota; class Alphaproteobacteria; order Hyphomicrobiales; family Phyllobacteriaceae; genus Mesorhizobium; species Mesorhizobium sp. LSJC269B00. The sequence continues at coordinate 544,466 of NZ_AYVN01000001.1, forward strand.
CGCAGTGGCCACTCTCGACAAATCCCGGTGCGATTGTCAATTTCGAACGTGGCCGGAGACCTTCACATTCACTAATATGCAAGGCTCAACAGTCGCATAATTCTGCGACTGCGTGCGTCAGGACCGAAGGATTTTTTTAATGATCATGCCTGTCGACCGGCTGACGACGCTGGAAATCCGCGCCGCCGAGCAGGAAAAGACCATCGAGGAACTGTCGGGCCAGATCGCCGAACAGTGGACGGCGATCGAACGCATGCAGCGCAAGCTCGATGCCCTGACCGGGCGCTTCATGGCGCTGGAGGAACAGTCGGCACCCGACGTGCCGATAACCAAACCGCCGCACTGGTAGCAAGGAGCAGCCGATGGCCAGTGAAAGCGATCGCGTTGCGCGGGCCGGCGACTATGTGCTTGGCCTGATGAACGATCGCGACCGCGAGCGCGCCGAGCGCGACCTTGAGATCGACCCTGCCTTCCGCGACACGGTGATGCGGCTGGCCGAGCGTATGCATGTCTTCGATCGCACGGGGCGGCCATCGGGCGGCAGCGATCGCTGGCAGCTGATCTCGCAACGCATCGCCGAACTGCCGCAGATGCGTGTAGTCGGCCAGGACGAGGTAAAGCCGGTGATCAGCAGACTGGAGCGGAAGCCCTATGGCGTCGGCGTGCATTCGCTCGGCGGCCGGCGTGGCGCCGTCATCGCCATCGCGCTGATCGTGGTGTTTGCGGTGGGTTATCTCGTCGGTCTGTTGTCGACAGGAAGTGCGCTTCTGCCCTGACCTACGGCCAACCGCATACGGCGCTCCCCTCTCCGTCTCAGCTTCGCCGAGCCCGCAACGCCGGAACTGCCGATCTCCCCCCTTGCGGGGGAGATGGCCGGCAGGCCAGAGGGGGGTGTGAAGGATCGCCAACCTTAATGGCTTCCGTTGGGAATGAACGGTGAATTGGCTGTTAGGCCGAGGGACAGCACCCCCCTCTGCCTTGCCAGGCATCTCCCCCGCAAGGGGGGAGATCGGACGTCGCCGAGATCTTCGCCAATCTTCAACGTCCTTCCAACCCTCCAAAAACAAAACCGCCGGGCTTTCACCCGGCGGTTCGAAACCTAAAGCAATTTCAGGAAAAGTGTGAAGCGGTTTTCCGTCCGGAATTGCGTCAAAACAAAGAAATAACTTGCCGATCAATACGGGCAGGCGTTGTCGGCGGTGTAGTCGTGCACCTGGATCGTGCCGGCGATGATGTCGGCTTTCGCCTTTTCGACCGCCGCCTTCATCTCGTCGGTGACCAGCGCCTTGTTGTTGTCGTCCATGGCGTAGTCGACTCCGCCTTCCTTGAGGCCGAGATTTTGCAGGCCGCCTTTGAAGGTGCCGTTCTTGCCGTCCATGAAGGCGGTGTAGACGGCCACGTCGACACGCTTCAGCATCGAGGTCAGCACCTTGCCGGGCTGCAGGCCGTTCTGGTTGGAATCGACGCCGATGCCGAGCTTGCCGGCATCCGCCGCCGCCTGCAGCACGCCGACGCCGGTGCCGCCGGCCGCGGCATAGACCACGTCGGAGCCCTGGTCGATCTGTGTCTTGGCGATCTCGCCGCCCTTGGCCGGATCGTTCCACGCCGCGGGCGTGTCGCCGGTCATGTTCTGGATGACGTCGGTCGCACCGGCCGCCTTGGCGCCGCCGACATAGCCGCATTCGAACTTGCGGATCAGCGGAATGTCCATGCCGCCGATGAAGGAGACCTTCTTGGACTTCGAGGCCATCGCCGCCATGATGCCGACGAGATAGGAGCCTTCGTTTTCCTTGAACACAAGCGAACGGACATTGGGCATATCGACGGCATCGTCGATGATGGCGAAGTTGAGATCGGGATATTCCTTCGCGACCACCTTCAGCGCATCCTCCCAGGCAAAGCCGGCCATGACGATCGGGTTGCGGCCGTCCTCGGCGAAGCGGCGCAGCGCCTGCTCGCGTTGCGAGGCGTTCGACACTTCGAACTCGACATAGGCGGTGCCGGTCTCGGTCTTGAACTTTTCGGCGCCGTGATAGGCAGCCTCGTTGAAGGATTTGTCGAACTTGCCGCCGAGATCGTAGAGGATGGCCGGCTGGACATCCGCGGCGAAAGCCGGAAGAACCATTGCGGTTGCGGCCAGGAGGCCGAGAACGATACGTTTCATGTGATCCACACCCTGTCGGTTATTTTTTTCCGTTACGCGCCGCCCGCCTGCCCGGTTCTCCGGCAGGCATGCGGCATCAGCCAGGAGTGTACTCCCCTCCCGCTCAAGGCAATCTGGCACGGCCCGAAACAAAATTCACGCGGAATTTTGACCTTTTGGAAAAGCATGCCCCCCGTTGGAAAAACATGCCCAATGCGGTGACAGCTGTGGACGATTGCCGCGTTGTCGTCGCAAGTCCGCTGGGACAACCCATCAGCCCGGCGCGAATTCTCCGCCGCGCCGCCGGCGCCGGTAGCCGATCGCATAGAGGATGAAGGCAAGCACCGCGAACACGGCAAACCCCGGCTGGGCAAGCACCCAGGCGATGCCGCCATCCCATATCGTCGGATTGACCTTGGCGCGCACGAAGGTCTCGAAGGCCGCGCGGGTGTCGGGCGAAACCGCCAGCCAGCTCGAATTCAGCGGCGTCATGACCAATGTGGAAGCCGCCACCGAGCGCGTCGCGTCGAGCACGGCCATGATGACGGCGACCGAGAGTGCGATCATGGCCGCGAGGCGAAACAAAAAACGCAACATCGAAATCTTCCCCGGTCCTCAAGTTCCTCCCGAGGACCTTCCGGTCAAAGGCGAGGAATAGAATGCGCACGCCCCGCGTGCAATCGCCATACGCGAATTTGAAGCCTATCGCCCGCCTATATGGCCACCTTTCGGCTCCGCCGATGGACGAGCCAGACGCCGAGGACGCCGCCGCCAATGGCCCCGACCACCAGCCCGGCAAGGCCGATGAACACCGCGAAGTAGCCGCAGCCGCCTTCGAAACAGCTGATGTCGGTGGCTTCGGCGATCCCCGCGCCAAGCGCGAAGCCGGCGACAGTGCCGACGACGGCGCCGAGGATGATGCCGGCCAGCGCGGCGACGATCGAACCAAAGGCTGACGGTGCCTGCGCTTCCGGCCTTGCATAAAAGGCCTTGGCCTCGTCGCGGCGGCGCAGCAGGTAAATGCAAAACAGGCCGATGACGATTTCGGTGGCGGCGATCGCAAGCTCCCTGGCGGAGACGGTGAAATCGGGCACGGTCAGCGCATAGACCTGCTCGGCCAGCCGCCAGGCGATGGTGGTGATCTGCCAGATGGTGAAATGACGCGGAAAGCGCGCGGAACGGCTGAAGGCGAGGCCGAGCAGATAAAGCCCCCACACGATGGTGACGATGTCGAAGGCCAGTCCGCCAAGCACGAAATAGAAGATCCTGTCCGGCACGCCGGAACTCTCGAACAGCCACCGCGCCGAGACCAGCCAGTAGACCGACCATGCCATGACGAAGAGGAGCCAGACCACGGGCACGAAGGACAGCCCGCTGTCCGGAGGCCCTGCGGGCGTCAGCCCGCCTGGCATGCCTCCGGCCGGCGTTCCGCTGGCCGGCTGTTCATTGCTCGATGTCACGTCTGGACGTTGCCCCCGCAAAGCCTCCGCCGCACTCGACAGGTGGCGAGGGGCGAAGTCAAGCGCGGCCGGCCCTGCCGCCTTGCCCGTGCACACCATTCAGAACCGAAGCGCCTTAGAAGCGGAGCCGTTCAACGCCCCGCGAAACGATGCATGGCCGGCAAAGCGAATAGACTGCCGTTATGGCTTGGCATTCGGCGCCGGATCGACTAGATGAGCCCCGCGCCTGTTTGATTGACGGGCGCCGGGAAGGGCATCCGCTGGTTGGCGGTGTCCATCAAGCGGGTCTTCCCGCAAATCCCAAAGGGATGCATCTCCCCAACCCGCGTGGCAAAACCGGCCGGGCGCGAATGCAAGGACGGAGAGGTGGCCGAGTGGTTGAAGGCGCACGCCTGGAAAGTGTGTTTACGGGAGACCGTAACGCGGGTTCGAATCCCGCTCTCTCCGCCATTATCAAGCCATTGAAACCGCTGCGATTTTCCATCCCAGCGGGTGCGGCTGACTTTACTTCACATGCTCGCCCTGGGTTCATGGCGGATTGCCGGCTTGCTCGCCAAGCCAGGCGCAGAAATGCCGCGGAGCGATCCGGCGGTCGCCGTCACCTGTTCAACCGCCAGAGTTTCAAAGGCGTAGCCGGACCTCTGTCTTCACTCTTCGTGCCCCATCTGTCACCGTCGCAACCAACGTTAGTGCCGCCTGGTGCGGTCTCAGGTCGCAGATGAGGTAATTCCATGAATTATAACGATATCGACCTCAATCTATTGCGGGTCTTTGACGTGATGATGCGGGAAAGGAGCGTGACGCGGGCGGCTACCGAATTGGGCAGAACACAATCAGCTGTAAGCCACTCCCTGTCGAAGCTTCGGTATCTATTGCAGGATGAATTGTTCACCAGAGATGGCGGCGAGATGCGGCCAACTCCCCGGGCAGTTGAGCTGCTGTCGAATATTTCCGCCGCACTCGCAACGATCCGCGCATCGATCGACCGGCATCAGATCTTCAATCCAGCAACGACGCGGCGCAACTTTCGCGTTGGACTTACAGATTATCATGCCATGGTTTTCATCCCGGGCCTCATTCGAGAATTTTCCAGGCAAGCTCCTGGCGCGACGCTGAACGTCATTCCCGCAAACGGACCCGAAATCGGTTCATCGGTCTATCTGAGACAAGTTGACTGCGCGCTGACGGGAGCAGCGATACGCGACGACCCAGGTCTCTTGAAGGTGGAGCTTGGCCAGGACCGATTGTTTTGCGCAGTGTGGAGCGGAAGCAAGATCGCCAGAAGCGCAATGACGCTGGAAACCTATCTGGCCAGTTCCCACCTCCAGATTTCCGCAGATGGCCTGGCGGAAGGCCTCGCGGATGCCGCCCTCAAACAGATGGGTCTTCGCCGCAATGTCGTTGCGACCATCTCGAACTATCCGGTGCTGCCCTGGGCGCTTCGCGGCACTGAACTGATTACCCATTGCGGTGATGCCATCCTGCAAATGCTGGATGAGAGGAGTGAGGTGACGTTGGTCCCGCCACCCCTTCCGATAGCGAATGTGAATGCCTGGCTTATTGTTCACCGCCAGATGGCGAATGACCCGGGAACCAGGTGGCTCCGGGAAATTATCGTGGGAATCTACAACGAATCGCGGAGCAAGAGACACCAAGGCACCGTCGGAGCACCGGGGTCGGCCGTAAAATAGGTCGCGCGCGCTGCTTCACCACTCAACCGCTTTTCAGCTGGGAGTGCTTCGCAACTATGAGCAGCGCTCATTTTCACCATGAGAACAATCGATTTGACGAATACTTGGGCTGGAGAGCACATTCCCTTCAACAATAACAGGGGAATGCCGAAATGAGATCAACGTTCAAGGGCCTACTTGCCCTCGCCATCGCGTGCACCGCCTCCTCGGCGTGGTCCGCAACCCTCGATAATGTCAAGAAAAATGGCGTGCTGACCTGTGGCACGAATTCGGCCACGGCTGGCTTCAGCCTTCCCGACAATGAAGGCAAATGGACCGGATTTGTCGTCGATTATTGTCGCGCCGTGGCCGCTGCCGTGCTCGGGGACGCGCAAAAGGTCAAGTTCATCCCATTGACGCCAAAGGATCGCTTCACCGCCTTGCAGTCGGGAGAGATCGACATTCTCGCCCACAACGCAACCTGGACATCGTCCCGCGATACGTCGCTAGGCATACTGTTTGCCGGCACGTATTTCTATGACGGCCAGGGGTTCATGGTGCGCAAGGCGGACAATATCACGTCAGCCAAGGGACTTGACGGCGCATCGATATGCGTCACCCAGGGCACCACGACCGAGTTGAACCTTGCCGATTATTTTCGCTCGCAGTCGATCAAGTACACGACGGTTGGTTTCGCAGACGAGGAAGCTGTAGTGAAGGCTTATGAGGAGGGACGTTGCGACGTCTTGTCCGCAGACACCTCCACCTTGAACGCGTCGCGGCTTCGCATGGCCAAGCCGGACGACAGCATTGTTCTTCCCGAGCTGATCTCCAAGGAGCCGCTTGGCCCGGCCGTGCGGCAGGGTGACGACCAGTGGCTCAATGTGGCGAAGTGGACGCTCTACGTCATGGTGGCCGCGGAGGAATACGGGGTCACCTCCAAGAACGTCGATGCCATGAAATCGTCGGACAACCCCAGCATCCGCCGCTTGCTTGGCGTGGACGGCAGCATAGGCAAGGACATCGGGCTCGGCGATAACTGGCCGGTCGAGGTGATCAAGCAGGTCGGCAATTACGGCGAAGTGTTTGATCGCAATGTCGGCAAGGATTCGCCGCTGAAAATGGAGCGCGGCATGAACGCGCTCTGGAACCAAGGCGGCGTTCAATACGCTCCGCCGATCCGCTAACGCATGTCGCTCAAAAATGGCCCCGGTTTTGAGACACGACATGCATAACGAAGACCCTAAAGCGCGTCGCCTGAGTCCGTTCAATGGCGACGCGCTTTAGGCAAAGGCATGGTTGCAAGGCGCTGGCGTGTTACCGTCAGCGCCTTGCACGGACCCGATAGGAACAGCCCATGTCCCATTTGTCGCTTCCCGCGCCGTCGCGCAGGAGGTTGTCGCTGCACGATACGAAGGTGCGGGGCATCTTCTACCAGCTCTTGCTCGCCGGCTGCCTGCTGGCCTTGGCCCTGGGCATCGGCATGCAGACTGCATCGAATATGCGGGTCCGGGGGATTCCGCTCTCATTCGACTTTTGGAATGAGTCTGCCGGCTTCGACATCAATCAAACCCTGATACCGTACGATGCATTGTCCAGCTACGGTCAGGCGTTCTGGGTGGGAGTGGTCAACACCCTCTACGTCAGTGTCCTCGCAATCCTGTTTGCGACCTTGCTTGGCTTCGTCATCGGCGTTGCCCGCCTGTCGCCGAACTGGATCGTTTCGAAGGTGGCGACCGCCTATGTCGAGCTTGTGCGAAATGTTCCGTTATTGCTGCAGCTGCTGTTCTGGTACAACGCCGTCCTCAAGCCGTTGCCCTCGCCGAAGGCGTCCATCGCCATTCCCGGCGGCATCTACCTCAACAATCGCGGCCTCATCGTTCCGGAGATTCATTTGCATCCGGGAGCGGGTCTGGTGGGCCTGGCATTCGTTGCGGCCATTTCCTGCTGCGTTGCATTCTGGTTTCGCGCCAGGAGCGTCCAGAGACGGACGGGCAAGCAGCTGCCGGTGCTTCTGGTCAGTCTGGCGATCTTGACAGGATTTCCGTTGGTCCTTTTCCTGGCGGCTGGCGAGCCGGTCTCGTTCGTCGCTCCGCAGCTGCGGGGTTTCAATTTTCAAGGCGGGCATCAGCTCTATCCGGAGTTTGCCGCTCTCCTGATCGGTCTGTCGGTCTACACCGGTTCATACATCGCCGAGATCGTGCGAGGTGGAATCCAGGCAGTGCCAAAGGGCCAGACCGAGGCTGCGCATGCGTTGGGGCTGGCGCCGGGCAAGACGCTTCGTCTGGTCGTCGTTCCCCAGGCGCTGCGCATCATCATTCCCCCTTTGACAAGCCAGTATCTCAACCTCATCAAGAACTCGTCGCTTGCCGTGTTCATCGGCTATCCCGACCTCGTTCAGATCTTTGCCGGCACGGTGCTCAATCAGACCGGAGCCGCCGTCCAGGTCATGGCGATTACTCTGTCGGTCTATCTCGTCATCTCCCTTGCCACGTCGTTGGTCATGAACGCGTGCAACCAACATTTTGCAATTGTTGAAAGGTGACGGATGAGCGATCAGTCCATGCGTTCGCCAATTGTGATCAGCGCGCTCATACCAGCCATGGCGCCTCCCGCGGACGTTCGACCGGGTCCAGTGAGCTGGATGAAAAAGAACCTGTTTTCGACGCCGTCTTCAGGCGCGCTGACAATATGCTTTGTCCTCCTCGCCACGTGGCTGCTGCATCACTTCCTGAGCTTTGCGATCTTCAACGCGGTCTGGAGCGGCGGCCATGAAGCTTGCCGTGCGAACAGCCAGGGGGCTTGCTGGCCTTTCATCGCCGAGAAGTTCGACTACCTGCGATACGGCGCGTATCCGGTTTCCGAGCGGTGGCGGGTGGACCTTGCGCAGGCGATCGGCGCCATCCTCATCGGTTGGCTCCTGTGGACGAAGGCTCCGCGGCGCAAAGTGGCGGCGTTGCTGTTCTTCCTCGTCTACCCCGTGGCCGCGTTCGTTCTCGTGCGCGGCGTTGCCTGGCTTCATTTGCCTGTCATCGATACGACGCTCTGGGGCGGTCTCTTGATCACGTTGCTGATGTCGATCGTGGGTATCGTCTTCTCGCTTCCGATCGGGGTTATCCTGGCGCTTGGACGCAGGTCGGAACTCCCTTTCGTCAAGACGGTTTGCGTCACGTTCATCGAAGTCGTCCGCGGCGTGCCGTTTATCACAGTGTTGTTCATGGCGAACTTCATGATGCCGCTCTTCGTCCCGGATTATCTGACGCCTGATCGACTGTTGCGCCCGCTCATCGCGATAGCGTTGTTCTCGTCCGCCTATATGGCCGAGGTCGTGAGAGCCGGCCTTCAGGCGATCCCGAAGGGCCAACACGAAGCGGCCAAGGCGCTCGGGATCGGCTACTTCGACATGATGCGCCTGATCGTCCTCCCTCAGGCGTTGACGATCGTCATACCGAGCATCGTCTCGACCTTCATCGGTCTGTTCAAAGACACGACTCTGGTCGCCATCGTCGGCATCGCGGATTTCCTGAAGGCCGTCGAAACGGCGCGCGTCGATCCGAACTGGGCAGGCCCGACGATCTCATCAACCGGCTACCTCTTTGCGGGGTTGGTCTACTGGAGCTTTTGCTTCGGCATGTCGCGTTACTCGCAATCTATGGAGCGCCAATTGGCGCGTGGCCACAAATCCTAGGAGGCGATGATGATGCCACAAGCAATGCCCGCGGCAAGGTGACTATCAAATGGCTTGTGCAGACACGCCCGCATCGGCGCATGGGCAGCGACATATCGCGGGAATAGATTTCGACCAGATCCACGACCGTCGGCAGTTCGGATCCGTCAAATGGGCCAACCAGTGGGACGAGTTCTCTCCCCAGGTCGAGGGCCAGGACCTGCTGTCGCTGTGGACGGCGGATATGGACTTCCGCGCTCCGGAAACCGTTATCGCGCGACTGCGCGAGGCTGCGGAGCATGGCATTTACGGCTACACACGCCGCGATCCGCGCCACTATGAGATCGTGCAATCGTGGTTCGCGCACCGGCACAACTGGTCGCCGAAACTGGAGACCTTGCTTCCCGCGCCGGCGATCATGCCGTCCGTGGCTGCGATACTGCGAACCTTCACCAAGCCCGGTGACGGCGTCATTGTGCAGTCGCCCGTGTACTCGCCCTATTTCGAAGTTGTTCAGGGAAACGGGCGGGTTCTGCTTACGAACCGGCTGAGGCTGCAGAACAACAGATATGAACTCGATCTGGATGATTTCGAGAAACTGGCGGCCGGCGGTGCCAAGGCATTCCTGCTGTGCAATCCTCACAACCCTGCCGGAATGGCCTGGACACGCGAAGAATTGGCGGCGCTCAACGACGTCTGCGAGCGCCATGGGATCCTGGTGATATCGGACGACATTCACTGCGACATAAGGTTGTCGGATCGTCCTCACATCGTCTTCTCCTCCATCTCGGAAGATGCTGCGGAGAAATCGTTCATCTGCACCGCTCCAACGAAGACTTTCAATCTTGCCGGGGTTCCTTCGGCAACCATTTCGGTAGCCAGCAAAAAGCGCCGCGAGGCGCTTCTTGCCGCAATGCAGGCGTCATTCATGGTGAATGCGAACTTTTTCGGCCGCCTGGCCCTGGAGGTTGCTTACAGCAGCGGCGCGCCATGGCTCGACCAACTCACGCGCTACATCGCCGGCAACATCGATCTGGTTTGCGAGTTCGCCAGTGAACACCTTCCAGGCATCACGCCCATGCGGCCCGACGCATCGTTTCTGGTGTGGTTGGATGCGTGCGCGCTCGATCGCCGAGTGGGTGGAATTCAGAAGTTCTTTGTCGATCGGGCCGGGGTTAATCTCTACGATGGCCGCGTCTATGGGCCTGGCGGCGAAGGCTTCATCCGCCTGAATGTCGGCTGCCCGCGTCCCCTGTTGCGGCAAGGGCTGGAGCGCATGTCCAGCGCGCTGGCATCCCTGTGATCGAGCGCCAGGGTGCTTCGGATGCGAGCCTGGTACTTGATGCCGGCAGCCGGTAAGGAAACGTCCAGGGCCGACGAGCCGGATGACCGCAAGTCCGGATTCCATAGACCTCGGCAGCCGTGCCGGACCCGACCCTCAAGCCAAGGTCGACATGTCCATCTCGATCGCCGCTACCATTTCACAGCGAACCCGAGCTTGGCGCCCAGGGCGTGGCTATCGCCAAAATCCTTGAGGCTTGTCCGCGCTGTCCCTTCTCCGAAGACGGCGTAGCGGCCGTCCGCCCAGCTCAGCGAGCCACCAAGGCCGACACCGCCCCACAGCGCCTGATTTTCGCTGACCAGTTTCGTGCCAGACACATCGACATCATTTCCGTCGAGGAAGTCATAGTAGAGGTTGCCGAGCCCATAGATGTGCGTACGGCTTACCTGCCCGGCATCGTCCACCCACTGGTCTTCATAGTCGGCGGAGAGGCCGAGCCGGCCGACGAGACTGTTGCTGCTGCCGGGCGACACGACGGCGCCAAACGGGTCGGTGAACGCGTCGAAGTCGACCGAGGAATAGGCAAGCTGGGCCTGCGGCGTCAGCGACCAGTTGCCGTTGAGGGCGATCTTCTGTCCGGTCTCGATGCTCAGCCCGTAGCCGAAACCGTTGTTGCCGTCCGCAAGCGTGGTGCCCAGCGTGGCCGACCGGATGTCACTGTCATACCATGTCGCCTCGGCCTGCGCGTCGACGTAGAAGCCACCGCTGCCGAACCAGGTGAGCGTGCTGCCGACGCCGTAGCCGGTGGCAGCGATCGACCCTGCCCCGAAGATCGAGGAGACGTCCGACGACGCGGTTCCGTAGTGGGCCGTAATCCCTCCGATCAGGGTACCGGCGTCGCTTTCGTGCAGCAGGCCATCGACGCCGGCCTGCAGCTTCCAGGTGGTCACGTCATAGTTCGTGCCGGAGGTCGACGTCTCCGGCTTGATCTCGGCATGGGCAGCTTCGATGCGCGCCCATATCGCCTTGCCGTCGACCGAGCCCTGGCCTGGCAGGTCCGCACCTTGCGGTGTAGCACCCTCGCCCCACGACCGATTGCCGATGCGTTGCTGCATGGTGCCCAGTTCATTGAAGGCCTGCAGCACCCCTTCATAGGCCTCGTACAGCGGCACGCCGGGCGAATAGAGTGGCTGCGGATCGAGATCGCCGTTGACCAGGGCCGAGCGCAGATACCAATCGCCATCGGCCGGTGTGCTGACGCCGTTCTTGTAGAGCCTGTATGCGTAGGCGCCCGCGACGACCGCTGCATCGCCTTCGAAGGTATAATTGCCGTCGAGCGAGAAGCTGCCGTTTGAGACGCCGCCGACGTCGACGATCTTGATGCCTCCGACCGTTTGGGCGCCCGACCCGCCGAAATTGACGACCTGAAGGGTACCCGTCCCTGACGTGTTGCCGGCGATCACCAGCATGTCTGTCGGCGAACCGTCACCACCGAGCGCAGCGTTGAGAACGACGGCGCCGCTATTGCCGACATAGTCGCCGCTTACGGTAAGTGTGTCGCCTGGGACGCCACCCGCGATGCGCACCGTTCCGGCGTTGCTCAGCCCCGCAATCGTCTGGGACGTGCCGGCAAGATCGAGCGTGGCGCCCGAGGCGACGGAAAACTGCGAGGAGGAACTGAACGCGTTCGCAGCGCCCGCGGCAAGCGTGCCGCCGCTGACCGTAGTGGCGCCGGTAAAGCCTGAGTTGTCCAACGCAAGCAGCAGCGTGCCTTGGCCGTCCTTGATGAACGTACCGGCGCCCGAGAGCACGCCGGCATAGCTGGCGGAGGCGACTTGGTCGAATGTGAAGGAGGCGCCGGCGCCGATCGCGACATCGCCACCGAAGCGCTCGGCTGCCGAGGCGAGGCCGCCTTGATTGACGGTCCAGTCCAGCAGCGACGTGCCTGACAGCGTCAGCACGCCGGCGCCATCCTTCATCATTGCGCCGGTGCCGGAGATATCGCCGGCGAAGCTGGCGTCCGCCGCCTGGTCGAACACGACAGTGCCGGAATTGCCGATGTCGCCACGAATCGAGGTTGCATCGCCGACCAGCGTGCCAGCGCTGACCAACGTGTTGCCGCCATAGCTGTTCGTTCCCGTAAGCGTCAGCGTGCCGGCGCCGGTCTTGGCAAGGCTGCCAGCGCCAGAGATCGCACCGGACAAGGTCAGGTCGGCCACAGTGTCGAAGGTGCCGCCGGCCGACGAAAGCGTGACGTCGCGCGCCGAGCTGAACGCCGCTGTGTTGCGCAGCGTCCCGCCGGAGAGCGTCAGGCCGCCAGCGGCAACGCCGAGATTGTTGTCGGCTGAAACAGATAGCACGCCGCCCAGGACGGTGGTGCCGCCCGTGTAGGTGTTGGCGCCGGACAGCACCAGCGTGCCCGCATCGGTCTTGGTCAGGCTGCTGGTCCCGGTTAGCACGGAGGCGATGGTGGCGGTGTAACCTGCTCCGGCCACCGTGCCGTCGCCGACCCGAATGATGCTCTCGCCGCCAGCGCCATCAAGCGTGATGGCGTCGCCTTCGATGCGGTAGCCATCGGCGGCGAATTGCATGCCCGTAATCGCAAGCGCGCCGGCGCTGCCGTCGGCGATGACGGTGCCGCCGAGCGTCTGGAAGATGGCGAAGCCGGGCTGCGGCTTCATCGCGCCAGTTACCAGGCCGGTGCTCGTCGTCCAGTTCAGGCTTGTCGCCGTCCACGTGCCGTTGCCGCCGTCGACCAGATCGTTGTTGGCATTCCCGGCCGCGTCACCGTCCCAGAACAACAGGTCGTTACCGACACTGCTGATAAGATTGACCTGGTTGGCGACAGAAGTCTGCACCGTCAAATCGGCCGCCGTGACGCCGGCCGGCAGATTGCCGAGTTCGAGACCATTGTCGGTGAGGGCGCCGCCATAATTGATGAGCCGGTAGACGCCAGGGCCAAAGCCGCCTACATCGGTGATGTTGAGGCTGCCGTCCAGCGTCAGCGCTCCGGTCACCTCGATCAGGTCGTTGACACCGCCGCCGACAATTCCTGCCTGGCCGAGCTCGTAGTCGAGCATAGAACCGGAGCTCAGGCTGAGCGATCCGACCGTAAGCGTACCCGGACTGGAGCCGGGGGCCAGCACGCCGCCATCGGCGACGATCACCGCGCCGCCTATCGAGCCGGAGCCGCCCAGCGTGCCGCCGCTGTTGACCGTCGTTTCGGTATTCCCAAGCGAACCTTCGACGACGAGCTTGCCCCCGTCGACCGTGGTGCGGCCGGAATAGGTGCTGTCGCCGTTGAGCACCAGGGTGCCGGCGCCCTCCTTGTAGACGCCGCCCACGCCGCTCAGCTCGCCATTCGCGGTCAGCGTCGTACCCGCCGCCGCGCGGAAGTAGCCATAGGCGGAAGTGAGCTTGACATCGCGGCTCATGGCGAAGCTTGCTGTCGTGCCGAGTTCGCCGCCGTCGAGTGTCAGCAGGCCCGTAGCGGCACCCAGATTCTGGTCCGACGCGACCGAAATGCTTTTGCCGGTCCCGACCTTGGTGCCGCCGCTGTGGGTGTTGGCACCGGTCAGCGTCAGCGTGCCGAAGCCTTCGATGTCGACGCTGCCCGAGCCGGAGATATTTCCGCCGAAGGTGTGGGGGCCGAGGTCGAGAAACGAGACAGCGCCGTTGTCCAGAATGTCGCCACGGATCGCCACGGTGTTGCCGGCAAGCGTTCCTGCATTGACGATGTTGCCACCCGTATAGCTGTTGGACAAATTGCTGACGTTGAGCGTGCCGGCGCCGCTCTTGACCAGTGTGCCGGTGCCGGTCACCTGGCCTGACACGTCCAACTGCGTGCCTGCCACCGTGTCGAACCCGCCGGTCGAATTGATCAGGACATTGCGATTGGTGGCGAAGCTGGTGGTCGTGCGCAACGTGCCGCCGTCGAAGGTCAAGCCGCCCGAGAGGGCGCCCAGATTGTTGTCACTCGAAATTTGCAGGGTCCCGCCGGACAAGGTCCAAGGCGTGACGGCAGTTGTCGTCCCCGTTAGGGTCCAGGTGCTGTTTCCGTTTTTCTCGTAGAACCCAAACCCGTCATATTTGGCGCCAGCGCCGATCTGCGACACACCGAAACTGGCGCTGATATCGCCACCCAGCTTGAATGTATCCGCGGCGCTGAAAGCGACCACATTGCCTATGATGGTGGAGCCGGCCTGAATCTCCAGCGAATTGACGCCGCCGGTGAACTGGATGGCTTTGCCGGCTGCCGGCGTTCCGCCACCGGTGCCGACGGCACCGCCGCTGATCGTACCCGCATTGATGACCGCGATGTTGGCGCCCTTGATCCCTGCGGCGCCATCGCCGCCTGCCAAGGAGCCCTGACCGCCACTGCCGCCAACGATCGTCGCACCTAGCTTGTTGATGACGGTTCCACCTGAAAGCAGCAGAACAGCGGCGCCACCGTCCCCACCGCCGCCGAGAACTGTTCTTCCACCGGCACCCCCGAGCAGATTCCCGCTGTTCTGGATTGTCCCGCCGCCCATCAGGACGATGGCAGCTGCGCCGCCGCCACCACCTGCTTGGACCCCAATTGTGGAAAGACTCGTGCCGCCGGTAACGCTGCCGCCCGCCTCTACAAACACGTTTGCGGACGAGAATATGCCGACGCCGCCACCACCGCTGCCGCTGTTGCCATTGGTCCCACCTCGGCCGCCAGTGCCACCACTCACCGATCCTGTGCCAGTGACTGTAACGTCGGCCGTGGCACTGACGCCCACACCGCCACCGCCACCGCCGCCGCTCCTGACGACGCCATTCGTGCCAGGGGAGCCCAAAGCGCCGGCCCCGCCGCTGATGCTGGTTGCAATGGTCCCGTCTGTCGAGATGACCAGACCCGTAGCACCAGTGGCACCGGCAACGCCATTTGGGTTGTTGGCTGTCCCACTTACCGCTCCCGATCCTCCTGGCGCCCCGTCACCCGTCGTGAGGTCAATGCCGCCACCACCGCCACCAGCGGTCGCGCCATTGGCGGCATTCTGACCCGTGGCACTCGCGAGCGCGCCGTCAACGCCACCTTGTCCAGCGCCTGCGCTGCTACCATTGCCGCCATCGGCCCGAGCCGGCGCGGCGCTCAGCGCAAGGGCAACAGTTAGGATCGTCAAGGCGGAAGTGCCGGAGCGAAGCGACACGACTTGCGGCAAGCGCGCGAGATGCAAAACCCAAAACCCATCACGCGCAATCCGCTCCGCCATGCCTAAGCTCCCTGATTCCTGAGTGCGCGAAGGCAGCATGAAAGCTATTCGCCCGCAAGAAGTTTATAGTCGTGAGAGCTACCAAGAAGCTAACGGTGATCAGTAAAATGAAGTCTGCGACTTTTGAGCGACAGAAAATAGTCAATATTAGATATAGCTTATTAAACAGAGACCTTACGGAATCGCGAGAACAATCTCGCTGCATGAATTTATGCGGAAACGTTCGGACCTCCTGGGCCCAGCCGATCCCATCGGGCGGAGGTGAGTTTCGCCTCTACGGGGCGATGAGGCGCTAGGCTGCCCCTTGGGCGACCCTCACTATCCTGCAAGAAGTGATTCTGTAATCGACTCCCACTCTGCGTCTAGCTTGCCAGTTGCCACAGGCTGCCCGGCGCGGCGGTACCAGTAGGCTGCATTAGAAAGGTCGCCTTCTTTGCGGTGCAGATAGGCATGAACCCATACAGAGGCCGGATCAGATTCGTTGGCCTGCACACACTCATGCGCCCGCTCCCAATCGCCCTGTCTATCCCACCATAGAGCGTGGAGCGCCATCCCAAGATTCGCCGGGGGCTCTACACCCTGAAGGGTCGCACGGAACTCGTCGATGTCCATAGTTACCTCGCCTCTGGCTACGCCGGTCCTGTCCCGTTCCGTGCAACGAAATGCGCCCTCTGCCGGTGATTTGCTCTGCCGACTTTAGCAATGGCTCTGGCGATCTTTAGCGGAAACGGGGTTTTCGCTCGGCAAAGGCCGCATCAAGGGCTTCCAATTGACGAATGCTCGTTGCAGGGCTGCTTCCTGCTTCTAAGCTTCATGGTCGGCAGAAGCTGCCACGGAAACCAAAGGCGCTTCCAGGCTCCATGTTATGCCATGCGGACCGTGTTCGAGAATTCCCTGCCCACTGACCGCTGCGGGCGCAACCCGCTTCAGCACAACGGTTCCAAAGCCACCTTGTCCGACAGTCTGGACCTGCGGACCATCGGATTCGGCCCAGGTGAGGTGAAAGAGCCTCGAAGCACCGGAACCGGTGATGCCCCATGTGACCGAAATCCGGCCCTTGTCCCCTGAGAGCACGCCGTATTTGGCCGAGTTGGTCGCCAGTTCGTGGAAGGCAATCCCGAGATACTGAACTGCGTTGGGACTGAGCACCAATGATGGGCCCGACATTTCGATCACATCCCCCCGCGGGAAAGGCTCGACCTGGGCCGCCAAGAGGTCGCTGATCGTGGCACCCTTCCAATCCGCCGAAACAAGCAGGTCGTGAGATCGCGACAACGCCATGATGCGCTCGCGCACCTGGGTTTCAAAGTGTTTTGGCGTCTCCGATCGCTTGTTGGTCTCCCGGATCATCGACAGGATGACCGAATACTGGTTTTTCACCCGGTGGTTGACCTCGCGCATCAGCATGCGGATGCGGTATTCATTCTCCTTCGCCGACGTGATGTCTCGCGCTATCTTCGATGCGCCGGTGATCTGCCCGGTTGCGTTACGCACGGGCGATATCGTCAGCGAAACCGGAACCAGGCTGCCATCCTTGCGCAGGCGGGTCGTTTCGAATGGTTCGACGCGCTCGCCGCGGCGAATGCGTTGGAGGATGCGGGGTTCCTCGTCCTGATGGTCTTCGGGGATCAGCATGGTCACCGACCGGCCAATCGCTTCGTCGGCGGTATAGCCGAAAAGCCGTTCGGCGCCGTGGTTCCAGCTTTTTATGATGGTGTTGAGATCCTTGCTGACGATAGCGTCAAATGAGGATTCCACGATCGCTGACAGGTGCTGCCTGGTTTCTTCGGCACGCTGGCGGTCCGTCAGGTCCAGCAGCATGTTGACGGCGCCAATCAGAGCGCCGTGCTCGTCCCGCAGCGGTGTCGGGTAGGGCAGGAACGGAAAAAACGATCCATCGGGACGCTGCGCAACAGCTTGCTGATTGCGGACCGGCCTGTTCTCCTTGAGCGCGATGGCCATCGGGCATTCATCGTGCGGCAATTCCTTGCCGTCGGCACTGAACAGCTTGAACGTCACACACCATTTATCCTTGCCGACCTCAGGCTCCCTGCCTGCCAGATCGGCCGCGGCGCGGTTGTAGTAGGTGATCGTCCCATCCTGATCGGTCGTGTAGATGGCGACGGGTAGGCCGTCGAGTATCTGGTGATAGGTACTGTCATGCTGCCTGAGCTCCGAGCGGGTGTGCACCAAGTCGGTTACATCGACCGTGAAGCACCGGGTGTTGATCAGCTTGCCGTCCCGGAAATGTCCGCTTGAGGTGACTTCGACGTGCTTGATCGATCCATCGCTGGCCCTCAATCGCGCCGGATATCTTACGATCTTCTCGCCATTGGCAAGGCGACCCAAAATGTCCTCTATGACGTCCCGGTCGGGATAGAACTCGGCGATGTGGCAACCGAGGTAGTCCTCTGCGGGATAGCCGAGAAGGTCGAGCTCAGCCTGGTTGGCATGCACGATTACGCCGTCTGCGTTCACCAGATGGAGGGCAACGGCGCCGTTTTCGAAGAAATCCTTGTAATCGAAATCCAGACCGTCATTGCTGGACACCCCCGGGTTTTCGAAGGCGACAACATTCGCCTGTGTTGCTTCATGCATCCCAAACACCTTGTCCAGTCCAACCAAATATAATGCGGCTTGGATCAGTTGGTTCCCATTGCTCGCGGTCTCGACCCGCTGCGTACGGGAACCGGACCCTAAAAGGGTCGTAGCCTCGACTCGTCTTCCATCTACAAACGTGCGATCATCCGCGCATGGGCAAACCCTTGGTCCTTGTCGTCGACGACGAAGCCTTGATAGCACTGGATATGGAGTCCACTCTTTCGGAGGCGGGCTTTGCCGTGGCATTGGCGGCGACATGTTCCCAGGCGAAACGTTTTCTTGCGGACCATACCCCCGCCGCAGCGATCCTGGACGTAAGGCTGTCGGACGGCGAGGCTGTTGACGCGGCAAAAACCTTGGCAGGGCGGGCGGTTCCTTTCATCGTCTATTCCGGCCTGGGGCTCGAGGAAACCCCCGAAGCGTTCTCGTCCGGCGTAAGAGTGATGAAACCCGCCGGACCTGCAGAGGTGGTCCGGGCTCTCAAAGCGATGACCGCCGGGCAGCAGAAGGCGACGGGATAGCCGTGCTCTGAGCACCTTCGGTCTAAACTAGCCAGGCGCTGCCGGAGCAGCTGCCGTGCCTCACGGAGCAGCGAATTGCGGCCGGTGCCGATCAGGCGAACAAGGTCGCGCGCTTGATCCTCGGTGATGCCGGTCTCTTTGGCAGTTGACAGCACCAGTGCTTCATTCCCTTCCACTTTCTTAGGGTTGTGCTCGTCCTTGCCCGTGCTGATCATGCCTTCTCCATCGGCTCAACGCCAGGATCTGAGACTCATTCTTCGACGCACGGTCAACCTCGCTGTGCCGCGTTTGAGCGACAGAGATAGCGGCTCAATTATTGCGTTGCCAGAAACGATCCTGGCAACAGCCAATTGGCCGGGTCCGTTCGTACGATAAAGCGCCCCGCGCAGGGACGGCGCCAGCATGGGCCAGATCGACCAGACAGATTGACCGGTCCTATGCCTCTCCGAAATCGGTTTCGTTTCTTGACGTCGGTTGCCGCTCGTAGTCAACGGGCGGCGGCAGGAGCATGATTTCGGTCTCCTTGCGGCCGAACTCTCGGCCGATCTGGAACGCCGCGTAGATCGCGCCGAGGCGGATAAGGAATCTAAGCATGGGGGTTCTCCTTCGATGTTAGGAACCGCAAGGCCGCGAGATTGTTCCATGGTTTGCGAGTGGGGACGATCTTGCCGTCGCACCAGGCATTCCAGCGCCGGCGCGGCAATCTGAGACATGGCGGTGCGGCTAGGCTGTTGCGGCCGTTGCCTGGGCCGGGATCCGTTTTCGAGGGGCCGGACGGCGTCGATCGCGGCGTTTCGAAACGACTTTGAGGGGAACGGCCGGCGCTGGAGAAAGTGCGCCAAGCACAGCGTTGACCATGCCGTGCGCTACGAAATCGGCGCTGATGTCGGCGGCCAAAGCTTGCCTTTCTTGCCCGACATCGCCCTGCTCCGCGTCTGACCAGAACACAATCCCAATTCTCAAACCTGCCTTGGCGCGCTTCAGTCTCCGGACCAGAAAGCGGGCATGCTTGAGCGAATCCCGGTTCAGGAAACCGACCACGACGGTGTCGATCGCCTCTAGTTCGAGACGACGAATACCTGCCGGCTCCATATCGACAAAACTGGCCTTCGCCACCGTAGCACCTTGCACCTCCAGCACCTGAGCGAGCATGGCGGCAGCGGCATCGTCGAGTTCGCCGCGACCGCCGGCACAAAGCACCGACATGTCCTTGCCGTCGGGCAGCTCGATCTCTTCCTCTTCGACGCCATCTGTTTCCCTGCTCGCGCTCCCTTCCGCGGTGGTTGCCGGCGCATCTTCCTCGCTTGCCTCTTCCTGTGCATCGTCGGCAAGATTTGCCACAAGAATTTGGGCGCTCGCCGCCACCTGCCTTCGCTGTTGATCGCCCATCACGCCACGCATGCGGTCCTGCTCGCCCAACAGGAGAGCAGGAATGGCGACAGTGTCGTAGAAATCGATCAGGTACTTCTCCTCGAGGATCTCCTCGGCATGGTCAGTGGCCTCGTCGGGATCGCCGGCCAGGAGCCGTTGATAGAGCCGGGCGTGAGATTCAAGGACGGGCTCGTTGCCAAACAGGACGTCGAGAAATTCGAACTGCGGAACATGTCGCCCGAGGACGACGAGGCAAACTGTCAGCGGCGTCGAAAGGACCAGGCCGAGCGGCCCCCACAACCATGTCCAGAAAATTGCCGCAACGATGATTGCCAAAGGAGAAAGTCCCGTGCGCGAGCCATAGAGCCACGGTTCGATGACGTTGCCGGTTACCAATTCCATGACGACAAACAGTGCGGCGGTCCACAGCACCAGCGACCAGCCGGGCGCAACCGCCAAGGCCAGAAACAAGGGCAGCAGCATGCCGATAACAGGGCCGATATAGGGAACGAAGCGCAGCGCCAGTGCCAGCAACCCCCACAGCAGCGCGTTGGGAATGCCGAGCACCCAAAGGCCAATTGCGATTGGTATCGCGTAGACGATATTGACCACCAATTGCATGATCAGATAGCGGCCAACCCGTTTGCCGGCATCCTGCAATGCCTGCGTTGTGCGATGGAGGTCGCCATAGCCGACGAGGCGGATAAACCGGTCGCGCAGATCCTCGCGCTCAAGCAACATGAAGATGACGACGATGATGATCAGGCCAGCTGATGCCAGCGGGCTGATCAACGGTCCGATGATGTTCTGCAATACCTCCAGAGGTCTCTCGCGGGCGACGATCTCGACGGGAACAGGCTCGCGCCGGGGCTTGTCGGCCGCAGGCGGCGCCACATCCTGCTTGTCGATCTCCTGACCGACACGCTCGATCACCCCGCTCAGCCTGGCAATTATGCCGCCACCAACGCCCGTCTCCTTGAGGGAACGTACCTTGGTCAGAATGTTTGTCTGGTAGACGGAAATGTTCTGAGCAAGCTCGCTTACCTGGGTCGCAACAATGAAGCTGAACAGGCCCAGGGCCGCGAATGCGCCAATCACGCTCAGAAGCACTGCAGGCAGCCGAGGCAAGCCGACACGCTTCAGTGCGGAGACCATCGGCACCAGCGCAAAGGTCAAAAGCAGCGCGATGGCAATGGGAAGGAACACCTCACGACCGAAATACAGCGCAGCTACTGTCGTGACGATGGTTGCCACGGTAGGCAGAGCTGTGCGCGGATGGGCATTGCCTGCCGCAAGAATCCGTCCTAGCCCCCGCTCGGACGATGAGATGTCGTTTCGACGATTGGCAGCCACGTGATTCCCCCCGTTTCCTAGCGATAGTTAGACCCATTCGCCTGCCGGGCAATGTTTAGCAGGGCCGAATACATACGTTTTGCGGTTTTGCGCCCTGGGCGCTGTGCTCCGACGGTTCAGTCGATATCGTCGGAGCCGCAAATCTGTGGTAAAGCCGCCGCCCAACCAACCAAAGGACGACATCTGTGAGCGAACCGACTGTGGCCGAAGCGACCGAAAGTATCTATGCCTCGCTGCGGGCGGACAATGCCGACATCGACGCCCATATCGCGACGCTCAAGGCTGCGCTGACACGAGAGGGCGCAAAACAGGCGGTGTTCGATCCGGCCAAATTGGCCCAGAACAACCGCTCGGGCCGTAAGTTGATGCAGGCTTATTTTCGCCAGCGCGGCGTGAGCGTGAAGTTTTCGGACCAGTAGCGCGCGGCAGCTTCGGAGAAACCGCGTCTCGACGGACGGTCCGTATCTCGCCCGCTCCGCCCTGCGGTGGGCTTTCGTCAATCCTAGGCGAATGGCCGCCTTGCCCTGCCCAGGTCGGTGTCACCCCCTGCCCCTGCAGCTCTTGACGGAAACCGGTGCCTCCTGTTTGAGGGTGACCAGGACGTTTGCTGTATAGGGAGATGGGCAAGGGTGGGCAAACAGTGAAGCGCGTTCTTCGGATGCTTGCCGCGGCGATCATCGCGTCCGGGGCGACCGGCTGCACGAGCATTTCCTACTACGCACAGTCGTTGCAGGGTCACGCGCAGATCATGGCCGCCCGCAAAAATATTGGAAAACTCATCCGTGATCCTTCGACGCCTGAGGCATTGCGCGCGAAATTGGCGTCGGCCAGCGCGATAAGACGGTTTGCGACGGATGAACTGGCATTGCCCGAGAACAGCAGCTACCGCAGCTATGTCGACATCCATCGCGACGCCGTGACCTGGGCCGTTTTTGCCGCGCCGCAATTCTCGCTGGCGCCACGAACATGGTGCTTTCCGGTTTTCGGCTGCGTTCCATACCGGGGTTATTTCTCCCGGAAATCCGCGGCTGAAAGCGCTGTCGAGCTTCAAAGACAAGGCCTCGACGTCTATGTCTCGGGCGTCACCGCCTATTCCACGCTTGGCTGGTCGAGTGACCCGCTGCTGAGCACCATGCTGCGTCAGGACGACACCTATCTCGCAAGCCTTGTTTTTCATGAACTGGCGCATCAGCGGCTTTATGTGGATGGCGATTCCGCATTCAACGAGGCATTCGCCGTTGCCGTCGAAACCAGCGGCGTCAGGAAATGGCTGCGCGCCGCCGGCGACTGGGCCGGATTGCGCCGATACGAAGCCGACCGCAAACGCAGCGCCGATTTTCTCGGACTGGTGGCGAGGACGCGCGACGAGTTAAGGCAGGTCTATGGTAGTCCCCGTACCCCGGAGCAGATGGCGACTGCCAAGGCAGCCGCGATCGAGAGGATGCGGGCGCGCTATCGGCGGATGCGCGACAGGCACTGGGCGGGATACCGGGGATACGACGCCTGGTTCGCTGCCCCGATCAACAACGCCAAGCTCGCCGCAACTTCTGTCTACGGTGAACAGGTTCCGGCCTTTCTTCGCTTGTTCGACCTGTGTTCGGGCGACTATCCAAGGTTTTACGCTTCTGTCCGGCGGATCGCGGATTTGCCCAAATCGTCCCGCGCCGAAGCGCTCAAGGCTGCTGACACGTGCAATTGACTTGAACAAGCACAGGCAGGTCCTGACGATCACCCCAGCGACAGTTCCTTCGTCTGGTGTCTCAAAACGAGGCCGACCGCGCCCAGCAAGGCATCGTTCTCGGTGTGCCTGCCAACGATGATGCGCGTGCGCAGCGCGGGAGCGACATCCCGGGACTTGATCAGCGTGTGGCGTTCATAGGACGCGATCAGCGGCGTCAACAGAATGTCCCCTGCCAAAGCCATGTGGCCGCCGATGATGATAAGCGGCGGATTGAGCACCGAGCCGATCAGGCCGAGCCCCCGGCCGGCGATCTCGGCGGTATCCTCGATCATCCGCAACGCCCTGACGTCGCCCTGCTCGGCCATGGCGATGACATCGTCCATGGTGACTTGCCGCCCAACGACACGCGAAATCTGTTCCAGCGGCCGGGCAAAACTCGCGTAGAGCTCCAGGCATCCGCGATTGCCGCAGCGGCAAAGGTCGCCGCCGGGATCGATGCTGATGTGCCCGAATTCGCCGGCGCCGCCGGCGACGCCCGTCACCAGCCGGCCATGCTGGACAATGGCGCCGCCGACACCCAGATCGATCTTGAACAGCACGAAATTGTCCTGGCCGACGGCCGCACCCCACATCAGCTCGGCAATGGCCGCGCAGTTGCTCTCGTTGTCGGCGAAGATCGGCTGTTCCAGGACGGGTCCGAACACATCTCGTATGTTGACGCCGGCCCATGTTGGAACCATGCTTGCGCGCAGCACCACTCCATCGCGGCTGACAGGGCCGGAGACGGAGACACCAACCCCCAGGAGCCCCGCCATCGGCAGACCATTTTCCCTGTAGGATTGGGCAATCGCCGATTTGACCGCCTGGGCCGCCTGTTGCGGCTGGTAGTCCAGCCCCATTGGAATATTTTGTTCGGCAATGACGGAATGCGAGACATCGGCGACGATGAGCCGTATCTGCTGAAGAGCCAGGTGAATGCCGACGCAGGTGCCCGCTGTCGGATTGAGCGTCACCGCCGCGGCTGGCCTGCCGATGCCTCTGATGCCGTCGCGGCTGGTCGGGGCTTCGATCACCATTCCAGACTTTTTCAAGCCGTTAAGCGCGGTTGACACCGTCGAGCGCGCCAGACCGGTGGCGCGTGCGATCTGCAAGGCTGAGAGCGCACCGCGCTCACTCAGGCAGCGCACGATCATGCTCTCCGGCGACGCGGAGGGTCTGTCGATCAGCCAGGTTCTAAGCGAAGGTTTTGTCATGGCTCAACATAAACATCGTTGACTGATAGCTCCAATATGTCATCTTGGAAAGAACTCGAGATTGACGCATCTCGCCGGCGGCGGCTTCAAACCGCGGCCATAAGCGGTCGAGACGAACCGTGCAACACGATATGGGAGTGAAACGATGAAGTCCGTCATGACCGCGCTTGCGGCCGCTGCTGCGTGCACATTTTTCGCCGGGGCAGCCTTCGCCGAACCCAAGACGAACCTTTTGCACCAGTGGGCGACCGGATCGGACGCCCAGGCGATCGCCAAGCTCGGCGAGATGTTCACTGCCAAGGGCGGCAAATGGGAACAGACCTCGATCGCCGGCCACACCGCCAATACGCTGGCCAAGCTGCGCGCCGACGTGATCGCCGGCAATGCCCCGCCTGCCGTGCAGCTCAAGGGCCCTGAGATCGCCGAATGGAACGAGACCGGCATGACCGCCGATCTCGACGAGTTGGCGGCCTCGGAAGGGTGGGAGAAAGTGGTGGCGCCGGAATTGCTTCCGGTGATGAAGCCGACCGGCAAATGGGTCGCCGCGCCCATGAACATTCACCGCATCAACTGGCTGTGGGCCTCGCCCAAGGTCATGCAGGCCGCCGGCGTGGCGGAAATGCCGAAGACCTGGGCCGAATTCAACGCCTCTTGCGACAAGATCATCGCCACAGGCAAGATCTGCATCTCGCATTCGACCGCCGACTGGACGGATTCGACGGTGTTCGAGGTCGTGCTCTACGGCCAGGACATCGATCTCTACCGCAAGGCCTTTGTCGAAGGCGATGTCGAGTCCATGCGCAGCCCGGGAATGGTCAAGGCCTTCACGCAGATGCGCCTGATGACGAGCAAGTACATGGATCCGGGCATGGTCGGCCGCGACTGGGATTCGATGTCGGCGCTGGTCGGCAAGGGCGACGCGGCGTTCCACATCATGGGCGACTGGACGATCGGCCTTTTGACCGCCGCCGGCTTCAAGGAAGGCACCGACTATGTCTGCGCCCAGGCGCCGACCGATTGGGGCAAGCCCGGCTTCATCCTCAACTCGGACTCGGTCGTGTTCTTCAAGCAGAAGGACCAGGATTACATCGACGGCCAGAAGATGCTGGCCAGCCTGATCCTGTCGCCCGACTTCCAGACGGTCTTCAACCAGGCCAAGGGCTCGATCCCCGCACGCCTGGATATCGATCTGTCGAAGGGCTTCAATCCGTGCCAGCAGCTCTCGCAGAAGGATCTGCAGGCTTCGATCAAGGACGGCACGCTGGTCCGCTCGATGGCGCACAACATGACCATCCCGCAGAAGATGCGCGGCGCGATCATGGACTCCATTACCGAGTTCGTGGCGACGCCGGACATGTCGCCCGAGGATGGCGCCAATGCGATGGCCGACGCGGCGGAAGCACAGAAATAGACGGGAATGGCCGGGCGCGATGCCTATCCGCCCGGCCGTCCTCCCTTTCAGTCCCGTGCTCTGCCAATTTCCGTGCTCTGAATGTCAAATCACGACCTGATCCTGTCGGTCCCGACGCCCGCCCGCCCCTGGCGCGAGCGGCTGGGCTCCGCGATGCCCTTGCTGGTGCTCGGCCCCTCTCTCGTGGCGAGCTTCGTCTACGTCTTCGTGTTCACCGGCTGGACGCTCTATATCTCGCTGTCCAACTCCTCGCTGCTGCCGACCTACGGCTTCGTCGGCCTCGAGAACTACGCGTCGCTGTGGGCGAACCGGCGCTGGAACATCGCCTACAACAACCTGTTTTTCTTCAGCGCTTTCTACATCGTCGGCTCGATGGCGGTGGGACTGCTGCTGGCGATCCTGATCGACCAGCGCGTGCGCGGCGAAGCGGCCTGGCGCACGATCTTCCTCTATCCGCTGGCCGTCTCCTTCATCGTCACCGGCACGGTCTGGAGCTGGCTCTACAATCCGACCGACGGCATCCAGGCCATGGTGCGCGGTTTCGGCTGGGCGAGCTTCAGTTTCGCACTCGCCAGCGACCGGCACTATGCGATCTACGCGGTGATCATCACCGGTGTCTGGCAGGCCTCGGGCTTTGCCATGGCGCTGTTCCTGGCCGGCCTGCGCTCGGTGGATCAGGACCTCGTCAAGGCCGCGCAGATCGACGGCGCATCGACGTTCCGCATCTATCGCAAGGTGCTTCTGCCAACCATTGCGCCGATCTTCCTGGCGGTCGCCGTCATCCAGATCCAGTTCGCCATCAAGACCTTCGACCTCGTGGCGGCCCTGACCAAAGGCGGCCCGGGGATCTCGACCACCTTCCCCGCCATCTACGTCTATGACCTGATGTTCCAACGCGGCCAGATCGGCGAAGGTGCGGCCGCCGCCATCATGATGCTTGCCGCTGTTGCCGTGGTGCTGGTGCCCTATTCATTCTGGGTGGTCTGGCGCCGGCGCAAGGAAGCCGGCCATGGCTGACGTCTCCCTGGACCAGTCGCTCGACCGTCGCGCTGCCGCAGTCGCGTCGCGCCGGCATTTTCTCACCCGCTTCGCCATCTATGGGCTGCTGGTCGTCTTCGCGGCGATCTACCTGGTCCCGTTGCTGGTGGTGGTGCTGAATTCATTCCGCGACCAGCAGGAGATCGCGCGCAACGGGTTGATCTCGCTGCCGCGCAGCTTCCGCCTCGATGCCTGGGGCCAGGCCTGGAGCACCTATTGCATCGGCGGCACCTGCGAGGGCATGCAGCGCAACTTCTACAACTCCCTGAAGATGACGATCCCGGCCACGATCATCTCGACGGCGGTCGGCGCGATGAACGGTTACATCCTGTCGAAATGGCGCTTCAGAGGTTCGGAAGCTTTGTTCACCTGCATGCTGCTCGGCGTCTTCATTCCGGGCCAGATTTCGTTGATGCCGTGGGCGTTCATCCTCGGCAATCTCGGCCTCAGCAATTCGGTCTACGGGCTCGTCCTCATCCACGTCATCCAGGGCATTTCGTTCACCACTTTGTTCTGTCGCAACTACTACGTCAGCATCCCCGACGACCTGATCAAGGCGGCGCGCATCGACGGCGCCGGCTTCTGGCGCATCTTCCGCAAGATCATTCTGCCTCTCTCCTCACCGATCCTGATCGTCACGGTGATCTGGCAGTTCACCGGCATCTGGAACGAATATCTGTTCGGCGTAGTCTTCACCTCCGGGCAGCAACAGCCGATCACGGCAGCGCTCGTCGCGCTGACGGCAAGCGGCACCAATGTGCGCGCCTACGATGTCATGAGCGCCGCCGTGCTGATCGGCGCGCTGCCGCCGCTGCTGATCTATCTCTTCGGCGGCAAGTATTTTGTGCGCGGCCTGACGCAAGGCGCCATCAAATGAGGCGCCATCAAGTGAAGGGCATTGCATGTCGACATTGATCATCCGATCGCTGCGCAAGAACTTCGGCGCGGTCGAGGTGCTGAAGGGCATCGATCTCGAAGCGCGGAACGGCGAGTTCATCGCGCTGGTCGGACCGTCCGGCTGCGGCAAGTCCACTCTGCTGGCGATGATCGCCGGGCTCGAATCCGTTACCTCCGGCGAGATCCGCATCGACGGGCGGCTGGTCAATTCGGTGGCGCCGAAGGACCGCGACATCGCCATGGTGTTCCAGTCCTATGCGCTTTACCCGACGATGACGGTGCGCGAGAACATCACCTTCGGCATGGAAAGCCGCCGCGTCCCGAAGCCGCAGCAGGACGAGGCCGTCAAGCGGGTTGCCGCTTTCCTTCAGATCGAACCGCTGCTTGGACGCAAGCCCGGACAGCTCTCGGGCGGCCAGCGCCAGCGCGTCGCCATGGGCCGGGCGCTGGTGCGCGATCCCAAACTGTTCCTGTTCGACGAGCCGCTCTCCAATCTCGATGCCAAGCTGCGCGTCGACATGCGCACCGAAATCAAGAAGCTGCATCACCGCGTCGGCAAGACCACCGTCTACGTCACCCACGACCAGGTCGAGGCGATGACGCTGGCGTCGCGCATCGCCGTGATGCATCAGGGCGAGGTCCAGCAATTCGACGATCCCGCCACGATCTACAACCGTCCGGCCAACATGTTCGTCGCCGGCTTCATGGGGTCGCCGGCGATGAATTTTTTGGCCGCCGAACTGAGCCAGGAAGGCGGTCGCCGCACTGTTGTCCTGCAGACCGCCGACGGCAAGACGGCCAGCCTGCCGATCGTCCAGGCGCTCCCATCCGACACGCCGCGACAGCTCGTGCTCGGCATCCGTCCCGAGCACATCTACCGCTTCGATCCCGATCTTGCGCGCCGCAAGCCGGGCATCGCGCAGATCGATGCCGTGGTCGAGTTGGTCGAGCCGACAGGCGCGGAGACCATGGCCGTCCTGCGCCTGGGCGGCAAGGAGATCACCGGTCGTTTCGACCCCGACGGCACGCCGCTTATGGGTGAGACGGTGACGCTCGGCATCGACATGGCGCGTGCGTGCCTGTTCGACCCGACGACCCAACGCCTGATCTGACCCGATCTGACCGAAGCTTGATCTGAAAAGAGTTCCGCCTTGTCCTTCGCCACCTATCCGAGCCTGTCCGAGCGTGTCGTGCTGATCACCGGCGGTGCGTCGGGCATCGGCGCCGACACGGTCCGCGCCTTCGCCGCCAATGGCGCACGAGTGGCGTTTCTTGATCTGCAGCAGGAGGCCGGCGAGCAGCTTGCCCGCGACCTCTCCGCCACGGCAGCGCATCCGCCCCTGTTCCTGCGCTGCGACGTGACCGATATCCCTGCCCTGCAGGCCGCGATCGGCACGGTGCGCGACCGCCTAGGGCCTGTCGCGGTGCTGGTCAACAACGCCGCCGATGACAATCGCCTCTCCGTCGCCGACGTGACGCAGGAATATTGGGACCACGCCCAGGATGTGAACCTCAGGCACCACTTCTTTGCCGCTCAGGCCGTGCATCCGCACATGAAGGAAGTGGGCTTTGGTTCGATCGTCAATTTTTCCTCGATCGCCTGGCGTTTCGGCGCGTCAGAGATGGCGCCCTATGCGGCGGCCAAGGCTGCGGTGGTCGGGCTGACCTTCGCGCTGGCGCGGGCGTTTGGCCCCGACAACATCCGCGTCAACGCCATCGAGCCGGGCGCCGTCATCACCGACCGGCAGCGGGAGCTTTGGTACAAGACCCAAGGTTCGGTCGACCAGGTCGTGCAGCGCCAGGTGATCCGCAAGGTTCTGCTCGGCGAGGAGATCGCGCGCACGGTGCTGTTCCTCGCCGCCGACGACAGCCGCATGATCACCAAGCAGTCGATCACCGTGGATGCCGGCCTGCGATGACCACACCTGACTCAAAGGATCGCTTCATGCTCGAGGTCGGCCTGAACCCCTACGGCCTGACCTATCATCTCGGCCTCCAGGGCCGCGGCACGCCACGCGCCAATCCTAGACCTGCGGGGCTCGAAGGTTTCATCGCGCTCGCGACCGAACTCGGCGCGCGCGTGCTGGAGATCTGGGTGCCATGGCTGACCGAGCTTTCCGACGACGCGGTGATCGCGCTGCGCGAACGGCTCGCCGGCCTTCGCATCGCGCCGGTCGTCAGCGGCGGCCTGCTGGTGGGCGAACCGCTCGACGATGCCTTTCGGGCCGCGCGCCTGCTCAAGGCCAAAATCATCCGCACGGCGCTGACGCCCATTCTCTGCGGCGACCGCAACGCCGCCGGCGAAAAATGGAGCGAGTACGTCGGCATCATTCGAGAGCGATTGGTGGAATGGGGTCCCCGCGCGAATGCCGAAGGGTATGTCCTTGCGATCGAAAACCACCAGGACTTCACCAGCCGGGAACTCGTCGAATTCTGCGCGCTAGGTGGTGACAGTGTGGGCGTCACCTTCGACACCGGCAACACGTTCCCGGTCGGCGAAGCGCCGCTCGATTTTACGAAGGTGATCGCCCCCTATGTCCGCCATGTCCACCTCAAGGATTATCGCGTGCAGTTCACGACCGAAGGTTACCGGCTGATCCGCTGCGCCATCGGCGACGGTGCGGTGCCGTTTGCCGAGCTGTTCGCCATTCTTGGCCAACACCACGATCGCATGACCGCCGTTCTCGAACCGGGCGCATTGGAGGCGCGGCATGTCCGCTATCTCAGCGACGACTGGTGGCGCGGCTACCCCGCGAAGACGGCGCGCGAATTTGCCGCCTGTCTGGCGGCCGCGCAGCGCAACCGGCTGCCCGACGATGCCGACTACCGCACGCCTTGGGAGCGCGAGGACGACGTCTCACTGGTTTCCTATGAGCTCGACATGATCCGGCGCAGCGCCGCCAACATGCGCAAATTTGGTTTGATGGAGAAAATCCGATGACGGCACGTGAACTCGATGGATTGACCGCCTTCGTAACCGGCTCCGGCCGAGGCCTCGGCCGCGTGATGGCCGAGCGCCTGGCCGAACTCGGCGCCAATGTCGCGATCCACGACATGGACGAGGAAGCGCCGGCCAAATATGGCGAGTTCGCCAATCTGAGCGAAGTGGTCGAGCGCCTGAAGCGGCATGGGACGAAGGTCACGTCGGTGACCGGCAACATTGGCGACCAGAAGGCGGTGGCCGAGATGAAGCGCAGGATCGAGGCCGATCTCGGCGACGTCCATGTGCTGGTCAATTGCGCTGGCGGCGACATCGGCGCCAAGGGCGGCAAGCCGAACCCGAACAACGCCCTCGACATCGAACTGGACGACATCCGCGTGCTCACCGAGAACAATCTGATCGGCACGATGCTGGTCTGCCAGGCCTTCGTGCCGCCGATGAAGCAGCGCGGCGGCGGCTCCGTCATCAACATCGCCTCCGCGGCGGCACATCTCGGCTGCTCACCCGAGGTCGTTTACTCCACCTTGAAGGCCGCGGTCGTGCATTACACGCGCTGTCTCGCCAAGGAACTGATCGACGACGGCGTGCGCATCAATGCGGTCAGCCCAGGCGCCACGAAGACGGCTCGCTTCCAGGCGACCCGCGTGGTCGATCCCGAGCGCATGGACTCGAGCAGGAAATCGCTGAACCGCTATGCCGAGCCCGAAGAGATCGCCGAGGCGGTGGCGTTTCTGGCTGGCCCGCGGGCGCGGTTTATCAATGGGCAGGTGCTCCGCGTCGATGGCGGGTTTACGATCTTTCCGGGGTGATGGGGCGGGCCTCCAATTTCAATTTCGGGGCCGAAAGCTGAAGGTCCGTTTTCGGGATTCCTGGGTCAAATTGCCCCCTCACGCCTCGAGCTTTTCGCAGCGTCAAAACGGCTGTGGAGGGATTGGCAGGCTATACCGCTGACGAAGCGCACATGTGACGCACCGAGGAAAAGTAACCCCGCTTGGTCACGAGGGCGCTGCCGACCGGTTGGTCGAAACTGGCGCTGGTACTCGCTATTCACGAACTTGCCGATCACCCTGACGAGGTCCACTAAGCAATGGTGAACGTCATTTCTGAAGTTGCAAGCAACTCGGCCGCCCTACTCCATTGAGGTCAGCCATGCCTTCGCGGAGCCGACGCAATCTCTGCTGGAGCCTGCATGCTTCTTCAGGCGCAAGCGCTGTGTCTCAGTGCGGCATGAATCCTTTTCTCAGCCAAGCCAATATCTTGCTCCCATTGAGGACCCTGCGGACACGCCCGGCGGCCCAGCCAGCCTGCATGGTGGCGCCGGTGTGGCAACTGCAGACGATCTCATGCAACTGCCAATCGGAGAGTTCGAAGAAGCGTCTGGCTTCCCCGTAGGTATCCGATTGCATGCCCGATGCACGCAGCAGTGGATCGTCAAAGGCGACACTGATCGCCGATCCGACCGCGCGCGCTTCTCCGCGGACAGAGGGATGCAGATGCTCAGTCCCGGTGAGAGCCACAAGGGAGCGCGTCGGATTTCGATAGAGCAGTTCCGCCCACCGCTCTATCCGTTGCGTCCTTGTAGCCAGCAGAGCCGGCGATAGTGGACTGATGTCCGCGACTGACTGGAGTTGATCGAGTGTCTGGTGCTTCATGACTGCCTCCTGTTGGTCGTTCCAATCCCAAGGCCTTTGCTGCAGGATTGGCTCACACGCTAAGCCGCCTCGTAAAGGAGCGGCGGCCGATCAGGTGTTGCCACCAATCGCCCACAGGCACCACGCGGCGGCATCTGCAGCGACCCCAACTGCATTCCTTCGCCAATGTTCCAGCGGGATGAAAAAAACTGTGCGGCCGGCCGACCCGGCGGACCCGGCTGGCGCACGCAGGATCCTGAACTGCTGGACGATGATGACGCAGGCCTGGAAAGGCGGTTAGGTTGGACCTTGCTTTTCAGGCTTGACCATGATGTTTCACTACCCGCTCGGTCATCGGGGGAAGGCCAGGAGCAGAGCCGCTGGCAACGGTGAGTTGCGGACGAGGGCGGGCGGTGGAGCACGACGCCCTTGGGCCGCCAGGTCACTGAAGGACCAACCGAAGCGGCGCTTCGGGCGTAAAAGCGATGTCCTTGTAGGTCTGCAATGTCTGCTTATGGAGGAACGGCGGCAAGGCCTCTTTGACCGGCATGGGGCGCATTGCTGACCGGCAGATTTTCGGCCGACAGCAGACCCTCTGCTGCTTGGGTACCTAGCACGCAAGCTGACATGTGAGACCTCGGTGCGAAGGCCGGGACCAGGCCCACTGCGAACGTACGTGTTGGTTCGCATGTTGGCGCTGAAGCGCCTTATCGTTCAGCCTCGCGGCACATAGATCATATGAACCGTATCGTCATCGATCAATGTGCTCGACACCAGTTGCAGCGGAGGCCTTGCCTCGTGGAAGAAAGGCTTGCCCTTGCCGAGCACGAACGGCCTCACGTGCAGGTGATATTCCTCGATCAGGCCCAGCCCGGTCATAAGACCGGCCAGTTCCGGACCGGAAACGCTCAGGATACCCTCCGTGCGGGCCGCGATCTCGCGAATCTGCGTTTCAATATCGCCGGAGATGAGGGTGGCGTTCGGGCCGACCCGTGAAAGTGTGCGCGAAACGACCCATTTGGGCAGCTTGCGCCAGAGTGTCGCGAACTGGCGAAGCGAAGCATCCCATTCCGCGTGATCATCGTCCCAATAGCGCATGACCTCGTACATCCGGCGGCCATACACAGCGCCGGAATGGTTGCGAAGCGTCTCGATCCAGTACTCGAAGTGCTTCTGGCTTGGTGCGCCCATAACCAGATTTCCGGCAAGGTCATCGACATAGCCATCGATGGAAACGTTCATTCCCAAGATAAGTTTGGCCATAAGCAGCGCCTTCACATAGTCGGCTCACGGATTAACCGCTTGTAATTTGCAAGCAGCCAGACGCTATAGCAACTGATTGCAAATCGCAAGCAGCATGGAAGGAAGCGTTCGTTCCGCAAACGAGCCCTGCCTTGTCCCATCAACCCTGCATCCGTCCCGGCTATCGCCCTCTACGCCTGCCTTCCCGAATCAAGCTGCACCCCAAGTCGCTCGTTCCGTCTCCACCGCACCACGGCGCGATAGCTGGTATGATCGACAGGCACGTGAAGGACGAAACGGTCGGGGATTGCGATATCGGCCTTCACCCGCAGCTCCGCACCGTGAGCGTGCTGGTTGCAAACCAGACAATTGATACTGGCGTCGCCAACGCGGATTGTCGCTTCCTTCAGAACAAGATCACGGATATGCGACCGTCGCTCTATCGGTGGGTCAGCCGGCATTGCCTTATCCCTCTGATTTGACGACCTGAAACTCTTCTGAACCCGGAATGCAAAGCGCACTACCGGCCCAGCGGTTGCCTCGAAAGACTGACGAGCTCGGCTTCGTCGACCACGCCGGCCATATAGTTCGCGATAATCCGGGATGCGATGGCGTCGCGTGCTTCGGGCGACTGACCGTCGCGCTTAAGCTGCTCGAATACACGGCCCAACAGCTCGAGTTCGGATGGCTGCAAAACGCCGGCCTCCGTGGCTTTGCGTCGAATGGGCATTTGTGATCCTCCACTGCGGTCAACAACATACGACCGCGGCAGGGAAACTCAACTCACCTGTCGAGGGCGCCGCGCAGGCGGCGCCGACCACAAATCCCGTTTACCCGAGCGGGGAGTTTTTCACTCAAAGCCACAGTGATCTGGCGTCCATACAAAGCCCGCCAGCAAAGCCGGCGGGCGCAATAGTCATAAGATACCCCACTAGAACCAGCTTCGGTCGCGTTCCTGGCTTTGCCCGAGCAGCATGCCGATCAACAACCCGGCAATGCCGCCAAGCACGAAAGCGCTGCTGATGGTGCCGGGATTTTGCTGGACGGCTTCGGACACCGTCTGCGCCTGCGATCTCAGCTGCTGCGTTGCCCGTGCCGCGCGCTCGGTCACGCCGCCGTACCAGCCGCCGGCTTCGCCGACGGCATCTTCTGCGCGCTCGGCAAGCGTCCGGTTGATCTTGCTGATCTCGCGCTTCAGCGATGCGACCTGCTTCTCCAGGGCCTCCTGGGCCTCTCGGGCGGACATCTTCGGGGTGTCCTTGGGGGTGTCCTTCGGGGTGTCCTTCGGGGTGTCGTTCTCGGCCATGGCTGTTCCTCTCGTTGAGGCAGGGGGAACGGCCAACGGACAGGGATGGTTCCGCCGCCTGCGCTCACAGTCATTCACCCGGCCGGCCGCCAACTTTGGGAACACTCTCCCGATCCAACGGTTGTGGCTGATGGAGGGCACGCATTTGTCGAATCGATCGAGCCATGCTGAAACGCTGCGGACGGTCTCCGACCTGCTCCACCGCACCCGCCGTGTCATTCGCGACGGCGGCCATGCGGCGGCGATGTTCGAAATAGACACGCTGCTGCAGGTCGCACAAACAGAGGTTGCGCGCCGCCTCGAACGCAACGATCGCTGAACCTCGATAGGCCACCGCGGGCGGTGTTCATTTGCGGGCGGCGAAGGCCTCGTTTCCCTTTGCGATGGACTTGCAAGGCGCCCATCGAGCGGGTCGCCGTCCGCGCCACGCGTCGACATCGCAAAGGCGCAAAAGCCGAGGATGAGGGGCCATCATCGCGGCATCGACCCTCCCGGTTATAACGCTTGGGAGGCGGAACAAAGCTTGGCCGCACTGGTTAGGCTCACAGCACGATGTGTGCCCCAACGAGGATCTCTGTCCATGAAAACACGTGTTCTTCTAGCTTCGCTGGCCACCGCCACAGCCATGGTCTTCGCCCTGCCCGCCTTCGCCGCCGACAGTGCTCAGGACTTTGTCGACAAGGCCGCCATCGGCGGCATGTTCGAGGTGGATTCGAGCAAGATCGCCGAGGGCAAGGCGCAGGATCAAGGCGTCAAGGATTTCGCCAAGAAGATGATCGACGATCACGGCGCCGCCAACGCCAAGCTTGCGACCATCGCCGGCGAACAGAAGCTGAAAGTGCCGACGGAGCTGGACGCCAAGCACAAGGCCGATCTGGAGGCTCTGCAGAATGCCAACGATGCCGTCGACAAGCCCTATGTCCAGATGCAGCGCGATGCGCATTCGGAGGCGGTCACGCTGTTCGAGAGCTATGCCAAGGACGGCGACAACGCGCAGTTGAAGACTTTCGCCTCCGAGACCTTGCCGACGCTCAAAATGCATCAGGAAATGGTCGAGAAGATCGCTTCCACCGACAATGCATCGTCGACCACCAGCTCCACCACCCCGGCCGTGAGCACGACCGACACCACCAATCCGGCCGCCCCGGTCCCGGGTGCCAACAGCTTCACCGAGGATCAGGCGAAGAGCCGCATTCAGGATGCCGGCTTCTCCGGCGTGTCCAAGCTGACCAAAGACGACCAGGGCATCTGGCGCGGTCAGGCCACCAAGGATGGCAAGACCACGACCGTGGCGCTCGATTATCAGGGCAACGTCGTTGCCGGCGCCAACTGAACCTCTGAACCAGATCGAGGAGATCAAGACCATGAAAACCGTAACAGGACTTTTCGACAACTACGATGATGCCTCCGATGCCGTCGGCGAACTGGAGGCAATCGGCGTGCCGCAGGCCGACATCAGCATCGTCGCCAACAATTCGGACGACTGGTACGACGATGGCGGCACCTCCAACGCCGCCGAGGATGCAGCCGGCGGCGCCGGTCTCGGAGCCGTCATTGGCGGCGCCGGCGGGCTTCTGACAGGGCTCGGCATCATGGCCATTCCGGGCGTCGGTCCGGTCGTGGCCGCAGGATGGCTGGCCGCCACCGCGGTCGGCGCCGTTGGCGGCGCGGTCGTCGGTGGCGCTGCCGGCGGCATCGTCGGGGCGCTGACCGAGTCAGGCGTCCCCGAAAGGGATGCGCATGTCTATGCGGAGGGCGTTCGCCGCGGTGGCACGATGGTGACCGCCAGGGTCAGCGACGAACTCGCCGACGAGGCCGAGCGTATTCTTGGCGAGTCCAACTCGGTCGATCTGCAAGACCGCCGACGCGCCTATGAAGCCGGTGGCTGGACCGGCTTCGATGCCAATGCCGACCCCTACACCGACATCGAGGCCGAGCGCGACAGAACGCGCAACGCCAGCCCACTTTGATCATCGAGCCCCGTCGCCGCACGGCGGCGGGGCCAAGGGTGCTGTCGGCGCGCTGCAAGCGGCGTTCAAATTCGGCCATAAGGGGTGGGTTCTCATTGGACCTGCCCCTTTTCGCTGTTGCCTTGGCTTGACCGGCTCTTGCCGTGTTAACGTAGAACCAACGAAATCAGCCCCGGGAAAGCATGAGCCCGTCCCCGCAACTGATTGCCGAATGGCCGCTGTCGCCGTCAGCGACACTCGGGTCCGCCGTGCGCTCCAAGGGGATCGAACGTGAAGTCAGAGCCCGGCTGCCATGGGCAGTCAGGAAGCACGTCAAGGCCGAGACGGGCCGCATCGCATTGCGAATGTCGAAATCCGAAGCGGAAGCGTTCAAGGCCGCCTCTGCCAGTATCTCCAAAACACTGGAGGGAGTGGAGGCGCTGCCTGTGCTTCCGCGCGAGGTCGAGGATATCCTTACGATCTCTTCGCGCGAGCGCCACAAATGGCTCAAGGACGGTCGGCTGCAAAGCACCGGCACACGCACCGTCAAGATGCGTGGGCGATCAAAGTCTGTCACCTTCCACGTTTTCGACCCGCGCCACATCGAGGACGTCCTGGACCGCGATCTGGCAACCGTGTGGAGAGAGCAGGATGTCCAGGAAGTCGCCGAGAACAGGCGGCGCGGCGCGGGCAAGGCCGCGCTGACGCGCGCGGGAAAGGGCACCGGCCAGGCGCGCACTGCGAGGAAGGCCCGGAACACGGACGGCCCGGCGCCCGGATTGAAGGGCTGGGATGCGTTCGAGGACGAAGGCCTGCTGCGATAATGATGCTGGCGCTTGCCTTGTATTTTGGGCGTATGCGCGGGGCGAGCCTCAGCCTCAGCGCATCAATCCCGCTGCCCGCAGCGCGTCCTCGATGACCTTGGTAATCCCGCCCGCCGGACCGCCTGGCGGATTGACAGGCTCCGGGGCCGGATCGACACGGACGGCTCGCGGTTTTTCCTTCGGCGAGAAAGGCTGCAATGCAGTGCCTGAAGCGGCCTCGGCTTTCGCCGCGCGTCGTACCTCTGGCTTCGTCAGCCCCCAGAAACGGGCGATGTGGCGCGTCGAGGAAATCCCGACATCCAGCATGAACGGCCCTGCTTTGCCGAGAGCATTGTCGCCGCTCGCCTGCAATGGCGTGCCATGGCCCATGCCGGCAATGCTGTATGCCTCGACCACGTCGCGGCCTTTGCCATCGGACCAGGCTTTTCGGCTCTGACCGTCGACCTTTTCCGTGCGTGTCGGCGCTTGAGCGAGGCCGTGCACGCCCTGCCATTGCGCCAGCACCGCGTCGGCATTGGAAGGCACCACGGTCGTATCGGCCGAGCCCTGCCAGACCGAAATCCTCGGCCACGGCCCCTTGTGCGGCGAGGCCTCCCGCAACAGACGCTGCAGCTCGGATCTGGACGGTCCGCCATGGCCACGCATGCGGTCGAAGGCTTCGGGGATGGTCGAGGCGCTGCCATAGGCAAGCCCGGCAATGATCGCGCCACCGGCAAACACGTCCGGGTAGGTCGCCAGCATCACCGCCGCCATGGCGCCGCCGGCGGAAAGACCGGTGACGAATATCCGCTTGCGGTCGAGACCGTGGGTGACCACCGCCGCCTCGATCATCTGGCGGATGGACAGTGCCTCGCCGCTGTCGCGGCTTACATCGCCCGGCACGAACCAGTTGAAGCAAAGATTGGCGTTGTTGGCGCGCTGCTGCTCGGGGAGAAGCACGGCAAAACCCTGCTCGGCAGCAAGTTCGGTCCAGCCGGAACCATGATCGTACGCGGCTGCATTCTGGGTACAGCCATGCAGCACCACGACCAGCGCTGCCTGCTTCGGCAGGTTTTCAGGGAGATAAAACCGCGCGCGCAAGGCGCCGGGATTGGACCCGAACCCTGTCATCTCGGACAGGTGATCGTCCTTGCTCTGTCCTGCACCGGCTGGCCGGCCGCGCATCGCGCTCAGCCGGGCGATCGTATCGGATATGTCTCGCAAATCGTTATCCTTGCGCGCCGGAATGGGCAGACTCGTGCACACAACGCACACGCAGCAATATCGTTGCTGCACTGCACAATAACAAGCGGCGCGGTCGATTAAATGACCGATGGATC
The DNA here is from genome assembly GCF_000502815.1 of Mesorhizobium sp. LSJC269B00. NCBI lineage: Bacteria > Pseudomonadati > Pseudomonadota > Alphaproteobacteria > Hyphomicrobiales > Phyllobacteriaceae > Mesorhizobium > Mesorhizobium sp. LSJC269B00. The sequence continues at coordinate 583,266 of NZ_AYVN01000001.1, forward strand.
ACAGGATCCGCTGCACAGCTTGTAACGACGAGCGCAATTTGCGCCCGGCCGACCTCTTGTCAGTCAGCCGGTCGAGGCCGGCAGGCGCTGGTTACCAGCGCTGATGCACGTAGGGCTTGATGTTCTCATCATAGACCGCCTTCACCTTGGCCATCAACTCGGAGGAAAACGGCGCAAGCTCCGCCGCTTCCGCATTGGAAACCGCCTGCGCCGGATTGCGGGCGCCGGGAATGACAACCGTCACAGCGTCGAACATCAGGATCCAGCGCAGAGCGAATTTCGCCATGGTGGTGTCGCCTGACACCAGCGGCCGCACCTTCTCGACCGCCGCCAGCCCGACCTCATAGGGCACGCCCGAAAACGTCTCGCCGACATCGAAGGCTTCGCCATTCCTGTTGAACAGGCGATGGTCGGTGGTCTCGAACTTGGTGTCCGCCCTGAACTTGCCGGACAGCAGGCCGCTGGCCAGCGGTACGCGGGCGATGACGGCGACATCGTTCTTCTTCGCCTGGTCGAAGAACAGCTCGGCCGGGCGCTGGCGAAAGGGGTTGAAGATGATTTGCACGCTGACGACACCGGGATATTGCATCGCCTTCAGCGCCTCTTCGACGCGCTCGACGCTGACGCCGTAATTGCGGATCTTGCCCTGCTCGGTGAGCTTGTCGAGACGCTCGAACACCTCCGGATGATAGTAGAGATCGGTCGGCGGGCAATGCAGCTGCACCAGGTCGAGCGTGTCGGTCTCGAGGTATTTCAGGCTGCGGTCGATCCAGCCGGTGAGGTTCTCGACGCTGTAGCCCTCGACCGTCTGCTTCGGCAGCCGCCGTCCGGCCTTGGTGGCGATGAACGGGCGCGCGCCACCGCGTTCCTTCATCACCCGTGCGATCAGCTTTTCCGAACGGCCGTCGCCATAGACGTCGGCGGTGTCGAGGAAGCTGACGCCGGCATCGAGCGCGGCATGCAGGGCGGCGACCGCATCGTCGTCATTGACCTCGCCCCAGGCGGCGCCGATCGCCCAGGCGCCGAAGCCGATCTCGCTGACTGATCTGCCGGTACGGCCAAATTTCCGTGACTGCATTTTGCTTCCTGACTTGCGGCTTTGGGATGACGGTTCTGATTTCGGGAGCCTCATACCGCATGGCAACGCGATTGACATCCCTCTTCCTAGGATTTACCAGATTACAGGGTTGTATGACAACGGGGTAAGACTGCAACAGTGGGAGCCGGGAGGAACATGTCGCTGATGCGCGAACTCTATCTCGGCGGGTCGCCGGATGAGCAGTCCGTCAACCGTGGTTAGCCCCCTAATCGTGAACAGCTTTGTCGCGCAGATCCTCGAACCTGGCATAACTTTTGGTCAGATGGCTGCGCATGGCGCGGCGCGCGGCGTTGACGTCCCTGGCTTCGATGGCCCCGAGAATGGCGCGGTGCTCGCGCTGCATGCGGTCGAGATATTTTTCCCGCTCGGCCTCCGTCATCCGGTCGAGCCGCGTCCAATGGCGCGGGACCATGGCGCTGCCGAACGTGTCGAACAGCCGGGTGAAATTCGGGTTCTGCGTCGCGGCGAGAATGGCGCGGTGGAAGCCGAAATCCTCTTCCGAGCCGGAGCCGCCGGCGCGCACCGCCGCTTCCAGCGCGTCGAGCCGCGCGCTCATCTGCTGGAGCGCCGCCTCGCTGCGCCGCTCGGCGGCAAGGCCGGTCGCTTCGACCTCGATGCCCATGCGCAGTTCGAGCACGCGCAGCACCTCGTCGATCGATTCGAGATCGTCGGGCAGCACGGAAAAAATCTTCGGCGGCGGATCCTTGGCGACGAAGGCGCCGAGCCCCTGGCGCGTGGTAATCAGCCCGCGCGCGCGCAGCGCCGCCAGCGCCTCGCGCACCACGGTGCGGCTGACGCCTGTGGCAGCAACAATCTCCTGCTCGGTCGGCAGCCGCTGCCCCGGCGCAAGGTCACCGGATTCGATCTGCGCGATCAGCGTGTTGACCAGACCCGTCCGCAGGTTGGGCGCCTGCGGTATGGCGTCGAAAGTCATGGGCTCCGCCATCGGTGGCACTCCGGTTCCATTCTTGTTCGAAGGCCGAATCTTATTCAAAGAATTGCATCGACGGGTGCCCGCCGCAAGGTGACGAAAGTTCGGCCCGCTGGCGCGGGTCATAGGAGAATTACATGAAAGAACCCGAGGATTGCATGAAAGAACGCATCGGCTTCATCGGCCTGGGCAGCATGGGCGCCGGCATGGCCGACAATCTGCTGCGCAAGGGCTGGCCGCTGACGGTGCATGTGCACCGCAGCCGCACCGCCGCCGACCGCCTGATCGCGGCCGGCGCCACCGAAGCGCCAAGCCCGCGCGAACTCGCCGCCGCCTGCGACATCGTGATCCTGTGCGTCACCGGTTCGCGCGAGGTCGAAGCGCTGGTCAAGGGCGCGGACGGGCTTGCTGCGGCCAAGACGCCGCTGCTGATCATCGACTGCTCGACCTCCAACCCGTCATCGACGACAGCGCTTGCCGCCGACCTCGCCCAGCAAGACATAACGCTGATCGACTCGCCGCTGGCGCGCACGCCCAAGGAAGCCACCGAGGGCAAGCTCGACGTCATGGTCGGCGGCCCGGCCGAAATCGTCGCCCGCGCGCGACCGGTGCTCGAAGCCTTCGCCGCGCGAATCGTCCACACCGGCCCGACCGGCAGCGGCCACACCATGAAGCTGCTCAACAATTTCGTCTCGATGGGCTATTCCGCGATCTACTCGGAAGCGCTGAGCCTCGGCACCAAAGCCGGGCTGACGCCGCAGGTCTTCAACAGCGTCATCTCCGGCAGCCGCATGGATTGCGGCTTCTACCAGGCCTTCTTCGATTTCGTGCTCAACCGCAACGAAAACGCCCAGCGCTTCGCCATCGCCAACGCGCTGAAGGACATGACCTACCTCGCCTCCTTCGCCCAGGCCGCCGGCATCGCCAACCCGATCGGCGCCGCCGTGCGGAATGGATTTGCCACAGCGGTTACCACCGGTCATGGCGAGAAGTTCGTGCCGGCGCTGTCGGATATTGTGGCTGGGCTGAATGGGGTGTCGCTGGTGGAGACGACGGGGGCGTGACGGAACGATGGAGGTATCCTCCAACCCACACCGCAGATTGTCGAGGTAGTGGGTCAGAAATGGCTGGGATTATTCTCTCATTTGCGCCTCTTACGCGCTTGTGCAATGATTGCAATGCCTGACCGTTCGAGAAAACGCCCGCGCGATATCAACGAGCTTGCCACGACCATCGTCGCGGCTGTAACCGGGAAATCGTCTGGCGAGAACGAGACCGATACGACTGGGAAAAGCCCAGCTGCGGTCGAGCTAGGCCGCTTGGGAGGGCTTTGGGGGAGGGAAGGCACGAGCGAACCGCTTGTCGTCTGACCGGCGAAGTGAGATTGCCCATAAGGCTGCTCAAGCGCGATATGGGAAGAAACCATAGAGCGACTTGGGAGTTAGTGATCGTACAAAAAGACGAGTTTCCGCCTCTGTTGCCAGCTGGTCTGCATAGAATGACTGAGGATGAGTTGAAAGTCCTTGTCGTTGACGCCTTTCCGCTTTCCACAAAGCGGCCGCTTTTGTGGCAGAGATTTCTCAACCTCATGGACGAAGCTCGTCAACTCAAGCTTGAGTTTGAAGTTTGGATAGATGGAAGCTTCCTTACACAGAAGATTGAACCTAGCGATGTCGACTTCGTTTTAGATTTTGATGTGGACGCAATAAACAACCCGGCACCAAGTCAAGTTCCCTTCCTCCGAGAATTGGCGAACCAGGCCTTCAAGCCACAAAAACTGCATAGTTTCATTATGTTTCACGCACCGACGGCGCATGGCCAACATGCTGAAGGCGAACGTTTACACGATCAGTGGGTGAAAGATTTTGGGTTTAGTTATGTCGCGCGTGAGCCTAAGGGAATAGCTGTTCTGGAGGTGATCCCATGAGCAGGATGCGCGCTATCCTCGACAGAATTAATGATGTCGAGTCGACAATATTGAAAATCGAACAGGCACAATCTGGTACGCCAACCCTTGCAACCGAATTAAGCTTGAGATCCTTGGAAGGTCGCCGTGAAAATTTGACCGCTGAACTCTCGGAAATAACAAGGACTGGCCTGATTGACGTTTGCGACTACAAGATTATTCCAGACAGTTTGCATTCATACGCCATATCTGCGGTAACCGCTGCCCTCCACGACTTCCAAGACTTGGTTTCAATTGTCTTTGCTTCTCTCGTATCAGGGCCACGCCGAAGCGCTAAGATTAGTGCTGATGTGGCGCAAAAGACAGAATTTGGATTTGGTTTTGCTTATTCCGGCTCGCTCGGCGTCGTCCTGACGATACCAAACGACAGATTAATAGGCGGTATGGAATCTGAGCTAGACCGGGCTGTATCGGAAGTCTTTGCGCTTTTGAGGATTAGGAATTCCAAAGCCGTCAACGAAGCTGCCACCCGACTTGGAGTTCCGGTAGTGAAAAAGCTTCATCACTGGACGAAAACTCACAGCCAGTACGGCATGAGTGCGGACATTAAATGGACCAGGGAAGAGGAAATACGAGATCGCGTTGTGGCTCAATCCAGAGAAATGGAATTGATCTACAAGTTAATTGAGGAAAGCGATAAGAGGATATCTGACCCCATAGAACTGACTGGAGAGTTGGTGGCTTGGAGTGTCCCGCGTCGCACGTTCGTGTTGACGTTTCCAGACTCCCCACCGATCTCTGGTCATTGGTCGAAGACATTTAACGGCCAAGCGCAACGCAAGGTGCCCAGTCGATATCGTGCGAGGCTGACTAAGGAAACGTTGGTTCGATATGGCGATGGAGATATTGAAACTTGGACGCTAGATGAACTGATAGATATGGTTGATACCGATTAAAACTGACTTTTGTGCTTGACCGATAAAGCATGATGATGCCGGTTGCGTGACTGGCAAGCCTTGGGAAATTTGCGACGTCATCGCGCTTGTCTAGACGAAGGAAGCCGATGGTGCGCGGACCATACAAACGTCCAAAGACTGGCTAGAATGGCGAATGGCCTACAATGGATTTCGATTGTGGCGGCCTTTCTAGGCGCATTTTTTTGGTTTTGGTCTGCCAGTGTTTCGATCCCGCCGGTCACCATGGCTTTATGGCGCGATGGGAAAATCACTAGGCCTCCCCACGAAAAGGCGCTCAAACGGCAGAGCCAACTTAGTGCGATCGCCGCTGTCTTTGCTGGTGTTGCATCCGCCTTCCAGGGTTTGAGTTTTTATCTGTCTATTTCAAGCTGACCCATTACCGACATCGGATATGGCGCTCCCCCTCTCCGTCGCGGCATCGCCGCGCCGAGACGGAGTGGGGGCCGGCGCTGCTACATCGGGACTAGACTGCGTGAAGCCGTCTTGCGGATAGGCAGGCTAGGCCACCTCATAGCAACCGCTAGCGGCCACCTGTCCATCCATGTCAAACCGCAAGATCGGTCGAGCGCGACATATCAGGCGGCGCCTATCTGGTGTCGCCACGCAGGACGAGACGATGAAGGCACCACTTGAAAACTACCATGCCCGGATGCAGCGGGTGCTGGACCACATAGACCAGCATCTGGACGACGATCTGGGCCTGGAAGCGTTGAGCGGCGTCGCGGCGTTCTCGAAATTCCATTTCCACCGGCAGTTCACGTCCACCTTCGGGTTGTCCGTGCATCGCTATGTCCAGCTCGCCCGCCTGAAGCGCGCTTCGTACCGGCTTGCCGAGAGCGACGCCCAAAGCGTCACCGACATAGCGATGGATGCCGGCTACGACGCGCCGGATGCCTTCGCCCGCGCCTTTCGGCAACGGTTCGGACAATCGCCTTCGTCGTTCCGGAAGTCTCCCGACTGGGGGTCGTGGCTCATGGCCTTCGGGCCGCTCGAAAAAGCAAGGACCACGCTCATGCAGATAATCTTCGAACACGACGACGTAACGATCCGCGATGTGCCGCCGACGCCGGTAGCTGTTATGGAGCATCGCGGCGACCGGGCGACGCTCCAGGACACCATCCAGCGGTTCATCGCCTGGCGCAAGGCAGTCGGCCTGTCGCCCGAGACCAGCCCGACCTTCAACATCTTCCGTTCCGAAAGGGAGCCGGCGAACCCGGCCGATTACAGCATGGATATTTGTGCCGGAACCGACCTGCCGGTAGAAGGCGGGCCGATCGAGGCCGCGCAGATGAAGGCCGGCGTGATCCCCGGCGGACGCTGCGCGGTGCTGCGATATCCCGGCAACACCAACAATCTCGAGCCGGCAGCGCTCTACCTCTACCGCGAATGGCTTCCGGCCAGCGGCGAGGAGGCGCGCGACTTTCCGATCTATTGCCAGCGACACTTTTCGTCGAACGGACCGGTGCGCGAGGTGGTGCTTGAGCTGTTTCTGCCGCTGAAATAGCGCGGTGGGGTGGCGGCCTATCTCCGGCCCTGAGCTGGTTGAGCCGACGACCGTGTGAAATCTGATATGGCGCTCCCCCACTCCGTCTCGGCTTCGCCGAGCCACCTCTACCCCCACATTCGTGGGGGAGAGGAAACCCAAGCTTTTTGANCCCCACTCCGTCTCGGCTTCGCCGAGCCACCTCTACCCCCACATTCGTGGGGGAGAGGAAACCCAAGCTTTTTGAAGGGCTGCGATCTCGGAGATTGGCATTTCCTCATCCCCCATGAAATGGGGGGTCCGAAGGACGGGCGAGACCCGTGGCTCGCCCCGGCAAGGTGGCTCGGCGAAGCCGAGACGGAGTGGGGGTCAGCGCCGCCATAGGCGATTGGCCCAGCGCGCGGATAAGGCAAGGCTATCCCTAAGCCTGCCCGCGCACAGCCTTCCGCAACCGCGAATGCCGTACCGGAGACGCTGCCTCGGGCCCCGGCGCTATCTCCGCAGCTTCCCCCTCATGCAACCCCACCCGCAGCGCCGCGCCCGCCAGATGGTCGCGCATCGCGGCTTGCGCCCCTTCGGCGTCGCCGGCACGGATCGCTCTCAGGATGCGCTCATGTTCGCCGAGCGTGATGCGGGCCATGTCGTCCGACTTTTGCTGGTTGCCGGCGGCGAGAATGCTTTCGCGCACCCGCTCGGACACGAAGACCAGGAATTGGCCCATGTAGGAATTGCGCGTCGCCTCGGCGACGGTGCGGTGGAATTCGAGGTCGCTGCGCAGCCAGGCGACGCTGCCATAGGGGGCGGCGCGCATGCCGGACAGCGCATCGCCCATGGCTTTGAGATCGGCGTCGCTGCGCCGTTTTGCGGCAAGGGCCGCCGCCTGCACTTCGAGGATGCCACGCAGTTCGAACAGATTGCGAAACGAGTCGGCGCGCTGCAGCGTCTCATGGTCGATGGTCAGCACCGTCGGGTTGTTGCTCTCGACCACGAAGGCGCCGCGCCCCTGCTGCGACCAGATTCGGCCTTCCGAGCGCAGCCGCGCGATCGCCTCGCGCACCACGTTGCGGCTGACCCCGAAAGTGGTTGCCAGCGCCGCCTCGGTCGGCAGCTGGTCACCCGGCTTCAGCCGGCCTTGCGCGATCTCGCGCGAGATGGAACTGGCCACCAGAGTGGAGAGGTGTGGGCCGCGATTGACCTTGTCGAGTTTCAGCGTCATCGCTCACCTATAGTCGACGGCGGGTGCGGACGCCAGAATGCGGCCGTTGCTGAGAATGTGGCGCGGGTCGAATGCGTCCTTGATGCCGGCGGCGAGGTCGAGCGTCACCGGATCGATGCGTTCGAGGAACGCCTTCTGCTTGACCCGGCCGATGCCGTGCTCGGCGCTGATAGAGCCGCCATAGCGATCGACGACGGTGAAGATCTCGGCTTCCGCCTGCTCGAACAGATGTTCCATCGCCTCGGTGCCCATGCCTTCCGGCGGCACGACGTTGAGGTGGATGTTGCCGTCGCCGACATGGCCGTAGGTGACGGCCAGCGCGCCGGGCCGGGCTTTCTCCAAGGCGGCCAGCGCATCGGTGACGAAATCGGCAAGCCTGGAGATCGGCACCGACACATCGGTGCGCAGGTAGCGCCCGCCCCTGCCCTGCCGCTCGACCATGATCTCGCGGTAGAGCCACAGCCGCTCGCCCTGCGCCCTGGTCGAAGCGATGACGCCATCCTCGACGATGTCCTCGACGCTGCCGAGAAACCCCAGAAGCATGTTGGAGAGGTCGATCAGCCCGCCCGACGACACCTCGATCAGCACATAGACGGGATAGGGCTGGCTGAGCGGATCGGGAAAATCCTGGCCTTCGCGCATGGTGATCTCGATGCCGACGCGCAGGATCAGTTCGAAGGCGGTGAGCAGGTCGCTGCAGTCGCGCCGGGCGCGGGCATAGAGCGCCATCGCATCCTCGACCGAGCGCAGGCCGACCAGCGCGGTTTCGATCTGCGTCGGCTTGGGGAACAGCTTCAGCGCCGCCGCGGTGACGATGCCGAGTGTGCCCTCCGAGCCGATGAAGATCTGCTTCAGATCATAGCCGCGATTGTCCTTGCGCAGCACTTTCAGCCCGTTCCAGATGCGGCCGTCGGCCAGCACCACTTCGAGGCCAAGCACCAGATCCCGCGTCATCCCGTAGCGCAGCACGTTGAAGCCGCCGGCATTGGTGGCGACATTGCCGCCGATGCGGCAGCTGCCCTGCGCGCCGAACGTGATCGGCAGCAGGCAGTCGCTCGCTTCGGCGGCGCGCTTGGCGTCCTCGAGGATGCAGCCGGCCTCGACCACCATGGCAAAGTCGATCGGGCTGATCGAACGGATACGGTTCATGCGCTCCAGCGAGATGACGATCTCGCCGCCATCCGCCGCCACTGCGGCGCCCACGAGCCCGGTCAGGCCGCCTTGCGGCACCACCGGAATGCGCTCGGCATGGCAGAACCTCATCAGCGCCGACATTTCCTCCACCGAAGAGGGCCGCGCCACGACCAGCGGCCGGCCGAAATGGTCGCCCGACCAGTCGCGGCTGTAGCGCGCCAGATCCGCTTCGTCGGTCAGCAGCCCGCCATTCGGCAGCACGCCGGCCAGGGCTGCGATCTGCGATGCGGAGGTTGGCGGCACGGCATTCATGGATTGGCTCTAGGCCCCTCGGCAAAACGACTGGACAAATACCGATGTTGTCGTGTTATCATACAACCCTGATTGAGAACATCAAGCGAGGCCGTCTTGCCGCCAGGCGTGCGATGTGGATGATCAGACCCGCAAATCACAGAATTCGGAGGACTCCCCCAATGAGCGACGCCCCGGGCTTTCGCTATATGCACACCATGATCAGGGTGCTCGACCTTGACAAGTCGATCGCCTTCTACACCGAGGTGCTCGGCATGACCCTGCTGCGCCGCGACGACTACCCCGGCGGCAAGTTCACCAACGCCTTTGTCGGCTATGGCCCCGAGGACAAGGAAGCCGTCGTCGAGCTGACGCTGAACTGGGGCCGCGAGGAACCCTACGAGATCGGCACCGGCTTCGGCCATCTGGCGCTCGGCGTCAACGACATCTACGCCGTCTGCGCCGAACTGGAAAAGCGCGGCGCCAAGATCCCGCGCAAGCCCGGCCCGATGCAGCACGGCACCACCCACATCGCTTTCGTCGAAGACCCCGACGGCTACAAGATCGAGCTGATCGGCCTCGACACGATGTGATCCGATCGGGCCGGACCGCATCGGCCTCGCGCCGATGCGGTCCCGTCCTGTCCGCGCTTGCCTGGGAGGCGGGATCACTTGATGACCGCGATCTTGCTGCGGTCGATGGTAATGGCGACGGCAGCGATCAGCACCGCGCCGAACACCATATTTTCCAGGAAAATGTTGACGCCGACAAAGGTCATGCCGATGCGCACGATCGAGATGATCAGCGCGCCGACCGCCGTGCGGGCAACGCCGCCGAGCCCGCCGGTGATCGCCGTGCCGCCGACGATGACGGCGGCGATGGCCGGCAGCAGCAGCTGGTTGGCCAGCACTGGCGAGCCGCTCGACAGCCTGGCCGCCAGCACGACGCCGGCGATGGCCGCGAGCATACCCGACGCGGCAAAGGCGATGATCTTGGTGCGGTCGACATTGATGCCCGCCGCCCACGCCGCCGGTTCGCCGGCGCCGACCGCAATCGCCTGGCGGCCGAAGCGCGTGTAGCGCAGCGCCAGAAAGGCGGCGATGCCGATCACCGTCGAAATCAGCACCACCACGGGAATGCCGGCGACAGTGGCGTTGATCCAGGCGGTGTTTTCGCGACCAGCCTCCTCGATGGTGATGGCGCGGCCGTTGGAGACCCATAGCGCAAGGCCGGTGACCACGCCGCCGGTGGCGAGTGTCGCCACGAAGGACGGCACGCGTAGCTTGACGTGAACGACGCCGCTCAACACGCCGAAGGCGAGCCCCGACAGGATCGCCACCGGAAAGGCGGCAAGGCCGAACGAAGGCAGCAATTGCGCCAGGATGACGCTGGCCAGCGATGCCACCGCCTGGATCGACAAATCGATGCCGCCAAGCAGGATGGCGAAGGTGACGCCGGTCGCCAGGATGAACAGCACGGCGGTGTTGGCAAACAAAAGCGCCACGGTCTCGCCGGTCAGGAAGCCGGGCGCGGCGATCTCGATGATCAAAAGCAGGCCGACAAGCAGCACCAGCGGAATGGCGCCTTGCGTCCACTTGCCTTCGAAAACCCGCCTGATGGAGAACGCTTCATTCATCGGTTCACACCATTGCCCTGAGGAGATCGACCTGGTTCGGCTTGTTGCCCGGACTGGCATCGAAGCGCGCGGTGATTGCACCGTCGCGCATCACCAGCACCTGGTGCGACAGACCGATCGTTTCCTCCAGCGTGTCGGAAATCAAAAGGATCGCCACGCCTTGCGCCGAGAGATCGCGCACCAATTCGTAGACCTCCTCCTTGGCGCCGACATCGAGGCCGCGTGTGGGATGGTCGAGCACCAGGATGCGCGAGCCCGCCGTCATCCAGCGCGCCAGCACCACCTTCTGCTGGTTGCCGCCGCTGAGCTTGCGGCAGGCGGCATCGGGACCGGGCGCCTTGATGCGCAGCCGCTTGATCCAGTCGGCGGCAAGCCGGCGCTCCTTGCCATAGTCGATGGCGCCATGGCGCATGACGCTGGAGAGATCGGCCAGCGAAATGTTCTCCGCGATCGACAGGAACATCACCAGCCCTTCGAGCCGGCGCTCGCGCGGGACATAGCCGATGCCCTTGCGCACAGCCGGCTCCGGCGAGGAGAAGCGCACGGCATCGCCGGCGATTTTCATCTCGCCGGCATCATGCTGGACGAAGCCGCCAACGGTGCGCGTCACCTCCTCGCGGCCGGAGCCGACGACGCCGGCAATGCCGACAATCTCGCCGGCCCGGATCGAGAGATCGACGCCGTGATAGTAACCGTTGGCGCCAAGCCCCTTGGCCTCGACCATCACGATATCGCGCGGCGCCAGCTGGCGGGCCTCGCGATAATACTCCGCCTGCAGGCCGCGCCCGACCATGATCTCGTGCATCTCAGGCGCGGTGACTTCGGCTGCACGATGTTCGGCAACGACGGCGCCGTCCTTCATCGTGTAGACGCGGTCGGAGATATTGAGCACCTCGTCGAGGCGGTGCGAGACGAAGACGAAGCTGGCGCGGGATTTGAGCGAGCGCACCCGCGCGAACAGCACCTCGATGTCGGCGGCGTTGAGCACCGAGGTCGGCTCGTCGAGCAGGATCAGCAACTGCCGCTCGACCACTTCCTCCAGGGTCAGCGCCTTGGCGAGCTCGACCATCTGGCGCGCGGCGAAGGTGAGTTCGGAGGTGCGCGCGGTGACGTCGATGTCGATGCCGATCTTGGCCAGTTGCCGCCGCGCCGCCGCGTTCATGGCGCGCCAATTGACGAGGCCGAAGCGGGTGAAGCGGTCCTCTTCGCCGAGATAGATGTTTTCGGCGACCGTCAGGTTCAGCACCAGCGACTGCTCCTGGAACACCATGCCGATGCCATGCCTGGCCGCATCACGGGCGTTGCGCATGCGCAGCTGTTCGCCATCCAGCGTGAGCGAGCCGCCATCCGGCCGGTAGCCGCCGGCCAGCACCCGCATCAGCGTCGACTTGCCGGCGCCGTTCTCGCCGATCAGCCCGACAACTTCATTGGGCCGCACCTCGATGGAGACGTCGCGTAGCGCCTGGACGCCGGGGAAATTCTTGATGATGTTGCACGCCTGCAGCATGGCGCTCACTTGACGATTTTCAGGCGGACGCGGTCGAGCGACAGCGCCACCGCGGCGATGATCATCAGCCCCTGCACCGTCTGCTGGATGTAGGGCGAGATGCCGAGCAGGATCATGCCATTGGCAAGCACGGTGACGATCAGCACGCCGATCAGCGTGTTGACGACACCGCCCTCGCCGCCGGTCAAAGCCGTGCCGCCGACGACCACTGCGGTGACCGCTGCAAACAGCCTGCCGTCGCCGATGACGGCATGCGACTGGCCGAGCTGTGCGGCGGCCAGCACACCGGCAATGCCGAAGAAGAACCCGGCCAGCGCAAAAGCGGTGATGCGCACGCGCACCACATTGACGCCGGAGAGCTTGGCGACATCCTCGTCGCCGCCGATCGCCAATATGTGGCGGCCGAGCTTGGTGTGATACTGGATGACGGTGGCGAGCAGGAAGGCGCCGAACGCGACCCAGACCGCCACCGGCAGGCCGAGGAAACGGTGCAAGGCCAGGTCGCGGATCGAGGCGTCGTTCAGCTTGATGGCCGTGCCGCCCAGCATATAGACCGACAGGCCGAGGCCGATGAACCACATGCCGAGCGTGCCCATGAAGGATGGGATGCGCAGCATGGTCTGGACGAGACCGCTGACGAAGCCCATGGCGGTGCCGGCGGCGATGGCAGCGAGCACCGCCCACCAGCCATAGTCGTTGCCGTTGCCGTCATTGGCGGCGAGCAGCACAAGCACCATCGCCGCCACCGAAAGCGTGCCTTCGACTGCGAGGTCGATGCTGCCCATCAGGATGATGAAGGTCAGCCCCATGGCCAGCGTCAGCGGCACGGCGGCGGAATTCGCAAGCCGCACCAGATTGCGCAGCTCGATGAAATTGGGATTGGCAATGGCGATGAGTACGCAGAGTACAATCAGCACCGCCAGCGGCGCCAGGCTGCGCCAGCGCCTGCCGCCCAGGAATGTCGCGATGCGGCCGGGGAACGGTGTCATGGGCGTCGTCCGCTCGATGTCCGAAACGGACTTCAGGGGTTCTGTATGGATTGTCAAGAAACCGCTTCCCGTCTGCTGGTGACAGCCGTCGCGACAAGGGGATCGCGACGGCTGCGGGAGGAAGCGGGCCGCCAGGGAGGTGCAGCCCACTCCGATGGATCAGGTACGGATTGCTCCGGTGACCCGGCCCCACAGATCGTTCCAGTCGATCTCGGGCTTCGCATCGACATTGGTCTTGTAATATTCCTCGACATTGTCGTGCGAGATCAGCACCGCCTTGCCGTAGAACTCGCGGTGCTCCGGGGGCTCCTTGGTCGGGTCGAACTTGCCGATCTTGGCGTTGTAGCCGATGGCGAGACCCATGCCGCCCTGCCAGAACGGATCCGAAGTGACCGTGCAGGCGAATTCGCCGGTGCGCACCGCATCGACCGCCGTCTTGATGCCGTCGACGCCGACGATCGGCACCTTGCCGGCGAGATTTTCGGCACGCAGCGCTTCCAGTGCGCCGGAGCCCATATCGTCATTGGCCGCCCAGATGCCCTTGATGTCGTCGCCGAAGCGGGTGAGCAGATTGCCCATCAGGTCGAAGGCTTCGGTCGACTTCCAGTTGGCGACCTGAAAGTCGAGCAGCTTGATGTCCGGGTTGGCGGCGAGCGCCGCATCGAGGCCCTTCTTGCGTTCGATCGCCGCCGTGGTCGAGATCAGGCCGCCGAGTGCGACGATGCCGCCCTTGCCGCCAATGGTCTTGAACAGGATCTCGGCGATGGTCTTGCCGCTGTCGATGCCGTCGAACTCGATATGCGAGACATAGTTCGGGTTGAAATCCTTCGGGTGCAGATCCCCAGGCTTGTTCCACTGCGTCACCACATAGGCGCCGGCCTTGGCGCAGGCCTCGACGATCGGGCGCGCATCGGGCGTGTCGTTGGGATCGGAATTCAGCACCATGTTGCCGCCGGTCTTGGCCAGCATCGCCTTGATGTCGGCAATGCCCTTCTCGCTGTTGCCTTCCGAAACCAGCGTGACGTGTTCCAGCCCGGCCCATTTGGCATACGCTTCGGCGCCGGTCTTCCACACCGCGTGATAGGGGTTGGACAGCGAGCGGATCGACGTCACCAGAGTCGGCTTGTCCTGCGCGCGCAGCACGCTCGGCATGGCGAGTGCCGCCACGCCGGCGGTGGCGCCCATCATCAGCGTGCGCCGGTTGACCGCAAAATTCTTCGTGTCGTTCATACCTCGAAACCTCCCGATTGAATTCTGTTCCGCCCGGCATCTTGCGCAGGGAGCGCGGCCGGGACCTCCTGGTGAGGATCGTCAAGCTCCTCCACTTGTACGACAACCCTTCAACACGATAACCATACCCTTTCTCTTGACGCGGCACAAGCGACTTGAGATCGTCGCGCGCAAGAGGAGGGCGGTGATTTTCATCGCCCGCCGGAGCATGATCCCTAGAAGTGGGAACCGGTTTTCTCGGACAAATCGGGAAACCGTTTTGTCCGGGAGATCATGCTCCAACAAAGAGAACCCGGGAGTGGAAATGACGGATTACATCATTGTCGGCGGCGGTTCGGCTGGCTGCATTCTGGCCGCCCGGCTGAGCGAGGACCCGGACGTGTCCGTCGTGCTGCTCGAGGCCGGTCCGCCCGACACCGATCGCTACATCCATCTGCCGGTCGGCTTCTTCAAGATGACGTCGGGGCCGCTGATCTGGGGCTATGACACCGCGCCCGGCAAGGAAATCGACGGCCGCACCATGGTCTATCCGCAGGCCCGCGTGCTGGGCGGGGGCTCCTCGATCAACGCCCAGGTGTTCACCCGCGGTTGCCCGCAGGATTATGACGGCTGGGCGGCTGACGCCGGCTGTGCCGGCTGGAGCTATGCCGACGTGCTGCCCTACTTCGTCCGCTCCGAGGGCAACGACACTTTTGCCGATGCGCAGCATGGCATTGACGGCCCGCTCGGCGTCTCCAGCGGCGCGCCGCATCCGCTGACCCGCATCTTCGTCAAGGCGGCGCAGCAGGCGGGCCTTCCTTTCCGCGCCGACTTCAACGCCGGTGAGCAGGCGGGCGCCGGCTTCTACCAGACGACGACGCGTCGGGGGAAACGCTCGAGCACGGCGGTCGCCTATCTGAAGCCGGCGCTCGGCCGCAAGAATCTGACGCTACGCACCGACGCCTCCGTCAGCCGCATCGTGGTCGAGAACGGCCGCGCCATCGGTGTCGAGATCATCGTCAATGGCCGCACCGAACTGCTCCGCGCCGAGCGCGAAGTCATCGTCGCCGCCGGCGCCATCGGCTCGCCGAAATTGCTGATGCTGTCCGGCATCGGCCCGGCCGTGCATCTCGGCCATCACGGCATCGAGGTGGTCCACGATTCCAAAAACGTCGGCCAGAATCTGCACGATCACATGGACGTCGATGTCGTCGCCGAGCTCAACGGACCGCATGGCATCGACCGTTACAAGAAGAAGCGCTGGCAAGCGGTCGCTGGTCTTGAATATGCGCTGTTCGGCAAGGGGCCGGTGGCCTCCAACATCGTCGAGGCCGGCGGCTTCTGGTGGGGCGACCGCGCGGAGAAGACGCCGGACATCCAGTTCCATTTCCTGCCCGGCGCCGGCGTCGAGGAAGGCATCGGCTCGGTTCCCGGCGGCAATGGCTGCACGCTGAACTCCTACCATGTGCGCCCGCGTTCGCGCGGCAGCGTCACGCTCAAGTCCGCGGACCTGCGCGATGCGCCCATCATCGACCCCAACCCGTTCGCCGAGCACTATGATCTCGAACGCGCCATCGACGGCATCGAGATCAGCCGCGAAATCCTGTCGCAGCCAGCCTTCGCCAGATACATCAGCCGCGAGCATCTGCCCGGCAAGGCGATGCAGGGGCGCTCAGCACTCGAAGCCTTCGCCCGAGAACATGGCCGCAGCGCCTATCACCCAGTCGGCACCTGCCGGATGGGCGGCGATGCCGACAGCGTCGTCGATCCCGAGCTGCGCGTGCGCGGTCTGCAAGGCCTGCGTGTCTGCGACAGCTCGGTCATTCCAAGCATCGTGTCGTCGAACACCAACGCCGCCGTGGTCATGATTGCGGAGAAGGCTGCGGATCTGATTGCGGGGCGAACGCTGCCGGTGGCGTAAGCAGGACAATCGCATGTGGTGGCGCCACGCGATTGCCCTGCCTTGAGCACCTGTCGCTGAGCGCATAGCACTCGAACCGCACTAAAAACGACAGCCTCCCGCAGCGCCTTCAACCGACGCTTGCGCAACCCACCAACCGACCGGAAACCCCCGGTTGCGGGCTCGTTGCCGACGCCGGCGCGGGGATGTGAAAGCGCTTTTGCGCCAGTTCCGCGATCACACCATATGAACCGATCCAAGCTCTGCTAGCTTGTGGGCGTGGGACGTGTCCCGCTTTGGCCGGTGCTTCAGGCAACCCCATCCCAACCCCCCGCCCCCTGCGGCACCGGCCATCCCCCTCCCCCTTTTGGCAGGCTTCTCGACCTGCCATCCTCAGCCGTCCCTGCCAACTTCGAGGTCGACGACGAGGCCTGATGCGTGGCATGCAAATCCAGACCATCGGCAGCGTATCGAGGGATTTCACATCGGCTGTCTGGACGACGTCCTGGAGAGCGACAGATCGGGGTCGAGCCGCCTCAGCTCCCGGTTGATGGCCGCCAGGCGCTCCGGTTCGCCTTCCGTGTTGCAGACATTGAGAGTAACGACGCGTAAGCGCATCAGCGAACCACCGCCGCGATGCGTTCCAACGTGGTGCGCGAAACGGCTCGGCCATCGGCGCGGTTCGGCTTGCCAAATGCCGCCATGCCGCCCATACACGGCTTGAACAACCGCCCCGAGGGTCCGCGCCCATTTTGCCAAAGGATACTCTCCGATGTCTGTGACGCCGTCCCCCTGGTCAAAGCCGTGACGGCCTCCCTCGCAAGCCTGGGCTGGACGGATTTCTTCGGCGACCAGCTTGAAGCCGATGAGGCAGACCTCGTGCCGACGCGCATCGCCTCGGTGCACCGCGACCGCCTGGCCGGCCTGTCCCGGGCAGGGCCAGTGGATCTGACGCTGCCGGCCAATGCCAACACCGGCGACTACGCCGTCGGCGACTGGGTGCTGGTCGAGCAGCATACACATCTGCTGCTCCGCCGGCTGACCCGCAAGACGGTGCTGGAGCGCCGTACCCAGGGCGGCAGGATCCCGCAGCTGGCCGCGGCCAATGTCGACACGCTGTTCATCGTGACGTCCTGCAATGCCGATTTCAACATCGCCCGGCTCGAGCGCTATCTGGCGCTGGCCAACGAGGCCGGAACGACGCCGGTGATCCTGCTGACCAAGGCCGACACCGCTGACGATGCCGAGAGATACCAAAGCCAGGCTGCCGCCCTTCAGCGTGGTTTGCCCGTAGTGACGCTGAACCCGCGCGTCGCCGATGCCGCAGCGGCGCTTGCTCCCTGGTGTGGCGCAGGGCAGACGGTGGCGCTGGTCGGCTCCTCCGGCGTCGGCAAATCGACGCTGGTCAACACGCTGGCCGGAGCGGCGCAGCAATCGCCGCAACAGACTGCGGGCATTCGCGAGCACGATGCCAAGGGTCGCCACACCACCACGGCGCGGTCGCTGCACCCCATCGCCGGTGGCGGCTGGGTAATCGACACGCCGGGCATGCGCACGCTGCATGTCAGCGACGTCGCATCCGGCATCGACACGCTGTTTGCCGAAATCACCGAGCTCGCACCGCTGTGCAAGTTCCGCGACTGCACCCATGTCCACGAACCGGGCTGCGCGGTGCAGGCTGCGTTGAAGGCGGGTACGCTCGACCCTGAGCGCCTTGCCCGCTGGCGCAAGCTGTCGGAGGAAAACCAGGGCAACACGCCGGTTCAGAGCGGCCCGCGCGGCAACAAATCGCCTGCCGGGCGCCCGAAGCGGCGTTGAGAGGATAGGAATTGCGGAACGAGACTTCGGAGGCCCGGCATGTGCCGGGCCTCCCTTTTTTCACTCTCCGCGCATCGTTGCCTGGAAGGTCGGCAGGTGCTTCTGCTGCGCCTCCAGCATGCGCTCGCGGTAGACGCCGTAGATGACGTCGGTGTCGTGCAGCGTCACGCCGGCAATGGTCGGCGAGGCGAAGACCGGCAGTTCGATGCCGCGCTTGGCGAGCTGCTCGGCCGTGCGCGCGATCAGCTCATGCGCCAGGATCATGGCAAGCACCGTCGATGAGCCCGACACCGGCCGGCTCCAGCCCTCGACCGGCACGATGGCGTCCTCGATCGGCGAACAGGTGTCGATGACGAGGTCGGCGGCATCCGCCAGCCGCTTGCCGGACGAGTGCGTCGCCGGCTTGTCCAGATTGTTCTTGCTGGTGACAGCGACGACGAAGATGCCGCGCTTCCTGGCGTAGAGCGCGGTGTCGATGCCCGACGAGTTGCGGCCGCTATGGCCGAAGATGATGATCGAATCGCCCTTGTTGAGCGGCTGGTGGTCGAGGAATTTTTCGGCGTATCTTTCCGTACGCTCCAGCCACAAAAGCTCGCGCACGCCGCCGGCGCCGAGCACATTGTGCCACATCACGCGCGGGTCGGTCAGGGGGTTGAAGCCGACATAGCTGCCATAGCGCGGAAACACTTCCTGCACCGGCAGCACCGAATGGCCGGAGCCATAGAGATGCACCAGCCCGCCGCCCTCGAGCGAGTCGGCAAAGCGGCTGGCGGCCTGGCCAAAGGCCTCTTCATTGGCTTTCGCAGCCTGGTCGATGAGGGCGGCGAGACGGTGGATGTAGAGATCGGACACGTGGGTACTCCTGTTTGCTGTGTCGGTCTGGAATGGATCAGCTTCTCGGGTTCAGCGGCACGCGTCCGGCGCGCAGCGTCGAGCGGATTTCGTAGCGGTCGCCGCGCATGATCGAGACGGTGAATTCGAACGGGCCGCGCTCGTCGGTGGTGATGCGTTCGACGACGAAGGCCGGGCTGCCGACAGCGAGGTCGAGCAGTTCGGCGTCCGCCGCGCCGACCGCGCCGACCCGGTAGTTTTCCCGCGCCGCCACCGGCACGATGCCGTAATGGCGCTCCAGCGCCTCGTAGAGCGAGCCCTGCAGCAGGCCGGCATCGAGGAAGCCCGGCACGCGCACGGCCGACAGCTGCGCCGTCTGAATGCCGATCGGCTCGTTGTTGCCGAGCCGCAGCCTGCGAATGCGCACCACCGGATCGCCTTCCTCGATCTCCAGCGCGCCGGCAGCCGCCGCGTTGGCGGTGGTCAGGCTGCAGTCGAGCAGGCGCGAGCCCGCGACCACGCCCATATTGCCCATCTCCTGGGTGAAGCTGGTCAGCTCGCGCGTGCCGGCGACCAGCGTGGTCGAGCGCACGAACGTGCCGCGGCCATGTTCGCGCCTGAGCAGTCCTGCCTCCTCGAGGTTGCGCAAGGCGTGGCGCAGCGTGATGCGGCTGACGCCGAACAGGGCGCACAGCCTGTCCTCCGCCGGGATCTGGTCGCCCGTTGCCCATTCGCCGCTCTTGACGATGGCGCGGATCGCCTCTTCGACCTGATACCAGAGCGGCTCCGGCCGTCTGCGGTCCGGCTGCTGAAAGCTTGCTTCGCTCATCGCACATGCCTCCACCCTTGCCCAACGGCGCCGGCCAGCGCCGCGCCGACGAGGCCGGCGCGGGGACCGAATTTTCCGGGCTTGACGTCGATGCCGCGCAGATGCGGCGGCAGTTGGCGTCGCAGCGCTGCAAGCAGCGGCGGCCGGATCACATCCAGCGCCTCCGCCAAACCACCCGAAATCAGAACCGCTTGCGGATCGAGCAGCGCGACAGCGCCTGCAAGCGCGGTGCCGAGCTGTCGCGCCGGCAGTTCAAGCAAGGTGAGTGCGGCCAGTTCGCCGGCCTGGGCAGCGGCGATCAGCTGGCGGCCGTCGGCAAGGCCGATCTGTCCGGCAAGGGCATCAAGCGCCCGGCCCGACGCGACGCGCTCCAGCCAGCCGCTGCGCTCTTCACCATGATCCCTCACGTCGGCGCAGGCCCAGCCGAACGAGCAGGCGCCGCCATGCGCGCCGGCAACGATGCGGCCATTGGCCAGCACCGCCGAACCGATGCCGGTGCCGATGGCGAGCAGGATCGCATCCGACATGTTTTTCGCACTGCCTTCGACAGCCTCCGCCAGCAGCGCAATCTGCGCGTCATTGCCGAGCGCTACGCGCAGTTTGGGAAACAGCGGCTGGATATCGACGCCGTCGAGGAACGGCAAGTTGGGGATCCAGCGGCAGATTGAGCCCTCGACCAGACCCGGCACCGCGATGCCAAGCGCTGAGACCGACCCGGCCTCAGTGCACAGCGCGTCGATGCGCGCAATGAAGGCATCAAGGGTTGCCGGCGCCGGCTCGCTGCCCAGCGCCTCCAACGCACCGACATCGCCCGTAGATACGGCAGCGCGCAGATTGGTGGCGCCGAGATCGATGGCGAGTACCCGCGTCATCGACCCGACCCTTTGCCGAAGGGGAGCGAGAACAGACCGCTGCCGGCATTCCACGAATGCGACGCCGCCGCGAAGGCCTGCGCATGGCGCGTGCCGCGCAGGCAGCCGCGCAGCCGGTAGAGCGAACTGTAATAGTCGACATAGGGGAAGCTGCTCAGGCCGCGCGCCAGCTCATACTCCATGACCGCGTCGCGCCAGGCCTCGAACCCGTCGCTGACATCGACGAGATGCTCGGGCCGGAAGCCGTCATCGTCCTCCCAGTTCTCGCCGAACAGCAGCAGTTGCGGCGTGTGCGCCGGATGGTCGCTGGCAACGGTCGGCAGTCCGGCGAAGAAGATACCGGTCTTCGTCAAATGCGCGGCGGCGCGATGGTCCTTGTGCCAACTGCCATGCCAATGGGTGATGACGATCTCGGGTTTCAGCTCGCGAATGATGTCGCCCACTTCGAGCGCCGTCTGATCGTCTGTGGGCAGGAAGCCGTCGCGCAGGCCAAAGCCACGCATGGTGACGCCGAGCCGCTCCGCCGCGCTGCCCGCTTCCTCTTCCTTCTGCACGCAATAATGCGCGGGAACCAGGTACGGATGGCCCTGCTCACCCATGGTCAGATGCAGGAAGGTCACCGTGGCGCCGCGCTTGACGGCAGCGGCCGCCAGCGGCCCGGCCATCACCTCGGCATCGAAGGCGTGCGCGCCGACCACCAGGATGGATTTCGCCGCATAAATTCTGTCTTCGATCATTTCATGCCTCCTCCGGTGCCCACGCCTTCGCGAATCTGGCGCGCCAGCAGACAATACATGATCAGGATGGGCGCCATGGAGATCGCCAGCGAGGCGAACACCAGGCCCCAGTCGGTGCGGAACTGGCCGACGAAGACGCTGATCGCCAGCGGCACCGTCTTGTAGCGGTCGTCGAAGATGAAGATCAGCGGGAAGAAGAAATCGTTCCACACCGCGATCGCGGTGAAGATGGCCACGATCGACACCGCCGGCTTGACCATCGGCAGGATGATCTGGAACAGGATGCGGACCTCGCCGGCGCCGTCCATGCGCGCCGCCTCGTCCAACTCGGAGGGCAAGACGCGCATGAAATTGGCGAAGATGAACACGGCGAAGGGAATGCGGATCGCCGAATAGACCAGGATCAGCCCGGTCAGCGAATCCAGCAGGCCGAGATTGCGCATCAGCGTGAACAGTTCGACCGAGGCCAACCGGATCGGCAGCATGATGCCGGACAGGAACAGGCCGAGCATGATGGCATTCCAGCCAAGCTTGTAGCGGCTGAGCGGATAGGCGGCCATCGCCGAGACGACGATGGTGAGGATGACGGCGCCGCCCGTGACGATCAGGCTGTTGATGAAATTCTGGCCGAGATCGGCGCGCGTCCAGGCGTTGATGAAATTGTCGAAGGCAAAGCTTTGCGGCAGGCCGAGGCTGTTGTCGTAGATCTCGGCCGTGGTCTTGAAACAGGAGACGATGAGGATGTAGAGCGGCAACAGCACGGCCGCCGTCCAAACGACCAGCACCGTCCAGCCGGGCAGCCGCGCAAGCTGCCGAGAGATGGCCGGTCTTTGCGCAATCGCCAGCGCGCTCATAGCTGCACCGTGCGGCGGTCGAAGAAGCGCAGCATCATGAGCGTGCCGATGCTGAGGATCAAAAACAGCACGGTGCCGAGCGCCAAAGCCAGACCAATATCGGTGATGCCGACAGCACCTTCCGCGCCGAAGGCCAGCCGGTAGAAGTACGTCACCAGCGTGTCGGTCGAATAGCTCGGATTGCCCTGCACGCCCTGCATGACATAGACGATGTCGAACTGGTTGAAGGTGTTGATGAACGACAGCGTCGTCAGCGTGCCCAGCGCCGGCATCAGCAGCGGCAGCGCGATCGAGAACAGCATGCGCGCATTGCCGGCGCCGTCAAGTTTTGCCGCCTCGAAAATCTGGCCGGAAATCTGCCGCAGACCTGCCGTGTAGGTCAGCACCGGCAGGCCCATCCAGTTCCAGGCATCGACGGCGATCAGCATGGCGAGCGCGGTGTGGCTGTTGCCGAGCACAGTCAGGCTGCCCTGGTGCAGGCCGAGCCCGTTCAGCGCCCATTCGACGACGCCGCCCGGTGCCAAAAGCAACCGCCACAGCGCGCCGACGATGACCGGGCTCAGCACGGCCGGAAAGAAGAACACCGACTGGAAGAAGGCCGCACCCTTGTCGCGCAGGAACAGCAGCCAGGCGAACAACAGGCCGAGGCCATTTTGGAAGACCATGATGCCGAAGAACCAGGCGGTGTTGTGCCACAGCGCGCCGTAGATCCGCGCGCCGCTGGGGAAAACGAACAGCCTTGAGAAATTCGACGGGCCGGCGAACTCGACCATGCGCAGCCCCTTCCAGACGAAGAAGCTGCCCCACAGCGACATCCCCAGGGGATAGAGGACGAACAGCGCATAGACCGCCAGCGCCGGCAGGATGAACAGCACGGCCATGCGCTGCTGCGTGCGGCGAAGGCTGCTGGTGCGGCGAAGGGTGCTCATGCGCTTTTCTGGTCCGTGAGAGGCCGGCCGCTTTTGCGACCGGCCGCGCCTACTGCTTCGGCTTGAACCAGGTGGCGACCGCGGCATGCATGTCGGCCGCCAGCTTCTCCGGCGCGATGTTGCCTTCGACCATGTCGATGATCTCCGACTGCAGCACCGAAGACGCCGTCGGCGACTGCCAGCGGAAGCCGACCAGCGTCAGATACGGCGTCGAATTCTTCGCCATCTCCATCATCGCGGCCAGCACTGGATCCTTCACCGTCACATCCGTGCGGGCCGGCGGCCAGCCGAGCTCGTCGGCGAACATCTGCGCGAACTCTGCCGAAGCGATGAAGCCCAGCACCTTGGTCGCGGCCTCCTTGTTCTGGCTCTCAGAGACCAGGCCATAGGAGCCGTCGGAGAAGGCCGAGGTGTAGAGTTTTGCACCGGCATCGTCGGCGGGGAACGGGAAGATCGAGAATTTCAGCTTCGGGTTCTGCGCCTTGAAGCTGCCGTTCTCGAACGAACCGCCGAGGAACATCGCCGCCTTGCCGCCGATGAACTGCTGCGTGGCGGTGGTGTAGTCGATGCCGGCGAAGCCGTCGGGGAAATACGGCTTCAGCTCGGCGAAGCGCTTCAGCGCCGCCACATAGCGCGGATCCTGGAAGGTCGCCTTGCCGCTCATCATCTCGTCGTAGAAATCAGGACCATAGATGGTCGGGCCGACGACGCCGACGGCGATCTCCAGCTCCCAGCCCGAGCCGTTGGCGCCGCCGGTGGCGATCGGCGTGATGCCGGCCGCCTTCAGCTTCTCGCAGACGGCGGTGAAATCCTTGTAGGTCTTGGGGATCTCGATGCCCTGGGCGGCGAAGATATCCTGGTTGTAGAAGACGCCCATCATCGGCACCGAGTAGGGCACGCCGTAGAGCTTGCCGTCAGCGCGGCCACGCACGCCGCCAAGCGCTGCGTCCTCCATGTTCTTCAGCTCCGGCACGTTGTCGTCCAGCGCGTCGAGATAGCCCGCCTCGACGAAGGGCTGCAATTCGCCATAGGCCTTGAGCTGGGCGATGTCGGGCCCGCGCCCGCCGCGCAGCGCCGTGCTCAGCCGGTTCTGGTAGTCGGCATCGGGCGTGAACTGGATGGCGACCTTGATGCCGGGATTCTTCACCTCGAAGGCATCGAAGATGCGGCGCATCGCGGCCTCGTCCTCGGTGCGCCAGCTCCACAGCGTCACCGTGCTGTCGGCGGCTCGCGCCGGCAATGAGGCGAAGACGCCGGCGCAGGCGGCGGCAAGGCCGCCGATCAGCCCAAGTGCTGCGCGCCGGTGAAGTGAAAGCATGCTCATTGCCAGTCTCCCATTGTTCTCTGTCCTTGGCGTCCCGCGGCGTTTCCGTGCCGTGAGAAGTCATTGGTTCGGCAAAAGTCATTATAACGACATAGCGGTATTCGCAAGAGGTCTGCTGCGCCTCAGGAATGGCGGCGTTGGCCCCCTCACGACATTGCAGTACCTGTATCCGTTTGTTACCTAACGATAAATATCCACATTCCAGCGCCGCAAAGAAATCTGTGACCGTACCATGTGAGACTTTTTCGCCAGCAAGCCCTTGCGTCGCCGCGCTGACTTGTCATAACCTCATGTGAACCGATAGGGAGGATGAGGAATGTCGTTTGCCTGGACGTCGAAACTGGCACTGGCCGCAGGCCTCGCCATCCTGCCCGCCACGGCCTGGGCGCAATCGGTCAACATCTCCTATCTCACCCACTGGTCGCCGGAGACGGTGGCGCTGCTGGAAGCGGCGGCCAAGGATTATGCCAAGACCAATCCGGATGTCAGCGTCACCGTGCGCGCCGTCCCCTTCGGCGACCTCCTGACCACGCTGCGCTCGCAAGGCGGCGGCGCGGACGGCCCAACCATCGGCGGCATCTACGATCTCTGGTTGCCGGAACTGGCGCGCGACAAGCTGGTCGCGCCCGCTCCCGATGCGGTGGCCAGCGAGGTCAAGGCCGCCTGGCCGGCGGGCATCACCAACGCCGCCTCGGTCGGCGGCACGCTTTATGGCATCCCCAACGAAATCGATGTTTATGCGCTGAACTACAACAAGGCGCTGTTCAAGCAGGCCGGCATCGCGGCGCCACCCAAGACCTGGGACGAATTCAAGGATGCGGCCAAGAAGCTGACCAACAAGGATGCGGGACAGCAAGGCTTCGGCATGATCAATTCATGGGCCGCCGGCGTCGTCCACCCCTTCGCCTCGCTGCTGGTGTCCAATGGCGGCGACCTGGTCAAGGACGGCAAGCCGGTGCTGGACAGCCCGCAGGCGACCGAGACCTTCCAGTTCTATGAGGACCTGATCAAGTCGGGCGCCAGCGTGCCGGCGATGGCGACCGCAGACGCCAACACCACCGGCCCCTTCCTCGACAATTTCGTCTCCGGCAAGACCGGCATGATCATCATGGCCAATTGGTGGGAGAGCGCGCTGAAGGCCGGCATGGGCGACAGATTCGCCGACATTGCAACGGCGCCGATTCCCGTCGGCCCGAGCGGCGACAAGCCGCATTCGATCTCCTATTCCTGGATGACCGTGGTCAACGCCAATGCAGGTGCGGCCGAGCAGAAGGCGGCATGGGACTTCCTCGCCTGGCTGAACAATCCAAAGTCCGGCAAGAGCGGCGCTTCCGCGATGTCGGATATCCTGATGTCGATGGGCATCCTGCCCTCACGCCTCTCCGACATCGAGGCGCACAAGGACAAGCTCGGCTCGGAATTCCTCTCCGGCTATGTCAGCGTGCTCACCGGCGCCAAGCCGTTCCCGGTGGTGCCGGGCGGCCAGGAATTCTCGGAATCGCTGCAGCAGACGCTCGAGGCGTTGCAGTATGGCCAGGTCTCGGCCAAGGATGCGCAGGCGACGGCGCAGGCCGACGCCATTTCGATCCTGGAGCGCGCCGCCAAATAATGATTCAGAGGTACCGTGCCTCGGCGGGCATCATGCTGGCGCCCGCCGTGACGCTGATCGGCATCTTCGTCCTGTTGCCGATGCTGCTCACCGTCTGGCTGTCGTTCCAGGACTGGTCGACGCAGACGCCGTTTTCCAGCGCCGGCTTCATCGGCCTCGACAATTTCCACGAGATTTTCGGGGTCTCCTCGGTTGGCCGCGATTTCAAGGCCGCGCTCGCCAACACAGCCGTCTACACCGCGCTCTCCGTCATCCTCATCCTGCCTCTGTCGGTGGCCTTCGGCCTGATGGTCTACCAGCAGGATGTGCCCGGCGGCACGGCGCTGCGCACGGTGCTGTTTGCCACCTACATGGTGCCGATGATCGCTGTCGCGCTGGTGTGGTCGAAACTCTATTCGCCGAGCGAAGGCCCTCTCAACCAGATGCTCGGCCTTATCGGCATCGGCCCGCAGCCTTTCCTGTCGTCGCCGCGCACGGCGCTGATCTCGATCGTCTTCCTCAATGTCTGGCAGCAGGTCGGCTATTTCACCGTGCTGGCGATCGCCGGGCTGACGCAAATACCCGGCAGCCTGTATGAAGCAGCAAAGCTCGACGGCGCCAACCGTTTCGAGCAGTTCCGCTTCATCACCCTGCCGCTGATGCGGCGCACGCTGTTGTTCAGCGCCGTCATCGCCATCATCAACGCCGTGCAGGTATTCGAGCCCGTGGCCCTGATCACGCAGGGCGGGCCGGTCGGCTCGACCAATGTGCTCACCTACCACATCCGCCGCGTCGGCATCGAGCGTGCGCAGGGTGGACTGGGTTCGGCCATGGCGGTGATGCTGATGCTGTCGCTGGTCGTCGTGGTCTGCGCGCTGTTTGCCTTCGCCAACCGGAAGAACGACGAATGAGCGCGGGATCGTCGAGCCGGCTGTCGCGCCGGCGCCCGTCCGGCCACAAGGCGCTGCTGGCGACGCTGATGCTGCTGGTCGCCGTTGCCTCGGCCTTCCCGCTGGTCTGGATGGCGCTGTCGAGCCTCAAGACGCCGGCCGAGAGCATGCAGGTGCCGCCGGTGTGGATCCCCGGCACGCCGAGCCTAGATGCCTATGAGAAGGTGTCGGGCGTGGTCAATGTCGGCCGCTCGATGTGGAATTCTCTGGTCATCGCCTCGATCACCACCGCCGGCATTCTGCTGACCAGCATGATGGCCGGCTACGCCTTCGCCAAATACCACTTCCCCGCCAAGTCGCTGCTGTTTTCTGTGTTGATCGCCACCATGTTCCTGCCGCCGATCGTGACGCTGATCCCGCTCTATCGCCTGGTCGGCTCGATCGGCCTCAACGCCAGCCTCGCCGGCATCATCGTGCCCAATCTCGCCAACGCTTTCGGCATCTTCCTGATGCGCCAGTTCATCTCCGGCGTGCCCGACGAGCTCATCGACGCCGCGCGCATGGACGGCGCCACGGAGTTCTTGATCCTCTACAAGATCGTCGCGCCGAGCGTCGCCCCCGCAATCGCGGCTCTGGCCCTCTTCGCCTTCGTCTATCACTGGAACAGCTATCTGTGGCCGCTGACCGTGCTGCAGGGCAATGCCGACGCCTATCCGATCGTCATCAGCTTGAGCCGCTTGCTCAGCTACAACAGAGGTGCGGTCAACACCGGCTTGGTGATGGCCGGCGCGACGCTGGCCGTGCTGCCGCCGCTCATCCTGTTCGTCTTCCTGCAGCGCTTCTTCGTCGATTCCATCGTCGGCTCGGCGATCAAGGGATAGCTGCACCAAGCCTTCAAGCGCTCGACCTGGTTCCGCCACAGATCAGATAGTAGCACTCGTCATAGCGCATGTAGTCAGCCGCGCCCTTGTCCGGCCATTCGCCCGTGTCGAAACGGATTTTGAGTAGGCTTCTGCACTGCGCCACCTTCGCTGCATTGCTGTCCGGGAACAGGGTGACGAGCAGGCCTTGCGGAGCGCCGAAGGAAACCGCCGAGAGAACGAGGCAGCCGAGGCTGGCAGCAAGGAAGAGAGACAAGTTGCGCATTGTTACCGAATACGGCTGGGCCGATGCTCTGACAATGAACAACCCATATCATGATTAACACATGCATAGCAGCGTTTTGCCCAGTAAAGCGACCGAAGAGTACTTGGCGCCCCGCCGCTGCCAGGTCTGCTGCGGCGGCGGTAGCGCCTTCGGCAGGTCAATCCCTTAGGGCAGCGTCAGTCCCCCACTCCGTCTCGGCTTCGCCGAGCCACCTCTACCCCCATGTTCATGGGGGAGAGGAAACGCCAACCGCCGGAGTCACTGCATCGAAAGACTTGGGTTTCATTTCCCATCAAAAAGCTTGGGATTTCCTCTCCCCCACGAATGTGGGGGAGAGGTGGATCGGCGAAGCCGAGACGGAGTGGGGGACCGCCCTAGGCGGCTGGCCTCTACATCCGCATCAGCCCCTCACCCAAACCGCGCCGAAGTCCATGTCCCACCCGCCGCATTCGACTCCACCGCCGCAGCAACAAACTTCACCCCGCGCGCGCCATCCACAACGTCGGGCACCTGCGCCGCACGCGCCGGATCGACCACCCCACCAGAGCGATGGGCGCGAATGATATCGGCGGCGTCGCGGTAGAAATTGGCGAAGGACTCGATATATCCCTCCGGATGCGCCGCCGGCATGCGCGACACGCGCTGGCTCTCAGTGGTCGAGCCATGGCCGCCGCGCACCAGCGTGCGGGTCTCCTCGCCGTAGATGGAGAAGCGCAGTTCTTCCGGCCGGCCGCCCGACCATTCGAGCCCGGCTTTGTCGCCATAGATGCGCACCGAGAGATCATTGTAGTGGCCGGGCGAGGTCTGGCTGGCGAGGATCGTGCCGCGCGCCCCGCCGGTCCAGCGCACCAGCACATGCGCATTGTCGTCGAGCCGGCGTCCCGGCACGGCAGTGAACAGATCGGCCGACACCGCCTCGGCCTCACAGCCGGAGATATAGCTTGCCAGGTTGAAGGCATGCACGCCGATATCGGCCAGCACCGCCGACTGCCCGGCGCGCGCCGGATCGGTGCGCCACTCCGCCTGCTTCTGGCCCTCGGCGTCGATCGGCTTGGTCAGCCAGTCCTGGATGTAGGCGCCATGCACGGACACGATGCGGCCAAGCGCGCCCGCCGCCACCATCTCGCGCGCCTGGCGGACCATGGCGTAGCCGGTGTTGTTGAGCGTGACGACGAAGCGACGCTTTTTCTCCCGCGCCAGCGCCACCAGCGCCTCGGCCTCATCCAGCGTCGTCGACAGCGGCTTGTCGCAGATGACGTTGATGCCGGCCTCCAGAAAGGCCGTGGCGATCGGCGCGTGCAGATGGTTGGGCGTGACGATGACCACCGCCTCGATGCCGTCCGGCCGAGCAGCTTCCGCCTTTGCCATGACATGGTAATCGGCATAGCTGCGCTCCGGCGCGATGCCGATCTCGGCAGCCGACGCGGCGGCGTTTTCCGGGTCCGACGACAGCGCGCCGGCGACCAGCACGATCTGGTCGTCGAGGCGCATGGCCAGCCGATGCACGGCGCCGATAAAGGCATTGCGGCCGCCGCCGACCATGCCGACCCGCAGCCGCTTGCCGGCTGATCCGTCCGATGTTGCGTAGACCATTTTCAAGCTCCTCCCGGCACACCGCTTTCGAACATGATTTCCAATTTTCATATTGTAAAACGATCGTATCGCGCTAGCCTGAAATCATGAGTGGGGCAAGCAAGGCATCCGCACGGTCCAGCACCGACGAGGCGGCGACGCGCAAGCGCGGACGCTCGCTGGCCGCGCTCGGCTACATCCAGCCGCAGACCTATGAGGAGCTGCGCGCCGTGCTGTCGTCGGGCACGGTGCACTTCCCCAAGCGGCTGCGCCAGGTGGCGATCTTCCTGTGGCAGCACCCGAGCGACGTCGCGCTCGGCACCATCGCGCAGGTTGCGGCACAGGCCGGCGTGCAGCCCTCGACGCTGGTGCGCTTTGCCCAGATCTTCGGCTATTCCGGCTTTTCCGATTTCCAGGGCCTGTTCAAGGAGCACATTAAGGGCTCATGGCCGGAAGGGCGCGGCGAACCGCGCACCGAGACCGAGCCAAATCTGCATTTCCTGCACGGCATGGTCGGCGCATCGCAGGCCTCGCTGGGCCGCATCGAGGCCGGCTTCGACGTCGAGAGTTTCGACAAGATGGTGGCGCTGCTGGCGGCGGCCGAGCTGATCTATGTCATCGGCTCCAAGCGCGCCTTTCCCGTCACCGCCTATCTCTCGCTGACGCTCTCGCAGCAAGGCGTGCGCAACGTGCTGGTCGACAATGTCGGGTCCTCCGCACTCGACCAGATCGGCTGCATCGGCGGCCGGGATGCCGTGCTCGCTGTCTCCTTCAGCCCCTACAATTCGATCACGCCCGATCTCGTCGCGGTGGCGCATGAGCGCAAGGCGCGTATCGTCACCGTCACCGACAGCACCTTCAGCCCGCTGATCCCGCTCTCGGACAGCTGGTTGGAAGTGGTGGAATCCGACTTTGCCGGCTTCCGCTCACTGGCGGCCTCGCTCGCCGTTGGGATGGCGCTGGTCCATGGCGTGGCGGCGCGGCGCGGCGAATGAGGCGTCACTGGTCCAATTGACTGTCGGGAATTGCCGTTCCATATTTCTCAAAATAGAAACTTTATTCCCGGGAGGAGGAATGGAGATCCGGCTTGACGGCAAGGTGGCTCTGGTCACCGGGTCGACGCAAGGCATTGGCCGCGCCATTGCCGAGACGCTGGCGCGTTCCGGTGCCGCCGGGCTGCTGGTCACCGGGCGCGAGAGGGCGCGTGGCGAGGCCGTGGCGGCCGAGCTTTCGCAATTGGGCATGCCGACCATCTTCGTCGCCGCCGACCTTGCCGATCCTGACGCCCCCACCCTTCTGGCGCAGGCCTGCATCGAGCGCTTCGGCCGCATCGATGCGCTGGTCAACGCCGCCGGCCTGACCGATCGCGCCTCTTTCCTCGACGCCAGCCTCGACGACTGGGCGTCACTGTTTGCCGTCAATGCGCGCGCGCCGTTCTTCCTGATGCAGGCGGCGATTGCCGACATGAAGCAGCGCGGCCAAGGTGGCGCCATTCTCAACATTCTGTCGATCAACGCCCATTGCGGCTCGCCGGAGCTTGCCGTCTATTCCGCCACCAAGGGCGCGCTAGCGACGCTGACCAAGAACGCCGCCAACGCCCACCGTTTCGACCGCATCCGCGTCAACGGCATCAATGTCGGTTGGACGGACACGCCGGCCGAACGCATCATGCAGGCGGAGACTTTGGGCAACGGCCCTGGCTGGCTCGAGAAGGCCAACGCCGCGCAGCCTTTCGGCCGGTTGCTGACGCCGGACGACATCGCCAGCCTCGCCGTCTTCCTGCTGTCCGACGCCGCCGGCCCGATGACCGGCGCGGTTGTCGACCAGGAGCAGGCGGTGATCGGAGCGAACCGGTGAGCGCTTCCATCGAAACGCTTGGGCCGGCGCTGCTCGATCGCTTGCCGGCATCGGTGCAGACACCGTCCTATGACCGTACGCTCCTCTCGCCCGGCATGGCGCATCTCGGCGTCGGCGCTTTCCATCGCTGCCATCAGGCCGAATACACCGACGATCTCATCTCGCTGCGCTTCGACCGTTGGGGCATCGTCGGCATCAACATCCGTCCGCCCCGCCTTGCCGACACGCTGGGACGGCAGGGCGGGCTCTACACAAGGCTGATCCGCGAGAACAGCCACATCGAGGCGCGCGTCATCGGCAGCATCGTCCGGGTGGTCGACAGCCAGGAGAGTGCGGCACCGGCGCTGGGTGTGCTGATCTCACCCGATATCGAGTTGGTGACGATGACGGTGACCGAAAAAGGCTATTGCCACGTCCCGTCCAGCGGCGAACTCGACCTTGGCCATCCCGACATCGTCCATGACCTCGCCAACCCCGAGACGCCACGCAGCGTTCCCGGCCTGTTGGTGCGGGCGCTGGAGCAGCGCAGGGCCACAAATGGGCGGCCGCTGACACTGCTGTCCTGCGACAACATTCCGGCCAATGGCGTTATCCTAGCCAATGTCGTGCAGACCTTCGCCAAGCAGCGCGGCAATGGCTTGGCCGCATGGATCGCAGCCAATTCCGCCTTCCCTTCGTCAATGGTCGACCGCATCGCGCCGGCGGTATCGCAAGATGACCTCGACAGTGTCGAGCAATGGTTCGGCTACCACGATGCCGCCGTCGCTGTCGGTGAGCCGTTCCGGCAGTGGGTGATCGAGGAAAAATTCGCCGGCCGCATGCCGCGCTGGGATCTGGTCGGCGCCACCTTCGTCGACGACGTCACGCCGTTTGAGCATCTCAAGATGCGGGTGCTGAATGGCGCCCAGACGGCACTCGCCACGCTCGGCGTTCTGGCTGGTCTCGAGCACACATCGGATGCCATGGCCGACCCGCTGCTGTCGGACTTCATCAGGCGCATGCTGGTCGAGGAGACTGTGCCGACGCTGATGCCGGTATCCGGCGTCCTGCCGCTTGCCTATGTCGAGCAGAGCCTTGCCCGGCTGAAGAACACCGCGATCCGCCACCGCAACCACCAGGTCGCCACCGACGGTTCGCAGAAGATCGTCCAGCGCCTGCTCAACCCGATCCGCGACCGGCTCGCGATGGGCCAGAGCATCGGCCTGCTGTCGGTGCCGGTCGCCGGCTGGATGGCCTATCTGATCCAGGCCTCGGAACGTTTCGGCAGACGCTGGCCGGTGTCGGATCCCTATGCCGGCAAGGTCGCCGCAATCGCCGACGCGACGGGTCCCGATGCCAGCGCGCTGGTGTCCGCCATCCTTGCCATCGACGGGATATTCGACCCCGGCCTTGCCGCTGACGGGACGTTCCGCGCGGCCGTCACATCGGCGCTGGGCGACCTGCTGTCGGACGATCCGACGGCGGCTGTCCGGCACAGTCTCGAACAAGATGAGGTCGCGAGGTTGAAGCGATCCAAACAATCGGCATTATAGTCGTCGGGTCTAGGGAGGCAGAATGAAACTTGGAGTTCTTACAGCACCGTTTGCGGAGACGCCGCTTGGCGAGGTCGCCGACTGGGCGCACTCGGCCGGCTTCGAGGCGCTGGAAATCGCCTGCTGGCCGAAGACCTCCGGCGCGACGCGACGCTATGCCGGCACCAGCCATATCGATGCCGCTTCCACCTCGCCCGCGCAGGCCAAGGAGATCGTCGCTTCGCTGACGGAGAAGAAGCTGACGGTCTCCGGCCTCGGCTACTATCCCAACCCACTGCATCCGGACCCCGCCCATCGCGAGGCCGTCATCGGCCATCTGAAGAAGGTCATCGTGCTGGCCGCCAATATGGGCGTGCCGGTGGTCAACACCTTCTGCGGTGGCGATGCCTCGAAGACCGTCGACGTCAACTGGCAGGACGCGCTGAAAGTCTGGCCCGAGACAGTCGCCTATGCGCGCGATCACGGGGTAAAACTCACCTTCGAGAACTGCCCGATGATCTTCAGTTATGACGAGTGGCCGGGCGGGCACAACATCGCCTATTCGCCCTACATCTGGCGGCGCATCCTCGAGGCCTGGGGCGGCGAGGTCGGCATGAATTTCGACCCCTCGCACCTGGTCTGGCAAATGATCGACCAGGGCCGTTTCATCCGGGAGTTCGGCCCCTACATGCTGCATGTCCACGCCAAGGATTTGATGATCGATCATGATGGTTTGTATGAGCGCGGAATCCTTTCCGCCGGGATAGGCTGGCAGGTGCCGCGCATAGATCGGAAGAGCACACGNTCTTTCCCTACACGACGCTCTTCCGATCTTTCCTGCTCGCCCGCGACGTGCTGCGTCCCTTCGTCAAATGACGAGGTAATGACTTGGTCCGATCCTGCCGAAGGGTCTGGCCCTGAGACGAAAAACAACAATGTGGAGGAGTACTGACATGAAGAAAATACTGACCATGGTCCCGTTGCTTGCGGGCGCTGCCTTGCTGGCATCGATGGGCGTGTCGTCGGCCGATGCCAAATATACGATCGGCATTTCCAACACCGTGCAGGGCAATGGCTGGCGCGAGGAAATGGTCTGCGCCATGAAGGCGCAGGCGCTGGCTTCGGGCGAAGTGACGAAGCTCAACATCGCCCACCGCAACACCGATGCCGCCGGCCAGCTCGAAGACATCCGCAATCTGATCAGCGCTAAGGTCGACGCCATCGTCGTCAACCCCGCTGATCCCGCCGGCATCAAGGCGGGCCTGGAAGAAGCCACCAAGGCCGGCATCGTCGTCGTTGCCGTCGACCAGGCGGTGACCGAACCGTCGGCCTACATCATCTCCAACAACCAGGAACAGTATGCCTATCTCGGCGCCAAATGGCTGTTCCAGCAGATGGGCGGCAAGGGCGAAGTGTTCTACATGCGCGGCGCCGCCGGCGCCTCGGCCGACAGCGATCGCGACAAAGGCTTCAAGAAGGCGCTGGCCGAAAACCCCGGCGTGAAGGTGGCGCAGGAAGTCTTCACCGGCTGGCAGCAGGATCAGGCCAAGCAGCAGATGCTGTCGTTCCTGGCCACCGGCACGCCGTTCAACGGCGTGTGGACGTCGGGCATCGACAACGTCATCGTCGACGCGCTGGTCGAATCGCAGGCGCCGCTGGTGCCGGTGGTCGGCGCCGACAATGCCGGCTTCGTCGGCCAGCTGAGCTCGGTGAAAGGTCTCGTCGGTGCAGCCGTCACCAACCCCGGCTCGATCGGCGGCGCGGGCGTGACGCTGGCGCTGCAGATCCTCGATGGCAAGAAGCCGGCGCAGCAGACAGTGCTGGTCGACCCGCAGCTGTGGGACAACGCCACCGACGAAGGCAAGGCCAAGCTGAAGGCAGCCGCCGACCCGTCGCTGAGCCCGGAATGGCCGGTCTCGATCTCGATCCCGGAGTGGACGACCTACACGAAGGACCAGATCGTGGCCTGCAAGGGGCCGGGGGAGTAAGCCTGGTTTGAATGAACGCGCGAGGACGGCGACCTGCCGTCCTCGCTGCACAGACTAGCGCTCTACGGCGCCCCCCTCTGTCCTGCCGGACATCTCCCCCACAGGTGGGGAGATTGGCTGTCATCTCGGCTTTCGCTAATTTTCTACGTCGCAAGACGAGGGGCGGCGCCGGAACTGCCAATCTCCCCCCTTGTGGGGGAGATGTCCGGCAGGACAGAGGGGGCGCCGTAGAGCGCCGACATTAGTTTCTGGAACCATCAATTTTGACAACAAACCATTTGACCACCAGCCCCGTCCTCGACGCCACCGGCGTCGCCAAGAACTACGGTGCAGTTGCAGCGCTTCGCAACGCGTCGCTCTCCGTGCTGCCGGGCGAGGTCCACGCGCTGATGGGCGCCAACGGCGCCGGCAAGTCGACGCTGGTGAAGATCCTGACAGGCGCCATTCCGGCGAACGCCGGCCGCATCCTGATCCGCGGCGAGGCGCGCGACATTCGCTCGCCGGCCGCCGCGCGCCGCGCCGGGCTGCTGCCCGTCTACCAGGAGCCGTCGCTGATCCCCGATCTCGACGTTCTCTCCAACCTCAGGCTCACCGGCACGCCGGTCGAGCTATTCCGCGCCTGGGTGCGCGAGCTCGGCATTCTTGACCTCGATCTGCGCGACACCGCGCGCGACATCCCGCTCGCCGTGCTGCGCGTGCTCGACCTGGCGCGGGCGCTCGCCGTCGAGCCCGACGTGCTGCTGCTTGACGAGATGACGGCGGCCCTGCCCGCCAACCTTGCCGAAAAGGTGCTGGAAGTGGTGCGCCGCCAGGGCGATTCGGGCCGCGCCGTGATCTTCATCTCGCACCGCTTCGTCGAGATCTCGGCGCTGTGCGACCGCGCCACCGTGCTGCGCGACGGCGAGACCGTCGGCGTCGTCGACATCGTGCCGGGCGTGGAAGAAAAGATCGTCGAGCTGATGCTCGGCACCCGCATCGTCAAAACCCATGTCGCTGCCCGCAGCGCTGCCGAGAAGGCCGCGCCCGCGACCACCCGGCCGCGCATTTCGGTGCGAAACCTGCGCGTCGGCGCCAAGCTCAGCGATGTCTCCTTCGATCTCGCCGACGGCGAAGTCGCCGGCGTCGTCGCGCTCGAAGGCCAGGGCCAGGACGAGTTGTTCGCAGCGCTTGCCGGCTCGATCCGGCCCTCCGGCGGCACCATCGAAGTCGATGGCCAGCCCGTGAAATTTTCCCACCCGATCGACGCCATCCGCGCCGGCATTGCCTATGTGCCGGGCGACCGCTCCGAGGCGCTCGCCATGCAGCGCTCGGTCCGTGAAAACATCGCCCTGCCCTTCAGTGCCGCGCTGCGCAACTGGGGGCCGATCAACATGCGCCGCGAGCGCGCGACCGTGCTCAGCGCCATCGAGCGGCTGCAGATCGACACCCGCGCCCAGGGCGAAGTGCAGCGCCTGTCCGGGGGCAATCAGCAGAAGGTGACCATCGCCCGCTGGATCGCGGCGGATGCCCGCACCATCCTGTGCTTCGACCCGACGCGCGGCATCGATGTCGGCACCAAGCAGGAGATCTACAAGCTGCTGCGCGAACTCGCCGGCAACGGCAAGTCGGTGCTGTTCTACACCTCCGAACTGGAAGAGGTGCAGCGCGTCTGCGACCGTGTCATCGTCATCTTCGGCGGCCGCCTCGTCGACATTTTTCCGGTCGAGGAGGCCGACGAGCCGGCGCTGATGCGCGCCGCCTACGGCCTGCCGCGCGGCGCCAAGGCCGATATCGGCATATTGGCTGATCCGACCGCGAACACTTCGGCTTCGCCGGAGGCCGCGCCATGAGCCATTTCCTGCGCCGCCAAGGCTGGGTCGTCGGCCTGTTCGCCCTGCTCATCGTCCTGTTCATCGCCACCAGGATCATCCAGCCGGCCTATGGCAGCAATGATTTCGGCTCGCTCGCCCGAGCCGTTCTGCCCTATGCCTTCGCAGTCGCCGCGCAGACCGTCGTCGTCATCGCCGGCGGCATTGACCTGTCGGTCGCCGCCATGATGGCGCTGACCAGCGTCACCGCGGCGTCGATGATGAATGGCGCGAGCGAGGAATACGCGCTGTTCGTGGTGCCCTTCGTGCTGGCCATGGGTTTCGTGCTCGGCGCACTCAACGGCCTGCTCATCGTCGTCACCCGCGTGCCCGACATTGTCGTGACGCTGGCCATGCTGTTCGTGCTGCAGGGTGCAGCCCTGCTGGTACTCGACGCGCCGGGCGGCGGCATCGCCGAATGGCTGAAGGCGCTGATCTCTGGCACCGTACCGATCCCCGGCCTGCCCGACGCCATAGACGCCTGGCTGCCCAAGGCGCTGCTGGTGCTGATCGTGTGCCTCTGCGTCATCTGGATACCGCTGCGGCGCTCGCGCCTCGGCCTCTCCATCTACGCCATCGGCTCTAGCGAACTGGCGGCGTTCCGCTCCGGCGTGCCGGTCAAGCGCACTCGCATCATCGCCTATGCGCTGTCCGGCCTGTTCGCCGCCTTTGGCGGCCTGGCGCTGACCATGAGCACCGGCATCGGCGCCCCCATCCCCGGCCCCTATCTGCTCGCCAGCGTCGCCGCCGTGGTGCTGGGCGGCGTCGCGCTCGGCGGCGGCAAGGGCGGCCTGCTCGGCCCGATCGTCGCCGTCTTCGTGTTGCGCCTGGTGCGCACGGATTTGACGCTGCTTGCCATCGACCCGAATGTCACCGCCATCATCGAGGGGCTGATCATGGTGGCGGTGGTGATGTTCGGGGCGTTTATCACGATGCGGGGGCGGCAATGATGGGTGTGCTGTCGCAGAGAGACGTCGGCGTTCCTTCGCGCCCCCCTCTGTCCTGCCGGACATCTCCCCCACAAGGGGGGAGATTGGATGTCGCGACGACCTTCGCCAATCTCCAACCTTGCAAGAATGAGCGAGGCGCTGAAGCTGCCAATCTCCCCACAAGTGGGGGAGATGGCCGGCAGGCCAGAGGGGGGCGCCGTAGAGCACTGTCCTCGCAGAACATTGGGCGCACCCCATGAGCACCACCGCCATCACCCCGGTCCCCTTCGGCCGCCGCATAAAGCGCTTCATGGCCGATCGCCCGCTCATCCCGCTGATCGTCCTGCTCGCCATCCTGGTTATAATCCTGCAGGTCCTGCGCCCCGGCATCGTCAACGAGCGCTGGATCGCCAACACCATCAAATTCGCCATCCCGCTGGCGATCCTCGCGGGATGCCAGACCATGACCATGCTGACCGGCGGCATCGACCTGTCGGTCGGCACGGTGGCAACGATGAGCGCCTTCATCATGGCGACGCAAGTGGTCAACCAGGACCCGGCGGTGGCGTTCCTGCTGGCGATGATGCCGGCGGTGCTGATCGGCCTCGTCAACGGCATCGGCGTCGGTGTCTTCCGCGTCCACCCGCTGATCATGACGCTGGGCACCAGCCTGATCGGCACCGGCTGCCTGCAGGTCTACCAGCGCACGGTGATCGCGTCGGGCGCAAAAATCCCCGACTTCTTGGCTTGGCTCGGCACCGGCGTGACATGGGGCTTCCCCAACGCGCTGCTTTTGTTCGTGCCGCTCGCCGCCCTCATCGTCTTCACGCTCGCCCGGACCGGCTTCGGCCGCCTGCTCTACGCCGTCGGCGACAATGAGCGCGCGACCCGCCTGTCGGGCGTGCAATACTGGCAGGTCATCACCGCGCTCTACGTCACCTCCAGCGCGCTCGCCGGCATCACCGGCCTGCTCTATATCGGCCTGATCAAGGCGCCGTCGCTGTCGCTCGCCGAACCGCTGGTGCTGCCCTCGGTCGCCGCCGCCGTCATCGGCGGCACCTCCATCTTCGGCGGCCGCGGCGGCTACACCGGCACCATCATCGGCGCGCTGATCCTGACCGTGCTGACAACACTGCTGACCATCCTGCAGATGCCGGAGGGGGCACGGCGGATCTTGTTCGGGCTGATCGTGCTGTTCGTGACGGCGGCGTATTTGCGGATTGTGGAGGAGCGGTAGGGGGCCGAGGCCAGCGCCAGCCCCCACTCCGTCTCGGCTCGCCGAGCCACCTCTACCCCCACGTCCGTGGGGGAGAGGAAATGCCAAGCTTTTCGAGCGAAGAAAAAACTCAACACTGTCGAGGCCGCAACCTCGAAAATTAGCGTTTCCTCTCCCCCACGAATGTGGGGGTAGAGGTGGCTCGGCGAAGCCGAGACGGAGTGGGGGGCACCCTAAGCGATTGCCATCACCCTGGGCGCCTGTGCCCACCCAGAGCTCGCCCGCCCCCCTACTTCAACGAAATCGCCATCCCGCTCAAATCTGCATTCACCTGCAGCCCCACCTGCCGGCCCGTAAGCTCGAGCTGGGCGCCCTTGTCGTTGGTCATGACGATCACCTGCGCGCCCTTGCCGAGCGCGCCGCCACCGCCGGCCGCGCCATAAACCCCGGTCGCATCCCGCACCCTGCGGATATGGCGCACGGTGCCCCGGAAATAGGTCTTGGAAACCCCGAAGGCGAAGCCGCCCGAAACGCCGCCGATCGTGATGGGATAGGAGCGGCCGTGGAAGGTCAGCGTCCCCTCGCCGCCGGAACCGCCGACGAAGAAGGCCGCCTTGTAGACGGCAAAGCGGATCGTGCCGCTATCGGCATGCGCGGCGCTGGCAGCGCTGACGGACACAGTTGTGATGGCCGCAACCGCGAGCGAACGAAAGCTGGACGAGATGGTCATGGTGGGAGCTCCTCAAGTGCGCCGCTCACCCAACCGGCAGGGCTCGTCGGCGTCGTAACCAACTTGAACAATCTAGCCCGTGATTTGGTTCCAGGCAGGCTGTGACAAGATCCGACGAAACGTGACGTGGTGTACTTTCGGGTTGCGGAGGAGGCGGCGGCTATTTCCTCTTCCTGAGCACTTTTCGCAGCGTTAACTTCAACCGCCTCATCTGGTAATGGCGCCGCAACTTGGCCAGCGCCGACTGGTGGGCGGTGTCGATTGCAGCCAGCGAGTCCGCCTCGGTAGCCTGCGGCAGCGCGAGCAGCGCGTCGGCCTGAAGATCGGCAAAGGGCTTGGGGTCATAGATGGCGAACGGCGTCGGCGGGTCGCTGAGCACGGTGGGGTTGCTGTTGATCTCGAACACTACAAGCCTGCCGTCCACGAAAGTGTAGTCGATGCGGCCATACTGCATGCGGGCTTTTTCGAAGACCTGCATGACCGCATTGGCGTCAGGATTCGTATCGACATAGGTCCTGATTTCTTCGATATGCGCCGGCAGCAATTGCTCGGGCGAATTCTTGACGAACCACGATTTCGACATGGCGCAATGCTGGCCGTAGATCGTATCGCCGACCCGAAACGCCGCGTACTTCCTGAAATAACCGTCCATTCCGGGGGTGCCGATCATCTCCACCACCATCGGCCGCACCAGATCGCTACCGTCCAGCCGGGCGATCGCGGCGTCCAGCGCCGGCCGGTCGTGCAGCAGCGGCGGCTCCCTGTAGAGTGCGCCCGTCTCGTCGCGGATGAAAACGGGATAGCGTATCGCCTCTTCCAGCTCGTCCGGCCTGAACACACGAAAAGCGTTGCTGCCGTCGGCATGAAGCAGGCGCAGCAGGTCGAAGCGCTGCAGGCTGGCGGTCGGGTGATTGAGCTGCGTCAGGCCGGTGTTGTCAGCCAGTTCGGCGCTGATGCCGGCCGCGCGGCTCAATTCGTCCGATGTCAGCCGGTCCATGTCGGACCAGATGACCACCCCGGCGCGAACGCCGCGCAGCAGCCCGGCATCCTCGTAGCGCACCAGCCGGAACCACGCCTCCAGGTCAGTCCGGTGATACAGAAGCACCACCGCCTGCGTGTAGGCGTGCTCCCGGTGCGCGACGTAAAATATCATGCGTTTCCGTTGTCCGTATGTAATTGCAAAGGGGAACCATGATAATTAGACAGGCTTGTGAAAGCCGTGAAATGGTTCTCGATCCGGCATGCGTCAAACAGGAGATAGAACAGGTTGACGTTTCCGTGAAGCTGCAAACCGCATTGGCAAGAAACTGCCATGCGCCATCAACGCGTTAGAAGTCGAGGCAGCCGACACATGAATTTAGACGATGTTGCGATACCCATCCGCCGGTTAGACCTGGAAGACATCCCTTTGCTGATGGAGCTTGAGGCTGCCGCCTGGGCCGCACCGCTGCAGGCGAGCGAAACGACCATCCGCCACCGGCTGGCACTTGGACACACCATGTTCGGCGCGATCGATGGCGATCTGCTTGCTGGCACCATCTGCTTTACCGAGACCAGCCAGGATCCGCTGGTGCGCGCCGATTTCCCCAGGAATTTCGATGCCTATGCATCGCTGCCGCGCAGCGAGCCGGTTTACGCACTTTACGCCTACAATCTCTGCGTCCGGCCGAGCCATCGCGGCTCCAACACGGCGGTGCGGCTCTTGAAGGAGATGGAGAGCCACGGCCGCCGCCTGGGCGCCAGCTGGCTGATCGGCGATGGCCGCTGCTCGTCCTATGCCGGCTCCTCGGGCGAAGAGTATGATCATGTCAAGGCCGATGCGCGGTTCCGCGCCACCATCGACCGCTGGAACCAGACCGGCACAAGACCGCCGCTGGAAGAGATCATCCGCGATCCGCTGCTGCGCATGCACTACCGCGTCTACGGATGCGAGTTCCTCTACGTCATGCCGGACTTCTTCCCGCAGGACGCCACGTCAGGCGGCTTCAGGGTCATTTCAGCCAAGAATCTCAAGGCATGAGATTCGAGCCGTCATGACAGCTCCGCATTTCGATCCGTTCGCGCTCGGCGACGACCCGTTTCCGCATTTCGCCCGCATGCGCGCCGCCGGCGGCATTGCGCGCGGCGTCGCGCCCTATCCCGAGCTGGCCGACGCGCATTATGTGTTCAGCCATGAGCTGGTGTCGGGCGCGCTGAAGCATCCCGCTCTTCTTCAGGCGCCGCCGGGTACATATGAAGAGGTCCGCCGCAAGCTCGTCGACCATGCGCCCATGGCTCTGCTCAGCCGCTCGGTGCTGCTCGCCGATCCGCCTCAGCATGGCGCCTTGCGCCGGCCGGTCGCTGGCTTTTTCTCACGGCCGGCCATCGAAGCTCTGACGCAAGGTCTTCGCGCGCTGAGCCACGAGCTGGTCGAGCGTGCGCTGGCGGATGGCCGCGTCGACGCCGTCGCCGGGCTCGCCGTGCCGGTGTCCTTCTGGCTGCTGCAGGAAATCCTCGGCATCGAGATCGAGGACCCTTGGGCGTTGAAATCGGTGACCCGCCGCATGGCCAGCGCATTCGACCTGCGAAGAGCGCAGCCGCCGGCAGCAAGCGCCGAGGCTTATCGCGAATGCCAGGCTTTTGTCGAGGAGCGGCTGGCTCGACAGGCCTACCGGCCGGACGGAATGGTTGCCGGCATGGTGCGGGAGGTTGCGCAAGGCCGCTGGTCGCGCGGGGACATGGTGGCCAACATCGTCTTCATGCTGTTTGCCGGACAGGAGACTGTCGTCGACGCTCTCGGCAACGCAATTGTTGCGCTGGATCGCTTTCCCGAACAGCGCGCGCTGCTCGAGCGCGGCGCTGTCGACTGGAGCAGCGCGGCGGCCGAACTGCTGCGCTATGGCGCCTCGGTGCAATACGCCGTCGCCCGCATCGCGGCGCAGGACATCGACCTCGGCGACGTCAGGATTGCGGCTGGCGAAGCGGTCGTGCCGGTGCTCGGCAGCGGCAATCGCGACGATGCCGTCTTCGCCGATGGCGACCGGCTGGACCTCACGCGCCCGCCAACCATGTCGATGACCTTCGGCACCGGCCTGCATGTCTGCCTCGGGCAGCATGTCGCCCGTATCGAGATCGCGGCGATGATAGAAGCCCTGTTCACCCGTGCGCCCGGATGGCGGCTCGATGCCGCAAATGCCGAGCGCCGCGCCTCGATGTCGTTTCATGGCATGGCTACCGCGCCGCTGATCCTCAACCCCGCTGCGTGAAAAGCGGCCGCGTCTGGGGGATGACCGCCGGGTCGAGCGACCTGACGATTTCCGAAACCTTTGCCCGCAAGGCGCCCACCGTCGCATCGTCGAGCGGATCGAGAATATCGTTCTGATCTCTCGATACCCGGTACTCGTCCAGCGACGGCGCCTCGCTCGACGGCGTGAAGCCGCCGCCGCGGGCATGCTTGTCGGCCAGTTCCTGCCTCGATTTCACGGCATAGTGGCGGATCCAGCCGATCTTCCATTCCATCGGCATGGCCGCCGGGTGCTTGTCGAGCGTCATGCCGTCGACCAGCGTCCTGCGCAGCGAGATGCGGAAACCGTGCGGGTGCGGCATGAACTGCCCGGGATCCCGCAGCGCCTTGCGCAGCACCGAGGACACGCGGGCAAACGACTTCTTCCAGCGCGCGGTCGGGGCGTCATGCGTGCCGCGCCTTTGAAACCGCACCGTCACCAGTTCGTCGTCATAGGCCTCTTTGCCGTCGCTGCCGAAATTCACCCAGCGAAAGGCGACGCTGCGCACGCCCGGGCGGCTCAAAAGCGAGCGGACCAGTTCGGCTCCGCTCCAGGGCGGCGCGTTGAGCGGCTCGAGGAACTCGTCGGCGTCCATGAAGCCCAGATAGCGATAGCCGTGGAGCAATGCCTGCCAGTAAAGATAGGAATAGGCCCGCCGCTGCGGCAGCACCGTGTCGTGTCGCCAGTCGACCAGCCGAATCCAGCCGGCATCGCGCAACGCCTGGAGCACCGCCGTCTGCGGTCCGGCGCTGCAGTTGTCGGCGATCATCAGGTCGAAGCCATGCAGCTTGTGCCAGGCGACCCACTCGATCACATAGGGCTGCTCCAGCTTCATGATCGCGCAGATCACCGGCCTGTTGACGGAAAACGGAATTCTCATCGCAACGCTTTCCCCGCGCCACCCGCTGCTGCTTGAGGCTCGACCTGCCGGAACGGGATCGCATCGCCATAAAATGCCGCAAGCTGCTCCGAAGAGCCCGTCCAGTCGCCCATGTCGAACTGGTGGAACCGATAGCGTGGGTCGTCAAGGGGCAGCAGGTCGATATCCGGCCTGATGCACCGGTCGAATATGCCGGCCACCGGCAGATGGATCGTCCGCGCCGAAGACAACCAACCGGCCAGCCAGGAGAAGCTGCTCACCCCCGTGACGAGATGGCTCGCCCGGCGCAGCGTCTCGAAATCGGTCAATGGCGACGCCTTCGGCGCGAAGACAGCATCGGGAAAACGCTGACGCAGGCGCCGGCAATAATCGTTGTCGTCATGGGTCTGGCCGACGAAGACCGGCTTGCGGCCGCTATCCTTGATGAGCGTCTCGAAGAAGCCGAATGGCATCGGGCAATAGTTGCGGTGGAAGCCGTCGAGGATGTCGCCGGCCCGCACATGGATGACGAGAAAATCGTCGCCATG
Source organism: Mesorhizobium sp. LSJC269B00 (assembly GCF_000502815.1). Classification (NCBI taxonomy): domain Bacteria; kingdom Pseudomonadati; phylum Pseudomonadota; class Alphaproteobacteria; order Hyphomicrobiales; family Phyllobacteriaceae; genus Mesorhizobium; species Mesorhizobium sp. LSJC269B00. The sequence continues at coordinate 627,682 of NZ_AYVN01000001.1, forward strand.
GGTCGGCGCGGCGACGGCACGCCCGTCGAACAGCCCGGAGACCTCGTCCCGGTCATAATAACCCAGCCGCTGCGCGAAGCCCTTGAAGCGGATGCTCCGCGCCCGCCTGTCGCGGAACGCGGCTATGATCCCGTCGAGGTCGTAGCGGTGATAGCCGTCGACCCGAAGCAGCCGGTATTTCCACAACAAAGGCGGCCGCACCCTGGCAATGGACCATTCCGGCAGGTCGGCGTCGCAGACATAGCCACCGGGGATACGCTTCGCCAGCACATGGCAAAACATGTACTGGAACATCTTGTTCGCCATGCCGCCAAACGGCTGCATCACGATGGGCACTTGCCGCATTGGACCCCTTTCGCCAAAGACGGTCATTGTTACCCGAGCTGCGCGGGCCGGTCGACTGGCCTCTGACGCCAAGGGCGCATCATGATCGCCGCCGGCAAGCCACCCTCAGGGGTAATGCGTCGGCTTTGGCGCGTAGATCTTTGGATCGAAGTCCAAATCCTTCGGCAGCGGCAGGCTTGAGCACTGCAAATGCACCTCGCGCGCCAACAGCCTTCGCTGCTGCTGCTCATGCTCCTTGATCGCCGCCACGAGACCCATGCTGTAGGGCCCCAGCACGACGCCGGCGGCCCATCCCGGATGCTCCTTCTCGCGCGCGTCATAATTCATGGCATCGGTGCGGGCCTGCTGGCATTCCGGCGTCGCCCATTTCGGGTCTTGGGTCGAGAGCGAGGCTCCATACTGGACCGGAGACGATACGCACCCTGCCACTGTCGCAGTCAACGCGACGACCATTGCAATTCTCATCCGCAAGCCCCTCCTAATGTAGGACGCGACTACAAGACGATTCCAGCGGGAAAAAGGCAGCTTCAGGATGCGGATTTTGCAGGGGCCGCTCACCCCAGCAGGTTGCGCGCCGTGCGCATGAAGATCTTCGAACCGATCGGGATCAGATCGTCGGGAAAATCATAATCGGGGTTGTGCAGCGAAGGATGGCGCTCGCCGGCGCCGAGAAAGAACATGGCTGAGCTCGCCTTGTGGCCGAAGATGCCAAAATCTTCCGAAGCGCGCATCGGCAAGGCTTCCTCGCTGCGCGCGACGCCCTCTTCGTCCAGCGCGCGGTTGAGATGTTCCACCGCGTCTGGAGCGTTGACGCTGGCGACGAAGATCTCGTGATAGTCGCAGCGCACGGAAAGGTGATGCTCGGCCGCGATCCTGGTGGCCAACGCTTCCGCCGCCGCGACCAGTTCCGCCATGCGCTCGTCGCGCCTTGTACGCAGCGTCGCCCACACCTCGGCGTAGCCGGGCGCGATGCCGAACACGGCCTCGCCCATGGTAGCATGGGTGACGGTCACCATGCTGAAATCAGCATCGGCGAAAGTGCCGCGCCCCAGTGCCGGAAGCGCCGGCATCAGTTGGCTGATCGCCGGCATCGGCGACACGCCGGTTTCGGGCATGGAGGAATGCGCGGTCTTGCCCTCCAGCACGATGCGTATGCCGCGCGAGGCGCAGTTGACCACGCCGGGCTTGAGGCGAACCTCGCCGAACGGCACGCCCGGCAGATTGTGCAGGGAGAAAGCAAAATCCGGCGCGATCTCGTCAAAGCGCGCATCGGCGACGACGCCGGCCGCGCCATTGCCGGTCTCTTCCGCCGGCTGGAACATCAAGACGACGCGGCCGCGCGCCGGCCGTTCTCGTCCGAGCTGGCGGCCGAGTGCGGCCAGGATCGCGGTGTGGCCGTCATGGCCGCACATATGCGATTTTCCCGGCACCTGCGAGGCATGCTCGACGCCCGAAAGCTCCTCGATCGGCAGCGCATCGATCTCCGAGCGGAACAGCACCGTCGGCCCCGCCTGGCCGCTGTCATAGACCGCCGCCACGCCATGACCGCCGAGGCCGGTCAGCACCTTGTCCGGCCCTGTATCGGCGAGGAAGCTGACGACTTCCTTGGCGGTCTGTTCTTCCTCGTTGGAGATTTCAGGCCGCTGGTGCAGCTTGCGGCGCCATGCCGTCAGCTCGATGATATCGCGATTGGTCAGGGTCATGGCTTGGGCTCCGCTTTGGTGCTGCAGGTTACACAAACACGATAGGGTTTTTCTCACGCCGTGCCATACTGATCAATTCCACTAGTCCATCGGCAAATTCCCGAACCCATGGGTCGGTGCTGGATTCGATCAGTCGCAATTCGCGCTCAAGCTCGCCGAAGCTCGGCTCCTCGATGACGTCTCCAACACCGCTGGCTGAAAGGAGGACCATCCGTTCCAGCGCTGACCCTTCGCCGAGAAGACCGGCAATCAGCTCCCCGAGCGCCGCAATGTGGGCTATGTTTCCGACACGCCAGTCACGCGTTGTGACATCGTCCCAGGTGAGAGTCACGTCTTCGGGATGGATCACCTCGCATTCGCCGTTTTCCGGATCCCGCTGAAAGCGATAGCCGGGGAATTCCCGCTCCATGGTCGAAACGCTTTTAAAAACCGCCAAGTCGAGACCCATGCTCCCTCCCGCCTAACCGAAGATCATCCTTACATTCGGCTCCAACAATCGGTCAAAGCTCTTTTGGACCTATTCTCGAAACATTGGAGAAGAGATGGCCGACCGGTTGCACACTAAGGTCGTCAATCTCATCTCCGACATCTGGCGGCCAATCCTGAGGGGCATGGTGCTCGAGTCCGTGCCAATCTTCAGCAACTAGGCTCCATCCACCCGAAGGAACGGTTTCGGAGCAACAATGGCCAGGCGGTTTGCGTTTCTCTTGGTTCGCGACTTCACGCTGTCGCCGCTGTCGCTGTTCATCGACACGCTGCGGCTGGCCGGCGATGAAGGCGACCGCAGCCGCCGGATCGAGTTCGACTGGGAGATCGTCGGCGAGCGTGGCCTGCCGATCCGGGCGAGTTGCGGTGTCGAGTTGCTGCCGACCAAGGCGATCGGCAATCCGCAGGAGTTCGACAATGTCGTCGTGGTCGGCCTGCTCGACACCAACCGCAGCCTCAGCTCCGAAAAGGAGGCCTTCCTGTTGCGGGCGGCCGAAAAGGGCGTGCCGCTGACGGCACTCTGCACCGGCAGCTTCGTGCTCGCGCGCTACGGTCTGCTCGATGGCTACAGTGCTGCCGTCAGCTGGTTTCACATCAAGGATTTCCGCAGCCAATTCCCTGATGTGAACGCCCATGCCGACAGCCTGTTTTCCGTCGATAGGGGCCGCTCGACCTGCGCCGGAGGCACGGGTGCGGCCGACCTTGCCGGCCATTTCGTGTCGCAGTTCATCGGCCGCAAGGCTGCGGAAAAAGCCGCCAAGACCCTCGTGCTCGACCGCATCCGCTCGAGCCTGGATGTGCAGCCCGTCGGCGATCTCTTTCCGGCCGCGTCGAGCCGAGCGGTGAAACGGGCGCTGCTTCTGATGGAAAGCAATCTCCAGGAGACGCTGTCGGTCGCCGAGATCGCGGGCCGGTTGCATTTATCCCGGCGCCAGCTTGAGCGGCTGTTCGGCGCCGAGCTCGGCATCGGCCCGATGGCCGCCTATCTTGCGCTGCGCGTACATCAGGCCAAGTCGCTGCTGGAGGGGAGCGACTTGGCAATCGGCGACATCGCCTACCGCTGCGGTTTTCCCAATGCCGGCCATTTCAGCCGTGTCTTCCGCCAGCAGACCGGCATCACGCCGACCCATCTCAGGCATCCGAACCGAATGTCCGGTGTCTTTGCCGACGCCAAGGGGAGCGGTCCCTAAGCCTATATTGGGGCGTGCGATCTCGCCGTTGGTATGATAATATCATACCAACCTGATAGGAGGGATCCATGTCCGCCACCGAAAAACGCACCTTCAGCCTGCCGGCCGAGCAGGCTGCTTTCATCGACCAGCTCGTTCGGTCCGGCACATACGCGACCAGCAGTGAAGTGATCCGCGCCGGTCTTCGCGCATTGCAGGAACGCGACGCCGCTGTGGAGCGCTGGCTGCGTGAGGAGGTCGCGCCGACCTATGATAGGTGGAAGGCAGACCCCTCCCAGGCCATCCCGGCCGACAAGTCTTTTGACAGCATCCGCGCACATCACGCAGCTCGCCTCAAGGGGAACGTGTGAAGCGCCGGCATGTTGTCCTTTTGCCGGAAAGCCCAGACGGACCTGTTATGGATATACGATACGGTCGCTCACGCATCCGGCAACCTCACCGCCCTTCGCTACATCGAGCGGATCGAGCGATTTTGCCTGGGTCTCGACTATGCCTCGGAACGCGGAACCGTAAGGGATGATGTGCGGCCGGGGCTTCGCATCGTTGGCTTCGAGCGCCGCCTGACTGTGGCCTTCACCGTAGAAGGCGACCAGGTGGTGATTCTCAGGGTGTTCTACGGCGGCGTCAACTGGGAGGACGAGTTGGCGCCTATCGCTCCGTGAACGCCCGCGCGAACGAGTCCAGCATCGGCCGCGCCAGATATTCGAGGAAGGTTCGGTCGCCGGTACTGATAAACGCCTCGACCGGCGTTCCCGGGTAAAGCTGCTCGGCTTTCACGCCCTGCGGCAGCGTGTCGGTGATCTTCAGCCTGGCGCGGAAATACGCCTCATGCGTGGTTTCATCGATCAGCCGGTCGGCGGAAATTTGCGTCACCGTAGCCGGGACCTCAGGGGTGAGGCGCGCGTTCAGGGCGGACAGCCTGAGCTTCGCCGGCTGGCCGACGCGAACCAGATCCACGTCCTTCGGCCGCAGCTTCGCGTCGACGATGAGGCCCGACGCGGTCGGCAGGATCTCCATGATCTTCTGCCCCGGCGCAATCACGCTGCCTTTGGAGTTGTAGGTCGACGATACCACGATGCCGGCTGCCGGCGCCTTGATCGTCGTGCGCCCCAGCACCGCCTCGGCTGCGGTGATCTGTTCGCCGATGTCGGCCAGGCTGGTGCGGACCTCGTCGAGCTTGGTCAGCGCGTCCTCTACGCGTTGCGTCGTCGCCCGCTCGATCTGCGCCTGGGCTTCGACGATCTGCGTCTTGGTCGCTGCGATATCCGCCTCCAGCGCGCCGGCCTGGCCGACCAGATCGGCCTCGCTGCGCAGAAGCTGCGAATATTCGCTGCGGTTGGTGAGACCCTTGTCGAGCAGGCCGGTCTTGATGCCGAGTTCCTTCTTCACGATCTCGGCCTGTTGCTGGATGGCCAGTTTCTGCGCGTCCAGTCCCAGCGCCGACTCACGATGCATGGCGACGCGCTGCGCCAGGATCGACTGCTCGGAGCGGAACCGGGCGAGCCTGGCCTCGAACTCCTTCTGCTGTTCGTGCACCAGATTGTCGAAATCCCTCTGGAACGGCGCGGGTGCTGCTTCGGCGATCGGCGCCAGCCTGTCCGATCCGTCGCGCTCGGCCTCCAGCCGCGCGGCACTTGCCCTGAGCGCGATCGACTGTCTGGTCAGCCGGTTGAGGTCGGCCTCGGCCGCCGTGCGGTCGAGGAGGACCAGCGGTTCGCCTTGTTGCACGCGGTCGCCTTCATGCACCAGCAACTGCTCGATGATGCCGCCCTCGGGGTGCTGGATGAGGATGTTGCCGCCCGTTGCCGAGATCGTGCCGGAGGTGATCACCGCGCCGGAGAGCGGCGCGTTCGCCGCCCAATAGCCGAAGCAGCCGACGAAGAGCGCTATGGCCACGTAGCCGACGACGGCCATGCGGCGGAAGTCGGTGCGCGGTCGACCTTCGAAGGCGAGGCTCTGCTGCATCATCGTCTATGACCCGAAGCGGACGCTGTGCGGGCGCACGGTCGGCACGAACGAGCCTGTCACCACCGCGCTCCCGGCCTTGCCGGCCGCCGGTTGCCTCAGCACCTCGCTCGCAGGGCCGAAAGCTTCGACCATGCCGTTGCGCAGGACCATGACGCGGTCGCAGGCCGCGGCGATCGAAGGGCGATGCGTGATGACGACTGTCGTGACGCTTACACTTCGCGCGGCCGAAAGCATCCCTTCGAGCGCCGCCTCCCCACTGCCGTCGAGATGGGCGTTGGGCTCGTCCAGCACCAGCATGCGTGGCTTGCCGTAGAAGGCGCGCGCCAGCCCTATCCGCTGGCGCTCGCCGCCCGACAGCACGGTATGCGACGGGCCTATCATGGTCTGATAGCCGTCGCGCAGCGTGAGAATCAGCTCATGCGCCTCGGCGCGCCTGGCCGCTTCGACGATCGCGGCGTCATCGGCGTCGGGTTCGAAGCGGGCGACATTTTGCGCGATCGATCCCGGGAAAAGCTCCACCTCCTGCGCGAGATAGCCGATATGCCTGCCAAGCTGGGTTTCGCCCCAGCTCCTCAGGTCGGCGCCGTCGACCCTGACCGCGCCGCCGGTCGGCTGCAGCGCGCCCACAAGCAATTTCGCCAGCGTCGATTTGCCGGCCCCGCTCGGGCCGACGATCGCCACCGCTTCGCCGGCGCCGATGGCAAAATTCAACCGCTTGAGGATGGGCTCCGTGCCGAAAGCCGCAGTCGGCGCGATGAAGAACAGATCCTGCACCGAAATCGCGCCCAATGGATCGGGCAGTGCGAGCTTGCGCCCCTGCGCTGGTTGCGCCGCAAGGGCGGTGTCCAGCCGTTTCCAGCATCGCTTGGCGTCGACGATCTGCCGCCAGGATCCGATCAGCTGGTCGAGCGGCTGCAGCGCGCGCGACGACACCAGCGACGAAGCGAAGATCATGCCGGCGGTCATCTGCCCTTGTAGCACCAGCCACGCGCCGGCGCCGAGTATCGCCAGTTGCAGCATCATGCGCAGCGCCCGCGACGTCGCGCTGAAGATCGCATTGGCGCTTCCGGAACGGTCATGCAGGGTCAGCGCCTCAGCAACGTGCTGTCCCCAGACCGCGGCGGCATTTTGCACCATGCCCATGGCGCGCAGCGTGTCGGTGTTGCGGGCGAAGGCCTGCTCCGCCTGGCTGGCCACCGCCGAGCGTTCCGCCGACATGGCATCGTTCCTGCCGATGGCAAGCTGGTTGGCCACGACCAAGAGAAACAGCAGCACGGCGCCGGCGAGCGTCAGCCAGAACAGGACGGGATGGATGAAATACAGCAAGGCCAGGAAGACGGGCGCAAACGGCAGGTCGAACAACACCGCCACGCCGCGCGACCTGATGAAGGCGCAAGTCGTGGCAAGGTCGTTCAGCGGCGACAGCCCGCTGCCGGCATGTCTGGCGCCAAGCGAGGCGGCGAATGTCCGCGCGCCCAGTTTCTGGTCGACGGTGGCCGCAACACGTTGCGCGTAGATGGCGCGGACCGCGTCCAGCAGGCCGAGGAAGGCGAGCGCGAGGACCGCCATGGCCGAGAGATAAAGCAGCGTCTCGACGCTGGAGGACGGCAACACCCGGTCATAGACCTGCAGCAGATAGAGCGGGATCACCAGGAGCAGGATGTTGATCAGCAACGAAAAGATGCCGATGTCGGCGATGCCACGCAGGAAGACCGGGCGCAGGCCGATGGCCGCATCGCTGATTGGCGCGCGGTCTCGCGACATCTAGACCGCGTGCTCGGCTGTCGTGCTCAGATGGCTCTGCTGCACATCGTTCAGCGTATAAGCGTGGATATAGTCGATCTTCATTTGCGCGGGCGTCGCCAGATGGTCCGGTGGCGCGCCGGCTTGACCGCCGACCGCAAGGTCGACCAGCATATACATGGGCTTGTTCATATCGGACGGCGTCGCAGCTTCCGCTACCTGGACGCCATCATAGGTCCAGACCAGCTTGTCCGGCGTCCACAACAGGCCATAGGTGTGATAGCCGTCGGTGTTGGAGACATTCACCGTCGACCCGACCGTGGTGTGGGTTCCCGTCTCATTTGTGTGCGCGGTCATGAGAAGCGCATTCTGGTTCTGCCCATACATTTCGATCACGTCGAGTTCCGGGGGCCATGAACCGTCTTCGGGCAGAAGCCAGAAGGCCGGCCACGCGCCGGCGTTTTCCGGGAGATCGGCCCGCATTTCGAAATAGCCATAGGTCTGCGAGAAGGTGTCGTGCGTCGTCAGTATGCCGGAAGTGTATTCGTAATTGTTGATCAGCGGCTTGATGTCGTCGGGCGTATGCGCCGCGGTTATGGTGAGCACGCCGCTTGCGACGCTGAACGGATGGACCGAGCTGGTCGGCGCATAATTGGCGTCGATATACCATTGCAGCTCGCCGTTCTGGGGCTGCGAGCTGCCGTTCTGCGCCCCCCACCAGAAATTCGAATCCCAGATGCCGCTCTGGCCGTTCCACAGGCTCAGCGTGTTGAAATCGTCGTTGAAGGACAGCGTCATACCGGCCTTGTCGATCGGCAGCTCGAACTGGCCGGGCTGAAACTTGTCGATCGTGGTGTTGTGGAACACCAGCACCTCGCTCGAGCCGAGGTTCAGCTGCACGTTCGATCCCACCTGGACCATATTGGCGTGGACGGCCTCGAACGAGGTGAAGGCATAGCCGTTGAGGCGCACCGTGTCGGTCGCGCCGAAATCGGAGATAAGGTCGCTGCCATTGCCCTTGGTGATGATGAAGGTGTCGGCGCCGGCGCCGCCGATCAGCACGTCATTGCCCTTGCCGCCGTCCAGCGTCTGGCTGCCAGCGCCGCCCGTTATGATGTTGTCCTGACCATTGCCGAAGGCATAGTGGCCGTCGCCGGTGACGACGAGGTTCTCGAAATTCGCGGGCAGCTTGTAGCTCATCCAGGTATCGATCGTGTCGACGCCCGCGCCGTAGTTCTCGACCGCTTTGTTGATCGTCGAATAGAGATGGTAATAGTCGTCGCCCGCGCCGCCATACATGGTGACCTTGACGTTGGTGTCGCCCCAGAAGGAATCGTTGCCCGAGGTGCCGTAGCGGTAAGGCGCGCCTCCAGTCGCCGAGAACCAATGGGTGGAAGCGCCGGTATACGGAAGTGGAATGCCTTTGGCGTTGAGGACTGTGGTCATTCCGACACTCCTTGCGCGTGCTGCCTTGGTCGTTCGACAACCTTCGAGCGACCATTTCGGATCAACTCTTAAATTGATCCGTCGTTCCAGGGAATCATTCTATAGTACACCAAGGAGATCGTCGCCCATCATTTAATAGATAATGCCGAAGGCGTTAAGCTGATCCTAATACAACTTTGTAGGAGAGACTTACAATTTTAATAAATTGTGAGATCCGCGCCGAAAAGTTAGGCAACCTGTCAATGATGCATGCAATTTGACGCGACACGACCGCCTGCCTGAGGCGGCGGTCGAAGTCGCGGGCGGATGGCCGCGGGCAAAGGGCTCAAGAAAATTTGACAGGCTATGTCGGACCGGGTGAGGTTCACCCGTCCTTGGGGCATCGGACAACGAAACCACAAAGGATACCGAAGAGATGCCAAGCACCGTACGTTTGCACCGCGTTCTGACGACCAGCCCGGAGAAGGTCTACCGCGCATTCACAGAAGCCGACGCGCTGGCGAAATGGCTTCCGCCGAACGGCTTCACTTGCACCGTGCACAGCTTCGACGCGAAAGTCGGTGGCGCCTTCAAGATGTCGTTCCGAAACTTCACGACGGGCGGCAGCCATTCCTTCGGCGGCGAATATCTCGAACTCGTTCCCGGCGAGCGCCTGCGCTACACCGACAGGTTCGACGACCCCAATTTGCCCGGCCAGATCGAAGTGACCGTGCTCCTGAAGAAAGTGTCGGTCGGCACGGAACTCGACATCACGCAGGCCGGCATTCCGGACGTTATTCCGGCCGAAGCCTGCTATCTCGGCTGGCAGGAGTCGCTGCGCAATCTGGCAAAGCTCGTCGAACCCGAGATCAATCAGTAGAGCCCATCGGATCGGCGGCGCCGCCCAGCCAGTCCGCGCCGCCGACAATGCCGAGCCGAGGACTCATCCCTCACGGCCCGGTGCAGATCGGCAACGGTTGTGGCGGCGGTGGCGGGTTGTCCTTGGCGTATTGCGCGATGATCGGCTCAAGGCTCTTTCGCGGCCAGAATTTCGGCTTGCCGATCTCCTTCAGGCAGGACGCATTCCAATAGGCGCCCGATTTACCAACGGCGGTGATGTCGCGCGATTCCGGGTAGATATAGAGCGTCGTCGGATTGCCCTTCACCATCGAGATGATCTGGTCGGCGTCGGACGGCGGCCAGCTGGTGCAGCCATTGCTGCGGCCGCCGGCATAATCCACCAGCTTGCCGTATGGCACGAAGCCGTCATGGTCGGCATAGGAGCTGTTCGGGTTCTTGCGCACGCACATGCCGCGCAACAGCCGCGCCGCGTGGCCGCCGATCACCCGCTGCCTGGCATTCGCCGTCTCGCCCTCGCCGTCGAACTGGATGAAGGTGCGCAGCAGCGCCTGGTCTTTTTTTGCGCCGATGCGGTAAAAACCCTTGAATGAGGTCTTTGCCTCGCCGGTCATATAGGCGCCACCGGTCGTCAAGGACGAGTCCAGGGCATTGCCGAAGTTTCTCGCGCAGCGCTTCCCGTTGGAGAAATCGACCACGCCTTTCAAATTGCGGCCGCCGCCATGGCCCGACGAGATCGCCCTGAACGACTGCTTGGCCTCGCAAATGACGTAGTAGCGCCGCCCCAGCACGCCATTGCCGAGATCGCCGGGGCGCGTCGCATCCATGGCGAAATAGCAGCCATTATGGACCGCGCCTTGCGCGACCTTCTTCAGGTAAAGCGCGCGCGCCCGCTCCAGCACCACTTGCGAAATCTCGCCGTCGTCATTGCCGACATGGGCCTGCAGCCAGGCTGGTATATCGGAGGACGCGGCAAAAGACCGGGCAGACACCGTCAAGGCGTTGCCGGCGATGGCGAGGAGGCCAAAGACAAAGACAGCCAAAGATTTCAACCGCACCGGACAACCCTCCCGCCCGAACCGTTCTGCGATTCTCGGAGACCCATCATAAATCGTCACGCGCCGATCGGCGAAACACATCTTGTTCAGAACCGCGCAAGCAAGTCAGGTAGCTGCCTGTTCGCGTTTCACAGCGCCAGGCTGCCCTGTTCCGCCTCCGCGGCATTGGGGTCGCCCGGCGCCGTCGCCCAGGCGAGCTCGACCAGCGTCACCGTGCGGCGGCCGGTGCCGTCGAGCTGGCAGACGATGAGGCCCTGCTCCTCGATATAGGTGAGCAGCCGCCGGGCGCGCCGCAGCGAATGCGAGCCGTAGGCGCGCGCGATCGCCGCGTCGCTCGGGCACGGCCAGCCCTCCTTGGCGGCGCGGGCGATCATCATGAACACGCCCTGCATGTCCTCGGGCAGCAGCGAGGCGCGCACGGAAACGTCCTGCCAGGCGTCATCGCCTGCCATGTCGGCGCCGAGCCCGGCGCGGGCGCGCGTCAGCATGCGACGGAATTCTGAGAGGTCCGGCACCACCGAAGCGAGGCCTTCGATGCGGCAGCGGACGACGAACTCCTGATAAAGCACGCCGATGACGCGGAAACCCGCATCGGGCTGCGCCAGGATGGCGCGCAGGACACGGTCCACCCGCTCTCGCCGCTCGGCCATATCCTCGGCGCTTACCGCCGGTTCCGCAGGTTCGGGGCGGATGTCCAGCGCCGCCGATTTGGCCGCCATCAGCTGGTCGAGCAGCTCCGGCGACGCCATCCGGCGCGGCGCGCGGATCGTCTCGGGCGGCGGCGCCGCCAGGATGATGGCGCGTGCGTCTTCAAGCGCTGTTTCCGGCATTGCCATCAGCCGCGGCGTACCGTTGCGCGGGCTGGTCTCGGTCTGGCCGATGCGCACGCCGAGCGGGCGGCGCGACAGCGCCGGTCCCAGCGCCATGAAGTGCCCGCGCTCCAGATCGCGAAACGCCTCCGCCTGGCGCCGTTCCATGCCCAGAAGGTCGGCGGCGCGCGCCATGTCGATATCGAGGAAGGTACGGCCCATGAGGAAGTTGGAGGCCTCCGCCGCAACATTCTTGGCGAGCTTTGCCAGCCGCTGCGTGGCGATGATGCCGGCAAGGCCACGCTTGCGGCCGCGGCACATCAGATTGGTCATGGCGCCGAGCGAGAGTTTGCGCGCCTCGTCGGAAACCTCGCCGGCCACCGCCGGTGCGAACAGCTGCGCTTCGTCGACCACCACCAGCATCGGATACCAATGCTCGCGGGCGGCCTCGAACAATCCGCCGAGAAAGGCAGCGGCGCGCCGCATCTGGTTCTCGGCATCGAGCCCTTCGAGATTGAGCACCGTGGAGACGCGGTGGATGCGCGCCCGCTCGCCGGCTGCTTGCAGGCCACGCTCCGTATGCTCCTCGGCATCGATGACCAGATGGCCGTAATGGTCGCCCAGCGAGACGAAATCGCCTTCCGGGTCGATGATGGTCTGCTGCACCCAGGGCGCGCTCTGCTCCAGGAGCCGGCGCAAAAGGTGCGATTTGCCGGAGCCGGAATTGCCTTGCACCAGAAGCCGGGTCGCCAGCAGCTCCTCAAGGTCGAGCGCCGCCGGCGCACCCGCCGTCGTCTGTCCCATCTCGATGGCTACGGTCATGTCACGACTCTCCTTGCGGACAGGGCTTATCAACCCGGCCGCGAGCCGTCGAGCGCGCCATGGCAACTCGCCCGCTGTTCCACACCTATGCTGCCAAAGCGCCACACATCAGCCCATCTGCCCATAGGGAAGGCACATCAAGCGGAGTTGACCGGCGGCAGAAGCGGCGCTTCCAGCCCGTCGAAGGGATCGCGCCAGGCATCGATGGCTTCGAGCCGGCGATACCAACCCAGAACAGAGGGATAGTCCGCCAGCGGCAGGCCGGCTGCATCGTTGAACGGCAAAAACGTCGCCATGCGGAAATCGGCATAGGAGAGCGACTTGCCCACAAGCCATGGCCGCTTGGCGAGCTCCGCCTCGAGAATCGCTGCCGCGATGCGGAACTCCGCCAGCCCCTCCTCGACCTTGCCCTGGTCGACGGGCCCAATCCCGTAGCGCTGCTTGGTTCCGCGCTCGAAATGCACGGTGTCGCAGGCCCGCACGAAATTTTCCTTGCCCCAGCTTAGCCAGCGGATCATGTCGGGTTGGTCGCCGCCGCCGCGCCAGAAATCCGAACCCGCTTCGCGCGACAGAAGGCAGGCTATGGCGTCGGCTTCCCACAGGCTGCCGCCCGTCCATGCCAATATCGGCAGGGTAAGATTGGGATTGAGCTGACGAAACCGCTCAGCCTGCCCGGGCGCCATGGGTGCCGCGAACTCAAACTCGACCTTGGCCTGCAGATGACGTGCCGTTGCAACCGCGAGGCGCGGATTGGGATTGCGGCTGAAGTACAGTTTCATGTCCGGTCCTGGATGCTGTGGGCTCGATCCTATCAAACACGCAAACGTGCCCGCCAGGCAATCTGGTCGGACCACGATTCCGCTGGCGCACGACGCCGTTCGGCGTATTATTTCCTTCGGGAGAGGGTTCTTGGCAGGAGGAAGCCATGAACGTAGTGCCGAGCGTACCTGTCATCGACGTGACAACCCAGAACCTTGTTTCCTCTGCGCTTTCCAGATTCCGCGCCGGCGATACCGTCTCGACCAGGGCGGCGCTCGACGCCATCCGCCGCATGGATCCAACCTGTGTCGACAGCGACGACGATCTCGTCGAACTCGTCGTCATGGCGGCAATTGGTAAGACCATGGCGGTCGTGTTCGACCACCGCTCCCGCTAGCCCTGTTGGACGAACCTGTCCCGTTCAACTCGCTTGAGCTCGAGTGAGTTCGGTTGGCGAGCTTTTAGAACTGCAGCCCGGGAGGCACACGTCTTCGTGCGCGAAGGCCGGCAATAGCATAAGCGGCAAGACTCAGATCCCCAAGGGATGTGGCATGTAGCCGACGAAGCCGCCGATCTTCCAGTGGCCCGCCACCTTCCTGCAAAAATACAGCGTCTGCCATTTCAGCTTGTCGACGCTGCCATCGGCCTTGGCCACCGAGCCGTTGAACTTCTTGTGCAGCACGGCGCGGTCGCCATCGACGTCGATGTCGCGCATGTTGGTGACGCGAAACAGCGCCTCGCGCAGCGGCTCGGCGAATTCGGTCGCCGCCGTCTCCTTGGCCTGGCGCAGCCATTCGTCGCGATAGACGGCAAGGCTCGGGAATTGCAGACGCCAGGCGTCGGCATCGCTGAGGAAATGCGCATGCATGCCGAAGAAGCTGTCGGCGAGGAAATCATCCTCGACCATCGACCAGTCCTGACCGATAAAGGCGTCGATGTCGCGCCGCACCAGCATTTCCCAGAGCGCGTGACGATCGGCATCGCCCTCTGGAAACGGGTTCTTGTCGAAGGTCATTGAAATCTCCTGTCGGGAAAATGCGACGCGCAAGATGCTGGCGAGCCTGCGATAAAGCAACACGCGTTTGGAAAAATGTTGCTTTCCAAAAAGCCCCCTATGAGGATCACCGGGACAGGCGTAGAGCGGTCGTCGAAAACGGGGCGCGGCCCGCCATTCTGAACAGGAGTTTCCTTTGCCTAAAGAGTGTTTTGGAACATCCCACGTGCCGCTGTCGCCGGCCGTGCGCGCCGGGGATTTCGTCTACATCTCAGGTCAGGTGCCGGTCGACGGCGACCGCATTGTGGTCAAGGGCGGCATTACCGAGCAGACCGAGCAGGTGCTGCAGAATGTGAAGGCGGCACTCGCGCTGGCCGGCTGCACCATGGACGATGTCGTCAAGACCACGGTCTGGCTCGAGGACGCGCGCGACTTCGGCGCCTTCAATGCCGTCTATGCCAAGCACTTCCCGAAGAATCCGCCGGCCCGCACCACGGTCGAATCGCGGCTGATGATCGACATCAAGATCGAGGTCGAAGCCGTCGCCTACCGGCCGGTTTGACCAGTCGGGGCATGATCCCGAAAGTGGAAACCGGTTTTCTCGGACAAACGGAAACCGTTTTGTCCAGAGATCATGCCCCAAAACGAAGAGAGGCAGGCGCCGATGCAGTTCGATCTCCTGATCAAGGGCGGCCGCCTGATCGATCCGGCCTCGGGCCTGGACGCGCCGCGCGATGTCGCCGTTGCGGGCGGTCGCGTCGCGGCCATCGAGACTGCCATCGACGCCGAGCATGCTACGCAGGTCGTGGATGCCAGGGATTGCATCGTCACGCCCGGCCTCATCGACCTGCACAGCCATGTCTATTGGGGCGGCACCTCGCTGGGCGTCGACGCCGACCGGCTGGCGGCCAAGAGCGGAACCACCACCTTCATCGATGCCGGCAGCGCCGGCGCCGGCAATTTTCTGGGCTTTCGCCGCCATGTCATCGAGCGCTCGAAGGTGCGTATTCTCGCCTACGTCAACATCTCCTTTGCCGGCATATTCGGCTTCTCGCAAAGCGTCTCGGTCGGCGAATGCAGCGATCTCAGGCTCTGCGAGCCACGCGAGACGGTGGCCGCGGTGCGCGAGCACGCCGATGTCGTCGTTGGGGTAAAAGTGCGCTCCGGCAAGCATGCCGGCGGCGCCAGCGGCATCGCCCCGGTCGATCTTGCGCTGGAAGCCGCCGACCAGGTCGGTCTGCCGCTGATGGCGCATATAGACGAGCCGCCGCCCGGCCGTTCCGAGGTGCTGCCACGGCTGCGCCGCGGCGACATCCTCACCCATTGTTTTCGGCCATTCCCCAACGCGCCGGTGTTCGCTTCCGGCGCGGTGCGGCCGGACATGCGGCTGGCCCGCGAACGCGGTGTCATCTTCGACATCGGCCACGGCATGGGATCGTTCGACTTCGCCGTGGCGAAAGCGATGCTGGCCGAGGGCCTCGCGCCCGACGTCATCTCCAGCGACGTGCATCTCTATTGCGTCGACGGTCCGGCCTTCGACATACTGGTCTGCATGTCGAAGCTGATGGCGCTGGGCATGCCGCTGGTCGAGGTGCTGCGCGCCGCCACGCAAAGGCCAGCCGAGGCGATCGCCAGGCCGGAGCTTGGGACGCTGAAAGTTGGCGGTGTCGGCGATGTCGCGGTGCTGAGACTGCGCCCCGGGCGCTTTACCTTCGTCGATGCGGTCGGTGCGGCGCTGATCGCGGATCAGCGGCTCACATCGGACGGCATCGTCGTGGGTGGTGTCTGGTGGCCGAACGAAGCCGCCGACCACAACGAGACCGAGCGCTTCGAGGCCCACACGCACCATACGCATGTCGAGGTCGCGGCACGGCATTTCGGGCGTAGGCACGATTAGCTGGTCTCCCCTTCATGGGAGATGGTCTGTCTTTCGGCGGCGCGTTTGAGGACCGCCTTCCCCCACTCCGTCTCGGCTTCGCCGAGCCACCTCTCCCCCCTCCGGAGGGAGAGGAAAGGCGCCAGCTGGAATCGCTTCGCGCCATTCCTCTCCCCCGTCGATCGGGGGAGAGGTGTCGAGCGAAGCTCGACGGAGTGGGGGTCGAACCTTACCCCGAATTACTCACCGCCCCAAACACCGGCGTCGCAATCCCTTCCATCCGCGCCTTGATCTGCAGCGCCACATATTTCGAGTAAAACCGCGACAGCGCCAGATTGCCGCCGTGGAACCACAGCGCGTCGTGGGCCGTCGGCTTCCACATGTTGCGCAGCTCGCCTTGCCAAGGACCGGGATCGCCCTTGACGCCGGAGCCGAGGCCCCAGCATGGCCCTACCTTGTCGGCGACCTCGCGCGAGACGATGGCCGCCACGGTCTCGTTCATCGACTGGTAGCCGGTACAGGCGACGATCGCATCGACGGCCAGCTCGCTGCGGTCGTCGAACAGGATGCCGGTCGGCGTCAATGAACTGATGCCGACGCCGCTCTTCACTTTGATCTCGCCATTGATGATCAGTTCGCAGGCGCCGACATCGATGTAGTAGCCGGAGCCGGTGCGGTAGGCCTTCATCAACAGCCCGGTCTCGTCCTCCCCGAAATCGATGGCGAAGCCGGCGGCGCGTAGCTGGTCGTAGAAGTCTGCGTCGCGTGCCTTGATCACCTCGTAAAGATCCCGCTGGCCCTTGGGTACAAGCGCGAACGGCGTGGACGCGACGATCAGGTCGGCCTTGTCGGTGCTGATGCCGCGCGCCAAAGCCTTTTCCGAGAAGATCTCGAAGCCGACTTCCATCAGAGTGTCGGATTTCACCACTGTCGTCGGCGACCGCTGGATCATGGTGACGTCCGCGCCGCTCTCCCAGAGGTCGACGCTGACATCGTGCCCCGAGCTTGCCGCGCCGATGACAGCGACACGTCTGCCGCGGAATTTCTCGCCGCTTGCATACTGGCTGGAATGCAGGAGTTCGCCCTTGAAGGTCTCGGCGCCGGGCAGCGCGATCTGGCGTGGCGGGCCATAGGCGCCGGTGGCAAAGACAATGTGCTTCGGCTTCAGCGTGATCTGCCGGCCGACACGGTCGACCACCACAGTCCACACCTTCTCGGTCTCGTCATAGCTGGCGCCGACGCATTTGGTGGCGACCCAGTAGTTGAGCTCCATCACCCTGACATACATCTCCAGCCAGTCGCCCATCTTGTCCTTGGGCGTGAACACCGGCCAGTTCTCCGGGAACGGAATGTAGGGCAGATGGTCGTACCAGACCGGATCGTGGAGCACGAGCGAGCGATAACGGTTGCGCCAGGAATCGCCGGGGCGCGCATTTTTCTCGATGATGATGGTGGGCACACCGAGCTGCCTCAGCCGCGCGCCGAGCATGATGCCGCCCTGCCCGCCGCCGATCACCAGGCAATAGGGCTGCTCGGTGGCGCCGAGGTCGCGCGTCTCGCGCGCCCGCGCCTCCGCCCAGGTTTCGCGCTTCGGATCGGCCTTGTGACGGATACCAAGCGGCCGCGCCGGTCCCTTTTGTTCCTCGAACCCCTTGAGCTCACGCACCGCCGTGAACAAGGTCCGGCAGCGGCCGTCCGTAAGGCGCACAATCCCTTCGCCCCGCGCGACCGCCGTTTCGAACGTGAACCAGGCCTCGACGGTGCCCTCATCCGAGGTCGCCTCGCCGGACAGCGTCCAGTGTGAGGGCTTCGCTTCCGCCAGCGTCGCTTGCAGCATGTCGCGGATCTCATCGCGGCCTTCCATCGTGGTGATGTTCCAGGTGAAAGCCAGCAGATCGCGCCAGTAGCAATCCTCGACGAACAGGTTGGCGGCCGCCTCGGCGTCATCAGCTTCCAGCGCCCGTGCAAGCGCGCAAAGCCATGTCGCCGCCTGTTTCGATGGTGCCATGTCGAGCATCTGTTTTTCCCTCACTTTGCGTTCCCATTGTTTCGAAAGACGGAGCCGCCGCAAGAGGGGTCGCGATATCATGGCGTCGGTTTCTAGCGGCCCGGAACGGAGCCATCTCCCGGAAATCTTTATAGGAATTTTATATCTTTCCTCCCGGCCCCGTCTCGAACCTTTATGGCGATCGGGTCCATATTCCATCTCGAGCAAAACGCTGCGGACGCCGTGACCCCAGAGTTACGGCGGGCCGTTCTCATGGAATTTCTGGCTCGCCAGTCGCTGGCGCCAAATACAAGCAGAAGCAAGGACCAACACATGGACATTGTCGTCATCGGGATCGACGTTTTGTTTTTCACGCTTTCCCTCGCCTACATCAAAGCCTGCGACGCTCTTTAGCGGAAGGATCGCACCATGCTTGTCGATTACATCCTCGGTGGCGGCGTGACCTTGTTCCTGCTCGTCTACCTGACATACGCCCTCGTTCGCCCAGAACGCTTCTGAAGCAAGGCACGGAAAGCCATGACACTCAACGGATGGATACAGATCCTGGTTTATTGCGGGATCGTCGTTTTGCTGGTGAAGCCGCTCGGCGGCTACATGTACCGCGTCTTCAATGGCGATCGCACCTTTCTCTCGCCCATACTCGGGCCCGTTGAGCGCGGCCTCTACCGCATTTCGGGAACCAGCGAGCGCGAGGAGCAGCACTGGACGACCTACGCGGCAGGAATCATCTTCTTCAGCCTTGCCAGCTTCCTGGTGCTGTACTTTCTGCAACGCCTGCAGGGCGTCCTGCCTTACAATCCGGCCGGGATGGCATCGGTCGAACCCAATCTCGCCTTCAACACTGCCGTCAGCTTCGTCACCAACACCAACTGGCAGAATTACGGCGGCGAAAGCACGTTGTCCTACCTCGTGCAGATGGCCGGCCTGACCGTGCAGAACTTCATGTCGGCCGCCGTCGGCATTGCCATCGCGGTGGCGCTGATCCGCGGCTTCGCCCGCGCCTCGGCAAAATCGATCGGCAATTTCTGGGTCGATATGACCCGCTGCACGCTCTACATCCTGCTGCCGCTCAGCATCGTGCTCACCCTCGTCTATGTCTGGCTCGGCATGCCGCAGACGCTCGGGCCTTATGTCGACGCCACCACTCTGGAGGGCGCCAAGCAGACGCTCGCCCTTGGGCCGGTCGCCTCGCAGGTCGCCATCAAGATGCTTGGCACGAATGGCGGCGGCTTCTTCAACGCCAATGCCGCGCATCCTTTCGAAAACCCCGACGCCATCTCCAACATGATCCAGATGGTGACGATCTTCGCGCTGGGTGCTGCACTCACCAACCTCTTCGGCCGCATGGTCGGCAACCAGCGCCAGGGCTGGGCGATCCTGGCCACGATGGGTGTGCTGTTCATCGCTGGCGTCGTTATCTGCTACTGGGCGGAAGCCGCGGGCAATCCGCTGGTCCATGCGTTGGGCGTCGACGGCGCCAACATGGAAGGCAAGGAGAGCCGCTTCGGCATTGCCGCTTCGGCACTATTCGCCGTCATCACCACGGCTGCGAGCTGCGGTGCGGTGAACGCCATGCATGACTCGTTCACAGCACTTGGCGGCCTGGTCCCGATGCTCAACATGCAGCTCGGCGAAGTCATCGTCGGCGGCGTCGGCGCCGGCTTCTACGGCATCGTCATGTTCATCGTCATCACCGTGTTCGTCGCCGGCCTGATGGTTGGCCGCACGCCCGAATATCTCGGCAAGAAGATCGAGGCCAAGGAGGTCAAGATGGCAATGCTCGCCATCCTCGCTCTGCCGTTGGTCATGCTGGTCTTCACGGCAATAGCGGTCGTGCTGCCAAGCGCCGTCGCCTCGATGGCCAATGGCGGTCCGCATGGCTTCTCCGAGGTTCTTTATGCCTACACTTCGGCGGCGGCCAACAACGGCTCGGCCTTTGGCGGCCTTTCCGGCAACACGCCCTGGTACAACATCACGCTCGGCATCTCCATGTGGGTGGGTCGCTTCTTCGTCATCATTCCAGCGCTTGCCATTGCCGGCTCGCTAGCGACGAAGAAGACGGTTCCGGCTTCCGCCGGCACCTTCCCGACCGACGGCCCGCTGTTCGTCGGCCTGCTCGTCGGCGTCATCCTGATCGTCGTCGGCCTGACCTTCTTCCCGGCACTGGCGATCGGACCGATCGTCGAGCACCTGGCTGCCATCAACGGCCAGACATTCTGAGGCTTGTCATGTCCTGGTTCTACCCAAAACGCATGAAGGCCCGGCCGCGAGCCGGCCCACGAGCCGGCAATGAGGGGGAGGAAACGCCCCCTCCCTTCCCCAGCGTATCTACCTTCCTCGGCCTCGCGGCAGTCATGATCGTGATCTGGCTGCTGGCCTATGGTCCGCCGCCCCTCTTTTCGGCATCCGATCGGTCGGTGCCGGCCAACAGTTCAGATACTGGAGCCACCAAATGAGCCAGTCCAAATCCGCGAGCATCATGGATGCCCGCATCCTGTGGCCGGCCATCGGCGGCGCCTTCAGGAAACTCGACCCCCGCACGCTGGTCAGGAACCCGGTGATGTTCGTCGTCGCCATCGTCTCGCTTCTTACCACGGTCCTGTTCGTCAAGGATCTCGCCACCGGCGGCGGCGATTTCGGCTTTACGCTGCAGATCATCATCTGGCTGTGGTTCACCGTGCTGTTCGCCAACTTCGCCGAGGCCGTCGCCGAAGGCCGCGGCAAGGCGCAGGCCGATTCGCTGCGCAAGGCGCGCACCGAAACCCAGGCCAAGCTGCTTGCCGGCGAAGACCGCTCCAGGTTCAAGCTGGTGCCCGGCACCAGCCTGAAGGTTGGCGACATCGTGCTGGTCGAAGCCGGCGACATCATCCCGTCCGACGGTGAAGTGATCGAAGGCGTGGCCTCGGTCAACGAGGCGGCAATCACCGGCGAGTCCGCACCCGTCATTCGCGAATCCGGCGGCGACCGTTCGGCGGTCACCGGCGGCACGCAGGTTCTGTCCGACTGGATTCGCGTGCGCATATCAGCGGCCTCCGGCCACACCTTCCTCGACCGCATGATCTCGCTGGTCGAGGGTGCCTCGCGCCAGAAGACGCCCAACGAGATCGCGCTCAACATCCTGCTCGTCGGCATGACGCTGATCTTCGTGCTGGCCACCGCCACGATCCCGAGCTTTGCCTCCTATTCCGGCGGCTATATCCCGGTGACGGTGCTGGTCGCGCTGTTCGTCACCTTGATCCCGACCACCATCGGCGCCCTGCTGTCGGCCATCGGCATTGCCGGCATGGACCGCCTGGTGCGCTTCAACGTGCTGGCCATGTCCGGCCGTGCCGTCGAAGCGGCGGGCGACGTCGATACGCTTTTGCTCGACAAGACCGGCACCATCACGCTCGGCAACCGCCAGGCCACCGAATTCCGCCCGGTCAAGGGCGCCACCGAACAGGAACTGGCCGATGCCGCGCAGCTCGCCTCGCTCGCCGACGAGACGCCTGAGGGACGCTCGATCGTCGTGCTGGCCAAGGAGAAATACGCCATCCGCGCCCGTGACATGGCAACCTTGCATGCCAGCTTCGTGCCCTTCACCGCGCAGACCCGGATGAGCGGCGTCGACATCGATGGCTCGTCGGTGCGCAAGGGCGCCGTCGATTCGGTTCTCGCCTATGTCAGCCAGTCGTCATCGGCCACTCACGGCACGCGCCCCGGCAGCGACACCGTCAAGGATCTCCAGGCGATCGCCGACGAGATCGCCAAGTCGGGCGGCACGCCGCTGGCCGTCGAGCGTGACGGCCGCCTGCTCGGCGTCGTCCACCTCAAGGACATCGTCAAGGGTGGTATCCGCGAGCGCTTTGCCGAACTGCGCAAAATGGGCATCCGCACCGTGATGATCACCGGCGACAATCCGATGACTGCGGCGGCGATCGCAGCCGAAGCCGGCGTCGACGATTTCCTCGCCCAGGCCACGCCCGAGGACAAGCTGAAGCTGATCCGCGACGAACAGGCCAAGGGCAAGCTGGTCGCCATGTGCGGTGACGGCACCAACGACGCGCCGGCCTTGGCGCAGGCCGATGTCGGCGTCGCCATGAACACCGGCACGGTTGCCGCCCGCGAGGCCGGCAACATGATCGACCTCGATAGTGACCCGACCAAGCTGATCGAGATCGTCGAGATCGGCAAGGCGCTGCTGATGACGCGCGGCTCGCTGACGACCTTCTCGATCGCCAACGACGTCGCCAAATACTTCGCCATCATCCCGGCCATGTTTGCCGTCTTCTACGTTGCGCCGGGACATACAATCGGCCCCCTGCAAGCGCTCAACATCATGCATCTGGCGACGCCGCAGAGCGCCATCCTGTCGGCCATCATCTTCAACGCGCTGATCATCATCGCTCTGATCCCGCTGTCGCTTAAAGGCGTCAAATACCGCGCCATCGGCGCCGGCGCGCTGCTCAGCCGCAACCTGCTGGTCTACGGCCTCGGCGGCATCATCGTTCCCTTCGTCGGCATCAAGGCGATCGACATGATCGTCACCGGCCTCGGCCTCGCTTAAGGAAATACGTCCATGCTCACTCAGATAAGACCCGCTGTTATCATGATCGTCTTTTTCACCGTTTTGACCGGCCTGATCTATCCCCTGGGCATGACCGGCATCGCCCAGGCGCTGTTTCCGCACCAGGCCAATGGCAGCTTGATCGAGAAAAACGGCACGGTCATCGGCTCCGAACTGATCGGCCAGGGCTTTGCCGACGACAAGTATTTCCATGGCCGCCCCTCGGCTGCCGGCGACGGATACAACGCCGCAGCGTCCAGCGGCTCCAATCTCGGTCCAACCAACCCCAAGCTGATCGACCGCATCAAGGCCGACGCCGAAAAGCTGAAGGCGGAGAACCCGAACCAGCCGGTGCCGATGGATCTGGTGACGACGTCCGGCAGCGGCCTCGACCCCGCCATCAGCCCGGACGCCGCCTATTTCCAGGTCGCTCGGGTGGCCAAGGCCAGGGGCTTCGACGAAGCCAAGGTCAAGGCGCTTGTCGACAGCCATGTCGAAGGCCGCGAACTCGGCTTCCTCGGCGAGCCGGTCGTCAATGTGCTGGCGCTCAACCTGGCACTGGACGATACCAAGCAGTGAGAGACAATCTCTGAAGCCAGGGGCCAGGGATCGACACGATCCTCGGCGCCGTTCATGATCGAGCCTGATGCCGGACGCCAGAAGCAACTATACCAGACCCTCTCCGGACGCGCTGCTCGAGCATGCGGAACGGGAAGAGCGCGGCCGCCTGCGGATATTTCTGGGTGCTGCACCCGGTGTCGGCAAGACCTACGAAATGCTGATGGCCGGCCGCGCCATGCTTGCCGACGGCATCGACGTGGTCATCGGCATCGTCGAAACCCACGGCCGCAAGGAAACCCTGGCGCTGGTCCAAGGCTACGAGGTCATCCCGCGCCAGAAGGTCGACTACAGAGGCCGCGTGCTGGACGAGATGGACATCGATGCCATTCTCGCCCGCCGGCCGGCGCTGGTGCTCGTCGACGAACTCGCCCACACCAATGCGCCAGGCAGCCGCCACCCCAAGCGCTATCTCGACGTCCAGGAAATCCTGACGCGCGGCATCGATGTCTACACCACGCTCAACATCCAGCATGTCGAGAGCCTGAATGACGTGGTGGCGCAGATCACCCGGGTCAGGGTGCGCGAAACGGTCCCGGACTCCATCATCGACCAGGCCGATGACATCGAGATCATCGACCTCACGCCCGACGACCTGATCAAGCGGCTGAAAGAGGGCAAGGTCTATTTCCCCAACACTGCCCAGCGCGCAGTCGAAAACTATTTCTCGCCGGGCAATCTGACCGCGCTTCGGGAATTGGCGCTGCGCCGCACCGCCCAGCGCGTCGACGAGCAGTTGCTCAACCACATGCAGTCGCACGCGATTCCCGGCCCTTGGGCGGCGGGCGAAAGGGTGCTCGTCTGCGTCGATGCGCGTCCGGGCGGAGCGTCTCGTGTCCGCTATGCGCGCCGGCTGGCCGACCGGCTGCGCGCACCGTGGACGGCGCTGCATGTCGACACGCCGCGTTCGGCCGCCATGTCGGAGGAAGACAAGGACCGGCTGGCCACACTGTTGCGCCTGGCCGAGCAGCTCGGCGCCGAGGTGACGACCATTCCGGGCCAGAACGTCGCCCAGGACATCGTCCGCCACGCCATGGCCAACAACTTCACCCATATCGTCGTCGGCAGGCCGACCCGCTCGCGCTGGCGCGAACTGATCGAGGGTTCGCTCACCTACGATCTGATCCGCAATGCCGGCGATATCAGCGTCCATGTCATTTCAGGAACGGAGCGCGACAACGAGGCCACGTCGAGGGTCAAGGCGGCGGCCGAGCAGACGCCATTTCAAATCTGGCCTTATCTTTTCTCGACCGTCTATGTCGCCGGCGCGCTTGCCGTCAGCGCCGTCCTCGATCAGTTCCTCGACGTTCGCAACCTTGCCAGCGTGCTGCTGCTGGCGGTGCTGACATCGGCAGTGACCTTTGGCCTGTGGCCGGCGCTGTACGCCTGTTTCCTCAGCGCCATTGCCTTCAACTTCTTCTTTCTCGAGCCGCGCTACACGATGACGATCCGCGATCCGGAGAAGATCGGAAGAGCACACGTCTGAACTCCAGTCANGTCTTCCTCGTCGTTGCCGTCATCGCCAGCAATCTGACGGCGCGTGTGCAGCGTCAGGCAGCCGCCGCCCGTTCACGCGCCCGGGCCACCGAGGACATCTACCTCTTTTCAAAGAAGCTCGCCGGCGCCGGCACGCTCGACGACGTTTTGTGGGCCACAGCCTTCCAGATCGCCTCGATGCTGAAGCTGCGCGTGGTGCTGCTTTTGCCGGAAGAAGGCACGATCACCGTCAAGGCCGGTTATCCCCCCGATGACACGCTGGCCGAGGCCGACATCGCGGCTGCACGCTGGGCTTGGGAACACAACCGGGCTGCCGGCCGTGGCGCCGATACCCTGCCCGGGGCAAAACGCCTCTACCTCCCCTTGCGCACCGCACGCACGGCCGTCGGCGTCGTCGGCCTCGACAATGACAAGCAAGGCCCGCTGCTGACGCCCGAGCAACAGCGCCTGCTCGACGCGCTGGCCGATCAGGCGGCGGTTGCCATCGAGCGCATCCAGTTGGTCGCCGATGTCGATCGCGCGAGGCTGGCGGCCGAGGCCGACCGCTTGCGCTCGGCACTGCTGACGTCGATCTCGCATGATCTGAAGACGCCGCTCGCGGCCATCATGGGCGCGGCCGGCACGCTCAGGGAATTTGCGCCGGCACTGCCCGAGAACGATCGGGCCGAGCTGCTGACCACCGTGCTCGACGAGTCCGAACGGCTGAACCGCTTCATCGCCAATCTGCTCGACATGACCAAGATTGAATCGGGCGCCATGGAACCGAATTTCGCCCTGCACTATGTCGGCGATGTCGTGGGCTCGGCCTTGCAGCGGGCACGCAAGATCACTGCCGGGCACAAGACCGAGGTTGATATTCCGGCCGACCTGCCGATGCTGAAGCTAGATCCGGTGCTGTTCGAGCAGGTGCTGTTCAATCTGTTCGACAATGCCGC
Organism: Mesorhizobium sp. LSJC269B00; assembly: GCF_000502815.1. Lineage (NCBI taxonomy): Bacteria > Pseudomonadati > Pseudomonadota > Alphaproteobacteria > Hyphomicrobiales > Phyllobacteriaceae > Mesorhizobium > Mesorhizobium sp. LSJC269B00. The sequence continues at coordinate 653,322 of NZ_AYVN01000001.1, forward strand.
GAAATACGCGCCACCGGGATCGACAATCCGGCTGCAGGGCTGGGCCGACAATGGCTCCGTCGTGCTGCAGATCATGGATGAGGGATCGGGCATTCCGCCCGCCGACCTGGAGCGCGTCTTCGACAGCTTTTACCGGGTGCGCAAGCGCGATCAGGTCCAGGCCGGCACCGGGCTCGGCCTGTCGATCTGCCGGGGCTTCATCGAGGCGATGGGCGGCACGATCATGGCGGCGAACCGCAGCGATCGCCAAGGCGCGGTCTTCACCATCCGCATGCCGAAGCCGGCACGATCGCCCGGCCTGGACGAACGGAACGCGGACGGGCAAAACTCTGGTGATCCGGCATGACAAATTCCAACGTCAGCATACTGGTCGTCGACGACGAGCCGCCGATCCGCAAACTGCTGCGCGTCGGCCTCGGCAGCCAGGGTTATGCGGTCAGCGAAGCGCCCAACGCCAAGGCTGCGATCGAACTCGTCGATGCACAAAAGCCGGATCTGATCCTGCTCGACCTCGGCCTGCCCGGCATGGGTGGCCTCGATCTCCTGCGGAAATGGCGCGACGACGGCCTCGACGTGCCCGTGGTCATCCTGTCCAGCCGCACCGACGAAGCCGGCATCGTCGCGGCGCTCGAACTCGGCGCTGACGACTACATCACCAAGCCGTTCGGCATGAACGAGCTGGTCGCCCGCATCCGCGTCGCGCTGCGCCACAAATTCCAGCAGCAGGGCGAAAAGCCGGTGTTTCAGACCGGCGATCTCTCGGTCGACCTGGTCAAGCGCATCGTCAAGGTCGAAGGCAAGGAGATAAAGCTCTCCCCCAAGGAATACGACATATTGCGTATTATGGTGCAGCATGCCGGCAAGGTGCTGACCCACCATTTCATTCTGAGGCAGGTGTGGGGCGATTCGACCGACGTGCAGTATCTCAGGGTCTATGTCCGCCAGCTCCGGCAGAAGATCGAAAAGTCGCCCGACCAGCCGCGCTACATCACCACCGAAACCGGGGTGGGATACCGGCTGCGCGAGGTTGAGTAGCCGCGCGCTCGCTGCTCAGTCCGCCGAGAGTTCCGCGGTCCGTGCCAGTGCGCCGCCGAAGCCGTTGAGCGGGATGGTGAAACTCACCGCTTGACCGGTGTCGGCCGCGAAGGCGTCGATCTTCAGCGTGGTGGCTGCCTTGAGCAGCGGCGTGACGCTGGCATCGAACGCCACCGGCACCAGGCAGCCGACGGCCTGGCAGGTGTTGAACGGCAAGCTGCCTTCCAGCTTCTGGTCGTCGATGGTCAGGCTGACTCCTTTGGCGAGCGCCAGGCCGAACGGCAGCGCCAGCGTTCCGGCGGCATCCTCGCCGCTCTTGCTCGACAGCTCGATCGCCAGCAGGCGCTGATTGGATTGCTTGTTGAACTGCTGATGCGACAGGCTGCAAACCTTGGCCGTGCCGGTTACCTGGCAATTGACCGTCCAGTCGCCATGTGTCTCGGACAGCGCCGAGGCGCCGCCAGGCAATGTCGGGCCGGCAGCAGGGGCGGGCGCTGCGGCGGCAGGCGCCGTCTTGTCGGTCTTGGTTTGCGCCGCGACTGCCACCGGGCCAAGAATACAGATGCTGCCCAGTAGCGCCGCGAAATATACTTGCCTGCTTTTCATCAATATGCTCCCGATTGTGCCTCGAGTCAGCAGCGATTGAGCCCGAGATCCGCGCCCGATAGAGCGGTCAATCGATCTTTTCTGTCAAGTGCGGCCAGGCCGCTTCCTCAGGGATTTCGCCAACCCGTGGCAGATCGGCCCATGGCAGACCCGCCCATGGCAGATCGAGACGAACGCCCTATATAGAGAGGAGGTTATATCTGTACGGGAATGAACTGATGTCGACGCTTCGCCTATCGACAGTTCTGATGTCGGCAATGCTGGCAGCAGCAACGCTCGCCGGCATCATGCAATCTGCTGCGGCTCAATCCGTCAATCCCAGCGCCAACCGGCTGATCCAGCAGAACCAGCTGCAGCAATTGCGCAACAGCCTGCAGCGGCAGCAGTTCCAGCAACAGCAGCAGCAATATCGCGAGCAGGACCGTCGGATCGTGCCGCAGCCGCGCCCCGAAGTGCCCGTCGTCCGGCAAGCTTGTCCGATTCAGATCGTCAACAACCAGATTGTGCGTGTTTGCCGTTGATATCGGTCGCTTGCGATTTACTTAGTCGACTTATTTACTAAAAATGCTCATTGCCTCGCGGGCATATCAGGGTTTGCAGGCGGCGTGCGGCGGTGCGCCCGCCGACCGGATTTTCAGCACATGGCGACGACGAAGAAAAAGGCGGTACGCAAGGCAAGGCGAGGCGAACGCATTCGCCAGGTCGCCGCCATTCCCTTTCGCCTGGACGTTTCAGGCAATTTCGAAGTGATGCTGGTGACGTCGCGAGCGACGAAGCGCTTTATCGTGCCCAAGGGCTGGCCGATGAAAGGAAAGAGCGGGCGCAAGGCCGCCACCATCGAGGCGCGCGAAGAAGCCGGCGTGCTCGGCAAGACCCGCAAGGCGCCTGCCGGCAGCTATTCCTACTGGAAACGGCTGGAGCACAATTTCGTGCGCGTCGACGTCGTCGTCTATCTGTTGGAGGTGTCCGAGGAACTGGCCAACTGGCAGGAGGCCAAGAGCCGCCAGCGGGCATGGCTCAAGCCGCAGGACGCGGCGTTGCTCATCGATGAGCCGGATCTCTCGACGCTGATGGCCAACCTGGCGCCGCCTCAGCCGGCAGTGCCGGACCCGGCCTGACCAACCTCACTTGCCCTCGTCCCCTTCAGCGGGACCCTGGTCCCCTGGAAATGGCCGCAGCGGCGTGCCCGTATAGGCCCACAACCATTCGCGCGGCAGCGGCCCTTTGTTGCGCTCGCTTTGCTGCGACTGCTCCCATGCATGCGCCAGGATGCCGACCGAGCGCGAGAGCACGAACAGGCCGCGCGTCAACGGCGGCGGAAAGCCGAGCTCGCCATAGATGACGGCGGTGGCGCCGTCGATGTTGAGCGGTATTTTCTTCCCCTTGCGGCGCGCGACCTCCGCCTCGACGGCCTCGGCGATGTCGGCAAAGCGTCCGCTGACGACGCCGCGCGCGGCAAATTCGCGCGTAACTGCGATCAGGCGCGGCGCGCGCGGATCGACCGGGTGGAAGCGATGGCCGAAGCCCGGCACATAGCCTTTTTCCTCGGCGAAGAAACGGTCGAGCCGTGCGGCTACGGCTTGGTCCAGCGCAACACCCTGGTCAAGTGCCACGGCAATGTCGCCATAGAAGGACAGCGCCTGTTCGCCGGCGCCGCCATGCACGTCGCCCAGCACGTTGACGGCGGACGCCATGGCGCTGTTGATGCCGACTCCGCAGGTGATGGCCATGCGGGCAATGGCGATCGACGGCGCCTGCGGCCCGTGGTCGACGGCCGCCCCCAGCGCAATGCCGAGCAGCGCCGCCTGCTCCTCGCTTGGCAATTCGCCACGCAGCATCAGCCAGATCGTGGCCGGAAAGCTGACGCGGCCGATCAGCTCCTGGATTTCATAGCCGCGCAGCCGGATGATGCCGGGGCCCATCTCGATGATGCCGGTCTGCCACCACTCCTCGCCGCGCTCGCGGCCGGTTTTTCTCTCGCTCACGCGCTTCTCCTGGCGCGCGGCGGCAGGGTGGAAAAAACCTCGTCCATATGCTCACCCAGCACCGGCGGCGGCAGGACCGGCAAGGGTGCCGCGCCATCGACCATGAAGCCGCCGCGCACCACTGTCAGCGGCTGCTCCATGCCGGGCAGGCCCTGGAAACGCGTGGTCATGTCGCGCTCGACCACCTGGCGCTCGCCAAGCACCTGCGGGATCGTCAGCACCCGGCCCGCCGGAACGCCGGCGCGGTTGAACTTTTCTTCCCAGGCAGCCGCCGAGGCGCTCGCAAGCGCTGTCTCGATCAGCCCTCTCAAGGAGGCGCGGTTCTGCTTGCGCGTCTCGCGCTCGGCAAAGCGCGGATCGTCGGCCAGTTCCGGCTGGCCGATCAGCCGGCAAAGCGTGACGAACTGCTCCTGCTTGTTGGCGGCGATGTTGAGCAGGCCGTCGCCGGTGCGAAACGCGCCGGAGGGCGCAGCCGTCATGTTCTCATTGCCCATCGGCTGCGGCTCGACACCGGCGGTCAAATAGTTGGACACCGGCCAGCCCAGCGCCGACAGCGTGCATTCGAGCATCGAGACATCGAGAAACGCGCCCTCGCCCGAGGTCTTCTGCTTGACCAGCGCCGCGGCGATTGCGAAGGCCCCGACCAGCCCCCCCAGCGTGTCGGCGACGGGATAGCCGACCCGCAAGGGTGCTGTCTCCGGCGTGCCGGTGATGCTCATGATACCGGACAGCCCCTGGATGATCTGGTCGTAGGCCGGATTGTCGCGCATCGGCCCGCTCTGGCCGAAACCGGATATGGCGCAATAGACGAGACCGGGGCGGACCGCTTTCAGCACCTCATAGCCGAGACCCAGCCGCCCCATCACGCCCGGTCGAAAATTCTCGACCAGCGCGTCGGCCGAGGCGACGAGATCGAGGAAGCGTTCGCGGTCGGCTTCGCTTTTGAGATCCAGCACCACCGATCGCTTGCCGGCATTCTGCGCCAGGAACGACGCGCCCATCCCCGCCTCGTTGAGCGCCGGCGAGGCGCCGAGCTGGCGCGCCAGATCGCCGCCTTGCGGCGTCTCGACCTTGATGACATCGGCGCCGAGCAGCGCCAGCTGGTAGGCACAATAAGGGCCCGCCAGCACATTGGTCAGGTCGAGAATGCGGATGCCGGCAAGCAGATCGGTCATGATGCTCCAGGTCGCTCAGGCATCGCCCGGCACATGCTCGGGTCCGCGCCGGCGCCGATGCTCGATGAAGGCCCAGATATGCGGACCGGCGAGCCCGATGAAGGCAAGGATCAGCAGCACCAGCGACAGCTTGTGGGTGTAGAACACCGACCAGTCGCCGTTCGAGATCGTCATCGCCCGGCGGAACTGCGTTTCGGCAAGCGGCCCCAGGATCATGCCGATGATGACCGGCGCGGTCGGGAAATCGAAGCGCCGCATCAGGAAGCCGGCGGCCCCCAGGAGATAGAGGATGACGAGGTCGATCGGCGATTGCGAGATGCCGTAGGTGCCGACGGTGGCGAACACCAGGATGCCAGCATAGAGCTGCGGCGCCGGGATTTTCAACAGCCGTACCCACAGCCCGATCAGCGGCAGGTTGAGAACGACCAGGATGACGTTGGCGATGAACAGGCTGGCGATCAGGCCCCAGACCAGATCGGCCTGCGTCGTCAACAGCAGCGGTCCCGGATTGATGCCGTAGCTCTGGAAGGCCGACAGCATGATTGCGGCGGTCGCCGAGGTCGGCAGGCCAAGGGTGAGCATCGGCACCAGCACGCCGGCGGCAGACGCATTGTTGGCGGCTTCCGGTCCGGCAACGCCCTCGATGGCGCCGACCGTGCCGAACTCCTCCTTGTGCTTCGACAGCTTCTTTTCGATGGCGTAGGACAGGAAGGTCGGGATCTCGGCGCCTCCGGCAGGCATGGCGCCGATCGGGAAGCCGATGAAAGCGCCGCGCAGCCATGGCTTCCACGAGCGCCCCCATTCGGCCGCGGTCATGTAGAGCGAGCCCTTGAGCGGCACGATCTCGTCCTTGCCGGCATAGCGGCGCGAGGCCATGTAGAGCGTCTCGCCGACGGCAAACAGGCCGACCGCGGCAATGATGACATCGACGCCATCGAGCAGTTCGTTCATGCCGAAGGTGAAGCGCGGCTGTCCCGTCTGCAGGTCGACGCCAATCATGCCGATGACGAAACCGATGAACAGGCTGGTGAGGCCGCGCACGGAGGACGAGCCGAGCACCGCCGACACCGTGATGAAGGCAAGCACCATCAGCGAGAAATATTCGGCCGGCCCGAAGGCGAGCGCGAACTTCACCACCACCGGGGCCAGGAAGGCGACGCCCATCGTGCCGATGGTGCCGGCGACGAAGGAGCCGATCGCCGAGGTCGCCAGTGCCGCGCCGCCGCGACCCGAGCGGGCCATCCTGTTGCCTTCCAGCGCGGTGACGATGGTGGCGCTTTCGCCCGGCGTGTTGAGCAGGATCGAGGTCGTCGAGCCGCCATACATGGCGCCGTAATAGATGCCAGCAAACAGGATGAAGGACGCCTCCGGCGCCACCTGGTAGGTGATCGGCAGCAGCAGCGCGATGGTCAGCGCCGGCCCGAGGCCGGGCAGCACGCCGATGGCCGTGCCGAGCGTGGTGCCGACCAGGCACCACAGCAGGTTCATCGGCGAGAAAGCGACGGAGAATCCGTGGGCGAGATGGCCGAGCGTCTCCATGGCGTCAGCCCCTCGCAGTGGCGATGATCGCGTCGATCACCGTGTTCAGCTGGTTTTCGATGAAGCCGGCGCCAATGTTGACGCCGAGCGCCCTGGCAAAGCCGAAATAGGCGGCAAGCGCCAGGATCAGGCCGGTCAGCGCATCGCGCAGCGTGTGCTTGCTGCCGAAGCCATAACAGACGAGCACGAACATGATGACCGAGGCGGCGGTGAAGCCGAGCGGCTGGATCAGCACCAGATTGGCGACCAGGCCGGCAACGACGATGCCCATGGCCTTCCAGTCGGTCGGCGTTTCCTTTTCCTCCTGCGGCTGCCAGCCGCCGCGCAGCGCGGCGACGATGAGCAGCAGCGAAAGCACGATCATGCCTGTCATGGTGATGTAGGGGAAGACGGTCGGCCCGACCTTGGAATAGAGCGGCGAAACCGGGATGGCCAGGGTCTGCCACGCCACGGCCGCGGCACAGGCGAGAAGCCCGATGCCGATCAACAATTCGGGCATGGCAAGGCGCGGGGGCGCCGGCTGCTGGTCGCTGGTGCTCATCGATGTCCTCCCGAGATGGCCGGCATCCTCCCGCCGGCCGCATCCGCAGTTTCACTCCCAGCGCATGATATGTCCATGCCGCAGGCTAATGTCGGAAGGGGCGGCCGTGGCCGCCCCTGAAGACATCAGGTGAAGACATCAGGCGAGGCCGAGATCCTTGAGGATCGCGGTGATGCGGGCGGTGTCGTCGACGAGGAATTTCGCATAATCGTCGCCGGTCAGAAGGATGGGGGTCCAGTTGCGGTTCTTGCATTCGGCTGCCCAGGCATCGCTCTTGGCCATGGTCTCGATCATCGTGACCATCGCCGCCTTGTCGGCGTCGGAGACGCCTGGCGGTGCGAATACGCCGCGCCAGTTGAACAGTTCGACGTCAATGCCGGCTTCCTTCATCGTCGGTGCGTCGATGCCGTCCTGGCGCTTGTCGGCGGAGATCGCCAACAGCCGAAGCGCGCCCGCCTTGACCTGCTCGGAGAACTCGCCGAAGCCGGAAATGCCGGCCGCCACCTGGTTGCCGAGCAGCGCCGACAGCGCCTCGCCGCCGCCGGCGAAAGGCACATAGGAGAGGTTGGTTGCCGGAACGCCGACCGTCTTGGCGATCAGCCCGAACAGGATGTGGTCGGAGCCACCGGCCGAGCCGCCGGCCACCGGAACCTTGGTCGGATCCGCTTTGAGCGCGGCGACGAAATCGCCGGCCGTCTTGAACGGCGAATCCGCCGGCACCACCAGCGCCTCGAACTCGCCGGTGAGGCGAGCGATGGGCGTCACTTCGGAGAGGTTGTTGGCCGATTTGTTGGCGATGATGGCGCCGACCATGACCATGCCGGCCACCATCAGCGAATTGCCCTTGCCCTTCCATTGGCTGATGAACTGCGGCAGGCCGACCGTGCCGCCGGCGCCGCCGACATTGGTGATCTGCGAGCCGGAGATCAGTTTTTCACTGCGCAGCACCTGGTCGATGGTGCGCCCCGTCTGGTCCCAGCCGCCGCCGGGCGCGGCCGGCACGAAGATCTGGATCTGCGGTGCATCCTGAGCGAGGGCGGGCGTCAAATGCGTTGCAACGAATCCGGCAGCGCCTGCGGCCGCGGTGCTCATCAAAAATCTGCGTCTGTTCAGCATGGGATTCCTCCAAATCACGACACCTCCTCCGGTGCCTGCCAGAAACGTAGCCTGAAAACAGACCCGCTCGGCAAAAATTCATGCCGATTTCGGTACGTTCTGTCAACAGGAACGCTGTTCTACTAGACAGAACCATGGATGTGCGGCACAATCGCTTCGGCCGGCCTTTGTCCGAGCAGGTAAACTGGAATGAAACTGTTCGTGAGATGACCGAAGCGCGATCCCAGCCGTTGCCGGCCGATGGTGTTGCCGCGCTCGACCGCGCGATCGCCATTCTCGACGCGTTCGCGACCGCCGACCGCTCGCTCAGCCTGGCCGAGATCGCGGCGCGCACCGGGCTCTACAAAAGCACCATTTTGAGGCTAGCGAACTCATTGCTGCGTGGGCAGTTGCTGGAGCGGCTCGACGATGGCCGCTACCGCATCGGACCCGCCACCTTCCGGCTTGGCGCGCTTTACCAGCGCTCGGTCGTGGCGGTCGACATCTTGCTGCCGATCATGCGCGATCTTGCCGAACGCAGCTGGGAAAGCGTGGCGTTCTATGTCCGCTCGGGCGACGCCCGCACCTGTCTCTACCGCGTCGAATCCAAGCACCCGATCCGCTACACGATCCGGGAAGGCGACCTGCTGCCGTTGCTCACCGGCTCTGGCGGCCGCGTGCTGGCAGCGTTTTCAGGCCAGCCGGGCGAACCATACGAGACCATCCGCAACGCCTGCCACTATCTGTCGATCGGCGACCGCGACCCTGAGACGGCGGGCGTCTCGGTGCCGGTGTTCGGACCGGGCCGCGTTCTGCTCGGCGCCTTGACGCTCGCCGGCCCGTCGACACGCGTCGACACGGCGTTCCTGCGCCGCATGACACCGGACCTGCTGGAGGCCGCCGCTCGCGCCACCCGCGCCTTCGGCGAGGATGCCTCGATGCTGGAGCAGGCAGCGCGCCTAGCCGGCGCTGAAACCGTGATCGGCCTCAGTTCGCCTTGACCAGCACCACACGGCGGTTCTTGGCGCGGCCGGTTTCGCCGTCATTGCTGGCGACGGGCGCCATCATGCCGGCGCCGGCGGCGGTCAGCCGGCCGCCATCGATGCCGTATTTCGAGACCAGCGCCGCCTTCACCGACTGCGCCCGCCGCGACGACAGATCGATATTGTAGTCGAAGGCGCCCTGGTTGTCGGTATGACCGACGACGATCACCGCCATACCGGGCTCGTTGGTCAGAAGCGTCGAGATCTCCTTCAGCGTCGGTTCCGATTCCGGCTTGATGTCGGCCTTGTCGGTGTCGAATAAGATGCCGTAGAGCGAGATGGAGCCGGTGGCCGACAGCGAATCCGCCATCTTGGCCGCTTCGACCACCACCATCTTCTTGTCGCGCGCCTTGGGCTCCAGCACCTGGACGACGGCGATGGTGCGGCCGTTGAGTTCCTTGCAGTAGAGGTCGTCGATCAGCGAATAGGCCTGAACAGTGACATAGGCGTCGCCGCCATCCTGCGGCACCTTGGCAGCGAAGAAGCGCTGGTCGTTGATACCGGTGGTTACCGCACAGGCGCCATTGGAAAAGGCCGCGTCCTTGACGTCGCTTTCATGGAAGAAATACATCATCAGGCTCATGTCGCCGCCGCCACCGCTCGACGACCGGTCGGCGGCGCCGCCGCACTCTTCCTTCTTGCATTCGAACAGGACTTCGCCGCCGGCGGCCGCGATCACATCCTGGTAGTTGCGCAGCACTTCGAGCGGGGAGCGCTCGGCCGGCAGCACATAGGCGATGCGGGTCAGCGCGCCTTCGACCTCAGCCTTCTTGTCCGGCGCGAACACACGGTTGTTCATCGTGTCACGGGCATCCGGATCGGCGCTCGGCTTCAGCGGCGACAGCGGCACTGTAAAATCGGTATAGGCGAATTTTTCGTAGGAGACGATGAACGACCCCTCGTAGCGCTTGGCCAGATGATTGTCGGCACCGCCCTCGATGTCGGCGGTCGGCACCGTCGCATCGGCGCCCGCCAGTTGCACGGCCGCCAGGAGCAGCAGCCCCGCCCAGAAAAGCTTCAGAAATATCGCATTGATCGCACGCATGGTCGGCTCCCCCAAAGAGCAATTCCAGGAAAAGTGTGAGCGGTTTTCCCACAGGAATTGCGTAGCTAGATTAGAATAGCCAACCCTAGCAGAACGTGGAAATTGCGTCGATGAAGCGCTTCACACCCGCCGTTCGAGCAGGATCGTCAGCCCGTCGTGATAGGTGGTTTCCAGGACCTTGGTGTAGCCGCACTTTGCCGCAACGTTCAACGAACCGGTGTTTTCCGGATCGATGATGCAGACGGTTCTCGCGCCGGCAAAGGTTTCGTCGCCCCAGGCCAGGGCCCTTCTGACGACTTCGCTGGCAAGACCCTTGCCATGCGCTTGCGGCGCCAGCGCCCAGCCGGCTTCCGGAATGCCCTCGAGCGACGGCTCGATGTCGCGCTTCAGATCGTGGAATCCGGCCTCGCCGATGAAGCGACCGCTGGCCTTGTCCTCGACCGCCCAGAAGCCGTAGCCGAGCAGCGACCACAGGCCGGCATGCCGCAGGAACCGCATCCAGCTTTCCTCCCGCGTCCGCGGCTTGCCGCCGATGAAACGGGTGGTGACGGGGTCGGCCCACATGACAGCATAGTCGTCGAAATCTTCGATCCGGTGCGCCCGCATGATGGTCCGTTCCGTTTCGAGAACCGGGACGCCGGCTGTTTTTGGACTGCCCATGAAACTCTGCCTCCGTTGACGGTCAGCGCTTAGCAAACCAGCGCGCCCGGACAAGGGCCAAGCCGGATCATCATTCAGCCAGGGAAGCTTCCGAACGGCCTGGCGCGACCAGGCGGTCGAAGCGAACAGCGTCGGCTTACTTTCAGCCGTGCCAGACCATCTTCATGTAGAGCCCACCGCGCCGCAATTCGTCCAGCATCTGGTCGAGCCGCTTCTGCCTGGTGTCGCTGCGTTTGGCGCGGGCGACCCAGCCGAGATAATCGTTCTTCTGGTAGTCCGGCCGCGCCTCGTAGGCCGCTGTCAGTCCTTTTTCGGTCAGGGCGATGCGGATGTCGTCCGGCATCGGGTTCAGGGCGCGCTTCAGTCCGGTCATTTCAGAAAACCCCAGCTGTCAGGATGGCGACGCCGATGGTCCAACCCAGGTCCGCCTCTGGGAATTCTGCCGAACGATGCTACCTTTCGCAACCGGTCCGGCAAGGGCCGGTCTCGATACCGCCAATGGGAGGAGAACGCCATGGACACCACCGATCTCGTGCTTGCCATTTTCCATCATCTGCTGGTGTTCTCGCTGGCCGGCATCGTCGGCGCCGAATTTGTCCTGATCCGCGGCGACCTCTCCGCCGCCACGCTCAAGCGGCTTGCCGGCATCGACCGCCATTATGGCATCATCGCCATGCTGATCATCATCATCGGCATCTGCCGCGTCATCTACGGCCTGAAGGGCTGGGAATTCTACGTCTACAACTGGGTGTTCTGGGCCAAGATGGCGGCATTCGGCATCGTTGGCCTGCTGTCGATCATCCCGACCATCCGCTTCATCTCCTGGAACCGGCAGGCCAGTGCAAATCCCGGCTTTCAGGTGCCGGTGGCGGAACTCGCCTCGGTGAAGACCTATGTGCGCGCCGAAGCCTTCATCTTCCTGCTGATCCCGATCTTCGCGGCGGCGATGGCGCGCGGCTACGGTTATTGAAGCAACGCCAACACCAAACCCATCTCCTCCGGGCATACTCCCCACTGATCGCCATGGTTGCGCACGACTGTATTTTGCAGTTTGCGTCAGGCGACAATCTGTTAGCTTGCCTTTGTTGCACCCTCGCTGCCTGACCTGCACAGCGATCGGAGATTGATATCCTGGGAGGAGAATTACGATGAGGAAAATTGTAGCCGCCCTGGCCGCCGTCGCGGCCGTCACGCTTTATTCGTTCACCGCCAGCGCACAGACCTATCCCGAGCGCACCATCACCGTCGTCGTGCCGTTTGCGGCCGGCGGTCCGACCGACACGGTTACCCGGCTCGTCGCCGAAGCCATGTCGAAGGATCTCGGCCAGCAGATCATCGTCGAAAATGTCGGCGGCGCCGGCGGCACGCTGGGCGCCGGCCGCGTCGCCAACGCCGACCCGGATGGCTACACGCTGCTCCTCCATCACATCGGCATGGCGACCAGCGCGACCCTCTACAGAAAACTCGCCTACGACACGCTGAACGCCTTCGAGTATGTCGGCCTCGTCACCGAGGTGCCGATGGCGATCGTCGCCCGCAAGGACCTGGAGCCGGCCGACCTGAAAGGGCTGGTCGAATACGCCAAGACCAACAAGGACACCATCACCGTCGCCAATGCCGGCATCGGCGCTGCCTCGCATCTGTGCGGCATGCTGTTCATGAGCGCCATCGGCACGCCGCTGGTCACCGTGCCCTACAAGGGCACCGGTCCGGCCATGACCGACCTTCTCGGCGGCCAGGTCGACATTATGTGCGACCAGACCACCAACACCACCAAGCAGATCCAGGGCGGCACGATCAAGGCCTATGCCGTCACCACGCCGGAGCGCCTCGACGTGCTGAAGGACGTGCCGACGACCATCGAAGCCGGCCTGCCCGCGGTGCAGGTCGGCATCTGGCACGGCCTCTATGCGCCGAAGGGCACGCCGGCCGAGATCACCGGCCGACTGTCGAAATCGCTCCAGGTCGCGCTGAAGGACCCCAACGTCATCGCCCGCTTTGCCGAACTCGGCACCAAGCCGTCGTCCGAGTCCGACGCGACGCCGGCAGCGCTGAAGGCCAAGCTGGAAGGCGAGATCACGCGCTGGAAGCCGATCATCGAAGCCGCCGGCCAATACGCCGACTGAGGCTTGAACGGGGCGCTGCCGGCGCCCGTTTTCGCTTTGACATCCGTTTCACATTTGCAACGGCAGCCCGTCGCAAGGTCAGGGGAGGACCGCCATGAAACCTTTCGCCATCGACAGGACAAACGGCCTGTGCGCCGCGCTGTTCATCTTTTTCGGCGCCTTTTTCGCGATACAATCGCTCGGCCTCGAAATCGGCACCGCCTTCCGCATGGGACCGGGCTATTTCCCGCTGGTGCTTGCGATCGTGCTGATCGTGCTCGGCGCCATCATCCTCGTCCAGGCGGTGCGCGTCGAGGGCGAGCCGATCGGCCCCATTGCCTGGCGCGGCATGCTCTTCATCCTGCCGGCGCCGATCTTTTTCGGCATGACCGTGCGCGGCCTCGGCTTCGTCCCGTCGATCTTCCTGACGGCGCTGATCGCCTCTTTTGCCAGCGCCCGCATGAAGCCGCTGACGGCACTTCTGCTGTCGGCCGGCCTGACGCTGTTTTCGGTGCTGGTCTTCAGCTACGCGCTCGGGCTGCCATTCCAGCGCTTCGGCCCCTGGTTGCCCCAATGGCTGGCATTGTGAGGCGCTGAGATGGACCTCCTCAGGAACCTCGAACTCGGCTTTTCGACGGCCACCACGCCGGCCAATCTGGGTTTTTGCCTCATCGGCGTTCTGCTCGGCACGCTGATCGGCGTCCTGCCCGGCATCGGCGCCACCGCAACCATCGCCATGCTGCTGCCGATCACCTTTCAGATCGGCGACCCGGTTTCGTCCCTCATCATGCTGGCCGGCATCTACTACGGCGCCCAGTATGGCGGTTCGACCACCGCCATTCTCATCAACATGCCCGGCGAATCCTCCTCGGCCGTGACCGCCATCGACGGCTACCAGATGGCCAGGAACGGTCGCGCCGGGGCGGCTCTGGCGATCGCCGCGATCGGCTCGTTCTTCGCCGGCACGGTGTCGACCTTCCTGGTCGCCGTCTTTGCCCCGCCGCTGACGGCAATAGCCCTGCAATTCGGCGCGGCCGAATATTTTTCGCTGATGATCGTCGGCCTCGTCTCGTCCATCGCTCTCGCCCATGGCTCGATCGTCAAGGCGCTGGCGATGGTCGTGCTCGGCCTGCTGCTCGGCATTGTCGGCACCGACATCTACACCGGCACGCCGCGCTTCACGCTCGGCATCCGCGAATATGCCGACGGGCTGAACTTCGTCGCGGTGGCGGTCGGCGTCTTCGGCGTCGCCGAGATCCTGCGCAATCTCGAAAACGAGCACGAGCGCTCGGTGATGATCAAAAAAGTCTCCGGCCTGATGCCGACCCGCGACGACTTCAAGGCGATGGCAGCACCCATCGTGCGCGGCACGATCATCGGTTCGGCGCTCGGCATCCTGCCCGGCGGCGGCGCGGTGCTTGCCGCCTTTGCCTCCTACACGGTCGAAAAGCGCGTGTCGAAACACCCGGAGGAGTTCGGCAAGGGCGCCATCGCCGGCGTCGCCGGCCCGGAATCGGCCAACAATGCCGGCGCCCAGACCTCCTTCATTCCGATGCTGACGCTGGGCATTCCGGCCAATCCGGTCATGGCGCTGATGATCGGCGCCATGATCATCCAGGGCATCGTGCCCGGCCCCAATGTCGCGATCGAGCAGCCGGCGCTGTTCTGGGGCATCATCGCCTCTATGTGGATCGGCAATCTGATGCTGATCGTGCTGAACCTGCCGCTGATCGGGCTGTGGGTGAAGCTGCTGACGATCCCCTATTATGTGCTCTTCCCGATCATCATGGCGTTCTGCTCGATCGGCGTTTACAGCGTCAACACCAACGCCTTCGATCTCTACGCGGTCGCATTCTTCGGCCTGCTCGGCTACATCCTGACCAAGCTGCGCTGCGAACCCGCACCCCTGCTGCTCGGCTTCGTGCTCGGCCCGCTGCTCGAGGAAAACCTGCGCCGCGCCATGATCCTGTCGCGCGGCGACCCCTCGACCTTCGTGACGCGGCCGATCAGCGCCGGCCTGCTGCTCGTCGCACTGGCCGTGCTCGTCGTCGTCTTCCTGCCGTCGGTCAAGAAGAAGCGCGAAGAGGTGTTCGTGGAGGAAAGCTAGTTGTCGGGACGCCGGGCGCCGCGATTTCCACGAGCGGCGCCGGCACGTCTGTCGTCTTCACCTCGGCCTTGCAGAGATCGGCGATGACGCAGGCCGGGCAATCGGGCTTGCGCGCCTTGCAGACATAGCGGCCATGCAGGATCAGCCAGTGATGCGCATGGCGCATATACTCGTCCGGGATGATCCGCAGCAGCCCTTGCTCGACCTGTTCGGGCGTCTTGCCTGGCGCCAGGCCGAGGCGGTTGCCGATGCGGAAAATATGGGTGTCGACCGCCATCGTGTGCTGGCCGAACGCCATGTTGAGCACGACATTGGCGGTCTTGCGCCCGACCCCCGGCAGCTTGACCAACTCATCGCGCTCGCTGGGCACCTCGCCGCCGTAATCGCGTATCAGCGCCTCCGAGAGCGCCACGACATTCTTGGCCTTGTTGCGCCAGAGTCCGATGGTGCGGATGTACTCGCCGACCCTGGCTCCGCCCAGCGCCAGCATCTTTTCAGGTGTGTCGGCGACCTTGAACAACGCCCGCGTCGCCTTGTTGACGCCGGCATCGGTCGCCTGCGCCGACAGCACCACGGCCACCAGCAGCGTGAAGGCGTTGACGTGCTCGAGCTCGCCCTTCGGCTCGGGCCGCTGCACCGAAAACCGCCGGAAGATCTCATGCACCTCGGCGGCGCTGTAGAGCGAACGGAGCCGCGCCGGCCGCGGTCGCGGCTTGGCATTCGAGCCGTCGCGCCGCCCGGGCGGCAGTTCACTTTTGGATAGGGAAAGATTTTTGGACTTGGGGCTGGCCATTTCCCTCCTATAATATCCTGGGATGAGCGACACAAACGCCTCGTTTCAGGCCGACGAGCCATTCTTCCAGGCGCTGCTGACACCGCACCGCTCGCTGGGCCGCACCGGCTTTGCCGTGCTGATGGGCGCGCTGCTGTTCGGCTGGGTGGTGACCGGGGCGTTTTTCCTGTCGCGCGGCGCTTGGCCGGTGTTCGGCTTCTTCGGCCTCGACGTCATCGCCGTCTACATCGCCTTCCGCGCCAACTATCGTGCCGCCCGTGCCCGCGAGGAAGTGTCGGTGTCGCGCACCAGCCTCGACATCCGCAAGACGGCGCCCTCGGGAAAGTCGGAAGCGCATCGCTTCAACCCTTTCTGGGCACGCTTTTCCGTCGCTCGCCATGCCGAGATCGGCATCACCATGATGACGGTGGAAGCACAAGGACAGAATGTGCCGATCGGGTCATTCCTGGACCCTGACTCCCGCGAGAGTTTTGCCACTGCATTTTCACGTGCTCTGACAAAAGCCAGGACGCGTTAGAGCCGGCGCGTCAGAACCGGTAGCGTAAAATCCTGCCGACCTTGCGCAATGCGGGAATGTGTCTCCAGAGCCCGATAAACAGTTTTGCGGACCAGCTCATATGCGCTGTGCATTCCGCGCTGTAGGCCGAGATATCGTCGACAAAGCGCAGCTTCGGAACGGCACGCTCCAGTACCTGCGGGTCGTCGATCGCCCAGTGAACCTCGGCGCCCGTCGCCCTGATGGTCGGATTGAGGCGCAGCATCTTCAGGCCGAAGTGGCTGTAGGCGTCGAACATCAGCTCGCCGCCGGCAAGATGCGCGACAAGGCGTGACAGCAGCCGTGGCCCCTCCTCTACCGGGAGATAAGGCGTCAACCCCTCCATCACCACGACGGCCGGACGATTGCGCGGCACTTCTGCCAGCCAGTCCGGGTCGGTTACCGAAGAGCCGACGAGGTGGTAATGGTCCCGGGACGGGTAAAGCTTGCGCCGGAGCGCGATGACATCCGGAAAATCGACATCGAACCACTCCACGCCTTCGGGTGGATCGACACGGAAAATGCGCGTATCGAGCCCGCAGCCGAGATGCAGCACGATGGCGCCGGGATTTCTGGCGATGAAGTCCTGAACGCGGACATCATACGTCTTGGCCCGGATCGCCAGGCCGATGCCGAGATTGGTGTCGACCTTGAGGCGCGAGAAATCATAGTCGATCTTGCGCACGGCCTCGTCGGCGAAGCGATCCCCGAGCAGCGAATGCGGCAGCCGGCTTTCCAGTGCCTTGCCATAAAGCGTCATCAGCAAGGTCTCCCTTGCTCCGCTCAGATTCACCCTTTCGCCGGCCATTGGCATCTCCCGGGGCGCAATCCAGTATTTATCTGGGAACAGGCGGCAACAAGGCAAGTTTCGGGTGGTTGCAAGGGGCGGAAAGACCGATATTCGCGGTCAAGGAGATATTGCCATGAACGCCCAGATGACCATGAATACGCAGATGAAACCGACAGCGATCCTGCAGCACGACATCACCCCCGAGGGCAGCGACTACGAGGTCGTACGCCGCGCCATCGAGAAGATCAGCCTCGACTATCGCGACCAGCCCTCGCTGGAAGCCCTGGCAGCCGATGTCGGCGAGACACCCACGGGCCTGCAAAAACTGTTCACCCGCTGGGCCGGCCTGTCGCCAAAAGCCTTCCTGCAGGCGGTCACCCTCGACCATGCCCGCAAACTGCTCGATTCCGGCATGCCGCTCCTCGAAACATCGTTCGAACTCGGCATGTCCGGCCCCGGCCGGCTGCACGATTTGTTCGTCACCCACGAGGCGATGTCGCCGGGCGACTACAAGACGCGCGGCGCCGGCCTGACCATCCGCTACGGCTACCACATCTCGCCCTTCGGCATCGCCCTGATCATGGTCACCGACCGTGGCCTTGCGGGGCTCGCCTTCAACGATCCGGGCGGCGAGCGGGCGGCTTTCGCCGACATGTCGGGCCGCTGGCCGAACGCCACCTATGTCGAGGACATGAGCGCCACCCAGCCCTATGCGGCGCGCATCTTCGATCCGACATTGTGGCGCGCCGACCAGCCGCTGCGCGTGGTGATGATCGGCTCCGACTTCCAGCTGCGCGTCTGGGACGCGCTGCTCAGGATCCCGATGGGCAAGGCCTGCACTTATTCTTCGATCGCCTCCAGGATCGGCGCGCCAAACGCCAGCCGGGCGGTGGGGGCGGCGGTCGGCGCCAACCCATTGTCCTTCGTCGTCCCTTGCCATCGGGCGCTGGGCAAGTCCGGCGCACTCACCGGCTACCACTGGGGCCTGACCCGCAAACGCGCCATCCTCGGTTGGGAAGCGGGCCAGACCGCGTCCTGAAGCTGCCCGCATCAAACAACACCGGCGAAATCCCTTCGCCGGTGTTTTTCTTTTTGCGAGCTCCCGGCGCAAAACATCCGCACGCTCTGGCAAGCCGCCGGCTTACAGGTTAGCTTCCCGCGCATTCCGCAGGAGGCTTTCTTGATCATCGTTGTCGGCTCGATCAACCTCGACCTTATCGCCAATGTCGGCCGCCTGCCTTCGCCGGGCGAGACGGTCCGCGGCTCCGGCTTCACCACCGCGCCCGGCGGCAAGGGCGCCAACCAGGCGCTGGCTGCGGCGCGCGCCGGCGCCAAGGTGCGCATGGTCGGCGCCGTCGGCAAGGACAATTTCGCAACCGAAGCCCTCGCTTTGCTCGTGGCCGGCAAGGTCGATCTCTCCGGCGTCGGCCAGAGCTTCGCCTCCACCGGCACGGCGCTGATCCTCGTCGGCGCCGATGGCGAGAATGTCATCGCCGTGGTGCCGGGCGCCAATGATTCGGTGCTGCCCGGCGATCTCGCCAAGGCTTTCCTTGCGAAGGGCGACGTCGTCCTGCTGCAGCACGAGATCCCGTTACAGACTGTCGATGCAGCGCTCGACGCCGCACGCGCCGCCGCCGCGGTCACCGTGCTCAACACCGCGCCGTTCCGTAGCGAGGCGGCAGCGTTGCTCGGCAAGGCCGACTACGCCGTCGCCAACGAAACCGAATTCGACCTTTACGGCGAGGCGCTGTCGCTGAAAGGCCGCGACCGCCCGGCGCGCATGCGCGACTTCGCCGGCAAAACCGGCCGCACCATCGTCGTCACGCTCGGCGGCGACGGCGTGCTGGCGGCGACCCCGGAGGATTTCCTGACCGTGCCGGCGCTGAAAATCACGCCGGTCGACACGGTCGGGGCCGGCGATACTTTTTGCGGTTATCTCGCTGCCGGGCTGGCGTCCAACCTGCCGCTGGAGCAGGCTCTCACTCGCGCCGCAGCCGCCGGCTCGCTCGCCTGCCTGAAGCCCGGCGCCCAGCCGGCCATCCCGCTGGCGGCGGATGTCGACACCGCCCTGCGCAACAACGCCGGATGACAGCCCTGCGCCCCGCAACGAAGCACGCCGTGCCCCCCGCCGGCGACATCTGCCGGATGTCCGCTGTCGACCTGGCCGAGGCGATCCGGCTGCGCCGCCTGTCCGTGCGCGAGTTGGTCGCCGCATTCCTCGACCGCATCGACGCGGTAAACCCGCTGGTCAATGCCATCGTCTCGTTGCGCGAGCGCTCCGACATCCTGCGCGAGGCCGACGCGGCGGACGCCGATCTGGCGCAAGGCGGGCCGGCCGGCTCGCTGTTTGGCCTGCCGGTGGCGATAAAGGACCTCGCCATGACTCGAGGCTTGAGGACCAGTTTCGGCTCGCCGATCTTCGCCGATTTCGTGCCGCAGGAGGATGATTTCTTCGTCGAGCGCATCCGCAAGGCCGGCGCCATCATCATCGGCAAGACCAATGTTCCCGAATTCGGGCTGGGATCCAACACCTATAACAACGTGTTCGGCCCGACGCTGAACGCCTTCGATCCGGCGCTCACCGCAGGCGGGTCGAGCGGCGGCGCTGCGGTCGCCCTTGCACTCGACATGGTTCCGGTCGCCGACGGCAGCGATTTCGGCGGCTCGCTGCGCAATCCGGCGGCGTGGAACAATGTCTATGGCTTCCGCCCGTCGCAGGGCCTTGTCCCCGGAGGGCCGGACCTGGAAGTCTTTCATGCTCAGATGGGCATAGACGGGCCGATGGGCCGCAGCATCAGCGACATGGCGCTGCTGCTCGACGTGCAGGCGGGCTACCATCCGCATGCGCCCTTGTCCTGGGAAAAGCCTGGTTCATTCCTCGGAGGGCTGGCAACGCCGGCAAGCGGCGGCCGCGTCGGCTGGCTCGGTGATCTCGGCGGTCACCTGCCGGTAGAGCCTGGCATCCTCGATCTGTGCGAGGCCGCACTCGGCCGCTTCGCGGAGGCATCCTTCCTGACCGAGCCCTTGCTGCCGGATTTCGATTTCGAGGCACTGTGGCAAGCCTTCGTGACGCTGCGGCAGGCGAGCAGCGGCTCGGCGCTGAAAGTCCATTATGACGACCCGCACAAGCGCGCCCTGCTGAAGCCGGAAGCCGTCTGGGAGGTGGAGAACGCCATGCGGCTGACGGCGCCGCAAATCCGCGCGGCCTCGGTCATCCGCACCGCCTGGCACCGGACGCTGCTGTCGCTGTTCGAGCACTTCGATCTCATCGCGCTGCCGACTGCGCAGGTGTTTCCTTTCGACGTCGACACGCATTGGCCAAGTGAGGTCGCCGGGCGGACGATGGACAGCTACCATCGCTGGATGCAGGTTTCGGCCTTCGCCACGCTCGGCGGCTGTCCTGCGCTCAACGTGCCGGTCGGCTTCGACGACAAAGGCCGTCCCATGGGCATGCAGCTGATCGGACGCCCGCGCGGCGACCTCGCCGTGCTCAGGGCCGGCGCGGCCTATGAGGCGACCTTGCCTTGGCAGGCGGGGGCGTCCTGACGCGAGGGGCGGCACGGTCTGCGACGGCTTGCACCAGCCCCGCCGCCATGCATTGATTGCAGCCAGCCGCCTAAGCGCATCCTCGAGGAAATCCCCATGTCGCTGGAACTCTACGCCGCCTATGTCCTTGCCTGCATCGTCATCATCCTGGTGCCCGGTCCGACGGTGACGCTGATCATCGCCAACAGCATCCGCCATGGCTACCGCGCCGGCCTTGCCAATGTCGCCGGCACGCAGGCTGGGCTCGCCGTGATGATCGCCATTGTCGGCATCGGCCTCAACACGCTGATATCGGGCATGGGCCACTGGTTCGAATGGGTACGCCTGATCGGCGCCGCCTATCTGATCTGGATGGGCGTGCAGATGTTCCGCGCCAAGGGCACGCTGAACGCCGACGGCACGGCGAGAAAGCCGCGTGGCGGCTTCTTCCTGCAGGGTCTGCTGGTGGCGCTCAGCAACCCCAAGACCCTGGTGTTCTTCGGCGCCTTCTTCCCGCAATTCATCGCCCCGCAGGGCAATTACACCCTGCAGATCGTCGTCATGGGCCTCACCGCCATGATCTTCGCCGCCGTCTCGGATTCCACCTATGCTCTCGCCGCCAGCCGCGCCGGCCGCCTGCTCTCGGCCAGCCGCATCAAGCTGATGTCCAGGATCAGCGGCAGCTTTCTGGTCGGCGGCGGCCTGTGGCTGGCGTTTTCCAAGGCGAAGTGACGACCGCCAACGGTCGTTCCCAACGGAGCCGGTACGTGAAGGCTGATTGAAAGTCAGTCTTCACGCCACCACATGAATCGGCGTGGGGGATTCACGTCGATGTCATGGACTTACGCTGGCATAAAAAGGGACGCGCCCGGCGTGGTCCTGATCGTCGTCCTGTTTGCGGTGATGGTTCCTTCGGCTCTCTACAAATGGACGAATGATGCGAGCTCCATCCGGTCGGTCGAGCCAATCGACGCAACGGTCAAAAGTACCCATTCGGACAACGGCCGCACGCTTTATCTGGTTGCACTCGAAACCGGTTCGTCCATTCTGGTCGAAGACGACCTCCCGCATCTGATCGGCGCGCCGGCAAGATTGGAGCGCGTCACGCGCGAGAATGGAATGGTCTTCTATCGATTTGCAAAGTGAACGGCGGCGGCGCCTTCCTTCTCCCCTGTGGGAGAAGGTGGATCGGCGCGATAGCGCCGAGACGGATGAGGGGTGTTCCAGCGGAGTGAGACGTGGGCGTTCCCTGGAACACCCCACATCCGCCGCCTTCGGCGACACCGCCCGGGGGCGAGCCACTTGTCTCGCCCCGTCCCTTCGGAACCCACAATGGGGAGAAAGGAAAGACAGAGCTAAAGCCGAGCCAACCGCTCCACCAGCAGCGCGAAAAAGGGGTCATGGTCGATGTCGCGCATCACCATGGCGTTCTTCGGCCGCTTGGTCACGCCCCACCAGTCGATCACGGTCATGCCCATGGTGAGTTCGGAGGTGGTTTCGACGGTGACGTTGCAGTTGCGGCCCTTGAACAGCTCCGGCTTCAACAGATACGCGATGACGCAGGGGTCGTGCAGCGGGCCGCCATCGGTGCCGTATTTCTCCTCGTCGAAGCGCTCGAAGAACTCCAGCATCTCGGCCGTCGCGGTGCCGACCCGGGTGCCGAGCTGGCGGATGGCCTGCGTGCGCTTGGCCGTGGTCAGCGCCTTGTGTGTAACGTCGAGCGGCATCATGACGATCGGAATGCCGGATTTGAACACCAGGTCGGCGGCTTGCGGATCGACATAGATGTTGAATTCTGCGGTCGGCGTGACATTGCCGCCTTCGAAGAAACCGCCGCCCATCAGTACGATTTCCTTGATGCGCGGCGCGATCTTCGGCTCACGGATCAGCGCCAGCGCGACATTGGTGAGAGGGCCGAGCGCGCACAGGGTGATCGTACCGGCCTCTTCCTTCATCAGGGTCTCGACGATGAAGTCGACCGCATACTGGCCCTGCAGCTTCATCTTCGGATCTGGCAGTTGCGGGCCGTTGAGGCCGGTCTTGCCATGCACTTCCTCGGCGGTGACCAGTTCGCGCGCCAACGGGCGGATGGCGCCTGCATAGACCTTGATATCGGGCCGTCCGGCCAGTTCGCAGATTTTCCTGGCGTTCTTTTCGGTCAATTTCAGCGGCACGTTACCGGCAACAGCAGAGATGCCGACGATTTCCAGCTCGGCGCTGCCGAGCGCCAGCAATATGGCGACGGCATCGTCCTGGCCGGGATCCGTGTCGATGATGATCTTGCGGGTCTGGGGCATTTCATTTCCTTATGCGGGGGAGTCTTTTTGGCGGGGGTGTTCGGCGGCTTGAACTTGGCCGCGGCGCGGACCATATCAAGACCATCGGGAAAAATGCCATCCGGGTTTTTCCAGTTTATGTCGCTCCAAAGAGGACAGTGTAACATGAGCCGAATGACGCCCTTCTCCAGCCCGCTTCTCCTTGGTTTCGATGCCATGGAAAAGACCCTGGAACGACTGGCGAAATCCGGTGACAGCTATCCTCCCTACAACATCGAGCGCCTCAGCGGTGCCGACGGCAAGGCCGAAAGGCTGCGCATTACGCTGGCTGTCGCGGGTTTCGCCGAAAGCGATCTCGATGTCACCACGGAGGAAAACCAGCTGGTCGTGCGCGGCCGTCAAACCGACGACACCGAGCGCGAATTCCTCCACCGCGGCATCGCCGCGCGCCAGTTCCAGCGCTGTTTCGTGCTGGCCGACGGCATGCGGGTGATCGCAGCGGAACTGAAGAACGGCCTTTTGTCGATCGATCTCGATCGGCCGGATACCGAACGGCTGGTACGGAAAATAAATATATCGGTGAAAGACTGATCTTTACCGATGGCTCTCATGCGGGATGGCCTTGAGCGGCGTCCTCGCGCCAAGGAGGCTTGAAATGACCAGAACTGACGAAACCATCATCATGACCAGCGGCGAATTCGCCCATCTCGGCGAAGGCTCGGTCGCTTATCTGCGCAAGGTCTCGAGCGACGAATTGCTCGGCCGCTTCCCCAATCTGGGCGAAATCGCGCCCGGCATGGTGCTGTGGGCGCTGTTTGCCGCCAACGGCCAGCCGATCCTGCTTTCGGATGCGAAGGACCGGGCTTTGGCCGGCGCCATGGAAAACGACCTGACCACTGTCGCCATTCACTAAGGCGACCGCTGGCGGTTGAAATGGAGAGGGCCGCCTTCGGCGGCCCCTGGAAGACTTAATTCCAAAGAACTTCAGGCGGCGTGCGAGGCCTGCGTGTCCGACAGCAGAGCGTGGATGGCGACCGCGTCGCGCGTGCCCCTGATCTTGGCCACCGTGTCGGCGTCGCGCAAAACCCTGGCGATGCGCGACAGTGCCTTGAGGTGATCGGCGCCGGCGCCTTCCGGGGCCAGCAGCAAAAACACCAGATCGACCGGCTGGTCATCCAGGGCCTCGAAATCGACCGGCGTCTCCAGCCGGGCAAAGACGCCGGCGATGCGCTTCACCCCGGCGAGCTTGCCGTGCGGAATGGCGATGCCGTTGCCGACGCCGGTGGAGCCCAGCCGTTCGCGCTGCAGGATGGTGTCGAACACTTCGCGCTCCGGAATGCCGGAAATCGCCGCCGCTCTCTCGGACAGCAACTGCAAAAGCTGCTTTTTGGAGTTCGCCTTCAACGCCGGCAAGATCGCCGGAACGTTGAGAAGATCGCTCAGATCCATATTTGAAATCCCTTATTCGCCTGCCGTCGCCAGTCCTCGCCCCTCGGGCGGCTGGCTATTATCCCTGTGCGACCATTGTCGTCACCTGTGCGACCATTGTCGTTGTCGTCACGCCTGTGCGACTTTGGTCGTCGACGGGTCGATCCAGCCGATATTTCCGTCCGGCCGCCGATAGACGATGTTGAGGTGGTCGTTTCCGGCGTTGCGGAAGACGAAAACCGGGCTGTCCTTGGTGTCGAGTTCGATAACCGCCGACGCCACCGACATGGTCTGCAGCGTCATGGTTGATTCGGCGACGATGGCCGGGGCGTAGTCCTCCGGAATGTCCTCATCGTCATCGGTCAGCGGCGCCATCACCGTATAGGCGATGTCGGTGATTTCACCATTTCCAGTGCCTGAATTGTGCGATTTCAGACGGCGTTTGTAGCGCCGCAGCCTGGTTTCGAGGCGGTCCGCGGCCGCCTCGAAGGCAAGTGTCGGATCCTGGGAATCGCCGGTTGCCTGCAGCGAAGCGCCGGAATCCAGCCTGATCATGCAATCGGCCGAGTAACGCGACCCCGATTTGATGACCGTGACGTGCCCTGAAAAACCGCGATCGAAATATTTTCCAATCGCCTCGCCGACACGATCGGTAATGCGCGTACGCAACGCATCGCCGATATCCATGTGTTTACCCGATATGCGCAATTTCATCTGAAAACTGACCTTCCTTGCTCAGGCTTCAAACTGGCCAGAGTTTATACTCGTGATCCGTGCGCACAAGCTTTGCGGCGTCAACTCGCGCCGATTTTAGATCCGAACTTTCCGGTTGATCACAATCCGCCTTCTTGGCCGTCCCGTGGCCTTCATCGTGACGGACCATCCGCATGCGGGCCGCGAGCCCGTCTCATGCGGGCGGGCTTCTAGACACTTCATTGCAGCTTGTCAATTAATGCATGTCGCCCAGAAGTGCGCTGCGGTTCTGGGACAACGACATGCATCAAAACAAAGACTTAAAGCGCGTCGCATGAATCCGTTTCAGCGCGACGCGCTTTAAGNGCGGCCAAGATCCAGGCGCACGTGATCGTGGCTACGGTCTAATGCATGTCGCCCAGAAGTGTGCCGCGGTTCTGGGACAACGACATGCATCAAAACAAAGACTTAAAGCGCGTCGCATGAATCCGTTTCAGCGCGACGCGCTTTAAGGTCGAAAGTTGTGGAAATCCAACCATAGCAAAAGCCTTGCCGGGCAAGCAGAGCTAGCGCCCCGCGCTCGCCAGAGCGCGCTTTTCACGCCGCCGCTGCACCGACGAGGGAATATTCATACCCTCCCGGTACTTGGCCACCGTGCGCCGGGCAATATCGACGCCGCTTTCCTTCAACATATCGACGATTGCGTCATCGGACAGCACATCGGCGGGTTTTTCCTCGTCGATCAGCTGCTTGATGCGGTCGCGCACCGCTTCCGAGGAATGCGCATCACCGCCGCCCGACGCCGCGATCGAAGCCGTGAAGAAATAACGCAGCTCGAACACGCCACGCGGCGTCAGCATGTATTTGTTGGCCGTCACCCGGCTGACGGTCGATTCATGCATGCCGATGGCATCGGCCACCGTGCGCAGGTTGAGCGGCCTGAGCTGGCGCACGCCATGGACGAGAAAAGCGTCCTGCTGGCGCACGATTTCCGACGCCACTTTCAGGATCGTCTTTGCCCGCTGGTCGAGGCTCCGCGTCAGCCAGTTGGCATTCTGCAGGCATTCGGCCAGGAAATCCTTCTCCGCCTGATTCTTCGCATGCGGCGAGACCTGGGCGAAATAGATGTGATCGACCAGCACGCGCGGCAGCGTCTCGGCATTGAGCTCGACCGTCCAGCTACCGTCATTGGCGGCACGGACTTCGACATCGGCGACGATGGCATCGCTGGCGCCGCCTGAAAATGCCGTGCCCGGACGCGGATCGAGCGCGCGGATTTCGGCCAGCATGTCGAGAAGATCCTCCTCGTCAACCCCGCAAAGCCGCTTCAGCGTCTGGAAATCGCGCCGCGCCAGGAGTTCGAGGTTGCCGATCAGCGTTTTCATCGCCGGATCGAGACGATCGCGCATGGCAAGTTGCAGCGACAGGCATTCGGCAAGGTCGCGCGCAAACAGGCCGACCGGCTCGAATGTGTGGCAGGCTGCCAGCACATTGGCCACCATCGCCTGATCGGCGCCGAGCCGTTTGGCGATCTCGGCGGGATCGGCGCGCAGATAGCCGGCCTCGTCCAGGCCGTCGGCCAGTTCGGCTGCGATCAGCCTTGCGGCCGGATCGGCAAAGGCAAGCGCGATCTGCTCGCCGACATGCTGGCGCAGCGTGATCGCCGCGGCGGCCATGTCGCCGACGTCGAAGCCTTCGGAAGAACCGGACGAACTATTGCCGGTGGCCGACTTCCACTGCGCCGTCAGGTCCGGACCGAGCCGCTCGCTGGTGCCGGGATCGTCGGGGAACAGATTTTCCAGCGAGCTGTCGAGCTTGTCGGAGATCGCTTCGGCGCTCCACGCCGTCTCGTTTTCGAACCAGTCGCCATCGGCGGCAGGCTCAGGAGCGGCATCGCCCTTCTGCACCTGGTCGCTTGCGGCGTCATCCTGGGGCTCGGCGCGCTCCAGCAGCGGATTGCGCTCGATCTCGTCGTCGATGAAGTGGTCGAGCTCGACATGGGTGAGCTGCAACAGCCTGATCGACTGCATCAGCTGCGGCGTCATCACCAGCGACTGGGATTGTCGTAGCTGTAGTTTCGCCGCCAACGCCATGGTTCGGTTTCAAACGCCCTTCTGCACCCGGAAGCCTACACATCAGAAGCTGCCGGAAAATGAATTTTTCCGACCTTCCATAGAAACTGGCCCGGCTTTTGCTTGTCAAGGCGAACGATGGCAAAAGGCCCCTACCGAAGCATTATCTCACGCAAAATCGGAGAAAAAAGCCCGGCGGGGCGGCAAAAATCACGTCAGGAAACAAATTTCACGCTCAGAGCGTGAAACCTTCGCCGAGGTAGAGCCGGCGCACATCGGGGTTCGCCACCACCTCGTCGGCACGGCCATGAGTCAGCACCTGGCCGGCATGGATGATGTAGGCGCGGTCGATGAGGCCGAGCGTTTCGCGCACATTGTGGTCGGTAATCAGCACGCCGATGCCGCGCGCCGTTAGATGACGA
Source organism: Mesorhizobium sp. LSJC269B00 (assembly GCF_000502815.1). Classification (NCBI taxonomy): domain Bacteria; kingdom Pseudomonadati; phylum Pseudomonadota; class Alphaproteobacteria; order Hyphomicrobiales; family Phyllobacteriaceae; genus Mesorhizobium; species Mesorhizobium sp. LSJC269B00. The sequence goes on from NZ_AYVN01000001.1 coordinate 680,792, forward strand.
ACCAGCTGCTGGATGTCGGCGACGGCAATCGGGTCGATGCCGGCGAACGGCTCGTCGAGCAGCATGTAGGCCGGGCGCGTCGCCAAAGCTCGGGCGATCTCAAGACGCCGCCGCTCGCCACCCGACAGCGACATGGACGGCGACTTCCGCAGATGGCTGATGTGAAATTCCTCGAGCAGTTCGTCGAGATTGCGCTCGCGCATCTTGCGGTCCTTCTCAACCACTTCGAGCACGGCGCGGATGTTCTGCTCGACATTCAGGCCGCGGAAGATCGAGGCTTCCTGCGGCAAATAGCCGATGCCGAGGCGGGCGCGGCGGTACATCGGCATCGAGGTGACGTCGAAACCGTCGATCTCGATCGTGCCCTCATCGACCGGCACCAAGCCGGTGACCATGTAGAAACAGGTGGTCTTGCCGGCGCCGTTCGGCCCGAGCAGCCCGACAGCCTCGCCGGCGCGCACGCCGATGGTGACACCGCTGACCACCTTGCGGCCCTTGTAGCTCTTGGTCAGACCCTTGGCGATCAGGGTGCCCTTGAACTTCGAGGAATCAACGGTGACTGTGGCCGGTGCTGCAAGTTTACTGGCCGCCCGTCCCGGAAGGCGGGTCAGCAGCGAAGACACGCCAGTCATTCGGGCTTCGGGGCCTCGGATTTCGGTGGCGGCGTCATCGACATGATGACGCGCCCGCCGCAGCCATCGACCTGAGCAAGGCCGCTTTTCATCTGCACGGTGAGCTTGCAGCCCTTAAGGACGTTGGGTCCTTGGGACAAGACGACCTCCTTGCCCGACAGAACTAGCACCTGCGTCTTCATGTCGAACGTGGCGTTGTCGCCGGTGGCGATCTGGTCATTCGACTTGATGTAGACTTTGTTCTTGACCACCAGATGGTCGATATTGGCCGAACCGGTCATCGCCGAAGCGCCGGCGGCAGCACCTTTGGCGGCGTTGGGGTCCTTGACGTAGTAGACCTCCATGCTGCCGGCCTTGAGCAGCGTTGGCCCTTGCGTGACGGTGACGTTGCCGCTGAACAGCGCCATGCTGTCGGCCTGGCGGACCTCAAGTTTGTCGCTCTCGATCTGGATCGGCTGGTCGCCCGACAGTTTGAGCCCGGACTGGCTGCTGGCGCTGGACTGAGCCCAGGACGGCGCCATACCCAGCAACAGCAAGGCCGAAGCTGCGGCGACTAGCCGTGCCGAATTACTGGGACGCATTCGTTTCTCCGCTCTTTGCCTCTGCCGCCTTCATAGTGGCCGGATCGATGTGAACGCTTACCTTGTTCTCGAAAACGATGACCTTGCCATTGTCTTCGACCGACATTGAACCCGCGGTGATCCGCGAGCCGTTACGGCTGACATCGACCGCATCACCTGTCTTCATAGAGCCTTTGCCCATATCGAGGAAGACCGATTTGAAGATGGCAGCGACGCCGTCGGTGGTGGTGACGGTAACGTCGCTGGTCATGTCCATCGTGTTGGCGTTTCTGTTGTAGATCCCGCGCTTGGCGTCGACGGTCGCCACATTGTCGGCCGTCAGCGGCAATTTGGCATGGATGCCTTCGAGTTCGATGATGTCCTGCTTGCCGACATCCTGGATGGCGCGCAAGGCCGTCAGCGAATAGGGCAGCTTGTCCTTGGTGAAGCCGTTGAGCTTCGGATTGGCCATCACCAGCTTGCCATCCGCGAAAGCGGTGCCGTCTGCCTGTATCGAAATGTTGATCGGCGCCGCCAGATAGGAATAGACCGGAAACGCAACCGCGATCCCGGCGGCAAGCACCGGCACGGCAAACTTAAGCACGCGCACGCGGCGCGAGTGGCGCTGGGCGCGGTCGAAGGCGTCGCCGCGCGTGCCCGCTGGCGCCCTGGGCGCCAAGGCCGCATCGGCATTGGTCGGTTCGTTCGATCGCGCAAGCATGACTGACTTCTAATAAACCCTTGTCCGCCAAAACACCTGCTATAGGTGGGTTGCCGGCCCCCGCAAGCAAGCACAAGCGGAGGAAAACCGCAAAAATGTGACGGCCGCTGTTTTACAGACGGAACTCAGGCGACACAATTTCGTCACTTCATAGCAGAAACGAACGCGCCGCGTCATTTTTTCCTGAAATGCCTCCGTCGTGAAGGTCGCTTCGTCGCAGGCTCTTGAGGAAGAGGTAGCCGGGCGCGGACGCTTGCTTTAAAAGCATCGCTTCCCACCGACTGTGAGGCAGACCATGGCACTGAGAGCCGACGACCTGATCGACCGCCGCCGCTTGCGGCGCAAGCTGACCTTCTGGCGCGGCGCCGCCATTGCCATCGTGGCCCTTGGGGTGATTGCGCTTGCAAGCTGGTTCTATGGGGGCGACCTCGGCGGTTCTTCCGTCGACCACATCGCCAAGGTCAGGATCGAAGGCACCATCACCGAGGACGAGGAACTGATCAAGCGGCTGGAAACCATCCGCACATCCCCGCAGGTCAAGGGCGTCATCCTGGCGATCGATTCGCCCGGAGGCACAACGGTCGGCGGCGAATCGATCTACGAGGAGGTGCGCAAGCTTGCCGCCGACAAGCCGGTGGTGGCCGAGGTCGGCACGCTGGCCGCATCGGCCGGCTACATGATCGCCAGTGCCAGCGACCATATCGTTGCCCGCAAGACGTCGATCGTCGGCTCGATCGGTGTGCTCATCCAGTATCCCGATGTCAGCGGTCTGATGGACAAGGTCGGCATCAAGCTCGAGGAAGTGAAATCCTCGCCGCTGAAGGCATCGCCCTCGCCCTTCAAGCCGACCAATGAAGACGAGCGAGCCATGGTCCGCAAGCTCATCCTCGACAGCTATGACTGGTTCGTCGGCATCGTCGCCGAGCGCCGCAAAATGACCCGCGATCAGGCACTGGCCCTTGCCGACGGCTCGATCTTCACCGGCCGCCAGGGCCTTGCCAACGGTCTGATCGACGCTGTCGGCGGCGAGAGCGTGGCGATCGACTGGCTGGCGACCAAGGGTGTCGACGCCAAGCTCAAGGTGGTGGAATGGAAGGACACCGAGCGGCGTGGCGGCTTCCTGTTCTCGAAAGCAATAGCGCGCAGCGTCGGCAGCGCGCTCGGCCTGTCGGAGGCCGGCAGCGACGTGCTTCACGAAATTGGCGCGGATCGCTTGTTTCTTGACGGTCTCGTTTCCGTCTGGCACCCTTGATCTGCCGGTTGGGGCGAGTAAAAAAGCAAATAAAATCATCCTGATAATTTGACCGCAGCGCTTTCACGGGGACCTTTCTGATGATCAAATCCGAGCTTGTGCAGATCATTGCCACGCGCAACCCGCATCTTTTCCTGCGCGACGTCGAAAACATCGTGGGAGCGATCTTCGACGAGATCACCGATGCCCTGGCGGAAGGCAATCGGGTCGAGTTGCGTGGCTTCGGCGCTTTTTCGGTGAAGAATCGCCCTGCCCGCACCGGCCGCAACCCGCGCACCGGCGAATCCGTCGAGGTCGAGGAGAAGTGGGTGCCGTTCTTCAAGACCGGAAAGGAATTGCGTGAAAGGCTGAATGGCGGCAAGTAGGCGCGGACCACGCGCCGGCCTTATCATGGCCTGCCTTCTCCAGGGAATCTCTATGCTGAACCGCTTCATACTTATCGTGGTCTTCGTGCCGCTCGCCGTCATCCTGATCGCGCTGGCCGTCGCCAACCGCGAGCTGGTCGCCTTCACGCTCGACCCGTTCAACCCCGGCAATCCGAAACTGACGCTGACCTTGCCGCTGTTCATCTTCCTGTTCGTGGCGCTCGCCATCGGCATGGTCGTCGGCAGCCTGGCGACCTGGGTCAAGCAGGGCCGCTACCGCAAGCTGGCGCGCCAGCGCGGGGTCGAGGCCGAGAATTTGCGCCAGGCGGTCAGCCGTATACCCGCCGTGCAGCAGGGCGCGGCCGCCGGGCCGGCGCTGCCGAAGCCAACGGCCTGAAGCCGGCGCTTTTATCTTCGCGGAGTTTGCATGCTGACCATTTCGGCCGACGCTGTCGACCAGGCGCTGACCTTTCCCGGGCTGGTCGAGACATTGCGCGCGGCCTTCCGCGAGGGTGCTGTGCAACCCGTCCGCCATCATCACGGAGTCGAACGGCCCGACGGTGCCACTTCCACGCTGCTTTTGATGCCGGCGTGGACCGACTTCCATGCGGCCGGCACGTCGGTCGGGGGTCATATCGGCGTCAAGATCGTCACCGTATCGCCCGACAACAACGCCATCGGCAAACCGGCGGTAATGGGGCTCTACCTCCTGCTCAACGGCGCCACCGGCGAGCCCGAAGCGCTGATCGACGGCCAACGGCTGACACAGTGGCGCACCGCTTGCGCCTCGGCGCTGGCCGCCTCCTATCTCGCCCGCGAGGACGCATCGCGGCTTCTGGTGGTCGGCGCCGGCGCGCTGTCGCCGTTCCTCGCCAAGGCGCACTCCGCGGTGCGGCCGATCAAGACCATCCGCATCTGGAACCGCACGCCCGCCAATGCCGAAAAGGTCGCGGCCGATTTGCGCGCGGACGGTTTCAACGCCGAGGCCGCAAGCGATCTCGACGCCGAACTCGCCGAGGCCGACATCGTCTCATCGGCGACGATCACGACGACGCCGCTGGTCAAGGGTGCGCTGCTCAGGCCGGGCGCGCATGTCGATCTGGTCGGCGGCTTCACGCCGACCATGCGCGAGAGCGACGACGACGCGATCGCGCGCGCCCGCGTCTATGTCGACACCCGCGCCGGCGCCACCAAGGAAGCCGGCGACATCGTCCAGCCGCTCGCCTCCGGCGTGCTGAAGCCGGAAGCCATCGTCGCCGATCTGCATGAGCTGGCGCGCGGGGAAAAACAGGGCCGGCAGAGCCCCACTGAGGTCACGCTGTTCAAGTCGGTCGGCGCCGCGCTTGAGGACCTTGCCGCCGGCATTGCCGTCTACAACGCGCTCAAGCAGTAGCGTCTGCGCCGGTTCTGCGATCGAACTTCCTGATCGCTTCCGCGCTGACCGGGGTGAAGAAGTTCACCAGATTGCCATCGGGATCGCGCAGCAGCAGCGACCGGTTACCCCATGGCATCGTCGTCGGCGTCTGTACGAAATCGCCGATAATTTTCGCCAGCCTGCTGTACTCAGCATCAACATCGGCGACGCGAAACTCGATGATCGCTGAGCGATTGGCGGCCGGCTGCGCCACATCAGTTCCGAAGAGGGCCAGCGTGCGGGTGCTGCCGATCGCCAGTGTGCAGGACGGCGTTGCCAGTTCGGCGAAATCGTCTGTGAACCAGGTTGCGGTAAGCCCGGTGATCGTCTCGTAGAATGCCACCAAGGGCTTGATCTGGTCGGTAATGATGCGGATCGAGACGAAGTCCATCTTATTCTCCTGGGGCAAGCGCGACGCTAACTGAAGATGATCGCTTGTCGCACAAGGCTGCTGACAACTTGGTGTCAGCAGCCTTGTCACGGTGCCTTGCCGATCCGGCGGCTGGAGCCTTCAGCCTGCCTTCCTGGCCTTTGCGCCCATCGCCTCGGCGATCAGCGCGAAATCATGCGCCGTAATTTCGAACAGCCCAAAGCGCAGTTGATAACCCCAGTTCGATTTGCCCGCGGTGAAGTCGAGCTGCTCGAGCAGCGGCTTGATCGGCGCCTCCTCGGCCTTGGCCCATTCGACATCCCTGCGGAACGGCGTGAAGCCACCGCCCATGTCGCCCTGGTAAGGCTCGCCTTCGCGCACGGTGCCGATTGCCGTGAAGGCCTGCAGGCCGTCCTTCTCGCGCAGAATTGTGGTCGGCGAGTAGTAGATGATGCCGTCGCCGGGCTTGATGCGGCGCAAAGGTGCCGCCTTGCCGTGGTTGACCTGCATGAAGCCGGCCTCGCGGCCGCGCCGGACATGTTCGGCGGAAGCGACCGCGATCCAGTGCGCACTCATTTCTGTTCTCCATTGGCCTGTTCCCCATTGGCCTGTTCTCCGTCGTTCAGCCAGTAGACGCGCAGCCGGTGCTTGTCGGGATCGAGCGCAACGAAGGTGCGGCCGAAGTCCATGTCGGTCGGCGTCTGCAGAACGGTCAAGCCGCGTCCTGCCCAGTCCGTGTAGGCGGCGTCCACCGCATCAGGCCGGTCCAACGCGAAGACGAGCTCCGCACCGCCGCCCGCGGCCGCGGCCGACGGCTCCACCGTGTGGCGCGACCACAGGCCGAGCTTGAAGCCATTGTCGAGCACGAACAGCACGAAGGTCGGCGACGTCTCCACCGGCTGGCGTCCCAGCAGCGCACCGTAGAAGGCGCCGCTCCGCTCCGGGCTGTCGACATAAAGGATGACGAAATTGGGGGTGTTCATGTCTGCTCTCCAGGTTTCGATTGGAGGAGCATAGGTGACCCCACTGTCAGATTCTGGCAGCAGCGTCTTGTGGGCGCGTGGAAAGGAGCATTAAGCGCCAGGCTGGCGCTCCGGTGCGTCCAGCGTCGCGCGCCATTCCTTCAGCAGCGCCTGCCGACGACGCGGATAGCGGATATCCGTGGTGTTGAGCCCCGACATCCGGTCGGCGCGAAAATGTCTGAAATCCTGCCGCGTCTCGCACCAGGCCACCACCACCCGCACCTTGTCGAAAAAGCCGAGCGCGAATGGCCAGATCAAGCGCTCGGAGGCGGCGCCGCCGGCATCGCGGTAAAGAAAGCCGAGTTTTCTCTCGTTGCGGATCGCCTGGCGCACCAGGCCAAGGTCGATGCTTTCGACAGCATCGCCGTGCGGCCCGACCAAAAGCGCGGTCGCATCGAGGTCCTCGCGCAGATCATCCGGCAGCACAGCGGCGATCTTGGCCAGCGCGTCGGTGGCGGCGGCCGACAGCCGCTTGTCCGGTTGTCTGGCAACCCAACGCGATCCCAGAACGATGGCCTCGATCTCCTCGTCGGTGAACATCAGTGGCGGCAGCATGAAGCCGGGTTTCAGCACATAGCCCAGCCCAGCCTCGCCCTCGATCGGCGCGCCTTGCCCCTGCAGCGTGGCAATGTCGCGGTAGAGCGTTCGGATCGAAACGTCCATCTCGCCGGCAAGCGTGCGACCGCTCACCGGCCGGCGATGCCGGCGCAGGATCTGGATCAGGTCGAGCAGGCGTTCGGAACGGGACATGATTCGAGATTTGCCTGTTTCCTCAGCGAGGTCCACCACCTCAGACATTCGCACGCTCGACCATTTTGTTTGCGCAGCCGGTGACCCTATGCCAAAAGCGGCCTGCCGCCTCCGGAGACGCTCCTGCTTGAAGTCTTTTCGCGACAAACGCCGCGACAACCGTCCGCCCGCAAAAGGCAGGACCGAACATGCGCGGCCACAGCCGGAGACCGTACCAATCCGACCCGAAGCCAGACAGCAACGCCACGAAACAAAACCGGACGACCGGTCTGATCCGAAGCCCGCCCCCCGTGTCCTGGCGCGTCGCGAAGGCATCCTGCCCACTGAGCGCCTGCCGGTGATCCTCGAAGTGGCGCCCAATCAGGATTATGCACTGCTCGACAGCGGTGCCGGCGAGAAGCTCGAACAATACGGCCCCTACCGCATCGTGCGGCCCGAGGGACAGGCGATCTGGCAAAAGGCCTTACCGGCCAGGGACTGGGACCGCGCCGACGCCATCTTCACCGGCGACACCGACGAGGAAGGCATCGGCCGCTGGCGGTTCCCGAAGGTACCGCTGGGCGAGACCTGGCCGATGAAGCATGACGGCATCGACTATCTCGGCCGCTTCACCTCGTTTCGCCATGTCGGCGTCTTCCCCGAGCAGGCTTCGCACTGGGACCATATGGCCAGCCTGATCGCGGCGGCCAAGCGCCCGATCAAGGTGCTGAACCTGTTCGGCTATACCGGGCTCGCGTCTCTGGTGGCCGCCCGCGCCGGCGCCGAGGTCACCCATGTCGATGCCTCCAAGAAGGCGGTCGGCTGGGCGCGCGAAAACCAGGAAATGGCCGGTCTCGGCAGCAAGCCGATCCGCTGGATCGTCGACGATGCAGTGAAATTCGCCGAGCGCGAAGAGCGCCGCGGCAGCCGCTACGACATCATCCTGTTCGACCCGCCTGCCTATGGCCGCGGACCCAAGGGCGAGGTCTGGCAGTTGTTCGAGGACCTGCCCGGCCTGACCGACCTTTGCCGCGCGATCCTGACGCCGAAACCGGTCGCCATAGTGCTGACCGCCTATTCCATCCGCGCCTCCTTCTTCGCCATCCATGCCTTGATGCGCGACACCTTTGCCGGCATGGGCGGCACGGTTGAATCAGGCGAACTGATCATCCGCGAGCAGTCCGCCGGGCGGGCGCTGTCGACATCGCTGTTTTCGCGCTGGGTGGCCTGAATGCCCCGGAGACCTGAATGCCCGGGAGTCCCGAATGAATGAGCGGCACGCCGGCGCGCCCGGGCAGGTCAAGGAAGTCACCAGCCTTGCCAATCCGCTGATCAAGGACATCAAGGCGCTCGCCCAGAAGAAATTCCGCGACCAGCAGAACGCCTTCATGGCCGAAGGGCTGAAGCTGGTCATCGACGCCCTCGACCTCGGCTGGTCGATCAGGACGCTGGTTTTCGCCAAGGCCGGACGCGGCAATGCGGCGGTCGAAAAGGTGGCGGCGCGCACGGTTGCCGCCGGCGGCACCGTGCTCGAAGTGTCCGAAAAAGTGCTGGTCGCCATCACCCGCCGTGACAATCCGCAAATGGTGGTCGGCGTCTTCCGGCAAAAACTGCTGCCGCTAAGAGACATCCGCGCTCACGACGGCGACGTCTGGGTGGCGCTCGACCGGGTGCGCGATCCCGGCAATCTCGGCACCGTCATCCGCACCGTCGATGCCGTCGGCGCCAAGGGCGTCATCCTGGTCGGCGAGACTACCGATCCTTTTTCTGTCGAGACCGTGCGCGCCACCATGGGCTCGATCTTCGCCGTGCCGGTGACCAAGGCGACGCCGGAAGCATTTCTGGCTTGGCGAAACAGCTTCTCGGGCCTGGTGGTCGGCACCCATCTGAAGGGTGCGGTCGACTACCGCTCGGTCGATTTCTCCCGAGGACCGGTGCTCTTGATGATGGGCAATGAGCAGCAGGGCCTGCCCGACAATCTGGCGGAAAGCTGCGACCGGCTGCTGCGGATTCCGCAGGCCGGCCGCGCCGATTCGCTCAATTTGGCGGTCGCCACCGGAATCATGCTGTTCGAGATCCGGCGCGGCGCTCTGAAACTTGCCCCCGAGGACGCCACATCGTGAAATCATGGTCTCCCTATGCGCTGCTGGTGGTGGTGGCAATCGCGCTCGACCAGTGGATAAAGCATCTGATCGAGACCGGCCTCGCCTTTCAGGAAAAGCTCGACCTGATGCCGTTCCTGGCGCTGTTTCGCACCTACAATACCGGTATTGCCTTTTCGATGTTCTCGTCTTTCGGCGACACCGGCCTGGTCGTCATCGCGGTCGTCGTCGTCGCCTTCGTGCTTTATCTGGCAACGCGTACGCCATCCGGCCATGTGCTGGCCCGCATCGGCTTTGCCCTGATCATCGGCGGCGCGATCGGCAATCTGATCGACCGCGCCGTCTACGGCCACGTCATCGACTATATATTGTTCCACACGCCGGTATGGTCCTTCGCCGTATTCAACCTCGCCGATGCCTTCATTTCGGCCGGCGCGGCGCTGGTCGTCTTCGACGAGTTCATCGGCTGGCGGCGCGAGGCCAAGCCGCAAGGCCCAGAAGCCTGACGGCCCGACTCTTTTGACCAATTGACCTCGCCGGACGGTCGCCGCACAGTTCGGCCAGAGCCAGCCAATGCCGACCGCCAGCCTTTGCGAAGCCGAGGAGAAGAGATGCCTGAAACCTTCAAAGCCATCCTCGTTTCGCGCGACGCCGAAAAGAAGCAATCGGTCGAGATCGTCGATTTCGGCGAAGCCGATCTGATGGAAGGCGACGTAACTGTCGCGGTCGAGGCGACGACGGTCAACTACAAGGACGGGCTGGCCATCACTGGGAAAGCGCCAGTGATCCGCCGCTGGCCGCTGGTGCCGGGCATTGATTTCGCCGGAACCGTCCTCTCCTCATCGCATGCCGACTGGCGCAAGGGCGACAAGGTCATCCTCAATGGCTGGGGCGTCGGCGAGACGCATTTCGGCGCCTATGCCGGGCGCGCGCGCGTCAACGGCGACTGGCTGGTGCCGTTGCCCGACGGCATCAGCGCGCACGATGCGATGGCGGTCGGCACCGCCGGCTATACGGCCATGCTCAGCGTCATGGCGCTGGAGCGGCACGGCATCCTGCCGGATCGCGGCCCGGTGGTAGTGACGGGTGCGGCCGGCGGCGTTGGGTCGGTCGCGGTCTCGATCCTGTCCAGCCTTGGCTATCACGTCATCGCCTCGACCGGCCGCAACGCCGAAAGCTCCTATCTGATCGACCTCGGTGCCGCCGAAGTGATTTCGCGCGAGGAACTCTCCCAGCCGGCCAAGCCGCTGGCAAAGGAGCGCTGGGCCGGCGGCATCGATGCCGTCGGCAGCCACACGCTGGCCAATGTGCTGTCGATGACCGCCTATGGCGGCGCGGTCGCCGCCTGCGGCCTGGCGGGTGGCATGGATCTGCCGTCGAGCGTCGCCCCGTTCATCCTGCGCGGCGTCTCGCTGCTCGGCATCGATTCAGTGATGGCGCCAAAGGCTGTGCGGCTGGAAGCCTGGCGCCGCATCGGCAGCGATCTTGATCTCAAGAAGCTCCCCGGCCTGTCGACGACCATCGGCTTCGACGGCATCATCACCGCCGCCCATGACATCGTCGAGGGCAAGATCAGGGGCCGCGTGGTTGTCGATATGTGAGGCTCCCGAAGCATGATCCCGAAAGGGAATCAGGTTTCGGAAAAGATCAGGCGATGCGGAAAACCGCCAAAAATGCATGACCGCTAAAATTCGAACGATCCGCCGCGCTTTTCCATAATCTCTATCTGGCAAGGAGTTCCGCATGATCGCGGAGTCCGCCAGGAAAGAGAAGAGCCGCGCCGAAAGCATCGACGGGCCGAACCCGGCGACGCCCAAGCGGCAGCATGTTGCCGCGCCGCCGCTGGCGCCGGATTTTCCGCGCGCCACGCACGAGGGCCTGCTGTTCCTGACGGTCGTCGCCAGCGTCGTGCTGGCGGGCCTGTCTCACCTCACCGGCGCGCCGATCTTCATCACCCTCGGTCTGCTGGCGACCGGCCTAGCCGGCGTCGCCATGCACCTGCGCAACCGCCGCACCGTCCACCGCGCGACGGCCTTGCTCGACGAAACCGCCGCCCGCAGCCGCGCCGAGATCGAGACGCTGGCCGACCGCATGTGGGAGATGCAGGAGAGCGAGGAGCGTTTTCGCGGGCTGATCGATGCGCTCGGCGATCTCGTCGTCCACCGCGACCGCGACGGCCACATCGTCTATGCCAACATGGTTTTCGCCGGCCTTGTCGGAACCGATCAGCGCGACCTTGCCGGCAGGACTCTGGCCGACCTCGGCATCGATGTCGGTATCGTTCCCGACGCCGCCTTTTCGGATCACGAATGCCTGAGTTCCACCGACGTCTCCATCCGCACGCCGAACGGTCCGCGCTGGTTCTCGTGGATCGAACTGTCGGTGCGCGACAAGGATAGCGGCGCCGTCTCGCACCGGGCGATTGCCCGTGACATCACCGCCCGCAAGCGCGCCGAATCCTCGTTGATCACCGCGCGCGAGCGCGCCGAATATGCCAGCCAGGCCAAGTCGCGCTTCCTCGCCACCGTCAGCCATGAGATCCGCACGCCGATGAACGGCATCATGGGCATGGCCAAGCTTCTGGCTGACACCAATCTGTCGCCCGAGCAGCGCACCTATGTCGGCGCTGTCTCGACCTCGGCCAGCGCCCTTTTGGCGCTCATCGAGGATTTGCTCGACTATTCCAAGATAGAGGCCGGCCGTTTCGACCCGGAGCCGCAGCCGACATCGCTGCGCGAAATCGCCGACAACATCATCGAACTGATGGCGGCGAAAGCCTTCGCCAAGAACATCGGCCTCGGCTGTCATGTCGAGCCCGACGTGCCACAGATGATCATGGCCGATCCGGGAAGAGTCAGGCAGGTGCTGCTCAACCTGATCGGCAATGCGATCAAGTTCACTGACACCGGCGGCGTGCTGGTTTCGGTTGCACGGGCCCGCACCGAGACCAGCGACCGCATCTGCTTCACCGTCGCCGACACCGGCCCTGGCCTGCGCGAAGAGGATATGGAGCGCATCTTCGAGGAGTTCGAACAGTCCGACGGCACCTCGACCCGCACCCATGGCGGCGCCGGCCTCGGTCTGGCCATATCGAGGCGCCTGGTCGCCGCCATGGGCGGTGCCATTTCGGTGTCGAGCCGGCTTGGCGAGGGATCGGAATTCGTCTTCGAGATCCCGGCCGCAGGAGCAACCGAAGCACCGCAGAACCGGCAGAACATCCTGGCCGGCCGGCGCGCCGTGATCGTGTCGAAGAACGCCGTCGAGGCCGACGCCATCGCCCGCACCATCCGCGCCCATGGCGGCGCCGTCGACGTCGCCGCAACCGCTTCCCAGGCGACGCCCTTCGCCGACCATTGCGATGTGCTGTTGATCGACGCGGCCCTGGAGGTCGGCGACGGCAGACTGCTCAAGCGCCTGCGCCAGAGTGGCTTTGCCGATTGCGAGGCGATCACGCTGATCGCGCCGACCGACCGCGGCATGCTTGGCGAATTCCGCACCAGCGGCTACGCCACCTTCCTGGCGAGGCCGGTGCGCGGCGAAACCCTGCTGCGCGTGCTGCTGACCAGTCATGCCCCTGCCTTGCCGCCGCCCAAGCCGGAAAAGACCGGCGCGTCCTCGCTTCGTGCCCATGGCGGGCGCCAGCAAGGTTTGTCGGTGCTGATCGCCGAAGACAACGACATCAACGCCATGCTTGCCCGCGCCACGCTTTTGAAGGCGGGACATCGCGTGAAAGTGGTCGGCAATGGCAAGGCCGCGGTCGAGGCGGTGACCGAAGCCGGGCTGAAAAATCGCTTCGATGTGGTGCTGATGGATTTGCACATGCCGGTGATGGACGGGCTGGACGCGATCGCCGCCATCCGCCGCCACGAAGAGGAAATGGCTGTGCCGCCGGTGCCAATCATGGTGCTTTCGGCCGACAGCCAGGAAAAGACCCGCCACGCCGTGCTCGCCCATGGCGCCAGCGGCTTCGTCACCAAGCCGCTCGATCCCGACGCGCTGGTCCATGCCGTCGAGGGCCAGGTGGCCGCCTGAAGCGACGCTGGAGAAATCCTCGCGTCACGTAGGTAGCCGAATGAGGGTTTTCGCCAGCCGACGAAGTATTGCCCGTCGCGCCGTATCACGGTACTGTCACAATCCTGTTGCACCTACACCGTATCCCCGTGCCAAGAGGGATGGCTCGAAGGAGAATCACTCGTGCATACAGTTATGCCGGAATGTGACACTCGGCCCAGCGCAGGCGGCGCTTTGCTCGCCGCGCGGAACGCCGATGCCGTCGCAACAGGCGCACCGCTGGGCCGTATCGGCAATCTCGAAGTGCGGCTTGCCCGCAATGAGGCCGAAATCGCCGCCGCCCAGGAAGTGCGCTACCGGGTGTTTTATGACGAGCTTGGCGCCAGGAAGGACCTGTTCCAGGCGCAGGACCGGCGCGACGCCGACCGCTTCGACCCGCTGTGCGACCATCTCCTCGTGCTGGACACTTCGATCTCCGGCCCCGAGCATCGCCGCATCGTCGGCACTTACCGCCTGCTGCGGCAAGAGATTGCGGCGACCGCCGGCGGCTTCTATTCCGAAGGCGAGTTCGAACTGACCAAGCTGATCGCCCGCCATCCCGGCCAGCGCTTCCTTGAGCTCGGCCGCTCCTGCGTGCTGCCGGAATACCGCTCGAAGCGCACCATCGAGGCGCTGTGGCAAGGCATCTGGGCCTACATCAACCACTATGAGATCGGCGTGATGACCGGTTGTGCCTCGTTCCCTGGCACGGTGCCGGCTGCGCATGCCGAGGCGCTCACCTACCTTGCCCATCACTGCCGGACCAACTCCGCCTGGGATGTGCGGGCGGTCTCCGGCCGCTATTGCTCGATGGATCTGATGCCGATCGAGGCAGTCAACGCCAAGGCGGCGATCGCGGCCATGCCGCCGCTGGTCAAGGGCTATCTGCGCGTCGGCGCCCGCATCGGCGACGGCTGCGTCATCGACCGTGAGTTCTCCACCGTCGATGTGTTCGTGGTGATGCCGGTCAAGGAAATCGGCGCCCGCTACGTCAACTATTATGGCGGGGAAGCGCAGCGCTTTGCGGCGTGAGGCAGTAGGCAGTAGGCAGTAGGCAGTAGGCAGTAGGCAGTAGTGAAGGCTGCCGGGATTCCTGACCACTGACTACTCCCTACTCACTAATCCCCTCCCTACGGAATATCCTCCGGTCGCCGTCCCGGGCGGCTCTTGTAGGACGGAAAGGTCCAGCCGAATTTCAGCGCGCCGCCGCGCACCAGGAAAGCCGCGACGAAGCCGGCAATATCCGAGGCGAGCGGCGGCAGGCCGGCAAGATCGCAAAGTGTGTAGAGGCCGGCGCCCGCGAGTGCGGCGGTGACGTAGATTTCGGGCCTGAGCAGCACCGATGGCTCGCCGGCCAGCAGATCGCGCAGGATGCCGCCAAATGTGGCGGTCAACACGCCCATAACAACGGAGACGACCGGCGAGCCGGTGATGGCCAGCCCCTTGGCCGCGCCCATTACGGAAAAGGCCGCCAATCCGATGGCGTCGAGCCAGAGCAGCCATTTCCAGCGGGATTCGACGCGGTGGGCGATGAAGAAGACCAGCACCGCAACCGCCGCGCAAACCAGCACATAGCCGGAGTTGGCGACCCAAAAGACGGGCAGGTTGAGGATGACGTCGCGAAGCGTGCCGCCGCCAATGCCGGTGACGCTGGCCAGAAACAGGAAGCCGATAATGTCGAGCTGCTTGCGCGAAGCCGCCAACGCCCCGGTCGCGGCAAAGACGGCGACGCCGGCATAGTCGAGGAGGTCGATGGGTGTCAGGGACATGAGGTAGTAGGGATTGGGAATTAGGGAAAGTATGAATAACACGAAGCCGCGCGATTGATACGCCTGCCTATTCCCTATTCCCTATTCCCTATTCCCTATTCCCTATTCCCTATTCCCTATTCCCTACTGCCTACCCTACTCACGCATCCTTCTCGGCCTGCTCGTTCACCGGCCCCGGCTCGACCGGCGCTTCGGTGGCCGCGATCTTGGGGCCGCCCTTGGCGACCCCGACCATGGCCGGCCGCAGCACGCGCTCGCCGATCGAATAGCCCGGCTGCACGACCTGGACGACGGTGTTGGCCGGCACATCGGGATTGGGCACTTCGAACATCGCCTGGTGGAAATTCGGGTCGAACTTCTCACCTTCCGGTTCGAGCTTCTTCACCCCATGCCGTTCCAGCGTCGACAGCATGGCGCGCTCGGTGATCTCGACGCCGTCGATCAGCGCCTTGAAGCCGGCATCTCCGGCCGCTTTCGCCTCGGCGGGGATAGCGTCGAGCGCGCGGCGCAGATTGTCCGACACCGACAGCATGTCGCGGGCGAAATTGGCCACCGCATAGGCGCGCGCATCATGCGCGTCGCGGGCGGTGCGGCGGCGCAGATTCTCCATCTCGGCCGCGACGCGCAGCGCGCGGTCCTTCAGCTCCTCGTTTTCCTTCAGCAGCCGCACCAGCGCTTCATAGTCGCTGTCGATGCCGCCTTGCGTGCGCTCGGCCTCGGCCGTTTCGATATCCTCGGGCGCGCGTTCGTCTTTTGTCTGGTCGCTCATCGCCATTTCCCGTCATTCGAATGGTTTGGATTTGCGCCCGATATCGAGGTTTGGCGGCCAAAAATCAAGGGGCAAGCCCAGGAGGACGCCCCACAGCAGGCAATGTTGCGGGCTGCCCGTCGGACTTGGTGCGGGGCGCAAGGACGTTCAAAATTAATTCAAACTTTACCGTAACGGCAGCCTTTGCTTGCCAATACCCCGCTATGGGGAACCATTCAAAGCTTGGAGGAGTTTTGAAACCGACACAGGATTTGAGACAATGGACCGCAATACTGGCAACAGAAGCGAAGAGCTCGCCGCCGACATCAGGCGCCAGTTCGGCACCGAGGCGACGACGCGCTTCTTGCGCACCTTGCCGGCCTTCCGCACCGAGGCCGACATTCCCGCCCGTTTCCGGGACCTGCTCGACCGGCTGGACGGCATAGAAGCCAGCATGGCCGGCGGCCAACGCCGTCAATAGCGATGCTATCGCGCGACAATTACGCGCAGTAATTTTGCGTGAGCTTTTCCTTGCGGCAGCGGGACGCCCCGCCTATGCTTCCTGATGAACATGATTTCCCCCGAGACGGCCGCCAACAGCAAGCGCGCCTGGTTGAAGATCCTGGCGCGCTACAAGAAGCCCGACCGGCGACGCAGCACCCTCGAACTCGCCATCACCCTCATTCCTTTCGTTACGCTGTGGGCGCTGTCTTCGGCAGCCTATTCCTATGGCCACTGGTGGGGCTTGATCCTGATCCTTCCGGCCGCCGGTTTTCTGGTGCGGATCTTTATGATCCAGCACGATTGCGGCCACGGCTCCTTCTTCGCCAACCGCACTGCCGACGACTGGATCGGCCGCGCGCTCGGCGTGCTGACGCTGACCCCTTACGATTGCTGGCGGCGCGCGCACGCCACCCATCACGCCAGCGCCGGCAATCTAGACGAGCGGGGAATGGGCGACATCAGGACGTTAACGGTTGCTGAATACCGGCAACTGTCTTGGCGGGGACGCCTTGCCTATCGTCTCTACCGCCATCCCCTGGTGATGTTCGGCCTCGGGCCGATCTGGCTGTTCATCTTCGAGCAGAGGCTGCCCGTCGGCATGATGCGCGGCGGCCTGACGCCCTGGGTGTCGTCGATGACCACCAATCTCGGGATCGCGGTCGCGGCAGCGCTGCTTATCTGGCTGGTCGGCCCCGGCGCTTTCCTGATCGTCCATTTGCCGATCGTGATCCTGGCCGGATCGGCCGGAATCTGGCTGTTCTACGTCCAGCACCAGTTCGAGGAGACGGAATGGGCGAACGACGAAGAGTGGGAATTCCAGCGTGCCGCCCTGCACGGCTCGTCCTATTACGATTTGCCGCCGGTGCTGAACTGGTTCACCGGCAATATCGGCGTCCATCACGTGCACCATCTCTCGGCCAAGGTGCCGGGGTACCGGCTGCAGGAAGTGCTGCGCGACTATCCGGAATTGCGCGGCATCGGCCGCGTCACGCTTCTCGACAGCCTGCGCTGCGTAAAGCTGGCGCTATGGGACGAGAATCGCCGCAAGCTGATCTCGTTTCGCGAAGCGCGGGCCTTGGCCTAAAAGCAATCCCAGCAAAGTGTGATGCGGTTTTCCCGGGAAAAGCGCGCAGCGCTTTCCCTCGGGATCGCATAAAACAAGAAACAAACCGCCGCACCAAAGGCGCGGCTGCATCTCCCAGAAGATATGCTCAGGTGGCCTTGCGCTCCTCGCGCATCAGGACCTTGCAGCNCAGACGTGTGCTCTTCCGATCTGCTTCCTCCCTGGCGGATACTTCCGTCCGGACAGCCAAGAGATCACAGTCTTTGTAAAGACAGGCGAAATTACCGCTGCGTCAGCTGTTGCGAACGCGCCGCCAGGAGTATTTCGGCCCCTTCGGCTCCGACGCTTCGGTCGGCTGATAGTAAAGGCCCAGCCCGCCTGTGCGGCCTTCTTCGAGGCGCTTCAGCAGAACCGGGTTGGAGATCTCGAACTCGTCGAAGCCGAGGCGCAGCATATGCGGCAGCTGGTCGACGAGCACCTGGCCCGTGGCGCGGACCGCGCCCTCGAAATGGTAGCGGCTGCGCAGCAATTCGCCCTTGGAAAACGAGCGGCCGTCGCTGAAGGCCGGGAAGGCCAGCGCCACCAGCGACAGCTGGTCGAGCAGATCCACAATCTTTTCCAGCTGGTCGCCGGGCTGCAGCGCGACGCCAAGCCGCTCCTTGGCCGAGCGCCGCACTTCGGCATCGAGGCCGAGAAATGCCTGCAACGGCAGGATGAAGCGGCCATTGCCCGCCAGTGCATCCGCACTTTCGGCATGTGTCCACTCGTCCTCGCGAAAACCCGTCCGGGTCCAGAGGCGGGTCTCCGCTGTCGTCGGTTCAGTCATCGAAAATTCCTAAAAGCCCCAAAATCGAAGTCCGCGAAAGCCGGTCCACACGGCCTCCGGGCGGAAGCCGCCGTTGCAGGCCAGCCTCACCTGAATATCACCATAGCTTAAAGGGATGCGTCGGTCAGCGATACTTCCAGTCCCGACAGATGGATGCCGCACTCGGTCTTGGCATGACCGGCCCAGCGTCCGCTTCGCGCATCCTCGCCCGGCTGCACCGGCTGCGTGCATGGGAAGCAGCCGATCGACAGATAGCCGTACGCAACCAGCGGATTTTCGCGCAGCGCATGCGCGCGCATGTAGTCAGCCTGGTCGGATGTCGTCCAGTGCGCCAGCGGATTGACGCGTACGCGCGGGCCGACCGCCTCGAACACCGGCAGCGCGGCTCGCGTCGCCGCCTGGAAGCGCTTGCGGCCGGTCAGCCAGGCCCGGAAGGGGGCGACGCCGCGCGCCAGCGGCTCGACCTTGCGCACGTCGCAGCAGGCATCGGTATTGCTCTGGTGCAGATTGCCGGTCGGATCGACCCGCTCGAGCGCCGCGTCTTCGGGCTTGATCACCCTGATGTTGGTCAGCCCGAAATCGGCGACCAGCGCATCGCGATAGCCCAGCGTCTCCTCGAAATGCTTGCCGGTGTCCAGGAAGATGATCGGCAGCGTGCGGTCGACCTTGGCGATCATATGCAGCAGGACGGCGGAATCCGCGCCGAAGGACGACACGGCGGCGATCTCGTCATGAAACAATTCGCTCGCCGCGCGTTCGATGATGTCGAGCGGGCTCAGATGTCCATACAGCGCGTCGAAGCCCGCCGCTTTGGCGGCGATGCTGTCGTCGACGTCGACGATGCGGTCAAGCGGCCTTGGTTTCGCCAGCATAGAGCGCCTCCTTGAACGGCGCGGGACCGACACGGCGGTAGGCGTCGATAAAACGTTCACTGGGACCGAGCCGAAGGCCGAGATAGGTGTCGACGATCTGCTCGATGGCGTCCGTGATCTCTTCCGAAGAGAAGCCGCGGCCGATGATTTCGCCAACCGAGGTGTTCTCGTCGGCCGATCCGCCAAGCGTCACCTGGTAGAGTTCGGAGCCTTTCTTCTCGACGCCGAGGATACCGATATGGCCGACATGGTGATGTCCGCAGGCATTGATGCAGCCGGAAATCTTCAGCTTCAATTCGCCGATCTCGCGCTGCCGCTCCAGCGAGGCGAAGCGAAGCGAAATCTCCTGCGCGATCGGGATCGAGCGCGCTGTCGCCAGCGCGCAATAATCGAGGCCAGGGCACGCGATGATGTCGCTGATCAGGTTGGAATTGGCCGTCGCGAGGCCAATGTCGACCAAAGCGTCGTAGACCGCTTTCAAATCGGCGCGCGCCACATGCGGCAGGATCAGGTTCTGCTCATGGCTGACGCGCAGTTCGTCGAACGCGTATTTCTCGGCGATGTCGGCGACCGCTTCCATCTGGCTGTCGGTGGCATCGCCCGGCACTTCGCCGATACCTTTCAGCGAAATCGTCACCGCGGCATAGTCGGGATGGCGATGCGTCACGACATTCTGGTCGAGCCAATCCGAGAAGCTTTTGGAATCGAGCCGCGCCAGCTTGATCGCCGCGTCGCCTTCCGGCCGGGCGGTCAGTGCCGGCGGCGCGAAATAGGCGTCGATGGCACGGATGTCGGCTTCCGGCAGCTTCAGCTCGGCGTCCTTCAGCTCCTGCCATTCGGCCTCGACCTGGCGGGTGATTTCCTCGACGCCGGTCTCGTGGACGAGGATCTTGATGCGCGCCTTGTACTTGTTGTCGCGGCGGCCATAGAGGTTGTACACGCGCAGGATCGCCGTGCAGTAGGACAGCAGGTCGGCTTCCGGCAGGAAGTCGCGGATCTTGCGCGCCACCATCGGCGTGCGGCCCTGGCCGCCACCGACATAGACGGCAAAGCCGAGCTCGCCGGCGGCGTTCTTCTTCAGATGCAGACCGATATCATGCGTCTGGATGGCGGCGCGGTCGCGCTCGGCCCCGGTCACCGCGATCTTGAACTTGCGCGGCAGGAACGAGAATTCCGGATGCACAGACGACCATTGCCGCAGGATCTCGGCATAGGGGCGCGGATCAGCGACCTCGTCGGCGGCGGCGCCGGCAAAGTGATCGGCGGTGACGTTGCGGATGCAATTGCCGCTGGTCTGGATGGCATGCATCTCGACGCTGGCGAGATCGGCCAGGATCGCCGGAATGTCGGACAGCGCCGGCCAGTTGAACTGGATGTTCTGGCGCGTGGTGAAGTGGCCGTAGCCCTTGTCGTATTTGCGCGCGATGTGGCCGAGCATGCGCAGTTGCGCGCTGTTCAGCGTGCCATAGGGCACCGCGATGCGCAGCATGTAGGCGTGCAGCTGCAGGTAGACGCCGTTCATCAGCCGCAGCGGCCGGAACTGATCCTCGGTGATCTCGCCGGACAGCCGGCGTTCGACCTGGTCGCTGAACTCGGCGACGCGGGCCTGGACAAAATCGTGGTCGAACTCATCGTAGCGGTACATGTTTCGTCTTTCAGGGCGCGTCCGCCCGTATTTTGTTACGCTGCCCGCGCAGCCTGCTTGCCCAGATCTTCCCGGATGGTCGGGCCGGCGGCGCGGATCTTTTCGCGCAGCCGCATCGGCACGACGATGCCATTGACGACTTCAGCGTCGATCAGATTGACGTCGACAACCTGATTGTTGGCGTTGGCCTTGGCGCCGATTGCTTCCAGCCTGTCCTCTGCCGCTTGGTCATGGGCAAGGTCGGCATGGTCGACCGTCTCGGCCCAGCCACCATCGGCGTACCAGACGGCGATGCCGTCGGAGAGGCGGTTTGCGGTCAGTATCTTCATGGCTCGACCTCTGCGTCGGCCGCGTTGGCGGCGCCCTCATAGTTATGTGCCGCGAGCGGCTCGGAACGTTCAAAGTTGGCGCCGGCAACCGCGTCGCCGATGATGGTCATCACCGGACCGGCCAGATCGGCGCGCGCTTCCAGCGACGGCAAATCGGCCAGCGTGCCGTGGAAACGGCGGCGGTTCTGCAAGCTGGCATTCTCGACCACGGCAACCGCCGTGTCCGGCGACAGGCCGGCCTCGATCAGTCGTCCGGCGACTTCGGCGGCGACCGAGCGGCCCATATAGACGGCGACGGTGGCGCCGGAAATGGCGAGCTTGGCCCAATCCGGCAGCGAATTGCCCTTCAGATCATGGCCGGTGGTGAACACCATCGACGAGGAGACGCCGCGCAGCGTCAGCGGCAGCTCGAAGTCGGCGGCGGCGGCAAAGGCGGCGGTGACGCCGGGGACGACATCATAGGCGATGCCGGCATCGCGCAGTGCGGCCATCTCCTCGCCGGCGCGGCCGAACACGAGCGGGTCGCCCGACTTCAGCCGCACGACGCGCTTGCCCTGCCTGCCGAGATCGACCAGCAGCGCATTGATCTCGGCCTGGCTCTTGGTGTGGCATCCCTTGCGCTTTCCGACCGGCAGCCGCTCGGCGTCGCGGCGGCCCATGGCGACGATCGCCTCCGGCACCAGCGCGTCATAGACGATGACGTCGGCTTCCATCAAAAGCCGATGCGCGCGCAGCGTCAGAAGATCCTCAGCACCTGGCCCGGCGCCAACCAACGCGATATGGCCCGAAGCCGGAGCCTTCGACAGCAACAGATCGGCGGCGGCGTCATGCGCCTGCGAAAGCTCGCCGGCTTCGACGGCGCGCGCCGGTGCACCCTGGAAAAAACTGCTCCAGAACTGGCGGCGGGCGTTGCCTTTCGGCAGCAGCTTTTCGGCGGCACCCCGGAACGAGGCGGCAAGCGCTGCCAGCGGCCCGAGCGACGGCGACAGCATGCGGTCGATGCGGCTGCGCAGCATCTGCGCCAGCACCGGACCCGCGCCTTCCGTGCCGATGGCGATGGCGACCGGGGCGCGGTTGACCAGCGCCGGGGTGAAGAAATCGCATAGCTCCGGCCGGTCGACGGCATTGACCGGAATGCCAAGGCGGCGCGCATCGTGGGCGACGCGGCGGTCGAGCGTCTCGTCGCCGCTGGCGGCAAACACCAGGACCGCGCCTTCGAGATGCGCGGCGTCGTAGGGGGCGTCGATACGGATGGCGCCGGTCGTGGCGATGAAGCTCAGCAATTCGGCGTCGGCAACATCGGCAATGATGCGAAGCACAGCACTCGACTGATCAAGTAGCCGCGCCTTGGCCAACGCTTCGCCTCCGCCGCCGACGATGGCCACGGCTTCGCCTTCGACCCGCATGAAGACCGGGAACGCGGTGAGCTTGGGATTGGTGTGCGGCATGACGAACAGATTCCGGAACAATTCGGCAGTTTTAGGCGCGGACGCGAAAAAGCTGAAGGAACCCACTCGCGCATCCCCTGACGGGAGGCAATCGGTTTTCCGCAAGCCAAAGGGCCAAGAGAAAAATATTCCACATCCGCATATCAGGCGGATTCAAGCTGCTGCCGCAGGCCTTGTTCTGCGGCTCTTTTATCCGGCAGGCGGCCAAGCTGCAAAATTGTTTTTTCTAAATTCTACTAATTTAGTAGATTAAAGCCGTCACCTCGGACATTGCTCCGATGGACGTTAGATCGGGCTGGATATGGCTGCGTGCGATCTCGGCGAACGAAGTGGAACGTTCCCGCTTCGCCACGCGTTCTGCCCCTGCCGTAACAGACAATCGTCGGCTGGATTTGAACCTTCAAGCAGGAGCCCGCAAATGAGCAAGATCAACCTGAAACATGGCCTTCTGGTCATGGTGGCCGATGGCGAGAAAGCGCTGTTCCTGAAGAACGAGGGCGACAATCTCTATCCGCACCTGCAGCTCTTCCAGGAGATGAACCAGGACAATCCGGCAACGCGCGAACAAGGCAGCGACAGTCCCGGCCGCTACAATGACGGCCCCTCCGTGCATCGCAGCGCGGTTGAGGAAACCGACTGGCACCGGCAGGGCAAGGAACGCTTTGCCGAAGAGATCGCGGACCGGCTCTACAAGCTCGCCCATCACGGCATCTTCGACGACATCGTGCTGGTCGCGCCGCCGCTGGTGCTCGGCACCATGCGCAAGAAATTGCACAAGGAAGTCACCGACAAGGTGCAGGCGGAGATCCCAAAGACACTGACCAACCGCCCGCTGATCGACATCGAGGCCATGCTGCAGCAGGCAGCCTGACGCTATCTCATAGATCATTCGCGCGCGCAGCGTTTTCGCTGCGCGCGCCTTTCGTTTTTCGGCGCCTCTGGCCACCAATTTACGTCTCGCGGGTTGCGTCGCCCGCACCCCCTCCACCATATTGCAAAGGCGGCGGCTGCGGGCGGCGCACACCCGACATTTCCCGAAAGGCGCTCCATAGACAATGCCGCATGACACGCCCCTTATCGCCACCATCGTCGCCGGTCTGGGGCTGGCATTCATCTTCGGGGCGCTCGCCAACCGTTTTCGCATCCCGCCGCTGGTCGGCTATCTCGTCGCCGGCGTGCTGGTTGGACCGAACACGCCGGGTTTCGTCGCCGATGCCGGTCTTGCCAATGAGCTGGCCGAAATCGGCGTCATCCTGCTCATGTTCGGCGTCGGCCTGCATTTCTCGCTGAAGGATCTTCTCTCCGTCCGCGCCATCGCCGTACCCGGCGCCATCGTCCAGATCGGCTTTGCCACCGCGCTGGGCGCCGGCCTTGCCTGGATGCTCGGCTGGTCGATGGGCGCAGGCCTCGTCTTCGGCCTAGCGCTTTCCGTCGCGTCCACAGTGGTGCTGTTGCGCGCGTTGCAGGAGCGACGGCTGATCGAGACCGAGCGCGGCCGCATCGCCGTCGGCTGGCTGATCGTCGAGGACCTCGCCATGGTGCTGGCGCTGGTGCTTTTGCCGGCGTTGGCCGGCGTGCTCGGCGGCCAGCCGCAGGTCGATGACCATGCGAGCCTTTTGTCGCTGCCGGCCAGCTTCGGCATCTGGGGCGTCGTCGGCCTCACGCTGGCCAAGGTCGTCGCCTTCGTCATCGTCATGCTGGTGGTTGGCCGCCGCGTCATTCCGTGGATCCTGCATTACGTCGCCCATACCGGCTCGCGCGAACTGTTCCGGCTGGCGGTGCTGGCGATCGCGCTCGGCGTCGCCTTCGGCGCCGCCAAACTGTTCGGCGTCTCGCTGGCGCTCGGTGCCTTCTTCGCCGGCATGATCATGAGCGAATCCGAGCTCAGCCACCGCGCGGCGGAGGAATCACTGCCGCTGCGCGACGCCTTCTCGGTGCTGTTCTTCGTCTCAGTCGGCATGCTGTTCGATCCGTTCAGCCTGATGAGCAATGGCTGGCCGATCCTGGCGACGCTGGCCATCATCGTCATCGGCAAGTCGCTGGCCGCCTTCGTCATCGTCATCGCCTTCCGCTATCCGCTGGGAACCGCCTTGATGATCTCGGCCAGCCTCGCGCAGATCGGCGAATTCTCCTTCATCCTGGCGGAGCTCGGCGTCGGGCTGAAGCTGTTGCCGCAACAGGGACGCGACCTGATCCTGGCAGGCGCCATCCTGTCGATCCTGGCCAATCCGCTGATGTTCCTCGCCCTCGACTGGATGAAGCCATGGCTGGACGCGCGCGCCGCCAAGGCAGCACCACCGGAAGAGGCCAAGCCGGTCGGCCCGGCGACGCAGCCCGGACAAGTGGCCTCGGTGGCCGCCGCGGCAAAAGAGGATGGCCCACCGCCACGCACAACGCTTTCGGGCCACACCATCCTGATCGGCTACGGCCGCGTCGGCAGCCTGGTCGGCGCGGCGCTGAAACAGGCATCGCTGTCCTTCCTGGTCATCGAGGACGCCGACAAGACGCTGGCGAGGCTGAGAGACGACGGCGTCGAAATCGTCTCCGGCAACGCGGCCAATGCAGGTGTATTCGCCGCCGCCAATCCGCAGGGCGCCAGGCGATTGATCCTTGCCATCCCCAACGCGTTCGAGGCCGGGCAGATCGTGCTCAGGGCACGCGCCGCGAATCCCGGCATCAACGTCATAGCGAGGGCCCATTCCGATGCCGAGGTCGAGCATCTCAAAGGCCTCGGCGCCGACACCGTCATCATGGGCGAACGCGAGATCGCCCGCGGCATCGTGCAAGAAGTGCTGGAGCAAAAGCCGATGCCGCGCCCCGAAGCCATTGAGCCCTCCCCGGCCTGAGGCTTGCCACAGGCGCATCGATCATCCAACGAAGGCGGAGCCGCCATTGTGCGCGACGCTGGCGAGATACTTTGCCGGCGGCTTGCCAAGCGCCTTCTTGAACATGGTGATGAAGGCGGTGACGGAGGCGTAGCCGAGATCGCCCGAAACCTGCTGGACACTCGCACCGGAGGCCAGCTCCCTTATGGCGACGATCAGATGCAATTGCTGGCGCCAGCGGCCGAAGCTCAGGCCGGTTTCCTTCACCACCAGACGGGCAAGACTGCTTTCACTCAGCGCGACGCGATTGGCCCACTCGGCAAGCGTGCTGCGGTCGGCCGGGTCTTGCGCCAGCGCCTCGGCGATCCGCCGCAAGCGCGGCTCGGCGGAGATCGGCAGATGCAATAGCTGAACCGGCATGCGCGGCAGTTCGGAGAGCAGGATCGTGGTCAGCAGCACGTCCCTCGCCTCATCCTCCTCCACGCGATCGGCCAGCTCGATGATCAGTTCGCGCAACAATGGCGAGATCGACAGCGTGCAGCAGCGGTCCGGCAGATCGGCGGCTCCCGGCTCGATATAGACGAAGAAAATCCGCGCATTGGCGGTGGCGATATTGCTGTGTCCCATGCCACCGGGAATCCACACCCCGCAATGCGGCGGCACCATCCACAGACCGCTGGGCACGCGGCAGGTGACGCCACCGCCGAGCGCGAAGACGAGCTGGCCCTTCCGATGCCAATGGGTCGCCACTTCCGCTTTGGTTTCGGTGACATCGACGCGAACCGCAATTGCAGGAGCGATCACATCATCGACGTCGAAATTGGCCCAGGGGTAGCGGAGAGGCTGTCTCATGATTGACGGCTTTTAGCGACTATTCGCCATGATAGCTAAATTCTTTGATCCGGGAAGTCGATAGGCTCTGGTTCGTGGCTGGCATTTCACAAACCGGCAGGAAGGCTTCCCATGCGCGCCCTCGTCATCTCTCCCGACAGCCCCACCGGACTGACGTTTGCCGAGGCCAACGAACCTCAACCCCTCGCCAACGAAGCGCTTGTCTGCGTCCACGCAACCTCGTTGAACCGCGGCGAACTGCGCCTGCTCACCATACGCCCAAAAGGCTGGATACCTGGCCAGGACGTGGTTGGAGTAATCAAGCGGGCGGCAGCCGATGGCTCCGGGCCTGCCGTCGGCGCCCGGGTTGTGGCTTTGGTGGACGAGGCCGGCTGGGCCGAACGGGTCGCCGTTCCGACCGACCGTCTCGCAGTCATCCCGGACGAGGTCAGCTTCGGGTCCGCCGCCACGCTTCCGGTCGCGGGCACGACGGCGCTCAGGGTCTTGCGCCATGGCGGCGACCTCGCGGGACAGCAGGTGTTGATCACCGGCGCCAGCGGCGCGGTCGGCGGTTTCCAGATCCAGATCGCCCGCGAGCAAGGCGCCGCGGTGACTGCAATCGCCGCCGCCCGGCACGCCGAGGATCTCCGCGGTCTTGGTGCTCACGAAGTCGTCGAGTCGATCGAACTGGCCGAAGGGCCATTCTCTCTGATCACCGAGTCGGTCGGCGGCCAAAGCCTCGCCCATGCCATCGAACGCGTCGCCCCCGGCGGCACCATCGTCATGTTCGGTTCGAGCAGCGGCGAACTCACGCCGGTTGGTTTCAGACAATTCGTTCCAGGCCATGAGGGAGCGAGGCTTCAGACTTTCGCCTACTACACATCCGGTCCAGCCATTGGCGCGGACATCGCCTCGCTGCTCGCTCTGGTCGCGGCTGGCCGGCTGGAAACCCGCGTGTCCATGACCGTGCCGTGGACAGACATCGCCCAGGCTCTGGACGCCCTGCGACAGCGCAGCTTCAGCGGCAAGGCTGTTCTCACCATCGCCGAATGAGCAGTCTGTCAGCGCTCAGACGTGCTGGCCGCCATTGATGTGGATTTCCGAGCCCGTCACATAGGACGCCTGCTGCGAGCACAGGAAGAAGATGATGTCGGCGACTTCCGAGGTGGCGCCAAGGCGCCTGAGTGGGATCGTCTCGACGATCTTGTCGGTGCCAGGCGACAGGATCGCGGTGTCGATCTCGCCCGGCGCAATCGCATTGACGCGGATGCCGTGCGGGCCGAAATCATGCGCCATCTCGCGCGTCAGCGAGCCGAGTGCCGCCTTCGAGGTCGCATAGGCGGTGCCGGCGAAAGGATGCACGCGCGTGCCGGCGATCGAGGTGACGTTGACGATCGAACCTTTTGCTGCCGCAAGCTCCTTGAAGAGACCACGCGCGAGCATGATCGGCGCGAAGAAATTTACCTGGAACACATCGCGCCAGACATGCATCGGCGTGTCGATCGAATCCATGCGGCTGTTGCCGTCCTTGAGCTTCGGCGAAATGCCGGCATTGTTGACCAGCGCGTGTAATTGCCCGCCATGCGCTTCCAGCCGGTGACGGATCTCCGAGACGGCGATGCCGACATCCTCCTGGTCGGCGAGATCGACCTTGATGTGGTCCTCCGGGCCGGCCGGCCACGGGCAATCCTCGGCAAAAGCCTGGCGCGAACAGGTGATGACCCGCCAGCCCTCACGCGAAAAGCGCTTGACCGTGGCATGGCCGATGCCGCGGCTGGCTCCGGTCAGCACGATGGTTTTTCTGATGTCGGTCTCAGCCATGTCTGTCACTCCGGCCGGAGATGTAGCCGAATGCCGCGAAGGTGGCGAGAGGCCGAATTGTCACCGCAGCTCTCATATGAGGAACGGATTGCCAGCTCGCATTTGATTCGAAGCTAGAATGACGAGCCGCTCAGCCGCCGCCGAGAATATCCAGGATTGAGGTTTTCCGCTTCTTGGTCGGGCCGCCGACGCTGCCCGGCGGTACCGGATGCTTGATCGAGGCCGTGGTGCCGCCGTCGCCCGGCATGTTGAAACCGTCGGCATCGACCGTTTCGGCCGGACGGCGGACCGGTGCTTGTGCCGGTGCAGCAGCAGGTGCCGGCGCGGCAGCAGGCTCCGAACGGCTGACGGCCACGGCAGGCAACGGCGCCGCCTGATTGTTATCGACTGACGGAATATCGTCGGGCACGATGGTATCTGGAGGCGTCGATTTCCAGGTCCCGGGCAGCGGCCTGACCGGCACGCCTTCATGCGCCGCCACCATGAATTCGTGCCAGGCCTGTGCCGGCAACGCGCCACCGGTGACCTTCTTCATCGGCGTGCCGTCATCATTGCCGAACCATACGCCGGTGGTGAGGTTTGCGGTGTAACCGACGAACCAGGCGTCGCGCGAATTCTGGCTGGTTCCGGTCTTGCCGGCAGACGGCCAGGCGAAGGCCGCCTTCTTCGCCGTGCCGATCTCGACCGTGCCAGTCATCATCGAGTTCATCATGCCGACAATGTTCTGCTTGACGACGCGCGGCGCGCTGCCGCCATTGTCGTCATAGAGCACCTTGCCTTCGGTCGTGGTGATGCGGCGGATGAAATGGATGTCAGGCTTGTAGCCGCCATTGGCGAACGGCACATAGGCCGATGTCAGCTCCAGCGGCGTCACTTCCGAAGTGCCGAGCGCGATCGAGGTGTTGGCGATCAGATCGGACTGGATGCCCATGCGGTGCGCCGCCTCGACCACCGCGTCGGGGCCGACCTCCATGGTCAGCTGTGCCGCGACAGAATTCAGCGATTTCGCCAGCGCGGTCGCCAGCGTCACCTTGCCGAAATATTTGCCGCCGTAATTGTCCGGTGTCCACTTGCCGATCTTGATCGGTGCGTCGTTGCGCACGCTGTCGGGCGTGCGACCAGCTTCCAGCGCGGCCATATAGACGAACGGCTTGAACGCCGAGCCCGGTTGACGGCGTGCTTCGGAGGCGCGGTCGAACTGGCTCGTCGAATAGTCGTAGCCGCCGACCATGGCGCGCACGGCGCCGGAATTGTCGATCGAGACCAGCGCGCCTTGGCTGACATTGAGCTTCTTGCCGCTCTCGTCGATCAGCCGGCGGATCGACTCTTCGGCGAGCTTCTGCAGGTTGAGGTCGACGGTGGTGTCGACGACGATGTCGCTGCGCACGTCGCCGATCAAATCGGGCAGCTCTTCCATGATGGTGTCGGCGACGTAGTTTTCCGAACCGGTCCAGTAGGATGGCGCGCGCGTTGCCGGCGCGCTCATCGCCGAGGCCAGTTCCTTAGCGCTGATCTTGCCTTCGTCGCGCATGGCGGCGAGCACCAGCTGCGAACGCTCCTCCGCCGCCTTCGGATCCCGCGCCGGCGACAGTCGCGACGGCGCCTTCAAGAGGCCGGCGAGAAGGGCCGCCTCCGACAGAGTGACATCGCGCGCGCTCTTGCCGAAATAGCGGCGCGAGGCCGCCTCGACGCCATAGGCGCCGGAGCCGAAATAGACCCGGTTGAGGTACATTTCGAGGATCTGGTCCTTGGTATGCTTGTGCTCCAGCCACAGCGCCAGCAGCACTTCCTGCACCTTGCGCTCCAGCGTGCGGTCGGGCTTCAGGAACAGGTTCTTGGCCAGTTGCTGGGTCAGCGTCGAGCCGCCCTGCGAGAAACGCCGGCCCAGAACATTGGTCACCATGGCGCGTGACAGGCCGATCGGGTCGATGCCGAAATGCGAATAGAAGCGGCGGTCCTCGATGGCGATGACGGCTTCCGGAATGTAGGGCGACATTTCGTGCAGGCCGACCGCCTCGCCGCCGCTCATGCCGCGGTTGGCAAGCAGTTGCCCGTCGACCGAGACGATCTTGATGTTGGGCGCACGGTCGGGGATCGACCAGGTGGTCGCCGCCGGCATCTTGGCGCCGTAATAGACGACGATGCCGGCCACGGCGATGCCGCCCCAGATGCAGAGCACGAAGCACCAGTAGAACATCCGGGCCATCACGCCGAAAAGGCCGCGCCGGGCTTTGCCTCGCTTGCCGCGTGACGATGATTTTGCCTTGGAGGTTTTGCGCGCCGAAGATGATTTGCGATTGGCCGGCACGACCCGATCCTCCTCGTTCACCGAAAAACCGGCCGCGGATTTCGCCTTTGGCGATCCCTCGAAGCTGGGTTCGATGCGACTGTCTCTGCGGTTCGCCATGCGTTGCGCTGTCTTCCCGGTATCAATGGCGCTCGGGTTGGAGGGTAGATGCGGCGGTTTAAGGGCGCGTTAAAGCAGGGTTTATGCACCCTTCTGAAATTCCTTAAGA
This sequence comes from Mesorhizobium sp. LSJC269B00, assembly GCF_000502815.1. Taxonomy (NCBI): domain Bacteria; kingdom Pseudomonadati; phylum Pseudomonadota; class Alphaproteobacteria; order Hyphomicrobiales; family Phyllobacteriaceae; genus Mesorhizobium; species Mesorhizobium sp. LSJC269B00. The sequence continues at coordinate 711,206 of NZ_AYVN01000001.1, forward strand.
ATTTCTAAAATCCGCTGCCGCCAACTGGGTCCGAAAGGCGCATCCTCGCGGCCTGTCTGCCGCAAAAGGCAGAGGCCCTGGCTACCCCGAATATTTCAATTCTGCTGGATCGAAATGCCCTTGTCGTCGATCTTCAGTTCGACGCCCTTGGGCTTGGTCTGTTCGTGATAGACATATGCACCGAGCGCGATGACCACGACAACGAGCGCGCCGACAAGGAGATAGAGAGTGTTCTGTTTCACGGCGCGCTCCTTTGGCAGCAATTCCAGGAAAGCACAGGCTTTCTCCTGAGGAATTGCGTTGAATGAAACTTAGAGCGTCACGCTCGCTTCAAGACCTTGACCAGCACCAGCAGGATGACAGCGCCGATCGTGGCGTTGATGATGGCAGCCAGAATGCCGCCGCCGATTGCGAAGCCCAGCCTTGGAAACAGCCAGCCGGCGATCAGGGCGCCGATAATGCCGACGACGATGTTGCCGATGAGGCCGAAGCCGAAGCCCGAGACGATGAGGCCGGCGAGCCAGCCGGCAATGGCGCCGATTATGATGAAGATGAGAAGGCTTTCGATGCCCATGACGCGTTCCTCCAGGAAGAGAGGCTACGGAGCGGAAGGCCCCGAATCGGCCTCGATATCAACGGCTTCAGGCTATGCGAAAGCAGTTGCACCCGCCAGCGGCGCTCATTGATCGTCGTCATCGTCGCTGGAGACTGGCCGCCAGCTGGTCGGGTCGACCTTTTTCTGGGTATCGCTGTCGGTGTAGACCCACCAGGCGCCGTCGCGATATTGCCCGACGGATTCGCTGACGACGCCGGCGCCGTCCTTCCACAGAACAGTGACCTTGGATCCATCCGTCGGGGCGGTCGCTATCGGTTTGCGGTCTGCCACGTCATCCCCCTCATTGAGTCGACAGAACGCCACGACGCGTGTCTGGTTGCAAGGCTGCCGGAAGCGTTATCCGAAGGCCATCAGCTGTGGGCAAAAATATCCTCTTCGTCCCAACCCATCAAATCGAGCTTGGCACGCGTCGGCAGGAAGCGGAAGCAGGCGTCGGCTTCCTTGGTGCGCCCGTCCCGCGCCAGGCGTCCAGCCAGCACCTCGCGCAGACGGTGCAGATAGAGAACGTCGGAAGCGGCATATTCGAGCTGTTCGGGCGACAGGGTCTCGGCCGCCCAGTCCGACGATTGCTGCGCCTTCGACAGGCCGACGCCAAGCAGTTCGAAGCAGATGTCCTTCAAGCCGTGCCGGTCGGTATAGGTGCGGGTCAGCCGCGAGGCGATCTTGGTGCAGAACACCGGCTCCGGCATGACGCCGAAGGCATTGTACAGCACGGCGAGGTCGAAACGGCCGTAGTGGAACAGTTTCGATATGCCGCGGTTGCGGAGCAGGCTGACGAGGTTCGGCGCTTTCTTCTGGCCGGGCGCGATCTGGATCACGTCGGCCGAGCCATCGCCGGGCGAGATCTGCACCACGCAAAGCCGGTCGCGGTGCGGGTTCAACCCCAGCGTCTCGGTATCGATGGCCACCGCGTCGACATTGTAGTGGGCGAGGTCGGGCAGATCGTTCTTGTGGAAGCGGATGTCGGGCATAGTTGTCTCCGGATCGCGGCGTAACTCGTCCTCGCCGCGATCCGCTGAAAAATCAACAAGAAAACTTCCCAGCCTCCTCAGCGCGTCAGCGCATCGAGAATGCGCGCCCAGGAGCGCTGGCCCTTGTGGAAGGAGGTCAGCTCGTATTTCTCGTTGGGCGAGTGGATGCGGTCGTCGTCGAGCCCGAACCCGACCAGCAGCGATTCCATGCCGAGATAGGTCTGGAAGTCGCCGACCACCGGTATCGAGCCTCCGCTGCCGGTCGTCACCGCTGGCTTCGGCCATTCATCCGACAGCGCAGTCTTGGCCTTGGCCAGGAATGGCGAGTCGTAGGAAAGCTGAATTGCCGGCCCGCCGCCATGCGGGTGGAATTCGACCGAACAGTCCCTGGGAATGCGCGCCTTGACGAATTCCCGGAACGCGGCGCGGATCTTCTCGGGGTCCTGCTTGTGGACGAGGCGGAAGGAGATTTTCGACGACGCTTCCGCCGCGATCACCGTCTTGAACCCCTTGCCGGTGTAGCCGCCGATGATGCCGTTGAACTCGGCCGTCGGCCGCGCCCAGGTCAGTTCCATCACCGAGCGGCCTTTTTCGCCCGACGGGATCGAGAGGCCGATCGGTCCGAGGAAGGTTTCGGCGGTCTCGCCCAGAGTTTCCCATGATTTCAGGATCTGCGACGGCGTTTCCTCGACCCCGTCATAGAAGCCGGGAATGGTGATGTGGCCGTTCTCGTCATGGATGTCGGCGAGGATTTTCGCCAGGATGCGGATCGGGTTGGCGGCGGCGCCGCCATAGAGGCCCGAATGCAGGTCGCGATCGGCGGCCTTGACGGTGACCTCCTCGCCGACCATTCCGCGCAGCGAAACGCAGATCGACGGCGTTTCGCGGTCCCACATGCCGGTGTCGCAGACCAGAGCGAAATCGGCCTTGAGCTCATCGGCATTGGCCTCGAGGAACGGCTTCAGCGACGGCGAACCGGACTCCTCCTCGCCCTCGAACAGGATGGTGATGCGGCAGGGCAGATTGCCATGCACCTGCTTCCAGGCGCGGCAGGCCTCGACGAAGGTCATCAGCTGCCCCTTGTCGTCGGCCGAGCCACGGCCGGTGATTACCTTGTGACCGGGCTCGATCTCCTTGACCGCCGGCGCAAACGGGTCGTTCTCCCAAAGCTCGATCGGATCGACCGGCTGCACGTCGTAATGGCCATAAAACAGCACATGCGGCGAACCGGCGGGGCCTTCATGGTGCGCAACCACCATCGGGTGTCCCGGCGTGTCGCGCACCGAAGCGTCGAAGCCGATCAGCTTGAGGTCCGCCACCAGCCATTCGGCGGCCTTGCGGCAGTCGGCGGCATAGTCTGAATCGGTGGAGATCGACTTGATGCGGAGCAGGCCGAACAGGCGCTCCAGGCTCTGGTCGAGATTTTTGTCGAGACGGTCGAGGACGGAGGAAATGGTGGACATTACTGCGGGCCTTTCTTTTCGGTGCCGGGACCGTAAAGGCAGCGCATCAAAACGAAAAGCCCGCGATCGTTGGACCACGGACCGTAAGCACTTGTCAGAAGGCAAAAAAGAACCGCCGTGGTGGAGGGGAACCACGGCGGTCTTTTACTCGAAACGATGCGGCAGCCCGGAGAGGGGGGATAGGCTGCCGCAATTGTCCGGGATAGGCGGGGGACGGGCCTTGCTCCGGACTCGGCGAAAACTGCCGATGACCTTTATTTGTGTCTCGGATCGTGGCGTTTCAAGGGCACAAAAATTACACTTTTGTAACATAGCCCTGAGCGCCGAGGCAAACAGCAGCAGGACCTATCGGCAGGCAGGCTCTGTCAGCATGTCGCCGCAACACCTGTTGGAAGCCCGCCTTTGCCATGGACCGCGCCGTCCTGCCGCGCTATCCCTGCCGGCATGAAAAAAGGCGACCATCTCTTCCTTATCGACGGCTCCGGCTACATCTTTCGCGCCTATCATGCGCTGCCGCCGCTGACCCGCAAATCCGATGGGCTGCCGGTCGGCGCGGTCTCCGGCTTCTGCAACATGTTGTGGAAGCTGATGCAGGACGCCCGCAACACCGATGTAGGCATCGTGCCGACGCATTTAGCGGTCATTTTCGATTATTCGTCGAAAACCTTCCGCAACGATCTTTACCCGGAATACAAGGCCAACCGCAACGCACCGCCCGAAGACCTGATCCCGCAATTCGGTCTGATCCGCCAGGCAACCGTGGCCTTCAACCTGCCTTGCATCGAGATCGAAGGCTACGAGGCCGACGACCTCATCGCCACTTATGCCAGGCTGGCGTGCGAGGCCGGCGGCGACACCACTATCATCTCCTCTGACAAGGATCTGATGCAGCTGGTCGGACCCACGGTCGGCATGTACGACCCGATGAAGGACCGCCAGATCGGCATCCCCGAAGTCATCGAGAAATGGGGCGTGCCGCCGGAAAAGATGATAGACCTGCAGGCGCTGACCGGCGACTCCGTCGACAATGTGCCGGGCGTACCCGGCATCGGGCCGAAAACGGCGGCGCAGCTTCTGGAACAGTTCGGCGACCTTGACGGGCTGCTCGCCCGGGCCAGCGAGATCAAGCAGGACAAGAGGCGCGAATCCATCATCGCCAATGCCGACAAGGCGCGCATATCGCGCCAGCTGGTGACGCTGAAGAACGACGTGCCGGTGACCGACGGGCTCGACGATTTCGTGCTGCATGCGCCGGATGGGCCGAAGCTGATCGGCTTTCTCAAAACCATGGAATTCACCTCGCTGACCCGCCGTGTGGCCGAGGCGACCAGCACCGAAGCCGGCGATGTGCAGGCTGTCGCCGTCACCGTCGAGCGCGCCGACACCGCGCACGGCCCCGATGTCGGCTCCGGCACACCGGTGCCTGCGGCAACACAGGATGAAGCCAAATCCGAAACCGCAAGGGCCGGGGACGCGCCTTCGCTGCTTGCCGCACTTCGCCTGGAAACGGCCGCCGCGGCCAAAATCGATCCTGCCGCCTATGTCGCCATCCGCGACACGGCAACGCTCGAGACCTGGCTGGCCCAAGCCAAGGAGACCGGAACCGTCGCCTTCGACACCGAAACCACGTCTTCCGATCCGATGCTGGCCGACCTCATCGGTTTCTCCCTGGCGATCGGCCCCGGCCGCGCCGCCTATGTGCCGCTCGCCCACAAGAGCGGCGCTGGCGACCTGCTCGGCGGCGGCACGCTGGAGAACCAGATTCCGGTCCGCGAGGCGCTGGCGCTGCTGAAGCCGTTGCTGGAAGACAAATCGGTGCTCAAGATCGCCCAGGACGCCAAATACGACATCGTCGTCATGAGCCGCCACGGCATCGATATCGCACCCTTCGACGACACGATGTTGATTTCCTATGTGCTCGACGCCGGCACCGGCCACCACACTTTGTCCTCGCTTGCCGACAAATGGCTCGGCCATGCCACGACGCCGCTCAAGGATCTCGCCGGTTCCGGCAGAAGCTCGGTCGGGTTCGAGCAGGTCGACATCGACCGGGCGACCGCCTACGCCGCCGGCCATGCCGACGTAGCGCTGCGGCTATGGCAGGTGCTGAAGCCGCGACTTGCCGCCAAGGGCCTGGTTTCGGTCTATGAGCGGCTGGAACGGCCGCTGGTGCCGGTGCTGGCGCGGATGGAACAGCGCGGCATCTCGGTCGACCGCCAGATCCTGTCGCGGCTCTCCGGCGAGCTGGCGCAAGGCGCTGCACGGCTGGAGGAGGAGATCTACGGCCTTGTCGGCGAGCGCATCAACATCGGGTCGCCAAAGCAACTCGGCGACATCCTGTTCGGCCGCATGGGCCTGCCCGGCGGCTCCAAGACCAAGACCGGGCAATGGTCGACCTCCGCGCAGCTTCTGGAAGACCTCGCCGCCGAAGGCCACGAACTGCCGCGCAAGATCGTCGACTGGCGCCAGCTGACCAAGCTGAAATCGACCTACACCGACGCGCTGCCCGGCTTCATCCATCCCGACACCAGGCGCGTGCACACATCGTATGCGCTGGCCGCAACGACGACGGGCCGGCTGTCCTCCTCCGATCCCAATCTGCAGAACATCCCGGTGCGCACCGCGGAGGGACGCAAGATCAGGACGGCCTTCATCGCCGACAAGGGCCAGAAACTGGTCTCGGCCGACTACAGCCAGATCGAACTGCGCGTGCTTGCCCACGTCGCCGAGATCCCGCAGTTGAAGCAGGCCTTCGCCGATGGCGCCGACATCCACGCCATCACCGCCTCGGAAATGTTCAACGTGCCGGTCGAAGGCATGCCTTCCGAAGTGCGCCGCCGCGCCAAGGCAATCAATTTCGGCATCATCTACGGCATCTCGGCCTTTGGGCTGGCCAACCAGCTGTCGATCCCGCGCGAGGAGGCCGGCGCCTACATCAAGAAATACTTCGAGCGTTTCCCCGGCATCCGCGACTATATCGAGGCAACAAAAGCCTATGCCCGCGAGCATGGCTTCGTCGAAACCATCTTCGGCCGCCGCATCCACTATCCTGAGATCCGGTCGTCAAACCCGTCGATCCGTGCCTTCAACGAGCGCGCCTCGATCAACGCCAGGCTGCAAGGCACCGCTGCCGATATCATCCGCCGCGCCATGGTGCATATGGACGAGGCGCTGGAAAAGGCCGGCCTGTCCGCCCGCATGCTCTTGCAGGTGCATGACGAATTGATCTTCGAGACGGTTGAAGCGGAAGTCGAGGCGACGATCCCCGTGGTGCGCAGGGTGATGGAGAACGCGCCGATGCCAGCCATCTCGATGTCGGTGCCGCTGCATGTCGATGCCCGCGCAGCGAACAACTGGGACGAGGCGCATTGAAGGTGCGATGATTGTCTTTGTCACCGGAGACCTGCTGGCCGCCCAGGAAAGCTATATCGCTCAAGGCGTGGCAGAGGGCAATCAAGAGGGCCTTGGCACCGGACTTGCGCTGAAGATTTCGAAAAAGTGGCCGAATGTGCAGGCTGCGTTCAAGAAATATGCTCGGACCGGCAGGTTTATTGGGGGTCATATCTGGACATTGGAGCCAGACGGCAATCAGCCGGGCTTCATTTATCTGGCAACCCAGCCAGATATATGTATCACGCCACGCTTCCCTATTTACGGAAAGCAGTTCGCGGGCTTGTGAAATGGGCCGACAAAAACCGGGTAGAATCCATCGCCTTGCCAAAAATCGGGTCTGGGCTTGGCAAATTATCTTGGCTCGACGAGGTGAAACCCCTGCTTATGGAGCAGCTAACACCTGGGCCTACGCGGTACGTCGTCTATGAGACATTCTTGAACGAATTCGAGAATAGCGCACCGCCTCGGCTCAAGTAGGAAGCAAGCTAAGCCGCCTCAGCCAGGCACTTGGCACACGTCCCCCGAAACTCGATGACCGCCTTCTTCGCAGCAAACCCGGTCGAGCGCACCCATTCGTCCAGCCGGTGGCCGACGTCATGGTCGGACATCTCCATCACCTGCCCGCATGTGTCGCAGATAGCGAAGGCTGTCATCGAATGCGTATGGTCGTGCGGTTCGGCGCAGGCGACGAAGGAGTTGAGGCTTTCCAACCGGTGCACGAAGCCTGACTTCACCAGGCTGTCGAGCGCCCTATAGACCTGTAGCGGCGCGCGGAAACCGCGCTCGCGCAGCTGGTCGAGAAGCGTATAGGCGCTGAGCGGTCCGCTGGCGGCCTCAAGCTTTTCGAGCACGCTCAGCTGATTCTTCGTCAGCACATCCCTTGCTGCCATGATCCCGTTTTCCGATCGTTTAGAGCATGATGCCGAAAAGTGTGAAGCGGTTCTCGGACGACATCATGTTCTATCTGTTTGATCCAGCGCCGCTCGCAAATCATTTCTGCCATGCGGCGGTCTCAATTCCCTTGAGATAGCGATGAAGCGGGCTTTTTGCCACTGTTTCCGTTATCGCCATCGACACCATGACCACCACCGCCGATTGACGGCACCGACCACATCCAAAATACTGACAAAATTCGCGACGAAAGGTGCCGCACTTGCAAATTCGATCGGGCTTGGGGAAGCAATTATGATCAAACTGACACGACGGACGCTGCTCGTCGGCACGTCGGCGCTTGTGGCTGCCGGTACGGTCTCGTTCCGCGCCCTCGCTGCCTCGCGCACCTATCACGCGCTGCTGGTTGCCTGCACCGACTATCCGAACCTACCGCAGAAGAACTGGCTGATCGGGCCGAAGAACGATGCCGGCCTGGTGCGCGACTATCTCCTGAAGAACACGCCCGATCCGGTGAAGTTCTCGGCCGAGAATGTGATCCTGCTCGCCAAGGACGTCGAAGGCGCCAACGGCCCGCCGACGCATGCGGCGATCAAGGCCGCCCTTGCCGACCTCGCCGGCAAGGTGCAACGCGACGATTTCGTCTATCTGCATCTGTCGGGCCACGGCGCCCAGCAGCCGCAAGCCAAGGCCGGTGACGAGACCGACGGCCTCGACGAGATTTTCCTGCCGTCCGATATCGACAAATGGATCAACCGCGAAGAGGGCGTGCCGAACGCGCTGGTCGACAACGAGGTCGGCGCCGCACTCGACGCCATCCGCGACAAGGGCGCCTTTGTCTGGGTGGTGTTCGACTGCTGCCATTCCGGCACCGCGACGCGCGCCGCGGAAGTCGATGACGAACTGGAGCGCAAGGTCGAGTTCGCCGACCTCGTCGGCGGCGACGACGCGGCGAGAGCAGCCGCGGTGAAGGCCTATGACGACATCTCGGCAAGCGCATCGCGCGGTTTCGACGAGAATGGCGGCCGCAAGCCGGCCTTCAACCTGACGCCGACCGGCGCAGAGCCGATCGCCAGGGGCAAGCTGGTCGCCTTCTATGCCGCGCAGACGGTCGAGACGACGCCGGAAATGCCGCTGCCCAAGGGCACGCCCGACGCGCCGCGCTTCGGCCTGTTCACCTTCACCATCCTGTCGAAATTGGCCGAGAACCCCAACGTCACCTATCGCCAGCTCGGCCAGGCCGTGCTGCAGCAATATTCGGCCGACGGCCGCACAAGGCCGACGCCCCTGTTCGAGGGCGAACTGGACGCCCGCGTGTTCGGCACCGACAAGACCGACGCCGTCATGCAATGGCCGATTGCCGTCAAGGACGGCGATGTCGCGATCGGCGCCGGGCTGCTGCAGGGTCTGACCCCCGGCAGCAAGCTCGCCATTTTGCCTTCGGCGCTGTCGAAGCTCTCCGACGCCGTCGGCTATCTCGAAGTGAAATCGGCAAAAAACCTCGAATGCCAGCTCGCACCGGTCGAATTCGACGGCAAGCCGGCGCTTGCGCCGACGGCGGTGCCCGCCGGCGCCTATGCGCGCGTTGCCGAACTCGCGGTCGACTACAAGCTGCTGGTGGCAAAGCCGGCGCCGACCGCAGGGCTCGAAAAGGAAACCGAGCTGGTCAATTCGGTTCTGGACGAATTGGTGGCGAAGCCGAAGTCCGGCTTCCACATCGCGCTGGTCGAGCCCGGCAAGAGCGCCGATCTGCGGCTTGCGGTGCTGCGCGAAAAATCCATGGACGGCGCTGCCGCCAACGCCAGCGACGAACCGGCGCTGTGGTTCCTGCCGGCGTCCGGCGACATCAGCCTGAACGACGGCAGCAAGCCGCCACGCATCGTCATCCATCAGGATGGCCGCGACGAGCTTGCGGAAAACACAGCCAAGACCCTGACCACGATCTTCCGCGCCACCGGCCTGTCGCGGCTCGCCGCGGCGTCCGACTACCGGCCGGACGAGGTCAGCGTCCAGTTCCTGATCAAGCGCCAGGGCAGCGATGCGCTGGAGCCGATCGAATCGTCAAAGGTGCCGCGCGTTTCGCCGGGCGATCAGGTACACATTGCGGCCAAGAACGAGTCCGACGAGTTCGTCGACATCAACGTGCTGTATATCGGCAGCGACTATTCGATCACCCACATCGTCGCCGAGCGGCTGGCCCCGATCAATCAGCAGGCCGATCAGGGTCTGAAGGAAGGGCTGCTCGCCTTCACCGACACCAGCTTCGGCATGGAGCGCATGATTGCCGTGCTGACCGAGGCGCCGCCGCAAAGCGAGAAAGAGGATCTGAGCTTTCTTGCCCAGGAAGGCGTGCGCGCCGTGACGCGTGCCGCATCGGGAACGCCTGGTTTTTCCGACATGCTGGCCGACATCGGCATGGCGCCGGCAACGCGCTCCGTGATGCGGCTTGCCGACAAGAGCGGTCCCAAAGGCGCGGTGATGATCTTCCCGATGGAGACGGTGCCCCGCGCCTGACCTGACATCGCTTCGCCGGCTCTTGCCGGCGTGATATATGAACATTCCCGGCTCGCGACACTTCTATGCGCCGCGGCTGGATGCAACAGATGAGGACATCAGTGACTATCCCCGTGCTCTCCTGGCGTGCAGCGACGGTCGGCCTTGCCGGCAGCCTGTTGCTGGTTGCCAGCGCCTCGGCGGACGAGAATTGCGGCCTGTGCGCCAAGCAGATCGTCACCAATTCCGAGCTCGCCACCTGCTTTCTCGACCAGTACGACCAGATCGCCAAGACCGGCAACACGGCCGTTGTCGTCGATCTCTCCAGCTGCGCCTCGCGCGGCGTGGTCGAGCCCTTGCCGTCACCCAGCAAGGCGGCTGCCGAACCGGACGTGCAGTTCATGATTTCGCGCACGCAGCTCGATTGCCTGAAAAAGAAGCTAGAGACACCCGGCATCGTGCTCGATCCCACCGCCACCATCCAACTGGACAGCTGCGGATGAAAAAGCCGGGGGGCGCTGCAACGCAAAAATCGCCGGCCACATCGGCGCCGGCACCGGCCAAGAAGCCGGCGACCTTGCCCGAAACCACCGAAGGCTTTCCGTGGCCGAGCAGTCACGAGATCAAGAAGGAAGCCAACCCGTTCACCGACCGCGACTGGCGCATGCTGATCTACGCCTGGTCGGGTCTCGCCGTGCGCCTGGCGATCGTCTTCACCTTGGGCTTCTCGGTCTTCCAGTTTCTCGCAAACCAGGAACAGAAGCGCGTCGAGCAGACGATGTCGCTGGTCGAGCTTTGGGAAAGCAAGGACTTTCAGCAGGCGCAACGCGCGCTCAAGGAGCGCCTGTCGGCACTCAACGCCAAATACGACAATCTGCTCAGCGCCACGCCGTCGCCAACCGAGGAACAGGTTTTCCGGCAACGCATCGGCATCGAGGCGATGACTGCCGGCGGCGGCACCATGCCGATCGCCGATTTCAACGACAATTTCGACCGCATCGTCTATTTCCTCAATCGTCTCTCCATCTGCGTCGAGGGCAAGCTCTGTTCGCGCGATGTCGCCGATGCCTATTTCCGCGACTACGCGGTGTCGTTCTGGAGCTATTTTGCCGGCTACATCGAAAAAGAACGCAAGGCCGGTTCCGCCAATTATGCCCAGGCGATCGAGAATTATGTGCGTCACGGGTCGCCGCCGCCCGCCGACTCCAAATAGCGGCGCAACAAGGTGCCGGGCAGCTCCCATCCCTTGCGTGCTATCCGGTGGCTAATCCTGGTCGGTCTTCTGGTGTTAACGTCAACGGCCGGTGCCGAGGACCTCGATTTCCACCTCGATCTCAACACCGGCGGCCACAGCGCCAGGGTCACCGACCTTGCCTTCACGCCGGACGGCGAGGAACTGGTCTCCGCATCTGACGACAAGACCATCCGCATCTGGGACTGGCAGAGCGGGGTGACGCTCCGCACCATTCGCGGCTATCTTGGCAATGGCAATGACGGCAAGGTCTTTGCGATTGCCGTGTCGCCGGATGGTAAGACGATCGCCGCCGGCGGTTATTTCGGCGCCGGCATCGGCGACAAGCCCCCTTATGGCGATATCAGGCTGTTCGATTTCGCCACCGGCAAGATCAGAACCGTGCTCAAGGCCGCCGACTATGCCATTTATGATGTCGCCTTTTCACCCGACGGAAACACGCTCGCCGCCGGCGGTGGCGATGGTTTCGTCTACCTCTGGCGGGCGGACGACAAATCCGCTTCCGGCTGGACACTTGCCGAAAAACTCGATGCCGATTCCTGGCGTGTCGAAAAGCTCGCTTTCGCCGCTGCGGGAACCCGGCTGGTGGCGACGACCACCGACAACGGCATAAGGCTCTGGGACATCGCCAAGTCAGAGGAAATCGCTTTGCCCGCCGAGGCCGAACCGCTGCGCGATGTCGGCGTCGCCGCACTCGCCGTGTCATTGGATGGCAGCCTGTTCGCCACCGGCAGCAAGGACGGCGACGTCCAGCTCTGGCAGGCCAGCACCGGCAAATTCGTCCGCGCCATGCCGAAGCAGGATTTCCAGATCGGCGCTCTGAGCTTCGCCACGGGTTCGCGGCTTGTCGCGGCCTGCAGCTACCACTGCGCCGACAAGCATCGCTCGGTGGTCTGGAATACCGACAGCGGCGAGCAACTGCTCGACTATAACGGCCATGACGGCACGGTCTTTGCTGGCGCCGGCAATGCCGACGGTTCGCTGGTGGCGACAGCCGGCGGCACCCGCAACGGCATCCAGGTCTGGAACCCCATGACCGGCGAGCGCAAGGCGCTGCTGCAAGGGGTCGGCGAACCCGTGACGGCGATCGGGATCGATGCAGCGAGCAACTCCATCGCTTGGGGCAACACCAACCCCTGCCCTGAACGCGTGTCCTGTCCCGAGCTGCAGGGCACGCTGGACAAGGTACTGGCACTACCGACGGCCGAGCGGTTCTTCGAAGACCCGGTGGCGTTGGCGGAACAGGGCGCCTATGCCCGCGCGGCACTCGCACAGGGTGAGTGGTCGCTCCGTGCTGCCCCCGGCGGCAAGGACGGCCTGGAGAATGCCGTGCTCGAAATCGCGAGCGGCGGAAAGGTGATGCACAGCATCGAGAATGCCGGCACCAATGGCTTCGTCCATTCGGCTTACACGCTGATCGGCAATGGGCTTGGCCTGATCACCGGCGGCAGCGACGGCACGCTGTTGGAATACAAAACCGCGACCGCCGATGTATCGGGTGAATTCACCGGCCACACCGGCGAGATCAACGCCATGGTTGCCGCCGAGAAGGAAGGGCTGTTGGTCACCGGCAGCGCCGACCAGACCGTGCGGTTGTGGAATTTGAAGAGCCACAAACTGATCGTGTCGATGTTCTTCGCCGGCTCCGAATGGATCGCCTGGATGCCGCAGGGCTACTATTATTCCTCCGCCGATGGCGACAAGTTGATCGGCTGGCACGTCAATCAGGGCCGCGACCACGAAGGGCGTTTCATCAGCGCCGGCCAGCTGAAGAAATATCTCTGGAGCCCGGAAATGGTGCGCCGGGCCATCATCCTGCGCAGCGCCGAACAGGCGGTCCAGGAAATGCGCCCCGGCGTAGACCGCCAGCTGGAAAAGCTGCTCGAGCGCAAACCGCCGGAATTCGGCATCAAGCTTGCCGCCGACCAGAGCAACGTCCGCGAGGGCTATGTCGCCGTCGAGATTTCGGGCGCGCAGGAAGCCGGCGCCGATGTCGCCGGATTTTCGATCCTGTCGAACAGCCGCAATGTCGGCAATGTCACGGCGCGCTCGGCCGATGGCGGCAAGAGCACCATCGTCGAAGTGCCGGTCGAGAATGGCGAAAATACCATTCGCATCACCGGCACCAACGAGTTCGGCTATCTGACCGAGCGCAGTGTCACAGCACTTGGCAGGAAAACCGAAAAGCCCGCCAACAAGGGCAAGCTCTACGTCGCCGTGATCGGCGTCGACAAATATCCTTTCCTCACCGATGCATGCGCCGGCCACGCCTGCGATCTGCGCTATCCCGTCGATGACGCCACCGAATTCCTCAAGGTGATCTCGCAGAAATCCGCGCCCTTGTTCTCGGCGATGGAGACGCTGGTTCTGGTCAACCGCGAAGCGCTGGATGAGGCGCCCGATTCCGGCAAGGACGTGTTCAAGGTCGCCAGCGCCGACACCATCCTGGAACCGGATTCCGACACCATCGACGACCAGCTCGCCGACTTCCTCGACAGACCCGGCGAGAACGACACCACCATCATTTTCGTCGCCGGTCACGGCATCAACATCGACGAAGACTATTATTTCATCCCCACGGACGGCCGCAAACAGGATGCCGACCGCTGGAAGCGCTCCTCGCTGGTCGACTGGGGCGACATCCAGAAATCGGTTGAGCGGGCCAAGGGCATGCGCTTCATGCTGCTCGACACCTGCCACGCCGCCAACGCCTTCAACCCGCGCCTGGAAAAAGACGCGCAGGACGCACGCATCGTCGTCTTCTCGGCCACCGCTGCCAACAACACCGCCGCCGAACTGCCCGAGCTCGGCCATGGCGTCTTCACCTATTCGATCCTCGAAGGCCTGCGCGGCCGGGCCCAGACCTCCGACGGCGGCGTGACGCTGTTCGGCCTCGCCGACTATATTTCGCGCGAAGTGCTGCGGCTGACCGCGTCCAAGCAGAAGCCGTTCTACTATGTCGGCGGCGTGGAGAACATTGTGCTGGCTGAGCCGTGAGAGGTTTGCGCCCGGACACCCCCCTCTGCCCTGCCGGGCATCTCCCCCTCAAGGGGGGAGATCAGCTGACATCCGCGACTTCGCCAATCATCGAAGTTTCAGAAGATGGGCCGGCGGTCAAGCTGCCAATCTCCCCCCTTGAGGGGGAGATGTCCGGCAGGACAGAGGGGGGTGCCTGGGCGCAGACCATTCTGCTGATCTTTGCAGTCACCCTCCTCACCTTGTCTCCTCTCCAAGCGTCTGCCGCCCCCATCACCTGCCCGCCCGGCGACACAAACTTCCCGTCCTTCTACTCCGACCCCACACTCTTCACCGACGCCATCGCCGCCGTCGCCAGAATCGAGCCGTCCAACCAACGCCTCACCGGCATCACAGTCCCCCACCACCTGCTCGTCGCAGATCTCGTCGCACTCGGTTTCCACGCGGCGTCCGGCTTCCGCTACAAGCGCATCGTCATCCTGTCGCCGGACCATTTCCACGAGACGCAGAAACTCTTCGCCACCACGACGCGCGGCTTCGACACCGTGCTTGGCCCGGTCCCGGCCGACACGGCAGCCCTGCGCCTTCTCCAGGCGAACAGCGACATGGTCCAGGACTCCTGCCTCTTCGCCAAGGAGCACGGCGTTCAAGCCATGCTGCCCTTCCTGCACCATTATTTTCCCGAGGCAACCATCGTGCCGGTGGCGATGTCGGTCAAAGCCAAGCGAGCCGACTGGGACCGGCTGGCGCAGGCGCTGAAAGCGATCGTCGACAAGGACACGCTGATCGTCGAATCCACCGATTTCTCCCACTATCTGCCGCAGCACGAAGCCAGGCGTTTCGACCAGCAGACGCTGAACATGCTGGCCGCCGGTTCGCTCGACGGCATCGCGGCGCTGCGCCAGCCGGATCACGCCGATTCGGTCGGTGCGCTCTATATCCAGACCAGGCTGCAGCGCGAACTGTTCGGTGCTGCGCCGCTGGTCGTCGCCAACGAGAACTCGCAGGCGCATTCAAGCGACTATGTCGAGCGCACCACCAGCTATGTCGTGGCGCTGTTCGGCGCCTTCGGCCCCGGCTTCAACAATCCTGCCCGTCCCGACGACAAGCTCTACTATTTCGCGGGCGACGTGAATTTCGGCCGCGCCATGAAGAAGATCCTGGTCCGCGACGGTGTTGCCGAGAAGATCGTCGAAAGCGTGCTGGCCCTGACCCGCTCGCGGCCGCTGATCGTCAATCTCGAAGGCGTGATCCTGCCCAACGTCCCTGAAGCGATCGACGACATGACGCTGGCGATGCCAACCGATCTCGCCATCGGCATGCTCAAGAAATTGCATGTCGCCGCTGTCAGCCTTGCCAACAATCACGCCTATGACCTCGGCCCGTCAGGCTATGCCGAGACGCTGGCCGCTCTGGACGCCGCCGGCATCGCCCATTTCGGCCAGGGCGAGACGCTGGCGCTTGCCGATCTCGACCTGGTCGGGCTGACCGACATCGATACCAACGGCTCCAGGAACACCGACCTTCTGACGCCTGCTTTGCTCGACCGGCTGCTGCACGACAATGCCGAGCGGCCGGTGATTGCCTTCGTCCATTGGGGCCGCGAGTACAAGACGGAGCCGTCGCCGCGCGAGGAGATGCTTGCCGACCAGATGCGGCTGCGCGGTGTCACGGCAATCGTCGGCGGCCATCCGCATGTATCGAGCGAGGCGATCCTTCCGCTCGGCGGCGGCGATGTTGCGGAGATCTATTCGCTCGGCAATTTCCTGTTCGACCAGAAGGCCGAACGATCGTCTGGGTCGATGCTGGAACTCAGGGTGTTCAGCCAGGGCACGATCTTTGCCAGGCTGATCCCGCTGCCCAATTATTTCGAGATGGGCTCGAAATAACGCGATTCCCGAAAGGACGTGACAGGACCTTAACAGCCTTGCAGATCTTCCGGCAGATAGCAGACCGCCGGCTTGGTGCTGGTTTCAAACAGCGACTGCTTCGGCCTGAAATAGAAGAACGTGGCCGGCTTGCTCTCCCGTGTGCTGCCATCGGCGAAATGGGCGGCGATGCTGAAGCGATGGATCGACGACATTGACGACCACATTTTCAGCCGTGCCGTGTAGGCGCTGAGATTCTTGTTGCCGCGCACCGGCATGGGGATGCTGTAATCGGTCTTGCCGATCGGAAATTCGATGTTCTGGTAGCGTAGCGCTTCGGGCGACGCGCCGCCGCCATCGCCGCATTCGGCGAGCGATTCTGGGACCTCGATGCTGACCAGCGAGACGATGACGCGAAACGGCTCGCTCTGCTGGTAGACAGCGCCCTGATCGTCCGCCCAGGAATAATCGAGCTTGCCAATCCCGGTCACGCTCATTTTCTCGACGCTGCCGCTGATGTAATCGGCAACGTCGCCGAACTTGACCTTGTTGGCCACCTGGGCGCGGCAGACATCCAGGCTGTCCCTTGACGGGCAGGTGAAGCGCTCGGTCTCGAGCGTGGTTGTGTCGACGCCGGCTTCAATCAGCACGTTCTTGATCGAGACGTCGACGCCGTCGCCGAAAGTGCCGATGTCCTTCGTGAACGTGCCGCTCGGCTCGCCGGTCGCGTTGTCCTCCTCGTCGGTCCTGGTGAACTGGATCGACATCTTCATGTCTTTCACGTCGCCCCAGCCATTGTTGACGATCGAGAAGTCGGGGCGGAAGCCGACGCAGCCATAATGCTCGCTGATCGACAGCATCGGCTTGCGGTAGGCCTCGCTCGCGGCCACCTTCATTTCCAGGCTGTCGATCTTGACCCTCGACTGGTCGGTGGTCTTGAGGTCGACTTCGGCGAAGGCCGGCGCCGTCTCCCAGTCCATGCCTTCATAGACATTGCCGGTACGAATCTCTCCGGTGCCGTTCCAGGCATCATTGTACTGGTCCGACACCGGATAGATCGCGATGTCTTCGTCGCGCACCAGATGCTGGTACTGCATGTCGGCCTGCTGCGTCATGCGCTGGTCGACGGCAATGCCGATCTCGACCTTGTCGGCGGAACCGCCGCCGGTCTGCGCCTTGAGCAACCCGCCCACTCTGGCATCGGCCAGCACGTCGGGGCGCGCACCGCCGATCTCCTTGCCCATCGCCCATTGCGACCAGTAGACGGTGCCGCCGGGCAACCGGGTGCGGCCCTTGCCATCCTTCAGCCCATCGGCAAAAGAGCCGACGAATATCTTGCCTGTCTTCGTCTCCAGCCTGCCCTCGCCATTCGGCACACCGGCCCTGAATTGCCCTTCATAGCGATTGCCGTCGGCATCGACATGGATCGCATGGCCGTCGAGCTGGCCGGCGACCCAATGGCCGTCGAGAATCTCGCCCGAACGCAGCTCCAGCCGGCCTTGTCCTTCGGGGCGGCCATTCCTGATCTCGCCGAAATAGCTGGAATAGATCGTCTTGGGGTCGTAGCTCGCCGAGCCGCGTACGCACCAGACCAGCCTGCCCTTGCCGTTGACGGTGCCGTCGGCTGCGACGGTGCGGTCCGGCGACACGCCGGCTGCCGGCTCCCAGGTGAAATCAAGACCCAATTCCGGGTGGGAATCCCAGACCCGTACATTCTTGCGCAGCACCGAACGTGTTTCGCTTTGATAGAGGATTTGCACCCGCTCGGCCCAGGCGCCATCGGGTGCGGCACCGCCTTGATCGGCCATAGCGGAAAAGCATGTCAGTGCGGCCAGCATGGATGCAGCCGCCATCGCTTTGACCCCGAAGATCATTCTTGCCCGCGCCATCTTACCCAACCCCTTGGATCGCCTAGCGTAAGCACCGCTGCAACACAGTGCAAGAGAGGTGTTTCGATACAAAAAAAACCGGCGGCAGGAACGTCCCGCCGCCGGTTTGGTAGTGCTGGTTATCGCCGCTGTTTGCCGGCGAAAGATCATTCAGCCTTATTTGTACAGGCTGTTGATCCACGCCACGTTGGCGGCGTTCAGGCGCACCGCAGTGTTGGCGTTGGGGCTTTCGGCCACGTTCACGCCGGTGACGACGCGCTGCTTGGCGCCATTATCATAGGCGTAGACCGAGCTGCCGCTCGATCCCGGATAGGTGTCGCAGTCGTACTGGAAATACTCCGCGCCGACGTTTTCGGCTTTCACTTCGCAGGTCGCCTTCCACATCGTTCCCATCGGCTTGTCGCCGGGGTAGCCAACGATGTTTGCGGTGAAATCGCCGAGGTTCTCATAGTTGGCATAACCCAGCCAGCCGAGATTGGTGCCGACATCCTGCTTCAGCGTGATGATGCCGAGATCCCACGGAATGACCGAGCCGTAGTAACCCTGATAATTGTCGATGAAGCCCTGCAAGATATAGACGCTCTCGTAGCTGAAAGCGCCAAACGGTGCATCGTCGGCGGTGTTGCCGTTGAGCGACGGCACGAAGATGACGTCGTCGAGCCAAGCCTTGTCTTCATTGCTGTAGAGGCAATGCGCCGCGGTGAGCACCGTGCGCGGACCGATCAGGGTTCCCGAGCAGCTGCCGTAACCGCTCTTGGCTTTGCCTTCGATATAGCCGATCGCGGTGAACGGGTACGTCTTGGTGTTCTTGATCTGCTCGCGGTCGTCGGCCCCGAACACCTGGCGGCCGGCTTCGTCGCCGCCCGTCAGCCCGGTCTTGTTGGCCGCTGGTGCGTTAGCGGGCGCATTCAGTTCCTTGATGACAAGGTCCTTCAGCGTCTCGCCGGCATCGATCTTGATGTCCTTGCCATCGGCGGAACGTCCGACGATGCCATAGGATTTGACCGCCGTGCCCTCGTCGGTCAGCGGCGCTGCCCGGCTGGCTTCATCTTCGGTCAGTTTCGGCGGCGCGATCGGCTTTGCACGGCCGGGCTGGTAGTCGCCCGTTCCGAGATCGCGCATGCTTTCGCCATTGCCGGCATTCGCTGAGCCGGGATCGGCGGCGAAGGCAGGCATCGTCCACAGTGCGGTGGATAGCAGTGCGGACGCAATGATAGTGCTTGTCAGTTTCGTCATGGTGAGACTCTCCCAAAAGTCAGCAAGGAGTGGAGCAAAATACAGAAATATTGTCGAGATCGTGGTGGAGTTAAAAAATTAGTTTGGTTACCCGCCCGTATCGGATCATCGGTCCGGGCGGCCTCGTTAAAGCCCTCCGCCAAACGCACCCGCGTCGATATACTGCCTAAAATAATCCAACATTGGCAATGACAAATCGCTTCCACGTAGCCCGTGGGGGGCTATAGGGTTTGGGTGGGCTCTGCCCGATGGGGCACGATTAGCAAAAGTCGTATTTCGGTTTTATGACCGCGCGGATGTCGTTCGTTCTGGCAGAAGGCGATCGAGGTACCGGTACCGCTTCTGTTGGTTATGCGTCATGGCGGCATGGCTCGGCATTTTTCATCTCAGGAGGGTTTCAAGGTGAACATTATCCATCGGTTCAGGCCGCTTGCCGCTGCATCGCTGCTGGGCATCGCGGCCGCTTTCCCCGCCGTCAACGCGCTCTATGCAGCCGACGACGCCGCCAGGCCGGAAGCGGCGGTCTCGCCGATGCAGCGCGTCGCCGAATCCCGGGACAAGGCCAAGGCCGAGAATCCCGACGGGGCCGACCGCGTCTATGGCGGCAAGGAAGCCGACAAAGGGGCCTATCCGTTCCAGGTGGCGCTGCTGACCAGCGCCCGGCTGGACCCCAGCCCGGCCTCGCAGCCGAACGCGCAATTCTGCGGCGGCAGCCTGATTGCTCCGCAATGGGTGCTGACGGCGGCGCACTGCCTCAACGACAAGGGCCGGCCGATTTCGCCCGACACGGTGACCGTGCTGACCGGCGCCACCGATCTTACCGAAGGCAAGCGCTACAAGGTGGTCGAGGTCATCGTCAACGAGGGCTACAGCGAACAGACGCTGGACAATGATCTCGGCCTGCTCCGGCTGCCGGAGCCCGCCGATGCGCCGGTCATCAAGATCACCAATGAGCCGACGCCAGACAGCGGCAAGACCACGGTCATCGGCTGGGGCAAGATGCAGGACGGCACCTTCCCGACCGCGCTGATGGTGGCCGATCTCGATCTCGAGCCGAGCGCTGCCTGCAACAGCGGCATCAAGTCGATCTATGCGCATGACCTGAAGGCGGCACTTGGCGATCTCTCGCATCGGATGCGTTATTCCGAAAAGGGCATCGATGCCGCCGCCAATGCGATCGCCGCCGATATGTCGGATCCGCTGACCAAGAACATGATCTGCGCCGGCACCGACAGCGGCGAACGCGACGCCTGCAACGGCGACAGCGGCGGTCCGCTGTTCATGACCGGCGCCAACGGTCCGGTCCAGGTCGGCGTCGTCTCCTGGGGCGAAGGTCCGTCCGACGGCACCGCCGCTTGCGGCCACAAGAATGCCTATGGCATCTACACGCGATTGGCCAACTATACGGGTTGGATCGAAGCCAAGATGAAGACCCCGGCTCCCGCAGCCGCGGCGGCGCCCAAGGCCGGTCTCGGCACGGCCAAGAAGCCCTGAACGGGCCCGAAGCCTGATAAACGCAAAACGGCGGGATCTTTCCCGCCGTTTTGATTCATGTCCGGTGCCGGCTGTTCCGCTTACTTCCGCGGCGGGCCTTTGCGCTCGGCCGACGCCGCCCACAGATTGATGTCGGACTCGCGTGCGTAAGTGTCGATTTCGGCGAGCTCGGCATCGCTGAACTCGAGCACCTTGAGCGCGCCGACGCAGTCCTCGACCTGTTCGGGCCGGCTGGCGCCGATCAGCGCCGAGGTGACCCGGCCCTTGCGCAGCACCCAGGCTAGCGCCATCTGCGCCAGCGTCTGGCCACGCTTGCCGGCGATCGCGTTCAGCGCCTGGATGTTAGCGATGGTCTTTTCGTTGATGAAGGCGGGCCGCAGCGACTTGCCTTGGCTGGCGCGGCTACCCTCGGGGATGCCGCCGAGATATTTGTCGGTCAGCATGCCTTGCGCCAGCGGCGAGAACACGATCGATCCGACACCGAGCCCTTCCAGCGTATCGAGCAGTCCGTCCTCTTCGACCCAGCGGTTGAGCATCGAATAGCTCGGCTGATGGATGATGCAGGGCGTACCGAGCTGCTTCAATATGTCGGCGGCCTCGCGCGTGCGCTGCGAATTGTAGGACGAGATGCCGGCATAGAGCGCCTTGCCGGAACGCACCGCATGGTCGAGAGCGCCCATCGTTTCCTCAAGCGGCGTATCCGGATCGAAGCGGTGCGAATAGAAGATGTCGACATAGTCGAGCCCCATCCGCTTCAGGCTCTGGTCGAGGCTCGCCAGCACATATTTGCGGCTGCCCCATTCGCCATAAGGCCCTGCCCACATCTCATAGCCCGCCTTGGTCGAGATGATCAGCTCGTCCCGATAGCCGGCGAAGTCGGTGCGCAATATCTCGCCGAAGGCGATCTCGGCCGAGCCGGGCGGCGGGCCGTAATTGTTGGCGAGATCGAAATGGGTGATGCCGAGATCGAAGGCCTTGCGCGCGATCGCCTGCTTGGTCTTGTGCGGCGTGTCGTTGCCGAAATTGTGCCACAGGCCGAGCGAGATCGCCGGCAGTTTCAGGCCGGATCGCCCACATCTGTTGTAGAGCATTTTCTCATAGCGGTGTTCAGCCGGCTGCCAGCGCATGGGTACAGATCCTGGATTGTATGGGTGTCGGCGCGAGCGCGCCGACACCCTTCTACCTCATTTCTGCTTCGCCAACAGTCCTTTTGCGTCCTTGACGCCGAGTGCAGCCGGCCGCTCGCAGCTGGTCTGCATGGCGACGAACTTGCCGGTCTCGCCCGACCGCAACAGGCCGGTCATGACATCGACGGCATGCAGCGCGAGCTCCATCGAGCAACGATGCGGCCGGCCCTCGGCGATCGCCAGCGCCATGTCGGCAAGGCCTGCGGTGCGGTAGTTGGCCATCATGCCCTGGCCGTGCATTTCGTTGGGCACGCCGAACGGATGCTGCCATTTCGGCAGTTTCTTCACCGGTTTTGCCGCCTTGGTTATGCGCACGTCGCCACCGAAGAAATTCGGATCCGGCACGAACACCGTGCCCGTCTCGCCATAGAGTTCCATCGGCGCGTGACCATGCGCCCAGACGTCCCAGCTGGTGTTGAGCGTGATCACGGCGCCGTTCTCGAACTCCAGCAGGCCGTGGATCGTCGTCGGCGTGTTCACCGGGATTTTTTCGCCCGCGCGCGGTTTCGACGAGATCGTGCGTTCCTTGGCAGGCGTCGTCGCGAAGGCCGCCACCTGCTTCACCGGCCCGATCAGCTGGATCAGGTTGGTGATGTAGTAGGGCCCGATGTCGAGCACCGGCCCGGCGCCCGGCTGGAAGAAGAAATCGGGATTGGGGTGCCAGTGCTCCATGCCGTGGCCCATCACATGACAGGTGCCGCTGGTGATCTTGCCGAGCGCGCCGGTGTCGATGAGGTTGCGCACCAGCTGGTGCGCGCCGCCGAGGAAAGTGTCCGGAGCCGAACCGATGCGCAGCCCTTTCTTCTCGGCCCGGCTCTTGAGGTCGAGGCCTTCCTTGACCGACAGCACGAACGGCTTTTCCGAATAGACGTGCTTGCCGGCATCGAGGATCTGCTTCGACACCCCGTAGTGCACCGCCGGGATGGTGAGGTTGACGACGATGTCGATCTCGTCATCCTTGAGCAGTTCTTCGACGGTCTCGGCGCGCAGCTTGAACTCCTTCGCCCGTGCCTTGGCCGCGTCCATGTTGATGTCGGCGCAGGCGCGCATCTCAATGCCGCGAAACAGCGGCGCCAGCGAGAAATACGCTTTCGAGATGTTGCCGCAGCCGATGACGCCGATACCCAGTTTCTTTGCCATGATGATTGTTCCTAGTAAGCCTTGACGGATGCGAGCGAGCGGCTGGCGAAGCGCTCGATATCGTTGGGGTTGTCCTGTTCCATGACGTAATATTTGGCCGCGCTCTTCGCCCGAAGTGTCTTGATCAGGCCGGCCCAGTCGATGGTGCCGTGGCCGACATCCGCCCAGCCGTCCTCGTCAAGGCCTTCGCCTGACTTGGCCATGTCCTTGACATGGACGGCGCTGATGCGCTTGCCGTGCTTTTCGATCCACGGCAGCGGATCAACGCCACCGCGGACTACCCAGGCGACGTCCATCTCCCAGCCGATGTCGGGCGCAGCCGACAGGATGTGATCCTGCGGCACCGAGCCGTCGGCGAGTGTCTTGAACTCGAAATCATGGTTGTGCCAGGCAAAGCCGTAGCCGGCTTTTTTTGCGGTCTCGCCGACCTTGGCCAGACGCTCGCCAAAGCCGCGCCAGCCGGCAGCGTCGGCCGGCCGCTGCTCGGCCAGCAGATAGGGACAGATGACGAGCGTGATGCCGAGTGCGTCGGCTGTTTTGCGTACCCCGTCGAAATCATTCTCCAGCGCATCGATCGAGAAATGTCCGGTCGGCATCGAAAGCCCGTTCTTGTCGAGTTCGGCGCGGAACGCCGTGGGGTC
Source organism: Mesorhizobium sp. LSJC269B00 (assembly GCF_000502815.1). Lineage (NCBI taxonomy): Bacteria > Pseudomonadati > Pseudomonadota > Alphaproteobacteria > Hyphomicrobiales > Phyllobacteriaceae > Mesorhizobium > Mesorhizobium sp. LSJC269B00. The sequence continues at coordinate 734,716 of NZ_AYVN01000001.1, forward strand.
GTCATAGACGCCGCCGAAACCTTCGACTTCCTTGTAGCCGAGCTTGCCGAGCATTTTCAGGATGCCGTCCCACGGCTGGAAATTGCGGGCGCTGTAGAGTTGGAATGACCAGTTCATCGTCTCTGTCCGTTTCTTGGGTGGTTAAGGCTTGGGGATGTTTTCGGGGGATCGTTTCGGTCGTTCTTGGGAGGATGGTTTGCGGATGATTCTAGAGGGTCACAGGCGATTGCCGGTCGCAGCGTCGAACAGCGAGGCGCGCGCCGGATCGAAACCGAACTGGATCGGATCGCCGCTGCGCAGCGTCCGTTCCGCTTCGACGCGGAAGGAGAAGTTGCGGCCGGCAAGCTTGGTCCACACCAGCGTGTCGGAACCCATCGGCTCAACGATCTCGACCGAACCGCCGGCGGAAAACGGCATCGACTTTGCAGCGTCACCGAAAGCGATGTGTTCAGGCCGGATGCCCAGCACGCAAGCGCCGGCCGGGCGCTCCGTGCCGTCAAAGGTATAGCGGTCGAGCGGCACCGAAACACCGTCGGTCCTGAACGCCGGAGCAGCACCGGCTTCCAGCTCCCCTTCGAGGAAATTCATCGCCGGCGAGCCGAGGAAGCCCGCGACAAAACGGTTGACCGGCCGGTTGTAGATCGTCTGCGGCGCGTCGAGCTGCTGGATGACGCCGCCGCGCATGACCGCGATACGGTCGGCCAGCGTCATCGCCTCGATCTGGTCGTGGGTGACGTAGATCATGGTGTTCTGCAGCTTGCGATGCAGAAGCTTGATTTCGACGCGCAGTTCCGAGCGCAGCTTGGCGTCGAGATTGGATAGTGGCTCGTCGAACAGGAAGACATCGACGTCGCGCACCAGCGCCCGCCCGATCGCCACGCGCTGGCGTTGGCCGCCGGACAAGGCCGCGGGCTTGCGCTGCAAAAGCGGCTCGATCTGCAGGATCTCGGCGGCGCGTGCGATGCGCTTGGCGATCTCATCCCTGGGCACGCCGGCAACGCGCAGGCCGAACGACAGGTTCTTCTCCACCGTCATTTGCGGATAAAGCGCATAGGACTGGAACACCATGCCGATGCCGCGATCCTTGGGCTCCTCCCAGGTGACGTTCTTGCCCTTGATGAAGATGCGGCCTTCGGAAATATCGAGCAGCCCGGCGATGCAGTTGAGCAAGGTCGACTTGCCGCAGCCCGAGGGACCGAGCAGCACGATGAACTCGCCCTCTGCGACCTCGAGATTGAGGGTCTGCAGCACCGATACAGAGCCGAAGTTCAGGGACAGGTCCTGGATCGAAACGCTGGTGCCGTTGGCTGCCGTCATCGCCATCACCCTTTCACCGCACCGGCGGCGATGCCGCGCACGAAAAGCTTGCCGGAAATGAAGTAGACGATGAGTGGCACAAGGCCGGTCAGGATGGTGGCGGCCATGTTGACGTTGTACTCCTTCACGCCTTGCACCGAATTGACGATGTTGTTGAGCTGCACCGTCATCGGATAGGTGTCGGGGCGGGTGTAGACGACGCCGAACAGGAAGTCGTTCCAGATGCCGGTCACCTGCAGGATGATGGCGACGACGAAGATCGGCAGCGACATCGGCGCCATGATCCGCAGGAAGATGCCCCAGAAGCCGGCGCCGTCGACCCGTGCCGCCCTGAACAGCTCTTCCGGCATCGAGGCAAAATAGTTGCGGAACAAAAGCGTGAGGATCGGCATGCCGAAGATGGAATGGACGATCACCAGGCCGCTGAGGCTGCCGTAGAGGCCGATCTCGCGCAGGATGATGACGATCGGATAGATCATCACCTGATAGGGGATGAAGGCGCCGACGATCAGGATGACGAAGAATGTGTCGGCGCCCTTGAAGCGCCAGTTGGCGAGCGCATAGCCGTTCACCGAGGCGATCGCGATCGACAGCAGCACCGACGGCACGGTGATGCGCACCGAATTCCAGAAGCCGCGCGAAAGCCCGTCGCAATTGAGGCCGGTGCAGGCGGTCGCCCACGCCTTCACCCACGGTTCGAACGTGATTTCGAGCGGCGGCGAGAAGATATTCCCCATCCGTATCTCGGGCATGCCCTTGAGCGAGGTTACGACCATCACGTAGAGCGGCAGCAGATAGTAGACCGCCACCACGATCAGCGTGCCATAGAGGAAGATATTGCGGCGCGAGAAGACATGCCGCGGCTTCGGCCCGCGCGGCCCGGAGGCTTCGCGCTCGGCGGCACCCGCGCTGGCGGGCAAAGGGACGGCCGGGTCAGCCACGCTTCCTGCCTCCAAATTCAAGGTAGGCCCACGGCACGACGACGATCACCACCGAGAGCAGCATCATGGTCGAGGCGGCAAAGCCCTGGCCAAGATTCTGTGCGAAGAACATGTAGTCATAGACATATTTGGCCGGCACTTCGGAGGCGATTCCGGGGCCGCCGCTGGTCTGGGCGACAACGAGGTCGTAGACCTTGACGATGCCCGACGCGATGATGACCAGCGTGGTGATGAAAACCGGCCGCATCATCGGGATGACGATGAACAGATAGGTCTTCCACATCGGGATCCCGTCTACCCGCGCTGCCTTCCAGATGTCCTCGTCGATGCCGCGCAGGCCGGCCAGCATCAGGCACATGATGAGCCCGGTGCCTTGCCACAGCGCCGCAATCGAAATGCCGTAGATGACGATGCTGGAATTGTAGAGCGGGTCGAAGTTGAAGCTCGTCCAGCCGAGGTCCCGCACCACATGCTGGATGCCGAAATCCGGATTGAGCAGCCACTGCCAGACCAGGCCGGTGACGATGAAGGAAAGCGCGAACGGATAGAGGAAGATGGTGCGGAACGTGTCCTCGAAACGGATCTTCTGGTCGAGAAGCGCTGCAAGCAGGAAGCCGATGACCAGTGAGAACACCAGCGAGATCGCGCCGTAGATCAAAAGGTTCTCGATCGAGATCAGCCAGCGCGGCGTCGCCCACAGCCGGTAATACTGGTCGAGCCCGGCGAAATTCAGCCGTGGCAGCAGCTTCGAATTGGTAAAGGAATAGAACACCGTCCAGACGGTGCCGCCGACGAAAACCACCGACGCGGTGAGGATCATCGGGATCGAGGCGACCTTCGCATTGATGTTGCGGAACAGCGGGTTGGGGCGTTCGCTCTTGCTCATCTCGTCAGCCGGCTGGGTAAGGGCGGTGCGATCCCGGCCCTGCTTTCGCAAGGCCGGGAGCGAGGTGTATTGCCTCCAACGTCAGTCTGCCGAAGCGATGAGGTCGGCGAAGCGCTTCTGCGCGTCTTCGATGGTCAGGTCCGGCTTGGCGAAGAATTCGGCGAAGAGATCTTCCTTCTGCTTCTGGGTATCCTGCGAAAGCAGTTGGTCCGTCCACGGGATGACGGCGCCCTTGGCGAGGATGGCCAGACCCTTCTTCATGCAGTCGTTCGCCGCATTGAGATCGACGTCACCGCGCACCGGCAGCGAGCCCTTCTTGAGATTGAAGGCGACCTGAGTCTTAGGGTCGAGCAGCGTCTCTGCCAACACCTCCTGCGCCTTGGACTTGTCGGCATCCTTGAGCAGCGGGAAATAGAAGGCGTCGCCGCCGGTGGCGATAACTTCGTTCAGACCGAGGCCCGGCAGGCAGGCATAGTCCTTGCCGGCGACCTTGCCGGCAACCTGGAACTCGCCTTGCGCCCAGTCACCCATGATCTGGCCGCCGGCCTTGCCGGTGATGACCAGATTGGTCGCCTGGTTCCAGTCCTGCACATTGGTGTTCTTCGCCATCTTGCGGGCATCGTCGGCGGCCTTGAAGACCTTGGCGATCTCGGGCCCAGCGGCGAACTTGGCGTCCTTGTCCTTGTAGACCTTGAGGAATGCATCGGTGCCGCCGACCGCCGCCAGCAGCACATCGAAGGCGCCGGAAGATTGCCAGGCCTGTCCGCCGACAGCGAGCGGGATGATGCCCGCCTTTTCCAGGGCGGGCGCTGCCGCCACGAATTCATTCCAGTCCTTCGGCAGCGGCACGCCGGCCTTATCGAAGGCTTCGTTCGACAGCCACAACCACTGCCAGGAGTGGATATTGACCGGCACGCAGTAGATCTTGCCGTCTATGGTGCAACTGTCGAGCAGGCTCTTCGGCCGCACGATTTCCGTCCACTTGCCCTTGGTGGCGACATCGGTGAGGTCGCGCATCAGGCCGGCCTGCACCAGTTCTTCGGCCTGCCGGCCGTGATTGAACTGGGTGGCGCCCATCGGATCGCCGCCGGTGATGCGGCTGATCATGATCGGCCGTGCCGTGCCGCCGGATCCGGCAATGGCGCCGTCGACCCAGTGATTGCCGGTCGCGTCGAAGGCCTTGGCGAATTCCGCAACCGCCGCCGCCTCGCCGCCCGACGTCCACCAATGGGTGACTTCCAGGTCGGTGGCGGCCGCCGGGCCGGCAAGCTGAAGCGCGGCCGTCGCGGCAAGGGCAGCGGTCAAAAGTCTATAGCGCATTTCGGTTCCTCCCAGAATCTGAAACGTTACAGATTTTCGATACGGCAATTATGCGGTGCGTGCAACCCCTGAGATAAACGCGCTCGAATGTTTTTTCGAGGCGCGAACAAATTCGTTGCGAGCAAACCGGCAAACTCCGCGCAAAACCGGGTGCTGCGCTGCAAAATCATGCTGCAGCGCAAGAAAACCGTCTCGAACCTGATTGTCGCGCAACGTTTCTGGCCGCCAAAACCCTGCCAAAACCATGGCTTGAGAGACCCGCGCGCTGCGATGTTGGAAATCTGTAACGTTTCAGTATATTGAGGCCTGACGGCGAAGAACCGTGCCACATCGTCATCGAAGCGATTGTCGGCTGGTCCGGCGGCTGCTATGCGCCTGACGGGGCGGGACGAATGGACAGGGACCAGACGGAGAAGGACGACGAGGCGTCGGCGCATGAGCGGCCGACGCTGAAAACGCTTGCCTTCATGACCGGGCTCGGCGTCACCACCGTCTCGCGCGCGCTCAAGGATGCACCCGAGATCGGCGCCGAGACCAGGCGGCGGGTTCAACTCGTCGCCAGGCAGATCGGCTACCGGCCGAACCGCGCCGGCGTGCGCCTGCGGACCGGCAAGACCAATGTTATCAGCCTCGTGCTCAATACCGAGCGCGAGATCATGAGCTTTGTCTCGGACATCATCTACGGCGTCTCGGAGGTCATTGCCGACACACCCTATCACCTGATCGTCACGCCCTACTCGCGCTCGCAGGATCCGCTGGACCCGGTAAAGTATCTGGTCGAGTCCGGCTCGGCCGATGGCGTCATCATCTCACGCACGCAGCCCAACGATCCGCGCGCCCGCTACATGCTGGAGCGTGGCATACCCTTTGCCACGCATGGCCGCACCGATATGGGGCTTGTCCACCCCTATCACGACTTCGACAATTACGCCTTCGCCGCCGAAGCGGTGCGCCATCTGGCCAGCGTCGGCCGGCGCCGGCTGGCGCTGGTAGCGCCGCCGGTCGGGCTCACCTATTACGACCACACGGTCAATGGCTTTGCCGACGCACTGAGCGAGGTCGACGCCAGCGAAGTGCCGTTCAACGCTGTTTCGATCGACCAGTCGATCGATCAGATCAGGACGCGGACCGCGCAGTTGATGCGCCGCGACGTCAGGCCGGACGGTTTCGTCAGCAGCGCCGCCGCAGCAACGCTGGCCATCGTCGCCGGCATCGAGGATGCCGGCCTGAAACTCGGCCGCGACGTCGATGTCGTGTCCAAGCAATCGTCGGAACTGCTGCATCTGTTCCGCCGGGAGTTGCTGATCGTCAACGAAGACTTCCGCCTCGCCGGCACCGAGCTTGCCCGCGCCGTGCTGGGCTGGATAGGCGGCGCGGCACCTGGCTCTTTGCAGACTGTGGTCAAGCCAGGCGACGTCGTCGCGTATCAGGGCTGACTGGCACGACCTGAGAGGCCGCCTCACCTGACCTAGCCGGCAGCGCCGCTGCCCCATGGGCCATGGAAAGCCCCCTGCTCGCCGATGCGCTCGAAACCATGCGCGCCGAAGAAATCGCGCTGCGCCTGGATCAGGTTCGAGGTGCCGCGGCCCTGGCGGTAGCTGTCGAAATAGGCAAGCGCCGACGCCAGCGCCGGCACGGGCGAACCGGCCTCCGACGCTCTTGCGACGATGCGCCGGAGCGACGGATGCGCCTCCTGCATCATGGTGGTGAAAGCCGGCGCCATCAAAAGGTTGGTGGACGCGCCGCCCGAGCCGAAGGCTTCCGCCATGGTGTCGAGCATCTGCGAGCGGATGATACAGCCGGCACGCCAGATCTTGGCGATGGTCGGCATCGGCAAGTTCCAGTTGAACTCCTTCGAGGCGGCGCTCATCACCGCGAAACCTTGTGCATAGGCGGCGATCTTGCCGGCGAGCAGCGCCAGCTCCAGGTCTTTCAGAAGTGCCGCCTTGTCGCCAGAGATCTTGGTGACGCCGATATTGCCATAGGCTTTTTCGGCCGCCTGCCGCTCATCCTTGATCGAGGACAGCACGCGGGCCGCCACCGCCGCCTCGATGGCCGTCGCCGGAATGCCGAGCTGCTGCGCCTCGATGACAGACCATTTGCCGGTGCCCTTCTGGCCGGCACGGTCGAGGATGATGTCGACCACCGGCTTGCCGGTCTTTGCATCGTCAGCGGCCAGCACCTTGGCGGTGATCTCGATCAGATACGAATCGAGCCGGCCCTTGTTCCAGTCCTCGAAGACCTTGCCGATCTCCTTCGGCCCCATGCCGAGACCGTCACGCAGGATACCGTAGATCTCGGCGATCATCTGCATGTCGGCATATTCGATGCCGTTGTGGATGGTTTTCACGAAATGCCCGGCGCCGTCTGTGCCGAGCCAGGCAGCGCACGGTTCATCCTTGAACTTGGCCGAGATCGCGGTCAGCACGCGTTCGACGCGCTTCCAGGAGTCTTCGGTGCCGCCGACCATGATCGACGGTCCATGGCGCGCGCCTTCCTCGCCGCCGGATACGCCCATGCCGATGAAGGTGAGACCCGAGCCCGACAGTTCCGAAAAGCGCCGCATCGTATCGCGGAAATTGGCGTTGCCGGCATCGATGACGATATCGTTGTCAGACAACACGCAGCGCAGCGCTTCGATCTGTTCGTCGACCGGCTTGCCGGCCAGCACCATGATGATGACCGGGCGCGGCGGCTTGATCGCAGCTGCCAGTTCCTCCAGGCTGTAGCAGGGCACCACCATGTCCCTGAGCGAACCGGCGCCTTCGAGGAAGGCATCGGTGCGCGCCTTGGTGCGGTTGAAGACGGCGATGCGGTGCCCGTGCTCGGCAATGTTGAGCGCGAGGTTGGAGCCCATTGTGCCAAGGCCGATCAGGCCTATTTCGGCTTTTTCCATCGTTTCTTCCCTGCTTTCGGATTTTGTTGAGGCCGCGTTTTTCGGGATGCCCATTTTTCGGCGAGATGATTGACGGGCCTTTCGCGCCACGTCAACCGCCTCGCCGAATTGTGTTGCGTCTGCGTTGTGTCAGACCGAGTCAGGAAGGGTCAGTTGGTGACCAGGCGACGCCTTGCCGATCGAACACATGACGTTAGGTTGAACTTATGGCAGTCAAACGGATGGACAATGTCGGAATCGTCGTCGATGACCTCGACGAGACGATTGCCTTCTTTCGCGAGCTCGGCCTCGAACTGGAAGGGCGGGCGACGATCGAAGGCGAGTGGGCCGGACGTGTCACCGGGCTCGGCGATCAGCACGTCGAGATTGCCATGATGCGCACACCGGATGGCCATAGCCGGCTCGAGCTCTCCCGCTTCCTCACGCCGACGGTCGTCGCCGATCACCGCAACGCCCCGGTCAATGCCCTGGGCTACCTGCGCGTCATGTTTACCGTGGACGACATCGGCGACACGCTTGAAAGGCTCCGCCAGCGTGGCGCGCAGCTGGCCGGTGAAGTCGTCCGTTACGAGGACGTGTATCGGCTCTGCTACATCCGCGGGCCGGAAGGGCATCTCATCGGGTTAGCCCAGGAACTCGGCTGAGCGTCCTTCGCGGGCGGGCTGAATATCACTCGGCGCGGATATCGATCGGCGCTTCGATCTTTACCACTTCGAAATCCGAAACCAGAATATCGAGCCGCGCCGTCCAGCGGCCCGGAATTGGGATGACGAGATTGTCGACGCGCCAGGTGCCATCGCCTGGCTTGGTCGCCGGACGCTTTATCGGCTCAATGCCGGAATCGGGCTTGGACAGTACCAGCGTCACTTCCTTGGCGTCGAGCGGGCCGAAATCGCCATCCATGATGACGATGGAGGCGGTGACCTCCCCGGTATGGCCGGGCGTGATGTCGATGTCGGCCATCGCCTTCATAGTGTGGATATGGGTCGACGTCGGTTGTGCCGCGGCGATTGCCAGGGCCCGTGGCGGCGGCGTGAAGCGCCAGCCGGCGGCAACGCCGAAGATCAGGAGCACGATCAGCATTTCGACTGAGATCGAGCGGCTAAGCCGTCGCCGCACTTCCGTCGCTCCGGCCTCGGCCAAGGCGGTGAGCCGCCATCGATTGACCGCCGCCAGCGTGAACAGAAACACCAGCAGCGCCAGCTTGATCAGCAGCAGCCGGCCATAGGCGGTGTTGACCAGTGCCGCCGGTGTCTGCACCTGGATGATGGCGAGCACCACACCGGCGGCGGCAAGCACTACTACCACGGGCATGATCGCGCGCGAAAACCGCCGCAGGAACGCCCCGGCTTCCACCGATTGGCTGCTCAACGCCAGGCCGAGCGGCAGCAACGCTCCAGCCCAGAAAGCGATGCCGGCGCCATGCAGGAACACCATAGGCCGCGTCAGCCATTGCGGTTCGGCTGCACTGGCATGGCCGCTGGCGGCAAGGGCTGCACCCACACCGGCCAGCCCGGCGAGCGCCAACGGCCTGGCGCCAGCACGCGATCCGACCAACGACAGCAGGCCAAGCCCGAGCGCCGCCAGCGAAATCAGCACCGTCCAGCCGAAGCTGGTGCCAAGCGCCGTCCGCCAGACCACCGGTTGCGCCAGCCGGGCGAGTGGCGCGCCCAGCGCGTCCAGCCCCTGGAACCCGAGCGACAGGGGTGCTGCGACCAGCCCGCACAGGATGGCGGCAATGACGAAGCGCTGGCCTGAGCGCTGGCCTTGCGCCAGCCATGTCAGCGCGAAGGCTCCGCCAATGCCGAGGAAAAGCCCGATGTAGAGAAGAACCTTGCCGGTCCAGATCGCTGACCGCAAATCTATATCGACAGCTTCCCCCACCGCCGGCGCCGCACTTGGCGCGCCAACGGAAAACAGCACCGAGCCGCCGACCGGATGGCCATCGGCGGAAATCACCCGCCAGCTCAAGACATGGGTGCCCGGCCCGAGCTTTTGTGGATTGTCGATCTCAACCGTTTGGTCGCTCAACCGAAACGAGGTCAAAGCGACAGGCGTACCGTCGGGCCGCACCAAGGTCAGCACCAGCGGCGACACAGGCTCGCTGAAGGTCAGCGAAAATTGCGTCGGCGCTCGCTCCAGAACCGCGCCGTCGGCAGGCTCGGCCTTGATCAGCGCCGCATGGGCAAAGGCCTGGTTTGGCGTGGCAAGGACGGCAAGCAGCAGGATCGCGGCCAGCAGGCCGAAGCACCTGCCGGCTGTCCGTTCTATCCGCTGAAAACAGGCCACGTTCATGCCATCCACCAAAACAGTGGCGCGCCGCTTCGAAGCAGCGCGCCGCCAATGCATCATTTCTTCGGCAGCAGGTTGAGGCCGGGCGCCGGATCTTCCAGCGCATCCTCATCCTGACCAGCCGCCGGAATCTCTATCCAACGCGTGGTGGCCCCATCGCATTCCTGCACCACCGGAAAATAGAGTTTTTGCCCGGCCGGCAGATCGGCGGCCAACGTGCCGCGGAAGACGAACTCGTCATAAAATTCATCCGGCAGGCTGCCGCCGCTCCAGTCGACTTCCTTGACGCCCGAGGTCACCGCCTCGCCATAGAGCTGGTAGGATTTCTCGTACTTGCCTTTCTTGACCTGCAGCGTCCAGCCGGGCTTGGGCATCGGCTTCACCCCGATCACCCCTTCCGGGATCTGCACGCGCACGGCAATCGTCGCCTTGCCGTCGCAGCCATGCGGCACGCGCAGCACGGCCTTGTAGGTCGAACCGACCGCAACCTCCTGTGTTTCGAGCGTGATATGGGCGAAGGCGGCACTTGTCCCCAGGACGAGGAATGCAGCGGCCGGCAAATGATGCTTGTTCATGATGGGTCCCTCTCGAAAAAATTGATTGGCAATAATTGGTCAGTCGTTGTCTTCCAGGGGTGGCGCGCTGCCTATGGCTTGCACGGCAAACTCGACGGTCACGGTTCCGGCCCTCTCGAAAGTCAGCGTAGCGGCAAACATCTGGCCTTCTTTAGGGGGCTGCTTCAAATCCATGAACATCACGTGGTAGGCGCCGGGACCCAGCGTGATCTTGCCGCCCGCCGGAATGTCCAGGCCGCCACTGACCGGGCGCATGGTCATGACGCCATCCTTCACCCCCATTTCATGCAGTTCGGCCTTCCCCGAAATGTCGGAGGAAATCGACAGCAGCCGGTCCGCTGCGCTGCCCTTGTTGACGATGGTGAAATAGCCGCCGGCAACCTTGGCGCCGGCCGGCGTGGCGCGCGACCAGGGATGCTCGATCTCGATGTCACCGGCCTTGAACTCATGCGCAAGGACGGAATGGGGGCCGGCGAACAACAGTGCAAAGGCGAAGAGGGCGCTGCCGAGACGCTGCTCGATAGTGATGGAGAAAGGGGCACTGCGGCGCAACGCGCCGGCACGAAGAAAAAGGAACATGGGTAGGCTCCATGAATATGAGGTCGCGCCTTTGTCCGGCTGCGAACGTGTTTATCATTGGATGATTATCGCCTGCGCAGGTTACGCGAAGCGAGCGGCGGTTTTTCAGCCCGCAAGCGGCGGCGCGCGCGGATTGGCCGGAGAGCGCTCACGCGTGACGTCGGGATGCCTGACTGCCGGCGGGAGAAACGCGACTGTTTCAAAAGACAGGCTCACCGGCGCCACGCCGACGCCTGCTGGCGGCGCATAGGCGACGGAGGCCATGCTGCAGCCGAGCATGCAGCACGCGGGCATATGCTGCTGGTGCGGATCGCCGCCGGGAAGCTGGACCGCCCCATCATGGCTGCAGATGACGTTGCCGAAAGCGTCGAGTTGCGAGGCATCCGGCGCAATGCCGAAAGCAAGCACGCCGAGCGTCGACTGGAGCAGCAGCACACAGGCCGCGACAAAGGCGGCCGTCATGCTCCATCTCTTACGCCGGAAGTCCAAAGACCTGCCTCTTCACGCAGCAACGCGTGGATATCTAGCACGCGGCATGTCGGCGGAAAATCGCCAAATCATCGCTGCGGCAACGCGGCGCGTTCGATCCATGTCGCACAAAAGTGCGCAGCGGTTTGGGATAACGGCATGAGGCAGAGATCTTGTGCGCATAACGTCCCTTCGGACGTCGCGCTCAGGAAGCCGGGCGGCCGCCGATTTCCGGGATCGACGTCAACAGCGTGTGGCGTGCCGACTTCAGATGCTTGCGGCAGGCGGCGTCGACCTTGCCGAGATCGCGCGATTTCAGCGCCGCGATGTAGGCGAGATGCTCGCTCACCGCGACTTCGTTGCGCTCGCGCTCCTGCGCCTTGTTCCACTGGTAGTGGTAGTGAAAGATCATGGCGATGACGTCGTAGAAATCGACGATGAAGCGGTTGTGCGACGCCCGGTGGATCAGCCGGTGGAAGCGCTCGTCTAGCTCCGAGAATTCGTTGAAGCGGATGGCGATTTCGCTGGCCAGAAGCCGGTGCTCGTCTTCCAGCCGGTCGAGATCCGCCCAGACCGGACTATCCCCGGGCAAGGCGGCAAAGGCCGCCGCCGAGCGTATCTCGAACATCTCGCGGATTTCAGTGAGTTCGAGCGCAAAGGCACGGGTAAATCCTTTCAGCACCCAGTGGCTGTTGCGCCGCTTCTCGATCAGGCCGAAGCGGGAGAAGCGGATCAGGAACTCGCGCACGCTGGTGGTCCCGACGCCGATCTCGCGCGCCAGTTCGAGCTCGTTGATCTGCATGCCGGCCTCTGCACCGCCGGCCAGCAACCTGCGCATAAACGACCGCTCGATGATCTGGGCCAGTGTGTCTGTCTCCTCCTCGGGGAAGAAATCATCCGGCTTCGGCGTCCTGAGCACTGTCTTGCTGCGTTTGTTCCACGCGATCAGCCCGGTCTCTTCCATGCGCGCCAGAATGGTGCGCACGGTGGTACGGCTGACGCCAAGCAAAGTGCCCAGCTCCGGCTCCGACGGCAGGCTCTGCGTCTCATCGAGCAGCCGCAGACCCCTGTTGTAAGCGTCCTTGTAGACGTTGTTGCTCTTCGACATCCCTGCCCCGTTGCGCGCCGGCGCTTGCTGTGGCTGGCTTGAAGCGCGATATCACATATGTCCTGGCGCTCACCCGGCAAAGCAAAACGCTCTGCGTGTAAGACGCCGTCCCCACAAGCCAAGCGTCCATCGGACGCATGGTCTCCTCCTGAAAAAACAATTGACGCACAAATGTTTTTTCACGATAAAAGACATTATATGTAAACAGACGCGTGTCAATCCGCGCATCCCCAGGAACAGACCCAGGAAACTGCCCGTGAACGCCTCGAACAGCATTCTTCTGTCCCCCGCCGACAATGTCGCGGTCGCCAATGGCCGCATCGAGATCGGCACCCCTCTGCCCGGCGGCGCCCTCGCCACGGCCTTGATCGAGCCCGGCCACAAGGTGGCGATCAAGCCTATCGCCGCCGGCGAGGCGGTGGTCAAGTATGCCCAGGCCATCGGCCGCGCCACCCAGGACATCGCGCCCGGCGACCACGTCCATTCGCACAATCTGGTCTTCGAGTCCGGCCGTCTGCCGGTGGTGCCGCCGAGCGAAGCGGAGCATGCCACCGAAGCTGACCGCGCCCGGACATTCATGGGCTATCGTCGCGCCGATGGCCGTGCCGGCACCCGCAACTTCATCGGCATCATCGCCAGCGTCAATTGCTCGGCCACCGTCTGCCACGCCATCGCCGACGAGGCCAACCGCGTGCTGCTGCCGAAATATCCGGGGATCGACGGCTTCGTCCCGATCGTCCATGGCCAGGGCTGCGGCATGAGCGGCACCGGCGACGGCATGATGGTACTGCACCGCACGCTCGCCGGTTACACCCGCCATCCGAATTTCGGCGGCGCGTTGATGGTCGGCCTCGGCTGCGAGGTCAACCAGCTCACCCTTTACGGCCAGAAGGGTGCGGCGGCGGGAAAACGCCATTTCAACATCCAGGACGCCGGCGGTTCGCGCAAATCGGTCGCAAAGGCGATGGGCGTGCTCGCCGAAATCGCCGAGGAAGTCGGCCAGTATCAGCGCGAGCCGATCCCGGTCTCGGAGATCGTCGTCGGCCTGCAATGCGGCGGTTCCGACGGCATGTCGGGCATCACCGCCAATCCCGCGCTGGGAGCGGCGGTCGACATCCTGGCCGGCGTCGGCGGCATCGGCATCCTGTCGGAGACGACGGAGATCTATGGCGCCGAACATCTGCTCGCCTATCGCGCGGCAACGCCGGAGATCGCCAAGAAGCTCGACGGTTTCGTCAAATGGTGGGAGGACCATGTCGCCAAGCACGGCGCCTCGATCGACAACAACCCCTCGCCCGGCAACAAGCGCGGCGGTCTGACCACCATCCTGGAAAAGTCGCTGGGCGCCGTGGCCAAAGGCGGCCAGACTCCGCTCAACGGCGTCTTCGGTTATGCCGAAAAGGTCACCGGCAGTGGCCTGGTGTTCATGGACACGCCCGGTTACGACCCGGTCTCGGCGACCGGTCAGGTGGCGGGCGGCGCCAACATCATCGTCTTCACCACCGGCCGCGGCTCCTGCTTCGGCTGCCGGCCCACGCCGTCGATCAAGGTCGCCACCAACTCGACCATGTACCACCAGATGGAAGAGGACATGGACGTCAATTGCGGCGTCATCGCTTCGGGTGAGAAGACCATCGCCGGCATGGGCCGGGAACTCTTCGAACTCATCGTCGAGACGGCATCGGGCCGCAAGACCAAGAGCGAGGCGTTCGGCTACGGCGACAACGAGTTCGTGCCGTGGCACCTCGGCGCGACGCTCTAACCACCGACGAAAAAAGCGGGCTGCAAAGACGGCTCACAAGGGGAGGCTGTGGATGGACAAACGCCGCATCGGCACGACTGCGCTCGAGGTAACCGAGATAAGCTTCGGCGGGGCGGCGATCGGCGGGCTCTACCGGGCGTGTCCGCGCGAAGCGGCGATGGAGACGCTGCAGACAGCCTGGGATGCCGGCCTGCGCTATTTCGACACCGCGCCCTTCTATGGCTTCGGCCTGTCGGAACGGCGGACCGGCGATTTCCTGCGCTACAAGCCGCGGGATTCCTATGTGCTGTCGACCAAGGTCGGACGGTTGTTCCGCCCGGTGCCGGAAGACCAGGTTCCCGATCATTCCTATGTCGACCCGCTGCCCTTCGCGCTCGACTACGACTACTCCTATGACGGCATCATGCGCTCGGTCGAGTTCTCCTATGCCCGGCTCGGGCTGAACCGGATAGACATCCTGTTTGTGCACGACATCGGCACCTACACACATGGCGTCGAGAAGACGAAGCTGCACTTTCGCCAGCTGATCGACGGCGGCTTGAAGGCGCTGGAAGAGCTTAAAACGTCCGGCGTGATTTCCGCCTATGGGCTCGGCGTCAACGAGGTGCAGATCTGCCTCGACGTGCTGTGCGAAGCGCCGCTCGACTGCATCCTGCTGGCCAGCCGCTATTCGCTGCTCGACCGCTCGGCTGAAGCCGAGTTGCTGCCGCTGTGTCGTGAGCGACAGACTTCGCTCATCATCGGCGGCGTTTTCAACTCCGGCATCCTGGCGACCGGGCCGGTGCACGGCGCGCATTTCGATTATCTGCCGGCGACGCAGGACATACTCGAGCGTGTTGGGGCGATGGAGAAAATCGCTGATGAGGGCGGATATCCGCTGGCGGCGGCTGCATTGCAGTTTCCGCTGCAGGAGCCTGTCGTGGCCAGCGTGCTGACCGGAACGGCCAAGCCCGCCAACCTGACGCGCAACCTCGACCTGTTCAACGTCCAGGTGCCGCAAGCGGAATTCGCCCGCTACACTCCCTACACCATCGTTCAGGAGCTCGGCTGACGAAACGCCACGATCACGGCTCTCAAGAAGGAATGAATATTCCATATTGACTCGACGGTGGAATTAATATTCCATGATGATCAAGGAGGATCGGGAGCGTCTGGACGTGGCACTGAGGATCGGCAGGGAGGTTTCCCCGCCGAGCCATGCGCAGGCCTATATGAAACACCGCTTGCGTCGGCCGGACCGATGCACTATCAAAAAGCGGCAACTGTTTTTTATTGATAAAGTTCCTTTTGGGCCGCGCCTATCCAAATGGAGCTTCCGCAACCTTCACCGGGCGATCTAGGGAGGATTCCTAATGAAATTCGTGACCAGCATTCTCAACCGCCGCTCACTGATGGCACTTGCTGCCGCCTCGATGCTTGCCGGCACGCTGCAGACGGCGCCGGCTTCGGCGGCGGACGTGACCATTCCGATCATCGTCAAGGACACCACGTCCTTCTACTGGCAGATCGTCCTGGCCGGCGCCCGCAAGGCCGGCAAGGATCTCGGCGTCAACGTACCCGAACTCGGCGCCCAGGCTGAAACCGACGTCAACGGCCAGGTTTCGATCCTCGAGAATGCCGTCGCCGGCAACCCGGCCGCGATCGTCATCGCGCCGACCGAATTCAAGGCGCTCGGCAAGCCCATCGATGAAGCGGCCAGCAAGGTCAAGGTCATCGGCATCGACTCCGGCGCCGACTCCAAGGCGTTCACCTCGTTCCTGACCACCGACAATGTGCAGGGCGGTCGCGTCGCCGCTGACGGTCTTGCAGCAGCCATCGGCGAAGCCAATGGCGGCAAGATCGAGGGCGACGTCGCGCTGATCACCAACGCGCCGGGCGCCGGTTCGCTGGAGCAGCGCAAGCAGGGCTTCACCGAGCAGCTGGCCGCGAAATATCCGGGGCTGAAGCTCGTCGCCGACAAATATGCCGACGGCCAGGCAACGACCGGTCTCAACATCGCCACCGACCTGATCACCGCCAACCCGAACCTCAAGGGCATCTTCGCGTCCAACCTGATCATGGCGCAGGGCGTCGGTCAGGCAGTCGCCGAGAACAACCTTGGCGGCAAGCTGGCGCTGGTCGGCTTCGACAGCGACGAGAAGCTGATCAAGTTCCTCAATGACGGCGTCATTTCCGCGCTCGTCGTCCAGGATCCGTACCGGATGGGCTATGACGGCATCAAGACCGCGCTCGCCGCCTCGAAGGGCGAGAAGGTCGAGGCCAATGTCGACACAGGCGCCAACCTGGTGACCAAGGCAAACATGAAAGACCCCAAGATCGACGCCCTGCTCAACCCGAAGCTCTGAGCCCGTCGACCAAAAATCCTTTCCGGGGCCTCGCGCCCCGGAAACACCGGATACAAGCTTGAATATCCACCGGCTTGAATCACCTCGACAATGCGGCTTGACTGCATCGCGACGTGCCAATCGTAAGGCCAATCTGGGAGGATTGTCATGACGCCCATGGCGCAGGAACTGCACCCGGCCCCAACGCTAGCGCCCGGCAGGACGATCCTCGAACTGCACGGGCTGGAAAAACGCTATCCCGGCACGCATGCGCTGAAGCCCGTTCACCTTGCCTTCAAGGCAGGTGAGATCCACGCCATCGTCGGCGAGAACGGCGCCGGCAAATCCACCCTGATCAAGCTTCTGACCGGCGTCATGCCGCGCACCTCCGGCGATGTCGTCTGGGAGGGCAAACCGGCAGCGCTGGCAACCCCGCACGAGGCGATGGCGCTGGGCATCAACGCCGTGCATCAGGAGGTCGTGCTCTGTCGCCATCTCACCGTCGCCGCCAACATGTTCCTCGGCGAGGAGAACTCGCGCTTCGGCATCCTGCAGCAGCGCGCCATGGTCAAGGAAGCGCAGAAGATCATCGACGGTCTCGGCTTCGACCTGCCGGCGCATGTCATGCTGGGTGACCTCACCATCGGCCAGCAGCAGCTGATCGCCGCCGCCCGCGCCACCGTGCGCGGCACCAAATTCCTCATCTTCGACGAGCCGACCGCCTATCTCACCCGCAAGGAAGCCGACCAGCTGTTCACGCTGATCCGCAGGCTCAAGGGCGAAGGCGTCACCATCATCTACATCAGCCATCGCATGGAAGAGGTGTTCGAACTCGCCGATCGCGTCTCGGTGCTGCGCGACGGCACGCTGGTCGGCACTCGCAACATTGCCGAGACCAATGACGCCGAGCTGGTCAAGATGATGATCAACCGCTCGATCGAGCAAGTCTACCACAAGGAGCATTTCACCCCCGGTGCCGTGATCGTTGAAGCGAAAAACCTGTCGGGCAAGGGTTTCGAAGACGTCTCGATGACGGTGCGCGCCGGCGAGATCGTCGGGCTCTATGGCCTGATCGGCGCCGGGCGGAGCGAGTTCGTCACCACGCTCTATGGCCGCCACAAGAAGTCGGCCGGACAGGTCCTTTGGCAAGGCAAGCCGGTCCACATCAATTCCGAGCACGACGCGATCAAGCTCGGCATGGCGCTGGCGCCGGAAAGCCGCCGCGACCAGGGCCTGTGCCTGAACCTGCCGGTCGGCCTCAACCTCAACCTGCCGATCTACAAGCGCATCTCCAACAACCTGCTGATCTCCGGTGCGAAGGAAAAGGCCGAGGCCGATCGCCAGATCGCCGGCCTCCGCATTAAGACGCCGACGCGCGGCGCCCTGGCCTCCAGCCTGTCCGGCGGCAACCAGCAGAAGATCGTCATCGGCAAATGGCTGGCGCATGGCGCCAAGCTGTTCATCTTCGACGAGCCGACCGTCGGCGTCGATGTCGGCACCAAGGCCGAGATCTACCGCCTGTTCGGGGAACTGTTGTCCAAGGGCGCCGGCATCATCCTGATCTCGTCCTATCTGCCCGAGGTTTATGAGCTCGCCGATACGCTGCACGTGTTCCGGCGCGGCAAACTGGTGGCGAGCCACGGTTTTCGCGCCGCCAGCCATGAAGACGTGCTGACGCAGGCGATCGGCTGAAAACGCCGTCCAGACAAGAAGAAACGGGAGGAACCATGAGCATCGAAACTGCCGCGATCGAAAAACCGAAACGGAACTACAACGTCCTGTTCGGGCTGACGCTTCTGGCGTTGCTGGTTCTGCTCTGGATCGTGCTGTCGGTGGCGACGCCGAGCTTCGCGTCCTCCAACAACATCGCCAATCTTTTGCGGCAAGGGTCGATGATCGCCATCATGGCGGTCGGCCAGACCTTCGTCATCATCACCGGCGGCATCGACCTCTCGGTCGGCGCCGTGGTCGGCTTCGCCACCGTCATTGTCGCCATGATGATCAATGCCGGCTTCCCGATCTGGGTCGCCATTCTGGTGACGCTGCTGGTCGGCGTTGCCATCGGCCTGTTCCATGGCTTCGGCATCGTCAAGATGGGCCTGCCGCCCTTCATCATCACGCTGGCGACGCTGACCTCGTTGCGCGGCATCGGCCTGTTGATGACCAACGGCAATTCGATCAACATCAACAGCGACAGCTTCACCGCGTTCTCGCGCAGTTCCTTTGTCGGCATCCCCAATCTGTTCTGGATGGTGATCCTGGTCGGTATCCCGGCCTACATCTTCCTGCACCACAGCCGCTGGGGCCGCTATCTCTTCTCCGTGGGATCCAATGCCGAGGCCTCGCGCCTCTCGGGCGTCAATGTCCAGCGCACCATCTACATGGCCTACACGCTGTCGGGCCTATGCGCGGCCTTCGTCGGCGTGCTGCTGGCGGCGCGCATCGGCATCGGCAACCCTACCCAGGCGGAAGGTTGGGAGTTGCAGGCGATCGCCTCATCGGTGATCGGCGGCACTTCGCTGTTCGGCGCCGTCGGCTCGGTGCATGGCCCGCTGCTCGGCGCCTTCATCCTGGCCACCATCAACAACGGCGCCAATCTGCTCAACGTCAACTCGTTCTGGCAGCGCATCATCACCGGCGCGCTGATCATAATCATCGTCTATTTCGACGGGCTGCGCCGTCGCGGCAAGTAATTCTCCCTGACCTTCCGTGTCGGTCCGCTCAACAACGGACCGGCGCCTTTTTGAACACTGGAATTGCCGAATGAAAGCTGTTGTCTGCCGCTCGCCCGGCGAGCTTGTCCTGGAAGACCGGCCGGCGCCAGGAGCGCCGCCTGCCGGCTGGGCGCTGGTCGCCGTCAGCCATGTCGGCATCTGCGGCACCGACTACCACATCTTCGAAGGCAAGCATCCGTTCCTCGCCTATCCCCGCATCATGGGCCACGAAGTGTCGGGCACCGTCGTCGAGACCGGCGAAGATGTCGACCTTGCCGTGGGCGAGCCCGTCATCATCAATCCCTATCTCGCTTGCGGAAAATGCATCGCCTGCCGACACGGCAAGCCGAATTGCTGCGTCAGGATCGAAGTGCTTGGCGTGCATCGCGACGGCGCCATGGCCGAGCAGATCCTGGTGCCGGCACGGAATCTTTATCCGGCAAACGGCTTATCGCTGGCCGATGCGGCGGCGGTGGAATTCCTCGCCATCGGCGCGCATGCCGTGCGGCGCGCCCGCGCCGAACCAGGCGCCCGCACGCTGGTCATCGGCGCCGGGCCGATCGGCCTTGGCGCAGCGCTGTTTGCGCGCATCGCCGGGCTCGATGTCAGCCTGCTCGACATGAGCACGGAGCGGCTGGATTTTGCAAAAGGCGAACTCGGCTTCGCCACGCTCGACGGCTCACAAAAAGCGGCAGCCGAACTGGTGCGCGAGGCAACCGGCGGCGAAGGGTTCGACATCGTCTTCGACGCCACCGGCAACACCGCCTCGGTGCAGTCGGCCTTCGCACATGTCGCGCATGGTGGCACGCTCGTGCTGGTCAGTGTCGTCAAGGACGACATCGTCTTTTCCGACCCGGAATTCCACAAGCGGGAAATGACATTGATCGGCAGCCGCAACGCGCTGAAAGTCGATTTCGACCACGTCGCCGCCTCGATCCGCAACGGCGCCGTGCCTCTGGCAAAACTCGTCACCCACCGCACCACGCTGGCCGGCACGCCGGATGATCTCGCCCGCTGGGCGCATGAGAAATCGGGGTTGATCAAGGCTGTGATCGAGGTGGGGTAAGACATCCGAAAAATTTGGTGGAGCGATAAGTGCCGAGTTAAGGCAGATCGCATACCTCGGCGATTTGCGAAAAGGCCCGTCGCTTCCTCATCCACGGGCGGAGCAAGGAGCGAAGCGACGCGGCGCAGACCCGAGGATTCATTCGGTGACGTCTGCGCTAGAATCCAGCGGTGCAAAAGAGGCGTCCATTCGCATCTCCTACCTGCACCGCTGCGGCGCGCGACAGTCGCGGCATGGGTCCTCGGGTCTGCGCCGCGTCCGCTGCGCTCCCGCTCCGCCCGTGGATGAGAAAGTGAGCGGCTAAGCCGCCCGCTTCCACCCATCCCTGATATGCCTGTATCCCTCGCGATAAACTGCCTCCGGCGTCTCGGAAAAATCCCGCCACACCTTGGTCGCCGCCGCCAGATCCTTCAGCGATCTGCCAAACGCCTCGATCGTCAGCCAGTCGTCATAGCCGCTCTTGCGGATGGCCGCGAAAGTCTCTTTCCACGGAATGTTCCCGCGCCCCGGCACGCCGCGATCGTTCTCCGAAATGTGGATGTGCACGACATTCCGCCGGTGCTTCATGTAGGCGCCGATCGGGTCGGCCTCCTCGATATTGGCGTGGAAGGTGTCGTACATCGCCTTGATGTGCGGCCGGTCGATGGCGTCGACGTGCTCGGACAGATCGGCCATCGTGTTCAGCAGATAGCACTCGAAACGGTTGAGCGCCTCCAACCCGATGGTAATGTTCCGCTTGCCGGCATGATCGCCAATGGCGCGCTGCGAGGCGATCGAGCGCTTCTTCTCGGCAGCGGTCGGCCCGCTGCCGGAGAAGGCGCCGAGCGTCGAATGCAGCGGCCCGCTCAGCGTACTCGCGCCGAGCGCCTGGGCGCAATCGATCGCCCATTTCATGTAGCCGATGCCGCCCTTGCGGGTCGCGGCATCCGGCGAAATCAGATTCATCGCCGGGTCGCCCATCGCCGTAACAGCCGTGCGCTCCAACCCGATGCGGTCGAGCAAATCGCCAAGCTTCTTGTAGTCCTCTGGCGTGCCTGAGAAGATCGGTATCTCGACGCCGTCGAAGCCAGTCGCCTTGATGTCGCGCAGCAACGGCTCGTGTTTCTTAGACACGGAAGTCGTCCACAAAAACATGCACATGCCGATTTTCATCGACAGCCCCTCCCCATTTGACGGCGCGCGCTGGTTTCTTTCGCACCTCGCACCATGCGCCCTCATTCGGCCGCTTCGCGGCCACCTTCTCCCCGAAGGGAGAAGAGACTTGGCGCCGGCGCTCCCTAAAGTTTCGTCCACGCCCCGTTCTTCTTCGACGACTTCACGCAGGCCTCGATGAACGCCATACCTTCGACGCCGTCCTGGATGGTCGGGAACACCACGTCCTTGCCCGGCTTGCCGCCCTTCTTGCGTGCCGCGCGGATCGCCCGCGCCGCCTCCTGGTAGATGTTGGCGAAGCCTTCGAGATAGCCTTCCGGATGGCCAGCCGGAACGCGGCTGACGCGTCCCGCAACTGGCAGCGCGCCGGCGCCGTTGCGGGTGAGCAGCTGCTTGGGCTGGCCGAACGGCGTGTACCAGAGATAGTTCGGATCGGCCTGCACCCATTCCAGCCCGCCTTTCGAGCCATAGATGCGCAGCTTCAGCCCGTTCTCGTGGCCGGGCGCCACCTGGCTTGCCCAGATCATGCCCTTGGCCGGATGCACCTTGCCGACCGGCTTGAAGCGCAGCATGACATTGACATTGTCGTCGAGCAGCCGCCCCGGCACGAAAGCGTCGAGATCGGCCGACAGGGAATCGAGTTCCAGACCCGAGACGAACCGCGCCAGATTGTAGGCATGGGTGCCGATGTCGCCGAGCGCGCCGCCCGCGCCCGCCTGCTTGGGGTCGGAGCGCCACGCCGCCTGCTTCTGGCCGGTGGCGGCAAGGTCTTCGGTCAGCCAATCCTGCGGGTACTCGGATTGCACGATGCGGATGTCGCCAAGCTGGCCCTTGGCCACCATCTCGCGCGCCTGGCGGACCATCGGATAGGCCGTGTAATTGTGCGTCAGCACGAACACCTTGCCGGTCTTCTCGACTATCGCCGCGAGCTTCTTGGCCTCGGCCAAAGTCGTCGCCAGCGGCTTGTCGCAGATGACGTGGATGCCGGCCTCGAGAAACGCTTTGGCCGCCGGCACGTGCACATTGTTGGGGGTGACGATCGCCACCGCTTCGATGCCGTCCGGGCGCGTGGCCTCGGCCTTGGCCATCTCGGCATAGGAGGCGTAGCTGCGCGCCGGGTCGAGACCGAATTCGGCGGCGGAAGCCTTGGCGCGCTCGGGATTGGCCGACAGGGCGCCGGCCACCAGCACGAAGTCATTGTCCATGCGAGCCGCGATCCGGTGCACCGCGCCGATGAAGGCGCCTTGGCCGCCGCCGACCATACCATAGCGGATCGGGCCGCCCCCCGCTTCCGACTTCGATGCGCCGACCATGTCTTTCTCCTGCTTGTCTCAAATACCCATCATGGCGCGCAGCATCTTCTTGTCGGTGGTGCCGCCGGCGAAATCATCAAAGGCCTTTTCCGTCACCCGGATAATGTGGTGCTGGATGAAGGGCGCGCCTTCGGCCGCGCCGTCCTCCGGATGCTTGAGGCAACACTCCCATTCCAGCACCGCCCAGGAATCGTAGCCATACTGGGTAAGCTTGGAAAAGATGCCGCCGAAATCGACCTGCCCGTCGCCAAGCGAGCGGAAGCGGCCGGCGCGATTGGTCCAGCTCTGATAGCCGGAATAGACGCCTTGCCGCCCCGTCGGATTGAACTCGGCATCCTTGGCATGGAAGGCCTTGATCCGCTCGTGATAGATGTCGATGAATTCGAGATAGTCGAGCTGCTGCAAAAGGAAATGCGACGGGTCGTAGTTGATGTTGCAGCGCTCGTGGCCGCCAACCGCGTCGAGGAACATCTCGAAGGTGGCGCCGTCGAAGATGTCCTCGCCAGGATGGATCTCATAGCCGACATCGACGCCGTTCTCGTCATAGACGTCGAGGATCGGCTTCCAGCGCTTGCCGAGTTCGGCAAAGGCCTCCTCGATCAGCCCGGCCGGCCGTTGTGGCCAGGGATAGAGATACGGGAAGGCCAGAGCGCCGGAAAACGTCACCGAGGTTTTCAGGCCAAGATTCTTCGAGGCCTTGGCGCCGAACTCCATCTGTTCGACCGCCCATTTCTGCCTGGCCTTGGGGTTGTTGTGCACCGCAGGCGGTGCAAAGCCGTCGAACTGGGCATCATAGGCCGGGTGCACCGCCACCAGCTGCCCTTGAAGATGCGTCGACAGTTCGGTGATCTCGACGCCGGCATCCGCGCAGATGCCTTTCACCTCGTCGCAATAGGTCTTGGAAGATGCCGCCTTCTTGAGGTCGAACAGGCGTGCATCCCAGGTCGGGATCTGCACGCCCTTGTAACCGAGACCGGCCGCCCATTTGGTGATCGAGGCCAGCGAATTGAACGGCGCGGTATCCCCCGCGAACTGCGCCAGAAACAGCCCCGGACCCTTCATTGTCGACGGCATCGGCATCCTCCCAATTCATTTTTCCAAGGACCAAGCATAGCGCCTGATGAAAGCAGGGCCAGCCTCTTTGGTCTCTTGTGATGTGCATTCTCGTATCGGCATTCTGGTATTACCAAATACCGGAAATGGGTCAAGCCATTTGACTCACGCACAAAGCTGCCGGGGCATTCCATTTTTGGCGATATATACCAGCATAATCAATACGGTACACAGATGCCGATATCGCATCGCGGCGGTTCTTGCCGCGCGACAAAAATTGCTGTAGACCTCCATTAGGGCCCAATTGGTCGAACCAGTTGCGCAAAAACGCTGGAGCGCCTTGGGGAGGAAACACGCGACGCGCCTTGTGGGACGCATCGCAGGCGAACTGGCACAGACGAATTCTGGGAAGGATAGACCATGCATCTTTCGACGCACAACTGGATGCGCGCGGAACCGTTGGAGGTGACGCTGAAGCGCATCAAGAAATTCGGCTACGAGTCGATCGAGATTTCCGGCGAGCCCGAGCAATACAAGACCAAGGAGACCCGCGCGCTGCTGAAAGAATACGGCATCCGCTGCTGGGGGTCGGTGACGCTGATGCTGGGCGAACGCAACCTTGCCGCCAGGGACCAGGGCCAGCGCGAACGCTCGGTGCAGTACGTCAAGGACGTGCTGACCATGGTCAGCGAACTTGATGGCGAGATCATAACGCTGGTGCCCGCGACCGTCGGCAAAGTGGTACCGGACGGCACCGAGGAAGAGGAATGGAAGTGGGTGGTCGACGCCACCCGCGAATGCTTCACCCATGCCAAGAAGGTCGGCGTCAAGATCGCGGTCGAGCCGCTCAACCGCTTCGAGACCTATCTGTTCAACCGCGGCGCGCAGGCGTTGGCCCTGGCCGATGCGGTGAGCCCCGAATGCGGCGTCTGCCTCGACGCCTATCACATCCATATGGAAGAATTTAACGTCCATGACGCGATCCGTCAGGTCGGCAAACGGCTGTTCGACTTCCACGTCGCCGACAACAACCGCTTTGCCGCCGGCCTTGGCCAGATCGATTGGCCACGGATCGTGCAGACGCTGAAGGAAGTCGGCTATGACGGCGCGCTGACCAACGAATTCGTCGCGCCCGTCGACCGCACACCCGCCGCGCCCTATCCCGACATGGTCGACCGGAATCCGGTCGACATTTCTCCCGAACAGCTGAAGTTCATCCAGGATCACGGCTCCAGCGTGCTGACGGAGAAATTCTACACCGACCAGATGCGCATCACGGCCGAAACGCTGCTGCCGCTGATCAAGTAGCCGATCGGGATGCGCATCAAAACGGTCCAGGCGTGGTGGGTCCGCGTGCCGATTGAGGCCGCGAAGCAGCATCGCAGCGACTTTGGCCAGGTGACGACGTTCGACGCCGCCATCCTGCGCATTGAGACTGACGACGGGCTGATCGGCTGGGGCGAGGGCAAGAACGCCGCCGGCAGCGCCGGCAGCTATGGTGCGCTGGTCTACATGCTGAATCACG
Organism: Mesorhizobium sp. LSJC269B00; assembly: GCF_000502815.1. Taxonomy (NCBI): domain Bacteria; kingdom Pseudomonadati; phylum Pseudomonadota; class Alphaproteobacteria; order Hyphomicrobiales; family Phyllobacteriaceae; genus Mesorhizobium; species Mesorhizobium sp. LSJC269B00. The sequence continues at coordinate 760,007 of NZ_AYVN01000001.1, forward strand.
AGGTCGGGCCGCAGCTGATCGGCCGCGACCCCGCCGACATCGGCATGATCTGGGAGATGCTCTACAACGGCGTACGCCATGACAGTGCCGCGCGCGCCGGCCATGCCATGCCGCAGCTGGCGCGGCGCGGCATGAGCATTGCGGCAATCAGCGCCGTCGATATCGCGCTCTGGGATATTCTGGGGAAGTCGTTGGGACAGCCGGTGTGGCGGCTCATCGGCGGCCGCAAGCTCGACCGCATGCCGGCCTACGCCTCCGGCGGCTGGGCTGCCGCCGAGGCTATCGGCGAGCAGCTCAAATCCTACATCGCCAAAGGCGGCTTCAAGGCGCTGAAGATGCGCGTCGGCGCCATGGACGGCGCCCCGCACATTTCCGCCGCCCGCGTCCGCGCCGCACGGCAGGCGCTCGGTCCTGACGTCGAGTTGATGGTCGACGCGCATGGCACCTATACGGTGGCCGAGGCCAAGCGCTTCATCAGCTTGGCCAGCGATCTCGACCTCGCCTGGTTCGAGGAGCCTGTTATCGCCGACGACAAGGCTGGTATGGCCGAGGTGCGCGCCTCGGGCTCGATCCCGATCGCCACCGGCGAAAGCGAAGCGACGCGCTACGCCTTCCGCGATCTCGCGGTGCTGAAATCCGCCGACATCTTCCAGCCGGATCCGGCCTTTTGCGGCGGTATCAGCGAGGCGATGAAGATCGGCACCATCGCCAGTGCCTTCAATCTGCGCTTTGCCCCGCATCTGTGGGCCGGCGCGCCATGCTTCTTCGCCGGCCTGCATGTTTGTGCGGCCTCGCCTGCCAGTTTTACCGTCGAATATTCGCTCGGCGCCAACCCGATGATCCACGATCTTATCGAAGAGACTGTCGAAGCAAGGGACGGTATGATAGCGATCCCTGAAAAGCCGGGTCTGGGATTCACCATTTCGGAGCGGTTCCTGGAGGCGCACGCGCAACGCGGTTGACGATGAAAGAAAAGAACCTTCTCGCCGAGCTCGCCGCCTATCTCTTCGCCCATTCGGACAAGGAGACCGGCCGCACGCCTTCGGAGCGCGAACTGGCGGAGCATTTCGTCGTCAGCCGCGGCCAGATCCGCGAAGCGCTGGCCATTCTGGAGGCCATGCGCATCGTCGAGCGCCGCGCCAAATCCGGCATCTATGTCGACACCAGGCAGGCCAGTGTAGAAGCCTTGGCTCTTTTCGCCCGCGCGGGCCTGCCGCTCGATCCGGTGCAGATCTACGAGACCGTCGAACTGCGCAAGATCCACGAGATCAAGGCCGCCGAACTTGCCTGTTCGCGTGCCACCGAAGAGAATTTCGAACGCCTGCGGGAGATCCTGAAAGCCTCGGAGGAGTGCATCGCCGCCGGCGAAGGCCTCGCCAAGGAAGACCGCGAATTCCACCTCGAAATCGTGCGGGCGACCAAGAACGGCGTCTTCCACAATATCTGCAGCGTCTATTACCTGATGGGCGAGCAGCGGCTGCCGATCTACTTCAACGATCCCGAGCGCTCAGTGCGCTCGCATGCCGAGCATATCCAGATCTACGAGGCGCTGCTGCGTCGCGACGGCAATCTCGCCCAGGCGCTGATGAGCGCCCACCTGCAAGGCGCGGAAAGCTACTGGAAGGGGATCATCGAGGGCCGGGAGGCGCAAGCGCAAAGCCTGGCACTTGAGAAGGTCTAGTGCAATTCCAGGAAAGGTGTGAAACGGTTTTTCTGGGAAAAGCGCGCGGCGCTTTCCTTTGAGAATTGCGACTAGCGAGAGCCCCATGCCCAGAATCCTGTCGACGCACACGCTGCATCCGCGTGCCTCCGCAATGCTGGCGGGCGCCGGTGAACTCGTCGTCGCCTCAGCGCTCGATGCGGCAACGCTGACCGCCGAGGCGAAGCATGCCGACGTCATCATCGTTCGCGCACCGCTGCCGCCGTCGCTGTTCGAAAACGCCACGAAACTCAGAGCAGCGGTCCGCCACGGCGCCGGGCTCGACATGGTGCCGATGGAGGCCGCGGCCGCGGCCGGCGTGCTGGTCGCCAACGTGCCGGCGGTCAATGCGCGTTCGGTCGCCGAATATGTGATGTTCGCGGCCCTTGCCCTGCTTCGGCGCTTCCGTTCGGTCGACCGCGACTTGCGCGCCAAGGGCTGGAATGCCGGCCGCGACCACGCCAGCCATGCCAGCGAGCTTGCCGGCAAGACCATCGGCATCATCGGCTTCGGCGCCATCGGTCAGGCGGTCGCCCATATAGCCGCGCACGGCTTCGGCCTCGACGTCGTGGCGACGACCCGCAGCATGCAGCCGGCACCCGACAGGATCGGCTTCCTGTCGATCGATGCGCTGATCGAACAGAGCGACATCATCGTGCTCTGCTGCCCGCTGACGCCGGAAACGCGCGGCCTGATCAGCCGCGAACGCATTGCCCGCATGAAGCCGGACGCGCTTTTGATCAACATTTCGCGCGGACCGGTGATCGACGACGAGGCGCTGATCGAGGCCTTGCGCCAAGACCGGATCGGCGGCGCCGCACTCGACGTCTTTGCCACGCAGCCGCTGCCGGCAAACCATCCCTATTTCGGTTTCGACAATGTTATCGTCACCCCGCATATGGCGGGGATTACCGAGCAATCGATGATGCGCATGGGCGTGGGCGCGGCCGGCGAGACCTTGCTGGTGCTGGCCAACCGGCTGCCTGTCAATCTGCGCAATCCCGACGTGGTCGAGCATTACCGCAGACGGTTCCCGGCGGACGCGTGAACCATGTCCGGTTTTCGCTTCGCATCTCTGGTTCTCGCAGTGTCGTCGATCGTGGCCTTACCTTCGCTCGCGGCGGCACAAAGCAGCGATTATGTCTATTGCAGCAATGGGATCGTCTGCATGATGGCGCCCTGCCCGTCAGGCAATGCGCTGGATCTGACCACCGGCAATGTCGTTAAAGGCGTGGAGCTCAACACTACGGAATTGCCGCCGCTGGACAGATCGGCACCTGACCTCTCCGACAAGCTTTATGCTGGAAAACTCGTCGTCCGAGGATCGATCCGGCATCGCGGCCAGCCGAACGATCCGCCGATGCTGGTCGTTACCAAAATCGAACGCTCCTCCAAGAAAAGCGAGCGCAAGCGCTGCGCGGCACGTTGACTGCCGACCTACGGCTCGCTGCCTATCGGAGCAGCCGCTCGATTTCAGCCGCGATGCGCAGCAGATGGTGGTCATGGCCATTGCGCGCCACCAGCATCAGCCCGGCCGGCAGCGTCATGCCGGGCATCGGTAGCGAGATCGCGCAGAGGTCGAACTGGTTGGCGACCTGGGTGTTGCGCAGCAGCAGACCTTCAGTGCGTTCACGCAGAGCCGTATCCTCGGCCATCGAAACGATAGTCGGCGCTGTCACCGGCGTGGTCGGCAGAGCCAGCACATCGACCGAACCCAACCGCTCGTCCATGGCTATGCACAGTGCCGCGCGACGACGCATTGCCCTGATATAAACCGGCGTCGGTATGGCCGCCGCCCGCGACAGCGGCCCGCTGACATGGGGATCGACCGGCATCGATGCGCCCGTCGCCAGCCAGTCGGCATGGATTTCAGCACCTTCCATGGCCGCGATCGAGCCGCGTTTGGTGGCCAGGCGCAGATCGGCAATGAGGTCGTCGATCGAAATGTCCGTGAGCCACGCGCCTGCCTGCTCGATCCCGGCAAGGCTGCGATCGAACGCGGCGGCAATCTCCGTTTCCGTGTCTTCGAAAAGCAGGCCGCGCGGAATGCCGACACGAAGCCCGGCAAGCGCTAACGGCAGGTGCAGTTGCGGCATCTGCTCGCCCGTCATCGCGGCGTCAGCCAGGGCACACGCAGCAACACTCAGCGCCAGCGGCCCGATCGAATCCAGCGTCGCGGAAAGGGGATAGGCACCAGTCAGCGGCACGCGCCGCGCCGTCGGCTTGAAACCGACGACGCCGTTCAGCGATGCCGGGATGCGCACCGAACCGCCGGTGTCGGAGCCGATGGAAATGTCGCTCGTCCCCTCGCCAACGGACACGGCGGCGCCCGACGACGAACCGCCTGGAATGCGGCTGGTGTCGGCGGCATTGCCCGGTGTGCCGTAGTGCATGTTGTCGCCGATAGCGGTGAAGGCGAATTCGGTCATGTTGGTCTTGCCGATGATGACGGCGCCGGCCTGGCGCAGACGGCTGACGACCGCAGCGTCGTGCCGACGGGGCGCGGTGTCCCTCAGCATCAGCGACCCGGCCGTGGTCGGCTCGCCGGCGACATCGAACAGATCCTTGATCGACACGATGGTGCCGTCGAGCGGCCCGAGCGATACGCCGGCCTTCTTGCGCGCATCGGTGGCCTCGGCCGCTGCGCGCGCCGCCTCGGCATAGAGTTTGGTGAACACCTTCTCGCCTGCCGCGCAACTGGCAAGACGTGACAGGATGATCTCGAGACGATCGCGGATTGATTGCATGTCGATGTCGGATTCCGTCAAGGTGGAGCGTCTTTAAGGCATATGGGCCGCTAGGTCAGCGGAAGGAATAGCCCGGACAGCGTGCCTTTGCACCTGCCAGCGATAGGAAGGGACTGATGCTGTACAAAGGCAGCTGCCACTGCGGCAAGGTTGCGTTCGAATTCAAGGCGCAGCTGACCGGCGCCGTGCGGTGCAATTGTTCGATGTGCAGGCGCAAGGGCGTGCTGTTATGCGCCATCCCGCATGACAGCCTGAAGGTGCTCGCATGGGGCGATGATCTCGGCACCTATACGTTCAACAATCACGTATTGGCGCATCGCTTCTGCCGGACCTGCGGCATCCATCCCTTCGCCGAGGATGTCAGTCAGGGCAACGAACGCAGCGCCTACGTCAACCTTAACTGCGTTGCGGATATTGATGCTGTCGGTCTGTCGATTTTCGACTTCGATGGCCGCTCGGTCTAAGCTTACCGGTAACCCGCGGCATCGGCAGGTTTGCCGGCGTCCTGTACCTCCGGAACATAGCGCCAGGCGTCCGGGCGTGAGCCGTCGAGATCGGTAAAACCATAAATCTGCGCCAACCCACCGCTGGACAGCGACTGGCCGTTCCAGCGCGCACGATCCGGATCCGCCGCAAGCGACGCGACCGCGCGGCCGACAAAGCGCGGCGTTTCGGAAATGACGAAATGCGGCACGTTGGCGGTGGCGTCGCGCCAATTGTCTTCGGTGACGCCAAACGCCTCCAGCATCATTTCGGAACGCAGCCATCCGGGCGCCAGCGACACCGAGGTGGCGCCATGCGCAGCAAGATCTTTGGCGTGTGCCCATGCCATGCGGTTCACCGCGACCTTGGCGAGATCATAGAACGGCGACAGCCGATAGTGATCGGCATTGTACTCGGCGGTGCCGTCAGTGACCTCGACCAGCAGCCCGCCCGGCCGCTCGATCATCAGCGGCAGCGCATGATGCGCGGTGATCAGATGCGTGTCGATGCCGAGCCGCAACAGGCGCAGGCCGTTTTCCAGATTGTGGTCCCAGACCGGCTTATTCCACTCGAACAGCTTTTCGCCGCCCCAGATATCGTTGACCAGAATGTCGAGCCGACCCTGTTCGGCCCGGATGCGCTCGACCAGACTGCGCACATCATCAGTCACCATATGATCGACTTGCACGGCAATGCCCTTGCCGCCATGCGAACAAACCAGCTCCGCCGTCTCCTCGATGGTTTCGGGCCGGGCATAGTCGGATTGCTGGCTGCGTGTGGTGCGCCCGGTGACATAGACGGTGGCGCCGGCGGCGCCGAGTTCAACCGCGATCCCCCGCCCGGCACCACGCGTGGCGCCGGCGACCAGGGCGACCTTTCCTTGCAACGTCATGGTAGTCCCCAACCGAATCTATCGACCAAACCGATCTGGCTTACGCCGCTCGCATTATATATAAATGATTATTCGGTTATATTGAGATGTCAAGGTGACGCGACCAAAAACCAAATCCGACGAGCAGGTGCTGGAAGCCGCGTTGGGATTGATTCACGAACATGGACCCGAGGCGCTCACCTTCGAGCGGCTGGCAAAGGCGTGCGGCCTCTCTGGCGCAACACTGGTGCAGCGTTTCGGCAACAAGGCGCAGCTGAAGCAGCGCACCTTGCTGCAAGCGTGGGATGGCCTCGATGCCAAGACGAGGGAACTCGCAGCCACCGTTCCCAAAACGCCGGCCGGCGCGATCGAATTGCTGGTGGGGCTGTCGCAGGGCTACGGCGGCATCGAAGCCTACGCCGAGGGCCTGCTCGTCCTGCGCGAGGATCTGCGCGACCCCGTGCTCAGGGCGCGAGGCGCCGCCTGGAAAGCGTTCCTGAGCGAGGCCCTTGCGGCTTGCTTGGCCGGAACGCCCGACACCGCGCGCGACATCGGCCTGCTGATGGCATCGCATTGGCAGGGCTCACTGCTGTGGTGGAGTTTTGACCCGACGATCGAGGTGGCCACCTATGTCGAGGAAAGCCTCAAGTGCTTCGTTGCAGCCATCACCAAAACAGCGGCCCGAAAACCGTGATGGGCCGCTGCGCAAGCTGGGAGTGGATGTAGTCTAAATTAGCTGGCGTGCCGCAAGCTCACGCCGCTGCCCTTGTCGAACAGCACCACCTTGTCCTGATTCCAGGCAAAGCGCACCGGCTGCTCGATCTGGACATCGGTTCTGGCCGGCACCGTGGCGCGTAGCGTCGTGTCGCCGACCCGCAGAGTCAGGATCTTTTCCACGCCATGGTTCTCAACATCGTGGACGCGTGCCTCGACCGGCGCACCGCTTTCAAGATACACATCCTCAGGTCGAATACCGAAGACGAGCGGGCGACCGTCGGTCGCACCGCCCGCCTTGGCACCCCCAGAGAAAGGCAGTTCGAAATTCAGCGGCGCCATCACCGCGCGGCCGTTGACCAGCTTGCCATCGATCAGGTTCATCGGCGGCGAGCCGACGAAGCTCGCCACATAGGTATCGCGCGGATTGTTATAGATCTCGTGCGGCGTGCCGGTCTGGATGATGCGGCCATGGTTGAGCACGCCCACTTTGTCGCCCATCGACATCGCCTCGATCTGGTCGTGGGTGACGAACAGAAAGGTGGCGCCAAGCTGGATCTGCAGGTTCTTCAGTTCCGTGCGCAGCGCCTCGCGCAGTTTGGCGTCGAGCGCCGACAGCGGTTCGTCCATCAGGAACACGCGCGGCTTGCGCACGATGGCGCGCCCGATAGAGACGCGCTGCATTTCGCCGCCTGAAAGGCGGTCGGTCTTGCGGTCGAGCAGATGCTCGATCCGCAGTGTCTTGGCCGCTCGTGCAACACGGTCCTTGATCTCGGCATCCGGCAGCCGACGGATCTTCGGCTTCAGCGGGAATTCGAGATTTTCGCGGACCGTATAGCGCGGATAGAGCGAATATTGCTGAAGCACCAGCGCCACGTCGCGCTCGGCCGCACCCCAGTCGGCGACGTCGACGCCGTTGATGAACACCTGACCCTCGGTCGGCTTTTCCAGACCCGCGATCATGCGCAGCGTCGTCGTCTTGCCGGCGCCGGTCTCGCCGAGCAGCACGAAGAACTCGCCATCGGCGATCTCGAGATCGAGCCCGGTCAGTGCGGTGTGGTTGCCGAAGCTCTTGGAAATATTCTTGAGCTGGATATGAGCCATCAGAGCCTCACCTCAAGCGACTTGCCGCTTGCCGTGTCGAAGAAATGTGCTTGCGTCGGATCGATCCTGGCGAAGACCTTTTCGCCCGGGCCGCCGACGAAGCCGCTCTTGGTGCGCGCGCGCAGCATCTTGGAGCCGACCTTGAGATCGACAATGTCGAACGAGCCGAGCGGCTCGACGATCTGTGTCTCGACCGGCAAGAAGCCCTCCGCTGCTTCATGGCGCACCAGCACGCCTTCGGGCCGGATGCCGAGCGCCAGCTGGCCGCCGGCATGGCCGTTGAGCTTGGACAAAAGCGTGCGCGGAAATTCGAAGCCGGCGGCAGCGCCACCGACGGTGACCGAGGCCGCCGATGCGGTCTCGGCGATCGCCGCATCGGCGACGTTCATCACCGGGCTGCCGACGAACTGCGCCACGAACAGATTGGCCGGATGCGAATAGACCTCGTCGGGCGAACCGACCTGCTGCAGCACGCCCTCATGCATGATCACGATGCGGTCGGCGAGGCTCATCGCCTCGATCTGGTCGTGCGTGACATAGATGGTGGTCGAGCCCTGTTTGATGTGCAGCCGCTTGATCTCGGCCCGCATCTCTTCGCGCAGCTTGGCGTCGAGGGCGCCGATCGGCTCGTCCATCAGCATCGCCTTCGGCCGCCGCACCAGAGCCCGGCCGATGGCCACACGCTGCATGTCGCCGCCCGACAGCGCCGACGGCTTCTTGGCCAGCAGTTCCGTGATCTGCAGCGTCTTGGCGACCGAGCGCACCTCGCTATCGATCTCGGCCTTGCTCTTGCGCGTCGCGCGCAAGGGAAAAGCAATGTTCTCATAGACGCTCATATGCGGGTAGAGCGAGAACGACTGGAACACCATGGCGATGTCGCGGTCGGCGGCCTTGAGGTGTTGCACCGGCTTGCCGTCGATGAGGATGTCACCGCCGTCGATCGTCTCCAGCCCGGCAACCGCCCTCAATGTCGTCGTCTTGCCGCAACCCGACTGACCGAGCAGCACGATGAACTCGTTGTCGTCGATCTTGAGGTTGAGGTCCTTGATGACCTGGACCGCACCGAAGAATTTCTGGACGCCGCGAAGCTCAATCTGGGTCAATGCTCTGCTCCCGGATTGCGCACCTGGCCGGTACCGGCCTTCTCCGCCGGCGCGATCTTCGAGGTGATGTTGAAGCCGATCAGGCCGATCAGGATGATGGTCACGCCATAGCTGTGCAGCAGCAGGTTCCACGGCTGGCAAAGCGCGATGATGCCGAGGACCATCAGCACCTGAGACCCCGGTTCGAGATATTTCTGGTTGATGGCTCGAAAGCTCATTTGCGGATCGCTCCGAAGGACATGCCGCGCAGCAAATGGTTGCGGAGCAGGAAGGTGAAGATTGCGACCGGCAGCAGGAACAGGAAGGTTCCGGCGGCGATCACCGTCCAGTCGGGCAGGCCGGCGCCGACCTGGCTGGGGATGAAGGGCGGCGCCGTTTGGGCGCGGCGGTTGGTCATGATCAGCGCGAAGGCATACTCGTTCCACGCCGTGATGAAGCAGAAAACCGCGGTCGCGGCGATGCCGGTGGCGGCCTCCGGCAGCACGATCTTGAAGAAGGCTTCCATGCGGGTGTAGCCGTCGACCAGCGCTGCCTCTTCATACTCCTTCGGGATCTCGTCCATGAACCCCTTCATCAGCCACACCGAAAAGGACAGGTTGAAGGCGGTATAAAGGATGATCAGCCCGATATGGGAATCGTTGAGGCCGACGGCCCGGTACATCAGGAACATCGGGATCGCGACCACCACCGGCGGCAGCATGCGCGTCGACAGGATGAAGAAGAGCAGATCCGCCTCCCCCTTCACCTTGAAGCGCGAGAAGCCGTAGGCGGTGAAGGTACCCATGCCGACAGCCAGCACCGTCGAGGTGATGGCAATGATCAGCGAGTTCATGAAGCGGCTCGGATAGCCGGACCATTGCACCTGGCCCTTGCCGTCGCGCACGATCTTTTCACCGCCGTCGAACACGACACGTTCCCACCAGGGTGCCGCCGCATACTCTTCCGGCGACGGCGGGTTGCGCATCTGCGAGCGCTTGGTGAACAGCTTGACGAACGGCGATATCTCGGGCTGGAACACCACCGTCGGCGGGATGGTCGTGGCAAGATTGCGCGGCTTGAACGCCGTCGAGGCGATCCAGTAGATCGGCGCCAGGAAGATGATCGTCACCAACAGGACGGCGACGATGGCGACGCGATTGAAGCCTATTTCGGAAGAAGTGCGGACGGCGGCCATGTCAGCGCTCCTTCACCTTGTTGAGGTATTTGACGTAGATGTTGGTGATGGCCAGCACCATGATCAGCACGATGTAGGCGAGCGCGCAGGAGCGCCCGGTTTGCCATTCCTGGAACGCCATCTTGTACAGCCGGATCGAGATCAGCTCGGCGGTCGGCTGGCTGGTCAGGATATAGGCGAGGTCGAAGGTCTTGAACGCTTCCATGGTGCGGAAGATGACCGCGATCATCAGGATCGGCGCGACCAGCGGCAGCGTGATGCGGAAGAAGGTGTAGAACGGTCCGGCGCGGTCGATCGCCGCTGCTTCGTAGAGATGCTTCGGCACCGCTGAAAGACCGGCCAGCGACAACAGCATGACGAAGGGCGACCACATCCAGATGTCGGTCAGCGCAACCGCATAGAGCGCCATCTTGGGGTCGGCCAGCCACTCGAAATTGCCGAGGCCAAGCGCATAGTTGATGACCCCCCATGACGGGTCATAGAGCAATTTCCAGAACAGACCGACGACGGCCATCGACAGCATCATCGGCAGCAGCAGCAGCGTTGTGATGAGACCCTTGAGGGGAATATCCCGATTGAGCAGCATGGCCACGCCGAAGCCGACGAGCAACTGACCCGCGACCGAGATGATGACGTACTTCGCGGTGATGGCGAAGTTGGACCAGACATAGGGGTCGTTGAGCAGGTCGCGATAATTCTGCAGCCCGACGAAATTCGCCGGCGCGTTGGTCGACGCGCGGAAATCGGTGAAGGAATAGCCCAGCGAATAGATCAGCGGGAAAATGTTGAAGACGATCAGGAACAGGATCGTCGGGATTATGAAGAAGTTGCGGATCGACATGTCGCTCAAGCCGCGTGCAGCGGCCCGCGAGGAAGTGTCCAGCGTGGTGATCATCGTGGTCGCCAAGACCCTGCTCCCGTTTCGGAAAAAAGAACGGAGGAGGCACGGATGCCTCCTCCGCGAGAAAAGCTGCTTATTGGCCGCGGCCGTATTTCTTGAACGTCGCGTTCCAGTCGCCTGAGATCGGAAGAGCGTCGTGTAGGGAAAGNCGGATGCCTCCTCCGCGAGAAAAGCTGCTTATTGGCCGCGGCCGTATTTCTTGAACGTCGCGTTCCAGTCGCCTGCGAGCGCGTCCAGCGTTTCCTTGGCGGTGCCTTCGCCGCCGATCATGTAGGGATAGACGCGCTGGTTGAGCTGCTGCAGCAGCTCGGCATATTCCGGCACCGCCCAGAAGTCCTTCACCTTGAACATGGTCTCGTAGAAGGCCTTGTTGTACGGCGTGGCGTTCTGGAACTCCTCCGACTTGAGCACGGCGGCGCTGCAGGTGTAGCCGCCGAGCGCCGCCCACTTCTTCTGGGTCTCGTCCTTGATGAACCATTCAAGGAACTTCGTCGCCTCTTCCTGCTTCTTGGAGTAGGAAACGATCGAGATGCCCTGACCGCCGAGTGCGGCGAACTGATCGCCGTTCGGGCCTGGAGGATTGGCGAAGAAGCCGGTGTTCTTGGCGTTCGGGTTCGACGCCTCGTTGATCAGCGAGGGGAAGAACGCGAAGTAGTTCATGCTCATCGCGGCCAGGTTTTCGGTGATCGCCTGATTGTCCTCCACGAAGAACGACTTGGCCCAGCCCGGAGGCGTGAACGTGTAGAGTTCCTTGTAGGCGTCGAGTGCGGCGATTGCCTTGTCGGAGTTGATGAAGCCGTCGACCTTGTAGGTCTTGTAGTCACCCAGTTCGCCGCCGAAGGAGAACAGCGCGTTTTCGAAGCCCATCGCCATCGCGTCATAGGAATTGTCGGTGTAGATGGCGATGCCGTATCGCTTCTGATCCGGCCGGTAGAAGAACTCCGCGATGTCGCGCAGCGCCTTGAAATCCTTCGGCACGTCGAGATCGTAGCCGTACTTGGCCTTGAAGGCTTCCTTTTCCTTCGGGTCCTCGAACCAGTCCTTGCGATAGGACCAGCCGACAGCGTCGCCTTCGAGCGGGATCGCCCAGTACTTGCTGCTGCCGCCCGGATACTCGGCGTAATATTTCACCGTTGCCGGCGCCATCACTTCGCCAAGCTTGTGCTTGTTGAAGAAGTCGGTCAGGTCGACATAGTGGCCGCCGGTCGAGCCGGCGCCGAGCCATTGCGAGTCGCCGACGACCATATCATAGGCGTCGCCATGGGCGTTGAACTCGGTGAAAGCCTTGGTCTGGAAGTCGGACCAGGGCGTGGTTTCCACCGTGATCTTGACGCCGGTTTCCTTCTCGTACTCGTTGCCGAGTTCCTGCAGATAATTGGCCGGATCCCATTCCGCCCAAAAGATGGTGAGCTCCTTGTCCTGCGCGTAGACGGACGTTCCGCAGGCAAGTACTAAGCCGATACCAGCAAGCAGGCTGGTCATTGTCTTGCGCATAATGATTTCCTCCCTTGTGCGCATTCTACCTTGTCATGCTAGCCGGCGGTGAAGCCGGCCTGGTAGTTCCTCCCGAGATCGCACCTTTCCGGTTCCAAGCCTCCTCGCTTTGCCGGAAACTGGATCGCAGCTCTCACTTTCGATCCGCTTTTCTGTCCTGATCTGGTATTACCAATTTTAGATAGCCGTCAAGCTCTTTCTTGGACCACCACCGGGCCTTGTTTAACCGGATTCTTCATGTATCCGACTGTTTTCCCTGAATTTTCCTACTCGTTGATATAGGAGAGCCTTGTTTCGGCACTGCCATCCCGGTTAACATCAATAGTGGGCATCCAAATCTGGTCGAACCAGATTGGCGCTATTTCGCCAATGCCGCTGTCGGGGCCGCATCGATTTCAGCCGTTGATTCCGCCACCGCGGCGCGCACAAGGGCGCCCGCCGCCCACTGCGCGACCGACCGCATGCCGCGGCTATCGAGCCCCCATATATCCTTCAGCACGATCAGCACTTCGACGCCGAACATCATCGACAGCGCCTGCGCCAGGCGCTTGAACTCGCGCGGCGGCAGCCGGCCCTTGAGCGGTGCGATGGCATCCTTCAGCAGCTGGACGCGATGTCCGCGCGTGAATTGCGGCTCGCCGCCCAGCGTGCCCGCCTGCCGCTGCGCCCATTGGTCGAGCGACAGTTTCAGCGCTGCCTTGAAAGTTGCCTCGAAAGCTTCGATGCGCGGCATGGCGGTATCGAACAATTCGGCAACGCGCCGCCCGGCATCGGTGGACGTCGATTGCCAGGTCAGGATCGGCCCAAGCCCCTCGTCGACCACCGCCTGCACCAGGGCTGCCTGGCTGGGGAAATAGCGATAGGCGGTGGCGCGCGACACTTGCGCCGCCTCCGCGACTTCGCTGACCGACGGGGTGACGCCCGCCTGCATCAGCCGCGTCGCCGTCTTCAGCATCAGCCGTTTTGTGCGGGCCCGTGGGCCGCGTTCTGCAGCCTCGTTGGCGTCGTCGTTCCCAGCGGCTTGTTGACGTGAGACATCCATGTCAATACGATACGCGCGTCTCAAAAAATTGCAATGACCTTTGCCCACCGAAAGGCCGGCAAAGGGCGACAGGCGGCCCGGCGCCGGTCGGCCGGTGACGGGAGAAACGCGATGAAGCGCATCTACGTGGTGGGCACAGCCGACACCAAGGGCGAGGAACTTGCCTTCCTGGCCGATGCTATTGCCGCCACCGGCAGTTCGGTTGCCCGTGTCGACATCGGAACGCGCGGCGCCACCGTGCCGGTCGATATCCCGGCCAGCGAGGTCGCGGCGCATCATCCGGATGGAGCCAGTGGCGTGCTCGGCATCGATGATCGCGGCACGGCGGTGGCCGGCATGAGCGCCGCCTTCACAAATTTCATTCCGTCGCGCGACGACATATCAGGCGTGATCGGCATTGGCGGCGGCGGCGGCACGTCGATCATCACTGCCGGCATGCGCGCGCTGCCGCTTGGGCTGCCCAAGATCATGGTCTCGACGCTCGCCTCCGGCGACACCGCGGCCTATGTCGACGTCTCCGACATCATCATGATGCCATCGGTCACCGATATGGCGGGACTGAACCGGCTGTCACGCGTCGTGCTGCACAATGCGGCGCAGGCAATCGCCGGCATGGCCGCCAGGCCGGCGCCAGTCGCCACTGGCAAGCCGGCACTCGGGCTCACCATGTTCGGCGTCACCACGCCTTGCGTGACCGCCATCGCCGACCAGTTGCGCGCCAACTATGACTGCATGGTCTTCCACGCCACCGGAACCGGCGGCCGCTCGATGGAGAAGCTCGCGGACTCGGGCCTGCTCGCCGGCGTCATCGACATCACCACGACGGAAGTCTGCGACCTGTTGTTCGGCGGCGTGCTGCCGGCGACGGAAGACCGCTTCGGCGCTATCGCCCGCACCAAGCTGCCCTATGTAGGCTCGGTCGGCGCGCTGGACATGGTCAATTTCTGGGCGCCGCCGACCATTCCCGAGAAGTTTAGGGGCCGGCTGTTCTACGAGCACAATCCCAACGTCACACTGATGCGCACCACGGTGGACGAATGCCGCGGTATAGGCGAGTGGATCGGCACCAGGCTCGCTCGCTGCGAGGGCCCTGTGCATTTCCTGATCCCCGAAAAAGGTGTCTCGGCACTCGATATCGAGGGCGGCGCCTTCTTCGACCCCGAAGCCGACGCCGTGCTGTTCGGTGCCATCGAGCGCACCATCAGGCCGAGCGCCACACGCCGGGTCACACGCCTGCCGTTGCACATCAACGATCCGGAATTTGCCAAAGCCGCAACCGCGGCCTTCCTCGACATCGCCAGACAGTGAGAGCCAACAAATGCCCGCAATACCGCGCAAGGACATATTGAAGAAGTTCAAGGCGATGATCGCCGACGGCGTGCCCATCGTCGGGGGCGGCGCCGGCACCGGCCTGTCGGCCAAGGCCGAGGAAGCCGGCGGCATCGACCTCATCATCATCTACAATTCCGGCCGCTACCGCATGGCCGGGCGCGGCTCGGCTGCCGGCCTGCTCGCCTATGGCAACGCCAATGAGATCGTCAAGGAAATGGCCTATGAGGTGCTGCCGGTGGTCAAAAAGACGCCGGTGCTGGCCGGTGTCAACGGCACCGATCCCTTCGTCATCATGCCGTTGCTGCTTGCCGAGCTGAAGACGATGGGCTTTTCAGGCGTGCAGAATTTCCCGACCATCGGCCTGTTCGATGGCAGCATGCGCCAGAGTTTTGAGGAAACCGGCATGGGCTTCGGGCTGGAGGTCGACATGATCGCCGAGGCGCACAAGCTCGATCTTCTGACCACGCCCTATGTCTTCAACCCCGACGAGGCGCGCGCCATGACAAAAGCCGGCGCCGACATTGTCGTCGCCCATATGGGGGTGACGACAGGCGGCTCGATCGGCGCGACGTCGGCCAAGTCGCTCGACGACTGCGTGGTCGAGATCGACGCCATCGCCAACGCGGCGCGCTCGGTGCGCAAGGATGTCATCCTGCTTTGCCATGGCGGGCCGATCTCGATGCCGGATGATGCCCGCTACATCCTCGACCGCTGCAAGGGCCTGCGCGGCTTTTATGGCGCGAGTTCGATGGAACGGCTGCCGGCTGAAGCCGCGATCGCCAGGCAGACGGCGGATTTCAAGGCCGTCACGCCGCACGACCAGAAGAAAAAGAAGGGATGAGATCATGACCGACAAGAGCAAGGTGTTCGTATACCCGAAGGACGTGAGCGCCTTCGGCTTTGACTGGGGCAAGCTGTCGCTGACGGTCGCGCCTGAAGTGAATGGCGCTGAGCGCTTTTCCGGCGGTGTCGTCGACCTGCCCTCAGGCAAGGGCCATACGCGCCACAACCATCCCGGCGCGGAAGAGATCATCTTCGTCATCTCAGGCAATGGCGAGCAGATGGTCGAGGACGAGGAGGGCAATCCGGTCGTCGCCAAGGTCGGCCCCGGCTGCACCATCTATGTGCCGGAAAGCCGTTTCCATTCGACGCTGAATACCGGCGATGGGCCGATGCAGCTCTTCGTCGTCTATTCGCCGGCCGGACCGGAACTGGTGCTGCGGGAGCTGCCGGATTTCAGGCTGATCCCGGCGGGGAAGTAATCGCGAAAGGCCCCCTTCATCCGGCCGCTTCGCGGCCACCTTCTCCCCGAGGGAGAAGAGGCAGAAGCCAGCGCCGGCGCAAACTCCTCTCCCCTCGGGGAGAGGTCGGATAGCCCCGAATTGCCCTTCGCAATTCGGATGGCAATCCGGGTGAGGGGGTAGCGCCGAGCTAGGCTATCCCACCTCTATTCCACCCCCGCGCCCGATCCCCAAACATCACATATCCCGCATCCGTCACCGCCAACGTGTCCTCCAGCTTGATGAACCCCCGCGTCGGGTGAAGCATGGTCGTCTCCACCGACAGCACCATGTTTGTCTCCAGCGGCTTGGCGGCATAGGTGCCTTCATAGGTCACCGGATGGTTGGTCATCAGGAACGGAGCCTCATGCGTGATCAGGCCCATGCCGTGGGCGAAGAAATCGGTATAGGGCGCGACCTTTGATTTCTTCAGAACGCCCTCGGCATGCGAAATCATGTCGCCGCCGATGGTGCCCGCCTTGACCTTCGAGAACGCCGCCTGCTGGACAATCTCGACCTCGGCCAGGAGATCTTCCAGCTCGGCATCCGGTTCGCCGAGAATGCCCATGCGGCAGAGGTCGCCGATATAGCCGTGATAATTGCCGCCGGAATCGATCGACAGCACCTCGCCCTTGTTCCACGCCTGCGGTGACGCCGCGCGGTTGTGGCTGGCACCCAGCGTCAGCAGGCAGTATTCGAAATGCGCGCCGCGATTGGTTTCCTCGCGCCTGAGCTGCTCGATCATCTCGGCCTTGGTCGTGCCTTCATGCGCCCACTGGATGGTCGCCAGCATGGAATCCGTGATCAGCTCGGAGGCAATACGCAGCTTTTCCAGCTCGGCGTCCGTCTTGATGGCGCGCATGCTCTCCAGCATGCCGGTCGCGTCGATCAGCCTGGCATCCGGTAACGCCCTGCGGATCAGCGCATAGGCGTCCGACGGCAGGAAGGCCGGCTCGATGCCGATGCGGGCGCCTGCGTTGCCGATCTTGCTGATGTGCTCGACCGCAAGATTGGCAGCATCGAGCGTGCCCCAGCAGGCGGCATGCAGCGTCGGCGTCCAGAACGGGCTGTTCTGGTGCTCGGCGCCTTCCATGCGGTTGCCGATGTAGGCGGCATGACCGGGCCCGCCCTTTTCATAGAGGACGATAGGCAGGTAACGGCTATGGCCGATCGCATCCATGGCGGCAAAGAAGATGAACTTGTAACCGCCGAGCAGATACTGCGTGTTGTGCTTGGACGTCGCGAGCAGAACATCGATACCGGCCTCTTCCATCAGCCGGTCGACCCTCGCCTGGTCGAACGGGATATTGCTGACGGCGCTCTTGCCCGGGGCAATGTTCATCTTTCTCTCCCTGATATCAGTGGGATCGCCGGCCGTACTGCGTCCAATCCCTTGGCTTCGATCAAATCTGCACCATCTCGTTAACTCTGGTCCAGCCAGAAACAGGTTAGATTGCTTCGGCAGGCTGTCACCACTCGTCATTGCTGCACACTAAGGCAATCTGGTCATACCAGAATACCAGAATGAAAGGGCCACCTCTAAAACTGGTCCAGCGGACGAAAATTTCAAAGCCAAGCAAGGATGCGCCAATTCCGTCTCTGGCGAAACCCTTGGCAAGGGTCATAATCGCCGCGAGGATGCTGGCGGGTGCGGCCAGCTTCGAGGGTGCGCCCATCTGGTCGCGGAGAGGACGGAGGTTGATCATGTCGGATATTTCCAGACGCACGCTGCTTGGCGGCTCAGTTTTACTGCTGGCCTCCACCGCCATGCCCACATTCAGCTGGGCGCAGACGCCGAAGAAGGGCGGCCGCCTCGTGCTTGCCGCCGATTCCGAGCCGCGCAACCTCAATCCGGCCATCGTCGCCTCCAACGGCGTCTTCTTCATCTCCAGCAAGATCGTCGAAACGCTGGCCGAAGCCTCGTTCAAAGGCAAGGACGGACTGGAACCCCGCCTTGCGCTCTCCTGGGAAGGTGCTGCCGATGGGCTGTCGGTGACCTTCAAACTGCGCGACGGCGTCAAATGGCATGACGGCGAGCCGTTCACCTCGGCCGACGTCGCCTTCTCCGCGCTGCAGATCTGGAAGCCGCTGCAGAATCTCGGCCGCACCGTGTTCAAGGATCTGGCCAGCGTCGACACCCCTGACGATCTGACCGCCGTCTTCAAATTCGCCAAGCCAACGCCGTTCCAGCTGATCCGCAACGCGCTGCCAGCGCTGTCAAGCGTGGTGCCGAAGCACATCTACGAGGTCGGCAAGATCGAGGACAACCCGGCCAACAATGCACCCATCGGCACCGGGCCGTTCAAGTTCGGCGAATACAAGGCCGGCCAGTATTACAAGCTGACCAGGAATGCGGATTACTGGGCCAAGGACGAGCCGTATCTCGACGAGATCATCTACCAGGTGCTACCCGACCGCACGTCGGCTGCAGCGGCGCTCGAGGCCGAAGAGATCCAGCTCGCCGCCTTCTCCGCCGTGCCCCTGGCCGACCTCGACCGCATCTCCAAGGTGCCGGGCCTGAAGGTGATCTCCAAGGGCTATGAGGGGCTGACCTATCAGCTCGTCGTCGAGATCAACCATCGCCGCAAGGAACTGGCCGACGTGAAGGTCCGCCAGGCGATCGCGCATGCCATCGACAAGGACTTCGTCGTCAAGACGGTGTTCCTCGGCTATGCCGCCACCGCCACCGGCCCGGTGCCGAAGAACGATCCGCAATTCTACACTGCCGACGTGCCGATCTATCCCTTCGACGTCGCCAAGGCCAACGCCTTGCTCGACGACGCGGGGTACAAGCGCGCCGATGACGGCAAGCGTTTTGCGCTGAAACTCCTGCCGGCACCCTATTTCAACGAGACCAAGCAGTTCGGCGACTATCTGCGCCAGGCGCTGGCGGCAATCGGCATCGACGCCGTGATCGTCAACAACGACTCGGCCGCGCACATCAAGGCCGTCTACACCGACCACGCCTTCGACCTCGCCGTCGGCCCGCCGGTGTTCCGCGGCGACCCGGCGATCTCGACCACCATCCTGGTGCAGAGCGGCATTCCCGACGGCGTGCCGTTCTCCAACCAGGGCGGCTACAAGAACGCCGCGCTCGACGCGCTGATCGCCAAAGCTTCGGAGACGCTGGATACGTCAGCGCGCACCGACCTCTACAAGGAATTCCAGAAACAGGTCGCGGCGGACCTGCCGCTGATCAACGTCGCCGAATGGAGCTTCATCAGCGTCGCGCGCGAGACGGTGGGGAACATCGCCAACAACCCGCGCTGGGCGGTTTCGAACTGGGCGGACACGTATCTGGAATCGTGACAGTATTTCGCGGATGAAAGTTCGCGAAGAAATTGGTGTGAAGGCATGGCGTAGGGCCGCGTTTCGTCACACCCCCCTCTGTCCTGCCGGACATCTCCCCCGCAAGGGTGGAGATCAGCAGCTTCGCTGTCGCGTACATTCGGCATCGAAGATTGGCGAAGGCAGAGGCGAAATCCAATCTCCCCCCTTGCGGGGGAGATGTCCGGCAGGACAGAGGGGGGTGCCTAGACACCGCACTTCTCCCGACTGGCGCGCCGCCATGCGTCCCCCATGACCCGCGCCCTCACCCTCATCCGCCGTCGCCTCGTCGGCAGCATCTTCGTGCTGCTGATCGTCATCATCGGCACATTCCTCCTCCTGGAAGCCGCCCCCGGTGACGCGGTCGACGCCTACATCGTCTCGACCGGCGGCGATGCCGGCATGATCGAATTGCTGCGCCATCGCTGGGGCCTTGACCAGTCCGAGTTGACCCGGCTCGCCAACTACCTCTGGGCGCTGCTGCATTTCGACCTTGGCCAGTCCGTTACCTTCTCGCGGCCAATTCGCGATGTCATTCTGGAACGCCTGCCGACGACACTGCTCCTGATGGTCACCGCCACCGCGCTCTCCTTCGGGCTCGGCTCGGCGCTCGGCATCTACGCCGGCGCCAGACCCGGCAGCTTTCGCGACCGCTTCCTGTCGATCGGCTCGCTGGCGCTTTATGCCGTGCCCGGCTTCTGGCTCGGCCTGGTGCTGATCGTCGTCTTTGCCGTCGACCTGCGCTGGCTGCCGATCGGCGGCATCGAGAGCCTGGTCTCGGACAAGACCGGTTTTGACCGCGCCACCGACATCGCCGTCCACCTCGTCCTGCCGGTTTCCGCGCTCGGCTTCATCTATCTCGCGCTCTATCTGCGCATGATGCGCGCCGGCATGGCCGAGGCGTGGCGGCAGGATTTTGTGCTCGCCGCCCGCGCCAGGGGGTTGTCGCGCCGCCGCATCGTGCTCGCCCATGTCGCCCGCAATGCGCTCTTGCCGCTGGTCACCATGCTCGGCCTGCAATCGGCGCAGATGCTGGGCGGCAGCGTCGTCATCGAAAGCGTCTTTGCCGTGCCCGGCCTCGGCCGGCTGGCGCAGGAAGCGGTCGCCTCGCGCGACACGCCGCTGCTGCTCGGCATCATCCTCACCAGCGCCGTCCTCGTCATTGCCGTCAACCTTGCAGTCGACATCGCCTACGCCTTCCTCGACCCGCGCGTCGGCGCCAGCGAGGCCAGCGCGTGAGCGCGCTGCCGCGGTTCCTGCGCCGGCCGGAAGCGGTCGCCGGCGCGATCATCCTGGCGCTTCTGTTCGCCATGGCGCTGTTTGCGTCGCTGCTCTTCCCCGGCGACCCGCAGGCCATTGCCGGACCAGCACTGCTGCCGCCGTTCCAGGACTGGTCGCTGCCGCTCGGCACCGACCGGCTCGGCCGTGACGTGCTGGCCGAACTGTTCCACGGCGCCCGCACCTCGCTGGCGGTCGGCCTGGCGGCGGCGGCGGCGGCACTCTTCGTCGGCGCGATCGTCGGCACGCTGGCCGGCTTTGCCGGCGGCCTTGTCGACGAGGGGCTGATGCGCATCATCGATGCCTTCCAGACCGTGCCGAGTTTTCTCTTGGCGCTGGCCTTCGTCAGCGTCGTCGGGCCGTCGCTCGGCGTCGTCGTCACGGCAATAGCGCTTGGCGCCTGGACCGGACCGGCGCGTGTAGCCCGCGCCGAAGTGCTGTCGATCCGCGAGCGCGATTACGTCGCCGGCGCTCGCGTCATCGGCATGCATCCGCTTGAGATCGCTTTTCGCGAAGTGCTTCCCAACGCTCTGCCGCCGGTGCTGGCCTTGTCCTCGGTGATCGTGGCGGCCGCGATCCTCACCGAGGCAGCGCTTTCCTTCCTCGGCCTCGGCGACCCCAATCGCGTCACCTGGGGCGGCATGATTGCCGAGGGCCGCACTGTGCTGCGAACCGCGCCCTTTCTGTCGATCGTTCCGGGCATTGCCCTGGTACTGACCGTGCTCGGTATCTATCTCGCCGGCGAAGGCGTGGTGGAGACGACGGCGGTGCGGAGGAGCCTGTCGTGACCGCACTGGCTGAGATACGCGATCTGTCAGTGCGCTATCGGCGAGATGGCAGCGAGGTGACGGCGCTGAAGGGGGTCAGCCTGGATGTTATTGCCGGCGAGCGGCTGGCGATCATTGGCGAAAGCGGTTCGGGCAAGAGCACGCTGGCGCTGGCGGTGGCTGGACTGCTGCCGGCGAGCGCCAAGATTGAAGGGCATGTCAAGTGGCAATTTCAGGCGCCGCGATCCTTCCCACCCTCCTCTGTCCTGCCGGACATCTCCCCCGCAAGGGGGGAGATCAGCAGCTTTGCCGACGGCTTCCCTTCTGCAACGTTCGTGGTTGGCGAAGGCGGAGATGAGAGAGCAATCCCCCCCCTTGCGGGGGAGATGTCCGGCAGGACAGAGGGGGGTGTGACGGAACGCCGACCTCTCAAATTAACCGAGCCCAGCACGCTCCCCCTTCCCGGCCGCGACATTGGTTTCGTCTTCCAGGACCCCTCCGCCAGCCTCGACCCCGTCATGAACGTCGGCAAACAGATCGCCGAAGTCGCCCGCGCCCATCTCGGACTCGACTGGCCGCAAGCCTACGCCAAGGCAAAGACCCTGCTCGAACGCGTCCGCCTGCCCGACCCACAAACCGCCATGCGTGCTTTCCCGCACCAGCTCTCCGGCGGCCAGAAGCAGCGCGTTGCAATTGCCGCGGCCATTGCAGCCGGTCCGAAACTGCTGATCGCCGATGAGGCGACCAGCGCGCTGGACACCATTGTGCAAGCCGAAATCGTCAGCCTCATTCGGCAACTGGTGGCGGAGGACGGCATGACGCTGCTGTTCATCAGCCACGACATCGCGCTGGCCGCCGAACTCGCAGAGCGTATCGCTGTATTCCGGAACGCCGAACTGATCGAACTCGGTCCGACGGAGCAAATCTTAAACGCCCCGCGCCATGCCTATACGCGAACGCTGCTCGACGCCCATCTCGGCCTCGACGCCGATCCGCTGCTACGACGGGCGCCGGCATGAACTTGCTCACCGTCTCCGGTCTTACCAAGCGATACCGTCGTGGCGGCAAGGCCATCGCGGCCGTCGACGGTGTCTCCTTCGCCATCGAACCCGGCGAGACGCTGGCGCTGGCCGGGCCTTCCGGCAGCGGCAAGTCGACGATCGCGCGGCTGGTGCTTAGGTTGATCGAGCCCGACGCCGGCACCGTCCAGTTCGAAGGCGATGACTTTCTGCTCTTGAAGGGTGCGGCCCTGCGCACCAAGCGCGCGCGCCTGCAAATGGTGTTCCAGGATCCGCTCGCCGCGTTCAACCCGCGCGCCACGGTGGCTCGCGTGCTTGACGATCCCTTGCGCATCCATGCCATCGCTTCCCGCGCCGAGAGGCCGGCCCGCATTGCTGCCTTGCTGGATCGCGTCGGGCTGGCAGCCGATCTCGCCCCGCGCGCCATTCACGAAATCTCCGGCGGCCAGCGCCAGCGCGTCGCCATCGCCCGCGCCATCGCAACCAAACCGTCGCTGATCGTGCTCGACGAGGCGGTGTCGGCGCTCGACGTTTCGGTCCGCGGACAGATCCTTGCGTTGCTGCTCGACCTGCAAGCCAGGGAACGGATCGCCTATCTCTTCATTTCGCATGATCTCGGCGTCGTACGGGCCATCGCCCACCGCGTCGTTCTTCTCGACGCCGGGCGGATCGCCGAGAGCGGCGACGCCCGCAACGTTATCGACGCGCCGCAGTCGGCAATCGGCAAGGCGCTGGTTGCGGCGGCGCCAAGATTGGACAGAAGCAGCAGGCAAGTACCATGACCGAACCAGAAGCCAGAGCCGAAAAACTCTCGCGCGAACTCGATTCCGCCTTCCGTAACCGCGCCGATCTCTACCGTCTGTTTCTCGACGAGCTGACCGGCGAACTCGGCGCGGAAAAGGCCGAGGCGATCATGATCCGCACCATCGAGCAGCGCGGCAAGGAGGTGGCGGCGGCCGCCTTCGCCCGTTTCGGACCTAACGACGCGCCGGCCATCGGCGAGGCATTTTTGGCCGTCAGCCCGGATGGCGGCCTGATGTATCCGACCGATGTCGAGCGCGGGCCGGACCACATCGCCTTCAAGGTGAAGCGTTGTCCGCTGAAGGACGCCTGGGTCGAGGCCGGTGTCGGTGATGAAAAACTCGCCACGCTCTGCCGCATCGCCGGCGCTTTCGACCGTGGTCTGTTCAAGGCAACGGGCGTGCGCTTCGACAATGTCACCTGGACGCCGGGCCACGGCTCCGGCTGCTGCCACATCGCGCTGACCAACCGGGATGCCGCCGGATAGCCAATGCTGATCAGTCGGCGGCAAACACATGCAGCTCCGTGCCCGCCTGTTCGGCAGCAGTGCGCAGGTCGGCCTTCGGTTCGCTGTCGGTGACGATATCGGCAATGTCATCGAGCCCGCAGATGCGTTCCAGACTGCTGCGGCCAAACTTGTCGTGGGTCACCACCAGCACCGTCGACAGTGAACGCGATATCATTGCGCGTTTAACGGCTGCGGCGCCCGAGATCATGTCGCTCGGACCATCGGCGCTTATCCCCGATGCCCCGATAATGGCGACGTCGGCATTGTAGCGGCGCAGGAACTCGACGGTGTCTTCGCCAAGCACGCTGCCTTCGCGGCTGTCATAGGTCCCGGGGCAAAGCAGCACGCGGAAGGTCGGATTGGCGCCGGCCACCGAGGCCACGCCGGTGGAATTGGTGATGATGGTCAGGTCGCGCTTCAGCTGCGAAAGGTTGCGCGCCACCTCATAAGTGGTCGAACCGCCATCGATCATCACGATCTGGCCCTTCTGGACCAGGCCCGCTGCGCCGCGGCCGATGCGGGCGCGCTCCTCGACCAGGGTCAGGCCGCGCTCCGAAATCACCGGCTCTGATGTCACCAGCGAGATCGTCGCACCGCCATAGGTGCGGTTGATCAGCCCGGCATCGCCGAGTTCGATAAGATCGCGGCGGATGGTCTCGCCGGCGACGCCGATGCGCCGTGCAAGTTTGGAGATGCGGATGGACGCCGACCGGCGCACTTCCGAAAGGATAAGCGCGTGCCGCTCCTTCTTCGTCAGTCGGCCCTGATCCATGATTATTCCATTCCCTTTGCAGCAATCAGTGCGTCGGCAAGCTCGGCAAACCCTTGCGCGCCGCGCCCGCTTGTGACGAAGGCAGGAGATGCCGGAAGTTCGCCGGCGAAGTCCAGCACATTAGCGACACCGACGCTGTTGGGGAAGAATCCGAACATTGGCGCATCGTTTGGACTATCGCCGACGAAGACAATGCTGTCCTTGTCGTGGTCTATGTCTATACCAAAACAGTCGCGCAAGAATAGCCGGCTTGTTGACAGTTTGTCGTATTTGCCGAACCAGCCATTGACATGGATGGACGAGATTTTCGCCGCCGCTCCATAGCGCTGAAAGATAGCGACGATCTTCAGCACTTCAGATTTGGGCAGCGGCGCGACATCCTCGCGAAAATCGATCGCCAAATCGGCTTCGCGATAGGCCTGGTCAGCGGCGACCGCCGCACCCGGAATTTCGGCGAGCACGGCGCGTTCGATCTCGCGCAGGCGCGCCGCGTCAGCCTGCCTTTCCCCGGCACTCCTGGCATAGTGACGAACGATGCGCTTGGCAGTGCCGTCATAGCGGAAATAGAAGGCGCCGTTCTCGCCGATCACGCCGTCCACCGGCCATTGCCGCGCGATCAGGTCGCACCAGCCGGCAGGGCGGCCGGTCACCGGCGCGACAATGAAGCCGGCCTGCTTCAGCCGCTCGAGCGCCGCATAGGCTTTTGCCGGCAGCCGTCCCTTGTCGGTCAAGGTGTCGTCGATATCGGTCAGAACGACGGCGATGTTGCGCCGGTCCAGCGCGGTGAAGTCGGCAAGCGGACGCAGCACCCGCTCAGGCTCCCGCCGCAACCGTTTCGAGCGAGGCAGCCGCGACGTCGAGCATGGTGAACCTGTCGCGGATCAGCCGGGCATTGGCGACCGCCTCGTCGTAGAAGCCAGCCGGTATGGCAACCTCCTGCGGCGTGGTCGGCGCGCCGGCGGCGCGCAGTGCTGCCGCGATCTCGCGCGCCGGGCGTGCCACCCGCAGCAGCCTTTCACGATGCGAGCGCCATTGCTTGGCCAGCATGGTGTTGATGGCGTCCGCCCGTTCGCGGTCCAGCAGCTTGGGCTTGAATGCCGCCCAGCAGGAACGTCCGAGCGTTTCGCCGAAGATCTCGATGAAGCGGTCTGGCGTATCGGCAGAGGGCGCGAGCTGCAGCTCCGGCAGTGCCAGCACGCGCTCCTGCAGCCGCGCCATCGTCAACGTCGTCACCGCTATGTGTTCGCCGTGATGCGCCTCAGGCAATCCCTGGCCCCGCATGTCGATATAGTGGGCGATCAGATGTTCGCCCTGACTGGCCGGATAGGAGCCGCCGCACAAAGTCATGCCAAGACCCGACATGACCAGCGTGCGCACCAGCACTTCCATCGCCTCAAGGTCGCCGGTCCCGAGTTCGCCGGCCTTGGCGATGAGCGCCTCCTCGTCCTCGGCCAGAAGCATGAACGGCGCCTCCCGGTAGGGCGTGCCGAGCAACAGATGCGCCATCAGCCAATCGGTCTGCGCGGTCGGGCGCGCCATCGAATCGCCGAAGCCGGCAGCGATCAGCCGGTGCGGCGCCCGCGCCATGACATCGAGATCGAGGAAAACGCCGACCGGCAGGCTCGCCGTCAGCGATTTCTTCAGGCCGTCCTCGGTGATTGCCGCCGACACCGAGGTGTAGCCGTTCATCGACGGCGCGGTGCCGAACACCGCATAGGGCTTTTGGGTCAGATGGGCGGCATATTTGGTGATGTCGTTGATCGAGCCCGATCCGACCGCGACCAGGCCGCTGGCGTCTTTCGTGCGGGCGATCACCGATCGCACGGCGTCCATGTCGGGATGCGGATGGCGCGGCAGGATGATCTTGTCGACATCGCTGGAGCCGCGCAGCGCAATCGACACCCTCTCGCCGAGCGCCAGCCTTGTGTCTGGGTCCATGACCACGGAAAGCTTGCGGCCGAGCGGCAGCGGCTTGACCAGCGCATCGGCTTCGTCGCCGAGGCCGCGCCCTATGACGATGGTCTTCAGCGGCACCGACAGCATTCCCTGGCTATCCGGGTCAGGCAGCGTGCCGGCAATAAGGCGATCGAGCATTTGTCTGGACATAGGATGCAGTCCGGTCAGTCAGCATGAAGCGGGGTCAGGGCATCGAACAAGGTGCGATACCGGCGGTAACTTCTGTCGTAGGCGGCCTTGGCGGAAGGATCAGGGTCGATCGTCTCGATGTGGCCGGCCAGCCTTTCAGCCGCCTGCTGCACTGAGGAGGTAAGGCCGATGGCTGCGGCGGCAAGGATTGCCGCACCGATCGGCGAGGCATCGGCCGCACCCGCGATCTCGACCGGCCTGCCGCTGACATCGGCACGGATTTGCGCCCATACCCGGCTGCGCGCGCCACCGCCTGAGAGCCGGATGCGATCCGTCGCGATATCGAGATCGTCCAGCCGGTCGACCACGTCGCGCATGGCAAAGGCACAGCCCTCCAGCACGGCACGGGCACAAGCGGCTTTGCCGTGGAAGGATGTCAGGCCGTAGAAAGCGGCACGCGCTTCGGCGATCCAGCGCGGCGCCATGGCACCGGACAACGCGGGCAAGAACAGCAAATCGTCGCTGCCGGCAACCACCGTCGCCGCCAGTTCCGACATCGCCGCCGGCGAATCGACGCCGAAGGTTGTTAGAAACCACGTCACCGCGCCGCCCGAGAGCCATCCGGGATTGGAGATGAAATAGCCGTCGCCGAGAAAGCCATGGGTCTCGACCAGGCCGCCGGGGTCGAGGCGAAGCGTGCCGGACACCGCGCCGACCACTTCGGCCGTGCCGAGATTGCAGGCGACGACACCGGGCACGACAACCCCGGCGCCTATGGCGGCCGAAAAATCATCGCCGGTGCCGACCGCCAGCGGCGTGCGCACAGGCAGGCCGGTGAGCTCGGCGCCGGCGTGGGTCAAGGCGCCGGCGATCTCAGATGCATCGTCGATGCCGGGCAATTTATCTGCAGCGATGTCGAAGGCCGCCAGCAAATCGCCGGCATAATTGTGCTCCTTCAGCCCATAGAGCATGGTCGTCGAGGCCAGCGCGTGATCGATGACGGCACGACCGCACAACGCTGCGACCACGAATGATACCGGTTGATGCCAGAGCGCCACTCGGCGCGCTTCGGGCAGGTTGCGCGCTGCCCAGCGGATTTTCGCCGCCATATGCGTGGCATCGAGGACAAGACCGGTGCGCTCGCGGATGAAGTCCGGATCGATGCCGGCGATCTCTGCCGCCGCGCGCCGATCCATCCAGATGATGCACGGCGCCAGGGCCTGGCCGCTGCTGTCGACCGCAACACAGCCGTCGAGCTGGCCGGCAATGGCAATACCCTTGATGTCGGACGGCGCAAGCCCAGCCTTGTCGAGCGCGCCGGCAATGGCCGGCTTGAGCGCCGCCAGCCACAGCGCCGGGTTCTGTTCGGCCCAGCCGGGCGCCGGGAAGGCCGGCTGGTACAACACAGCGGCCTCGCCACGCAGCCGCAATTCGTCATCGACAACGATCGCCTTTAGGCTTTGTGTGCCGAGATCGATGCCGATGACTGGCATTAGACACGCTCGCAATCCGCGAGGACATCCCGCAGTTGCGAGAGGATAGAACCTTTCGTCGGCGAATAGGAGCCATCGAAAACCGCTGTGCCAATGGTAAAAGCGTTGGCGCCGGCCAGCTTGATTGCCTTGATGCGATCGGCTGATGCCACAGCGCCGGCGACGATCAGATGCCGCGACGGACCAAGCCCGCGCCGGGCTGCGCGCACCAGTTCGGCCGGGTCGGCCTCGGTGGCGCGATAGGCGAGGATGTCGCATCCCGCACAACCCTTCTCGGCGAAGGCGCGGCAGTCGGCCTCGACATCCTCGGCCGAACCGCCGAGCTTGGTCGGATGGCCGACCGGCCGCCCGGGAAAAGGGTAGTATTCGGTGCCGCTCCCCTCCAGCAACGCCATGATCTCGTCGACCTGGGTACCACCGAGCAGGCGCTGGATGCCGAGATCCCTGGCGATGCGCGCGGAATTAAGGCAGGCCTCAGCCGTCGTCGAGACAACTTCCATGTAAGTGGTGGCGCCTGTCCGGCCAATGGCGACAGCGAGCTTGCGCAGCACATCCGGCGCGACGCCAATATCCTTGAAGCCGACATGCTTCAGGCCGACCGGCTCAATCAAATCGACCAGGTCGAGACAGTCCTCGACCGTGCGATCGTTGCGCGTCAGCATGAAGATGAAGTCCATCCGAAAGGTCCCTCGCCTGGTCGGGAAAGCCGGTTTGCTGCCGGTCTGTTAACACCTCCTAACCATTTGTTGCAAGGTGCCACATTTTGATTTGCAGTACCACACATTTTATGACAAAACGGGCGCCGGCCCGCCAGGCACGACTTCTAGGGAGAGGGAAGAATGCTCAAGCCGCTGAGACGTACCGCGTCCAGACTGCTCGTCGCAGTCGTATTTGTGTGGCCCCTGACGTGGCAAGTGACACAAGCGGCCGCGTGGGATCTGAAAGAGGCGTCGAAACCCTATAGCGGCCAGACCATCCGCATGGTCGGCGAGGCGCTGCCGCCGCTCGAAGCGCTGAAGAAGATGGCGCCGGAGTTTGAAAAACAGACCGGCATCCATGTCGAAGTCGAGATGTACGAGCACTCGGAAGCCGTCAACAAGGTGCAGCTCGATCTCAACTCGCACCGCGGCCGCTACGACGTCATCATCCAGCCGCATCGCGAACTCGGCAAGTTCGCCACCAACAACCATCTGGTCGAAATCGCCAAGATGATGGCCGACCCGGCTTTGCGCGATCCGAGCTTCGAGCCGGAGAAGCAGCTCTACCAGACCGCCTGGCACGAAATCTCCTGGTATGACGGCAAGGAGTACGGCTTCCCCTTCACAGTGCTCAACATGTTCATGTGGTATCGCTCGGACCTGCTCGCCGATCCCAAGGAGCAGGCAGGCTTCAAGGCCAAGTATGGCTACGACCTCGCTCCCGCCAAGGACTGGAAGCAATACCGCGATATCGCCGAATGGTTCTATCGCCCCGACCAGGGTTTTTACGGCACCGCCCTGCAGGGCAAGCGCCATGAGGCACTGTGGTATGAGTGGCTCAATTTCCTTTATTCCTTCGGCGGCGACGTGCTCGAAGTGAAGAGCGGCTCGGCCTGCGGCCCGGTGATCGTCAACAGCCCCAAGGCCGTCGCCTCGCTCGAATATTACAAGAGCCTGCTGCAATTCTCGCCGCCGGACAGCCTCAACTATTTCTGGGATGATGTCATGGCGCTGATGCAGCAAGCCAAGGTCGCCGAGCTGATCATGTGGAACGACGCAACCTATGCCGTGTCGGTCGACACCACGGCCTCCACCGTGGTCGGCAAGGTTGGCTTCGATCTCGTGCCGCAAGGCGACGGCGGGAAGATCGGCCAGGTCGAGGGCTGGACCTATCTGATCCCGGTCTATTCGAAGAACCAGCAGGCCGCCTTCCTCTTCGTCCAGTGGATGATGGGCTATGACCGCCAGCTCGAACAGCATCTCAATGGCGGCGCTTCAGGTCGGCCGGATGTCTATGCCTCCGCCGAGGTGCAGAAGCTGCCCTATGCCAAGGCTTCGATGGAGGCCAACGAGCATGCGGTGCCGAAGGCGACGCTGCCGCAATCGGCCGAGATGACCGACATACTAGTGCGCGAACTGTCGTCCTACCTCGCCGGCGAAAAGGAGGCGCAGGCCGCCCTCGACACCGCCGCCACCGACATCTCGACACTGCTCGGTTCTTGCGCACCCATGACCTATCCGGCACGATAGGCCTTGAGATGTCGCGCAGAGGCTACCCGCACAAGCGGGTAGCCGTTCTTGTCCGCAGGAAACGCCCGTGACGAACCGCACTCCATCGCCGCGCGGAATGCCGCTTCTCGACCGTGGGGTGGGGCCGCTCTTGATGCTGCCGGCGACGCTGCTCGTCGTCGTCTTCCTGGTCGGCCCGTTCTACTACATGGTCTACACCGCGCTGACCGACCTCAGCTTCGCCGACGCCAGCCATGCCGGCGCCTTCGTCGGTTTCGACAATTTCCGCAAGCTGATGCGCAACGACCCATTCTTCTGGGCATCGTTCCTGCTGACGCTGAAATTCGTCATCATCGCCGTCGGCCTGGAATTCCTGCTCGGCTTTGCGCTGGCCTTCCTGATCTTCCGCTTCGTCGCCAGCCAGCGGCTTCTCACCACACTGCTGCTCATCCCGATGATGATCGCGCCGGTCGCCGTCGGGCTGATCTGGCGGCTGCTGTTGCAGGGCGATTTCGGCATGCTCACCTTCTACATGCGCAAGGTCGGCCTGCTGGCGCAGAATTCGGCGGTGCTTTCGGCACCCGACCTGGTGTTTCCGACCATCGTCGCCATCGATGTCTGGCAGTGGACGCCTTTCGTCACCCTGATCATGCTCGCCGGGATGATGAGCCTGCCGCGCGCGCCGTTCGAGGCGGCGATGATGGATGGCGCCAAACCGTTCCAGATTTTCCGAAACGTCATGCTGCCGCTGCTGCGGCCGGTCATCGCGCTCGTGCTGCTGCTGCGCGGCATCGACGCCTTCAAGGAGTTCGACAAGGTTTTCCTGATGACCGGCGGCGGACCGGGAACGCTGACCGAGCTGGTCTCGATCTACGCCTACCGCGTCAATTTCCGTAACTGGGACCTCGGCTACGGCGCCGCGGTCGCCTTCATGATCTATCTCGTCGTGCTGATCCTGTGCTCGGTCTTCTACAAGGCCGTCTACTGGTCGAGCCGCAAGCAGGTGGGGGCGTTTTGAGGGCGCTGCGATGATCGATCAGTCCACCAACCGCGCCTGGAAAAGCTTTGCCTGGGCGGTGTTGCTCGTCGCCGTCGTGGTGGCGCTGACGCCTTATGTCTGGATGGTGCTGGCGTCGTTCAAGAACCGCGTCGATCTTCTGTCTTCTGTGCCGAAATGGATTTTTTCGCCGACGCTTGCCAACTATCCCGCCGTCTTCATCGACAAGGGATACTGGCCGCTGGCGATCAATTCGGTGCTGATCTCGGTGTCGTCGACCATACTCTGCATCGTCATCGGCGCGCCAGCTGCCTATGGCTTTGCCCGCTCGGATTTTCCCGGCAAGGAAGACCTGTTCTTCTTCTTCCTGACCACGCGCATGGCGCCGCCGATCTCAATCGCCGTGCCGCTGTTCCTGTTCTTCACCTCGCTGGGCCTGATCGACACCATCTACGCCGTTGTGATCGCTCACACCTCCTTCAACCTGTCGCTCGTCGTCTGGATGATGCGCGGCTTCTTCGCCGAAATCCCCAGGGAGATCGACGAGGCCGCGATGATGGACGGCCGCTCGCGGCTCGGCGCATTCTTCTTCGTCGTCGCGCCGCTGGCCGCACCCGGCATCGGCGCCACAGCGGTGCTCTGCTTCATCCTGTCGTGGAACGAGTTCCTCTATGCCTTCATCCTCGTCGCTTTCGACGGGCGGCCGCTGACCGTCGGCATACCGGGGCTGGTGACGCCGCATGGCACGCTCTGGGGACAGGTCGCGGCAGTCGCGATCGTGGCAACGCTGCCGATCGTGCTTTTCACGTTCCTTGTCCAGAAACAGCTCGTCCGCGGCCTCACCTTCGGCGCGGTCAAGGGTTGAAGGGATCTTGTATGGCAATTGTTTTCGACGGCGTCACCAAGGCCTTCCCGGACGGGACGGTGGCGCTGCAGGCGCTCGATCTTGCTTTCGAGCTCGGCGAATTCCTGGTTCTGCTCGGCCCGTCCGGTTCCGGCAAGACGACAGCCTGCCGGCTGCTCGCCGGGCTGGAGCGGCCGACCGCCGGGCGCATCATGGTCGAGGGCCTCGATGTCACCGACCTGCCGCCGCGCCTGCGCGGCATGGGCATGGTGTTCCAGAACTATGCGCTCTACAGCCATAAGAGCGTCTACGAGAACATCGCCTATCCCTTGCGCATCCGAAAGATGCCGGCCGCCGAGCTTGACCGCTGCGTCCGCGCCATGGCCGAGCTGCTCGAAATCACCCGTTACCTCGACCGCCGCCCTTCGCAATTGTCGGGCGGCCAGGCGCAGCGCGTGGCTGTGGCCCGCGCACTCGTCTGGCAGCCGAGCCTCTGTCTGATGGACGAGCCGCTGTCCAATCTCGACGCCTTGTTGCGGCTCCACATGCGCACCGAGCTGAAGCGTCTGCATCGCGAGCTGAAAAAGACCTTCGTCTTCGTCACCCACGACCAGGAAGAGGCGATGACGCTGGCGACCAGGGTCGCGGTGTTGCGCGAAGGCGCACTGATCCAGTACGACGACCCGCGCGAGATTTATCGGCGGCCTGCCAATCGCTTCATCGCTGAATTCATCGGCCGTCCAGCGATGAACACGTTCGATGGCGATGTCCGCGCCGGCGTCTTCCACGCCAGCGGTTTCACTTGCCCGCTTCCGGGAAAGCCTGATGGTCCCATCGTGCTCGGCATTCGCCCCGAGCAGATCCAGCTTGTCGACGCGACTGCCGGCGATGCCATCCTGTTTGCCGTCGACGTCGTCGAACCGGTCGAGCCGGACGTGCTGATCTTCGCCACGAGCGAGGCCAACGCGCTGATCGTCAGGACCGTGAATGTCGATCGCGCTTTCGATCCCGGCCAGCCGCTTTATCTACACTTTCCGCCGGCGGCGCTGCACACCTTCGATGCGGTGTCGGGAGCGCGACTGCCGTGAGCACGCTGCTCGCTTTGGTGCCGCTGGCCGCCGCGGCACTTGTCTGGCGGCTGTTCTACAGCTTCAACCGGTCGCGGCGCTGGTTCTCGATGGGGGAACTCATCTTCTGGGACGCCATTGCACTGGTAATCCTGCAGCTTGTCTGGCTGATCTGGTTCTGAATGCGCATTCCAGTAACGCAGATCAGTAGCCCAGCGCACAACCGTCCTTGCGCGGATCGGAGGCACCGGTGAGCGTGCCCTTTTCCCAATCGATCAGCACCAGCTGGCCGCCGCCATGCGGCTCCTCGGCGATCGAAACCTGATGGCCGCGCTGACGCAGGCCGGCGATCGCCTCAGCCGGAATCCCGCGCTCGGCCAGCGCGGCATTGTCCTTGTAGAACACCCGTGGCGCATCCAGTGCCTGCTGCGGGTCCATCCCGAAATCGATCATGTTGGTCAACAGATGGACATGGCCGAACGGCTGGTAGCCGCCGCCCATCACCCCGAACGGCATCACCACCTTACCCCCTCGCGTCGCCATGCCAGGCATGATGGTGTGCATCGGTCGCTTTCGCGGCGCGATACGATTTGGATGGCCTTCCGTGAGGCGAAAACTGCTGCCGCGATTCTGCAGCACGACGCCTGTCTTGGGACCGACGACGCCGCTGCCGAAGGAACCGAAGGTCGAGTTGATGAAGCTGACTGCATTGCGGTCGCGGTCGACCACGGAGATATAGACGGTGTCGCTGCGCGGCAGCTCAAGCCGCGGCAGATGCGTCATGGCGAGGGCCGGATCGATGGCGGCGCGCAGCCGCTCCGCATAAGCTGCCGACAGCAGTTGTTCGACGGGGACCTGGACGAAATCCTGGTCGCCGATGAAAGTATCGCGGTCCTGGTAGGCAAGCCGGCCGGCTTCGATCTCGAGATGCAGCCGCTGGGCACTGTTCGGCTCCAACGAACCAAGGCTGAAGCCCGAAAGCACATTCAGCATGATCAGCGCCGTCATGCCCTGATTGTTCGGTGGCATCTGATGGATATCGTAGCCGCGATAGGACGTATTCACCGACGTGACGTAGTCGCCTTGGGTCTCGGCGAAATCCTCCAATGCATGCAGCCCGCCCAGCGCGCGAAGACGTTCCACCAGATCGTCCGCGACTTCACCTTCATAAAACCCTGCACGGCCTCGGTTGGCGATGATGCGCAAGGTGTCCGCCAAGTGCGGCTGCCGATGCACATCGCCGGCTTGCGGCGCCCTTCCCTCGGGCAGGAATATGCGCGCGGCATGTTCATCGGCTGAGAGCAGGGCGACCTCGTCGGCCCAGTCGAAGGCGACGCGATCATGAACGACATAGCCTTGTTCGGCATAGCGAATGGCTGGCGCCAGCGCGGCGTCGATGCCCTTTTTTCCGTGGTCCTCGAGTAGCCGGCACCATGCATCGATGGCGCCTGGTATGGTGACGGCATGCGGTCCGGTTCCAGGCAGTTCGCCATGGCCCCGCTCCAGAAACCAATCGGCATTTGCAGCAGCAGGCGATCGCCCCGAGCCGTTGAAGGCCAGCATCTCGCCCTCGCCTTTGGGGCTGTAGAGCACAAAACAGTCGCCGCCGATGCCCGTCGATTGCGGCTCGACGACGCCTTGCACCGCCGCCGCGCAGACGGCGGCGTCCATCGCATTTCCGCCTGAGCGCAGCATGTCGATGGCGGCCAGCGTCGCCAGCGGATGCGATGTCGCCGCCATAACTTCCGTTGCGCGAACCGGCGAGCGGCCGGGGAACTGAAAATCACGCATGCAATCCTCCGATGATCCACCCGCCGGTACTAACCTCAATGCTTGATACGGTCGCGCATGGCGTACCACAACATCCCCAGCACATAGAGCGGGCCCCGCAGCGCCGTACCGCCCGGGAACGGCATCGGCGTCAGCGTCGAGAACAGGTCCAGCCGCGAGGCGTCGCCCGTAATCGCTTCGGCGAGCAGTTTGCCCGACAGCGTCGACAGGATGACGCCCTTGCCGGAATAGCCATGCGCGAAATAGACCTCGCCATAGTGCCCGACATGCGGCAGCCGCGATGTCGTCACCGACACCAGCCCGCCCCAGGCATGGTCGATACGGCAGCCCTTCAATTGCGGGAAAGTGGCTTCGATATGCGGCCGCACGAAGCCGGCGATGTCGGCCGGCGGCGACGGCGTGTAACGCTCGCCGCCACCGAACAGCAGGCGTCCGTCCGCCGACATGCGGTAGTAGTTGACGACGAAGCGTGTGTCGGACACCGCCACATTGGCCGGGATGACATTGCGCTTGCCCTCCAACGGCTCGGTGGCGACGATGTAGTTGCCGACCGGCATGATACGGCTGTTGACGCGTGGCTCCAGCCCATTGAGCAGCGCATCGCCCGCCAATACGACATGCTTGGCCCGTACCGAACCCTTCGATGTCGAGACCCGGATCGATGGTTCCAGCTCCAGCTTCACCGCCACCGAATTCTCATGAATGGTGACGCCGGCGGCCACGGCTGCTCGGGCAAGCCCGAGCGTGTAGTTCAGCGGATGCATGTGGCCGCCGAGCGGCTCATACATCGCGCCATGATAGGGCGTGTCCACCTTGCCGCGTGCCTGCGCCGCCGACAGGATCTCGACGTCGCGGAACTTCATCACGCTCTCGAGGCATTTGGCCTCGTCTTCGAGATCCCTGAGGTCGGAGCCATTAACGGCACCGACGAGATGGCCGGTCAGCCGCAGATCGCAATCGATGGCGTGGCGCTCGATGATGTCGAGCACCAGGCCCCGCGCCTCGAAGGCGAGGTCGAACAGCGCCTTCGCCCGCTCGGGGCCGTAAAGCTTGACCAACCCCTTGGCGCCTTTGCGCAGGCCAGGGATCATCTGGCCGCCATTGCGGCCCGACGCGCCCCAGCCGATCTTGCCGCCTTCGAGCAGCACCACCTTCAGGCCGCGCTCGGCGGCATGAAGGGCGGCCGACAGGCCGGTGCAGCCGCCGCCGACCACCACCAGATCGGCGCCGACATCTCCCACCAGCGCCGGATGGTCCGGCGCCGGATTGGCGGTGGCGACATAATAGGAATTGCCGATATCGAGGCTCGAATTGAAACCTGTTGAGCCGGAGGCCATGATCACACCTTCAGCAGCAAATGGTCGCGTTCCCAGCTCGTCACCACGCTCTGGAACAGGTCGAGTTCGACGCTCTTGACGCGCAGATAGGTCTGGAAAAAATCCTCGCCGAGCAATGCCCGCACCGGCTCGCAAGCAATGAAACGATCAAGCGCCTCCTCCATCGTTTTCGGCAGCGTGCTTTTGATCCTGTAGGCATTGCCCGAGGCCTCAGCCGAGCGCGCCAGCTTCTGCTCGACGCCGAGATAGCCGGCAAGCAGCGAACCGGCGATCGCCAGATAGGGATTGCAATCCGCTCCCGGCAAGCGGTTCTCTACCCGCCGGGCGGCGCGGCCACCTGCCGGCACGCGCAGGCCGCAAGAGCGGTTGTCATGCGACCATTCGATGTTGGCCGGTGCGCTGTGGTTCGGCCGGATGCGGCGGAACGAGTTCACGTTGGGTGCGAACAGCGGCATGATCTCGGGCACATATCTCTGCAGGCCGCCGATGAAATGGCCGAACATTTCGGTGTCTGCATCATCTCTGTCGGCAAACAGCTCGGCGCCTGTCGTTTCATCGACGACAGACATGTGCAGATGCATCGAGCTTCCCGCCTGCGCCGCGATCGGCTTGGCCATGAAGGTCGCGTGCATGCCGCTCTGCTGCGCCGCCTGGCGAGTCAGCCGCTTGAACAGCAGCACCTGGTCGGCGAGCGGCACCGCGTCGCCGTGCAAGAGATTGATCTCCAGCTGCGCGGTGCCGGACTCATGGATCAGCGTGTCGAGCGGCAGGCCGGCGGCTGCGGCATAATCATAGACGCGCCTTATCACCGGCTCGAATTCTTCCAGCGCCACCATGTCATAGGGATGCTGCGAGCCCTCGGCGCGGCCATTGGCGCCAACCGGTGCCGTCAGCGGCTGGTCGGGATTCGGATTGGGCGCGGTCAGATAGAATTCGATTTCCGGCGCCACCACCGCGCGCCAACCGCGCTTCCGGTAGAGATCGAGCACGGCGCGCAGCACATGTCGTGGCGAGGCCATCCAGGGCTTGCCTTGCATGTGGAAGGCGTCGGCGAAGACATAGGCTTTGCCGACGCCACCGCCCGGCGCCAGGCACAGCGTCGACATATCAGGCACCATGCGCATATCCGGGTCTTGATAGGCAAAGCCTTCGTCGATGGAACCGGAGTAGCGGCCATCGATGCTGACCAGGAAAGCGCTGCTCGGCAGGTAGAGTGCGCGGTCTTCCAGCGCCTTGAGGAATTTCACCGTCGGCAGCGCCTTGCCGCGCAGCACGCCATTCATGTCGGGCACCAGGCACTCGACCTCCGTGATGCCGTGCTGGGCGAGCCAGGCCTTGGGATCGTTGCCGGTGAAGAGAGCGGTGTTGGTATTTTTGTCCTGCATTTTGGTTCACGTACCTATGAGAGAGAGTATGGCTTGCGCGGCCACATCCGTTCCAGGGGTCAGCGCCATCTTGGCAGCATTGTCCCTGAGGCGGGCGCGCATCGCATCGTCGGCCAGCAGGCCGAGAATGGCTCTCTCCAATCCCCCTTCCGTCCAGGCGTCGCGGCCGATATGGTCGCCGACACCTGTCTCTCCCGCGCGTTGCGCATTGTCGTGACCGTCCCAGCAATAGGGCATGATCAGCGACGGCACGCCGAAGCGCAGCGCCTCGCAAAAGCTGTTGTTGCCGCCATGGTGGATGAACAGGTCCGACTTCGCCACCACCGAAGGCTGCGGAAACCAGGCGTCGAGATAGACATTGTCCGGCACCGCGCGATAGGCGTCGCGCAGGCCGCCGGCATTGACGATGAAGCGCGCCGGCAGCCGGTCGAAGACGGCGAGCATGCGTTCGATCAGCCCGACATCCATCGCGCCGAGACTGCCGAAGCTGACATAGACCAGCGGCCCGCCATTGCGCGGAAACACCGGCACCTCGAACGGCCCTTCCGAGCGCACGCAGCCTTCGAGATAAACGAAGCGTTTGGGGTCGAGCGGCTCGGCCCGCTCACGCCGTACGATCGCTGGCGTCAGCAGCAGATTGAGGTCGGGTGATGTCTCGAGGAACAGGCCCTTGGGCAACGGCGCCAGGCCGGCATCCGCGCGAAAACGGTTGAAGCGCTCATGCGCGGGTGCGGAGGCCGCGAGATAGCGCGCTTCGAACGCCGCACGTTGCGGGTCGTCGGCACCCATCCCCGAGAGATAGGGCGGCACCTCGGCATCCGGCAGTTCCGTCTCGGCACAGGAGACGACGCGCACCCACGGGCAGCCGGCGGCGGCGATCGCCGGGAACATGATGACGTTGTCGAGCACCACCACATCCGGCTTCAGCCGCGCCAGCAATTGGCGCAGCGGCGCCTCGGCGTTGACGGCGGTGTCGACGATCGCTTGCCAGGTCGGCGCGACATAGGTCTCGAGCTGGTCGATCGGGCTCAGCCGGAAATGCGGCAGGTGCCGGCGCACGAAGGCCTGCCAATAGCTCTGCCGCTCGCTGTCGCTCAGCGGCTCATCCGTCGGCAGATGGTATTCCTGGAAGCCATAGTCGGTAAAGACGCCGGAGAAGCCGGCATGGCAGATGAAGACGGGGCGAGCGCCCCGTGCGCGCAATGCCTGTGCGATACCGACGCAATTCAACGCGGCGCCGAAACTGGCTTCGGGAAACAGCGCGATGGTCGGGCTGGCTTTACGCGTCAATTATTCCTCTTCAATCCGGCCGGCTGATCATGCCGAACAGTGCGGGAGCTCCGCGGCTGGCTGCTTGCGGTCGCTGGCTGCGGGAGAGCCGCAGGTGGATGCGAAGCAGATCGGCAGCCACCTCATACTGCCGGCTTTCAAGATAGTCGAGTATGCCCGAGTGTTCGCGCAACGATTGCCGCAGCCGAAACACGTTGACGCCGGAATAGATGCCCGGCAGCCGGCGCAGGCGGAGATGATCGGCCAATGCATCCGACACAAAACGGTTGGCGCAGCCCTCGGCGATCATGCCATGAAAATCCATGTCCAGCCGCTGGAACTCGCGCGTGTCGAATGTCTCGTCCGGCAGCGCTGCAAGCGCTTCCATGCCTTGCCGCAACATTGCTGCCCGCGCCCCGTCCAGCCGAAAGCCTGGCGTCAGGATGGCCGCCGGCTCCAGCACCAGGCGGAACTCGTAGCTTTCGCCTTGCGCCTCCGGATCGTCCGGCGCGCGGCGAAACAACCAGGATTGCCCAGGCGCACGATCCAGAAGATTCTCGTCGGTCAGTTTGTTAAGTGCTTTTAGTACCGTCTTGCGATCAGCGTCGTAGCGTCGCATCAGCCCCGCGATGGTCACCGTCTGGTCCAACCGTCGCGCCGAGCGGTCGCGCAGGATGGCTTCGGCGAGCTCGTCTTCCTCCGCACTAGGTAGTTCGGCGGCAATGGCGGGCTGGGCGGCGAGGTCGACCGTCAGATGATAACCGCTGTCGGCCTCCCAGCGCACCACGCCCCGTTCCGCGAGCAGGCCGAGTGCGGCGCGTACGGGCGTGCGCGAGACATTGCACAGCGAGGCGATCTGCTGTTCGGGCAGGCGGGCGCCAGGCTCGAAGCCACGCTGCCGCGCCACATCCAGGATGCGCTGCGCCAGATCGAGATGGTTGGTGCGAGGTCGTCTGGCTACGGCTTGCATGACTTTTCTCGAATGCGAATGTGGCGCATTGGTCTGGCTGATCGCCGGAACAGGGACAATCGGCCAAATTCCTCCGTCGGTTGACAGATTATGGATTGACGTACTTTTTTCTGCAATAGTACTGTCGGCACAATCGGCGAGAAAAGACCGAGGGAACAGGATCGAGGCAGGCGCGCGCGTCGCCGGCCTTGGTCCGGCAAATGATTTCGACGATCAAACCGAATGGGAGACTGCCATGACCGCTACCAGCCTGCGGCGCCGTGCGCTCAATACATCCTCAATCGCTCTCGGTCTCGCCCTGACGCTCTCGGGGCCGGCCGCCGCAGCCGACCTCGTTATTTCGAACTGGGATGGGTACATGGCACCCGACGCCATGGCCGCTTTCAAGACCGCCACCGGCATTGCCGGCGAAGTGGTGGTGCACGCCACCAATGAAGAGATCATGGGCAAGCTGATTGCCGCCGGCGGCAAGGGCTATGACGTGGTCTTCGTCTCCTCGCCCTTCGCCGAAGTATTAAACAAGCTTGGCCTGACCGAGCCGATCGACCATGCCAAGATCCCCAACCTCGCCAACCTCTATCCCGAAGCGACCAAGCTGCCGCACGATGCCGGCAACGCTTTCTCCGTGCCTTACACCTGGGGCACGACGGGCCTCTGCTACCGCTCTGACCTTGTCAAGACGGCGCCCACGAGCTGGAGCGACCTGCTCGCCCCTTCCGACGAGATGAAGGGCAAGACCACCATGCTGGCGACCGATCGCTGGCTGCTGGCCGCCGGGCAGCTCGACAAGGGCTATTCGGTCAACGAGACCGACCCGGCCAAGATGGCCGAGGTCAAGGACCTCTTGATCTCCGCCAAGAAGACCCTGCTCGCCTATGACGACACCACCTTCTATTCCAAGCTGGTTTCCGGCGAGGCGCTGATGGTGCAGGCCTGGGACGGCTGGTGCAATTACGGCATCGCCGACAAGCCGGAGATCAAATACGTCATCCCTAAAGAAGGTTCGGACCTGTGGGTCGACACGATGGTGGTGATGAAGGCGTCCGAGCACAAGGACGACGCCTTCAAGTTCATCAACTTCATGCTCGACGCCAAGAACCACGCCTGGGCGGCGCAGAACATCGACTACAAGGTGCCGAACAAACCGGCGATGGAAAGCCTGCCGGCCGACTTCCTGGCCAAATTCCCCAACATGGCGATGCCGGTGGCCGATCTCGTCAAGTTCGAGCAGTTGCGTGACGTCGGCGAAGCCCAGCGCGACTATTCCAAGATCGTCAGCGAGATCAAGGCCGCGCAGTAAGCGGCGCAGACTTCACGGCCGGCAGCACTTCTGCCGCCGGCCCTGAGCGGTACCCGAGAAATTGTCCCAGACCCGGCTTCGTTCCTCTCTGCTGATGGCCCCGGCGCTGGTCTGGCTGACCGCGCTGATGGTTATCCCATGCGCCCTGGTGCTGGCGCTCGCCTTCTTCCGGCGCGGCGTCTATGGCGGCATCGACTACACTTTGACGCTGGAAAATTTCGGGTTGGTCTTCGACCCGCTCTATGCCGGCATCTTCCTCAAATCGGCGCGTATCGCCGGCACCGCGACCCTGATCGCGGTGGTGATCGGCTATGCCGCCGCCTATGCGATCGCGGCCGCCCCGCGCCGGTGGCAGCCAATTTTCCTGTTTTTCGCCGTGCTGCCGTTCTGGTCCAACTACCTGATCCGCACCTATGCCTGGATCGTGCTGCTCAACCGCGAAGGCCTGATCACCCAGCTCTTGCGCTGGTTCGGCTACACCGGCGAACCGCCCTCGATGCTCTATACCGAAGGCTCGGTCATCGCAGGCCTCGTCTACAACTATCTGCCCTTCGTCATCCTCGCCTGCTACGCGCCGCTGTCACGCCTCAACCCGGAACTGGCCGAGGCCTCACGCGATCTCGGCGCTTCGGCCGCCACCACCTTCCGACGTGTCATCCTGCCGCTGACCGTGCCCGGCATCGCTGCGGGTGCTGTCTTCGTCTTTGTGCTGTCGATCGGCAATTTCGTCACCCCGGCGCTGCTTGGCGGCGGCCGCTTCCAGATGATCGGCAACCTCGTCTACGACCAGTTCCTGACCGCCAATGACTGGCCGTTTGGCGCGGCATTGGCGATGGCGCTGATCGCCATCATGCTTCTGGTGCTGATGGCGCAGGCGCTCGCCGCCGACCGCGCCGCGGGGCGTGCGACTGAGGCAAGGGGCGACGCCGATGGCTGAGCGCTGCGCAATTCTTGCTTTCTCCCCGTTCACCGGGAGAAGGTGCCCCGAAGGGGCGGATGAGGGGCGGCGTCAACCTTTGCGACGCTCAACGCTGCCCCCCGTCTGCCTGCCGGCATCTTCTCCCCGTGAACGGGAAGAAGGACTCTGGTCGTTCGCTTGCGTTCCAATTGTCGGAGGCCGGCGATGACCCATTCCTTCACCCGTACGCTCGGCATGCGGACGATCCTCACCCTCGTCTTCGCCTTCCTCTACATCCCGATCGCCGTGCTGGTGGCGCTGTCCTTCAACGAAGGCGGATTGCCGACGGCATGGTCGGGCTTTTCGCTGAAATGGTATGCCTCGCTGGCCGGCAATTCCGCC
This sequence comes from Mesorhizobium sp. LSJC269B00, assembly GCF_000502815.1. Classification (NCBI taxonomy): domain Bacteria; kingdom Pseudomonadati; phylum Pseudomonadota; class Alphaproteobacteria; order Hyphomicrobiales; family Phyllobacteriaceae; genus Mesorhizobium; species Mesorhizobium sp. LSJC269B00. The sequence continues at coordinate 802,468 of NZ_AYVN01000001.1, forward strand.
ATCCTTTCCGCTGCGCTCAACACGCTGATCGTGGCGTTGGTCTCCACGGCCATCGCCACGCTGCTCGGCACGCTGCTGGCCATCGGCATCGAGATGCGCCGGCAATACGGCAGGGGTCTCGAGGCGCTGATCTTCGCACCGATGATCATCCCCGACATCGTCCTGGCGATCGCTCTGCTGTCGTTCTTCTCCATGCTAAACCTGACCATGGGCCTGCACACCATCATCCTCGCCCATGTCGTCTTCAACCTCGCCTTCGTCTGCTCGGTGGTGCGCGCAAGGCTAAAGAGTTTCGACTGGTCGATCGTCGAGGCCTCCGCCGACCTCGGCGCCTCGGCTCTGACCACCTTCCGGCGTGTGACATTGCCGGTCATCGCGCCGGCAGTGATCGCCGGCGCTCTGCTTGCCTTCACGCTCTCGGTCGACGAGTTCATCATCGCCTTCTTCACCGCCGGTGCCGGCCGCGCCTCGACGACGCTGCCGATGCAGATCTACGCCATGATCCGCTTCGGCATCACGCCGGAGATCAACGCGCTGGCGACGATCGTCATGGCGGTATCCATCACCGCGCTGACCCTGTCGCAGCGGCTCAACCGTGGGATCATCGGCCAATGAGCGAACCGCGCACGCTGCTGGCCATTGATAACGTTTCGAAGAAGTTCGGCCGGGTCACCGCCGTCGACGGCATCTCGCTCGACATCCGCGAAAACGAGTTCTTCGCGCTGCTTGGACCCTCCGGCTGCGGCAAGACCACGCTGCTGCGCATGCTGGCCGGCTTCGAGACGCCAACCGACGGCCGCATACTGCTCGATGGCAAGGACATCGCCCGGACCCCGCCCAACAAGCGGCCGGTCAATCTGATGTTCCAGTCCTACGCGCTGTTCCCGCATATGAGCGTGCGCGCCAATGTCTCCTACGGGCTGGAGATGGAGCGCTTGCCGAAAGCTGAAATCCGTTCCCGCGTCGAGGCCATTCTGGCCACCACCGAGCTTGTCCCCTTCGCCGACCGTAAGCCTGAGCAATTGTCGGGTGGCCAGAAGCAGCGCGTCGCGCTCGCCCGCGCGCTGGTCAAACGGCCTCGGTTGCTGCTGCTCGACGAACCGCTGGGCGCGCTGGACAAGAAACTGCGCGGCGCCATGCAGATGGAGCTGAAGCGCCTGCAGCACGAAGTCGGCATCACCTTCGTCATCGTCACCCACGACCAGGAAGAATCACTCGTCATGGCCGACCGCATGGCGGTGCTCAAGGACGGCCAGCTGCTGCAATGCGACACGCCGCACGCGATCTACGAGCATCCCACCGACCGTTTCGTCGCCGACTTCATCGGCGTGATGAATTTCGTACCGGGCAAGGTGTCTGCGGATGGCGTGATCGCCGCGAACGGCGCACGCATCACCGGCAAGGTTCCCGCCAAGCTCACACCCGGCGCTTCCGCCGTGGCCTCGGTGCGACCCGAACGCATCCGGCTGTTCCCGTCACCCGAGACCGCCAACCGCACCGCCGGCATGGTCGAGGCGCTGGCCTATCACGGGCTGGACCTGCAGTTGCATATCCGCACGCCTCTGTCGCCAAAACCATTTCTGGTGCGCGTCACCGCCGATGCCGCCGACCGCCGGCCGGTCTCGTCGGGCGATCAGGTCGAACTCGGCTGGGACGCCGCCGATGTCAGAATTTTTCAGGAATAGGAGAGCTTGATGGCGCAGAAGACGATCGCGTTTTTTCCCGAAGCGGCCTACGGCCCGGCGCTCAATTCGGTCGGCATCGCGCAAGCGGTCGAGGCGCGCGGCCATAAGGCAGTGTTCCTGTCCGACCCCGGCTTTGTCGATGTCTACAAGGGTTACGGCTTCGAAGCGCATCCGGTGAACCTGTCGGAGCCGATGCCGCCCGAGCAGATGGCGAAATTCTGGGAAGACTTCATCAACGGCCAAATCCCGAACTTCCGCAAATCGCCCTACGATCAGGTCGACAATTACGTGAAGGATTGCTGGACCGCGATCGTCGACAGCGCCAAATGGGCGCAGAAGGATTTGCCGCGAGTCCTAGCCGCCATCAAGCCTGATGTCATTTGCGTCGACAATGTCATCCTGTTTCCGGCCATCAAACAGTTCGGCAAGCCTTGGGTGCGCGTCATCTCCTGCTCGGAAAACGAGATCGAGGATGAGGACATCCCGCCGCATCTCTCGGGCTGCGGCGAGAACGACCATGTCGGCCACCAGCGCTATCGCGATCATTTCAATGCGGTGATCAAGCCCATCCACGACGACTTCAACGCCTTCCTCACCGCAAACAATGAAGCGCCATACCCGGTCGGTCAGTTCTTCGAGACCTCGCCCTATCTCAATCTGCTGCTCTATCCCGAAGCGGCAAAGTTCAAACGCCGCCATCCGCTTGATACGACGAAATTCCAGTATCTCGAAGGCTGCGTGCGGCAGGAAAAGCCATACGCCGTGCCGACCTTCGCCGAGAACAATGACGGGCCGCTGCTCTATGTCTCCTTCGGCAGCCTCGGCGCCGGCGATGTCGATTTGTTGAAGCGCATAATCGCAACACTGGGCAAGACCCGTTACCGCGCGCTGGTCAATGTCGGCGGCTACAAGGACCTGTACACGGATGTGCCGGACAATGTCGTCGTCGAGAGCTGGTTTCCGCAGCCTTCAGTCATCCCGCAGGTCGATGCCGTAATCCACCATGGCGGCAACAACTCGTTCACAGAGTGCCTCTATTTCGGCAAGCCGGCCATCATCATGCCCTATGTCTGGGACGGCCACGACAACGCCACCCGCGTCCAGGAAACCGGCCACGGCTTCGGCATGCCGCGCTACGACTGGAGCGACGCCCAGCTGATCAGCAGGATCGAAGCCTGCCTGACTGACCCCAAGATGAAGATCAGGCTGGCGAAGACCTCGGCGCAGATGCAGGCCCAGAACGGGCCTGAGAAGGCAGCCGGGTTGCTGGAGAAGTTGCTGTGACCTCCTCCGCCCCGCACCTTTACCAAGCCTCCACCCGCACCGACCTCGTCGACTGGGGCGCCCAGTCCGACGCGCTGGACGGCGCGTCGCACTCGACCGGCAGGCTTGTCCACAAAGGACCCAACAACCAGCCGGAATCCGGCATCTGGGTGTGCACGCCCGGCCGCTGGCGGCTCTCGATTCCGCGCGACGAATTGTGCCATTTCGTCGCCGGCCGCGCGACGTACCGGTCGGATGCCGGGGAGGTGGTAGAAGTCGCAGCCGGGACCGTGGTCATGTTCCCTGCCGGCTGGACAGGCGAATGCACCGTGCATGAGACCATGCGCAACGTCTACATGCTGGCTTGAACAGCAACGGAGCTTCCCAATATGCCGACACCGCACTGGCCAAAGGCCTCGACCGTGAAACTGGAGGACTGGGGCGGGGGCAGCAACACGCTTGCCGGCTCGCCGCGCGCCTCGGGCAGGATCCTCTCGCAGAACCCGGACGGCTCAAGCGAATGCGGCCTGTGGTCGTGCACGCCAGGCAGCCGCAAGGTTACCTTTGCCGCCGACGAGTTCTGCCATTTCCTGTCGGGCCGCGGGACCTATGTCCGCGAGAATGGCGAAGAGATCCCGGTCGAGGCCGGCATGCTGGTGTTCTTCCCCGCCGGCTGGGCCGGCACCTCCACCATCACGCAAACACTGACCAAGGCCTTCATGTGCCGCTGAGCACTTTTTTAAAGGAAATCGCCATGACCACGCCCATCATGCAATCCCCGCTTGCCATCACCGACCTCGTCGACTGGGGCGTCATCCCGACCATGATCGAGGGCGTGTCCCACACCTCGGGCAAGCTGCTCTACAAGGGGCCGGAGGGCCGTTCGGAATGCGGCCTGTGGGTCTGCACCCCCGGCAAATGGCACTGCCATGTCACCCGCGACGAGTTCTGCCACTTCCTCGAGGGCCGCTGCACCTATGTGCACGAATCGGGCGAGGTCATCCAGATCGAGCCGGACACGGCGGCGTTCTTTCCTCAGAATTGGAAAGGCGTCTGCACCGTCCATGAGACCATCAAGAAGGTCTACATGATCCGCTGAGCGGACCTGAAAGGACGACCATGCAATTCTCCGCTGAACGGCCGGCTTTCTTCGTCAATCCGGACTACCGGCCGATGACCGGCACGGCAAAACCGGTGATCGATCCGGCGACGCTGGAGACCGTCGGCTCGATCTCCGCCGCAACGGACGGTGAGGTCGATGCGGTGCTGTGTGCCGCAACCACGGCACAAGCCGCCTGGAAGCAGCTCGATGCCAAGAGCCGGGCAAAGCATCTGCATGCGGTCGCCAACGCCATCGAGGCGGCGGACTTCACCCGCTGCGCCGAGCTGATGGTGCGCGAGATGGGCAAGCCCTATCCCGAAGCGATCGGCGAGATCGCCAATTGCGCGCCGATCTTCCGCTACTATGCCGAGATGGCGCGCGACGACGCCGGCAAGATCGCCGGTACGACGCAGGCCGGGTCGTTCCAGTATGCGCGCTACGAGCCGTATGGCGTCTCCGTGCACATCATGCCTTACAACTTCCCGATCCTGCTGATGTGCTGGACCGTTGCGGCCTCGCTTGCCGCCGGCAACGGCTGCGTCATCAAGCCGGCCGAAGCGACGACGCTGTCGACGCTGGACTACATGACGGTGTTCCGTTCACTGCCGGAAGGGCTGGTCGCCTGCCTGCCTGGCACGGCCGCCACCGCGCAGGCGCTGATCGCCTCCGAGCGCACCCACGCTGTCGCCTTCACCGGCTCGGTCGCCGCCGGCAAAGCCGTGGCAGTCGCCTGCGCCGAGCGCATGAAGCCTTGCGTCATCGAAGCCGGCGGCAGCGATCCGCTGATCATCAGCGAGCACGCGCCGCTCGACGTGGCGGCAGCCGGCAGCGTCACCGCCGCCTTCCACCTGACCGGCCAGGTCTGCACCTCGGCCGAACGCTTCTTTGTCGTCGACTCGGTTCACGATCGCTTCGTCGAGCTGTTCGCCGAGAAGACGCGGGCGCTGCGCATCGGCAATGGCATGGACAAGACCGAGATCGGCCCGCTGGTCAGCGAAGCCGCCCGGGCGAAAGTGATGCGGCTGGTCGATGATGCTATCAGCAACGGCGCTATAGCCGTTGCCGGCGGGCGCATTCCGCCGGCGCACAACACTGGCTGGTTCTACGAGCCAACGATCCTGACCGGCGTCACCCCCGATATGGCGATCGTGCGCGAAGAGTGTTTCGGACCGGTCGCCGCGATCTGCCGCGTCAAGGATTTCGACGAGGCGATCCGGCTTGCCAATGACAGCCCGTTCGGCCTCGGCGCCTCGGTGTTCACCACCGACCTCGCCGAGGCGCATGAGGCGGCCGAGCGGCTCGAGGCCGGCATGGTCTGGGTCAACAACCCGCTGATCGACAATGACGCCTTGCCCTTCGGCGGCTGGAAGGCATCAGGCCTTGGCCGCGAGCTGGGACGCCAGGGACTCGACGCCTTCCGACGCTCCAAGATGGTCATCATCGACCACAGACCGGCGATCCAGGACTGGTGGTATCCTTACCCCGACAGCTGGTTCCGCGAGACAGGCGGCCGCAAGCACGTGTGAGTCCGGCCGGTCCAAAACGTAAGCTGATGCTTACGCATCTGCCGAGATAGGCCGGCTATTTCAACGCTTGAAGCTTGTCGATCGCGGCAGTGAATCCGGCAAGCGAGACCGGAATGGTCACCGGCTTGCGCGTCACCGACTCCATGCCGATGTTCAGGTTGGTTCCCGATTTCATCGCCTTGACGAGGTCCGCCGACAAAGGGGTCGCGGCATAGGCGCCGTTCTGGTCGCTGGTCTGGATGGCAATGGTCGTCTTCTGCCCCTGGTCGATCTGGTACGAGGCGCCGGAAGGCAGGAACAGCCCGTGCGGCAAGGCCAGCAGCATGGCGAGGTTGCCATTGCCGTTGTCGCGGCGAACCGTAACGGTAAGAACGCGCTGCCCCGTCTTGGCCTCGGTAAGGTTTTGGGAGACCTGGCATTGAAGCTCGATGCCGGCCGATCCGCTGGCGCAGTTTAGCGCCCACGGATTGCCTTCTGCAGGCTTGGTCTCGGCAGATGTGGTTGACTTCGGCTCTTCGGCAAGCGCCGACCCTGCCGTCACGACCAGCCATAGCGCGCCGACCCAGGCGGCCCGGCCACAAACGGTTCTCAGCAATGAAGCCACCCGATCCTCGTCGTGTCAGGGTTTCGCCGAGCGCGTTGATACAACAGCCGAGCCTGGCGGGGAAGCCAATACGGTACATGAGCTCGGGCTAAATTACTGTTGCTGAATTATCACAATAAACAACTTTGAAATCTTGTACGTGTAAAGCAAACAATCATGCTCGCTATACACTGGGATTCGGATAGTATTAGCGACGGAGCGTGTACTCGTCGGGGTTCGCAAGGGATGGAGACGACCGAGAAAACTCGGCAGATCAATGACATGGCGACGCACGGAAGAAGCTTCCGGGCGAATAGCAAGTATCGCCGGTCAGGTTTTTCCAGGCATCTCTGGAAGACGACTGCGTTGTCCACTCTGGCACTTGCCCTTTCCGGCATAGCCGCCCATGCCGGCGACACCGGACTGTGGCAGCCGCAGGTCCGCGCCATCATCGGCGCCAACAACAATGGCGGCAACACGGCGATCGAGGGTTTCCTGCCGCTGAAGCAGAACCTCGAATCCGTTCTCTTTCTCGATGTGCGCTCGAAATACGATTTCGACGACGGCTTCGGCCAGGACGTCGGCCTCGGCGTTCGCCGCATCGTGAATCCGGATCTGATGATCGGCGGCTACGCCTATCTCAACATCCAGAACCACGACAGTCACCAGTTCGTCGCCTCGACGCTCGGCCTCGAGGCCATCACCTCAAAATACGATGCGCACGTAAACGTCTATCTGCCGATCAGCGGCGACCGCAGCACGGCCGGGCAAGAGTCGAGCCTGTCGCTGGTCGGTCATCAGCTGATCGAGCAGATATCGGCCATCGCCCACCGCGATTACGCGGCCTGGGGCATCGAGGGCGAGGTCGGCGTTCAGGTGCCGCTCAACCTGCCCGAGAACCATTCACTGCGTTTCGATGTCGGCGCCTACCATTTCGGCGATCCCGACGGCGACGACGGCAGCATCACCGGCGCCAAGGCCGGCCTGGAATATTCGATCGGCGACGTCATCGGCAAAGGCACGTCGCTGACCTTCACCGGCGAGGTGCGCAACGACAACCGCGATGACACCCAGTTCGCCGGCAGCATCCGGCTGACGGTGCCGCTCAACGCTTTCGACAAGGGCTGGTCTTCGGCCGATGACGGCGCCGAGCCGGTCTATCCGGTCAGCCCCGGCCTGCGCAAACGCGTCAACGAGCGCGTACGCGGCGACATCGGCGTTCGCATCGAGAGCCAGGACAAAGTTACCGGCACGTCGACGCGGGTGGCGATCAATGCCGCCACCAACACGGCATTCGGCCAGTTCTTCTTTGCCGATGGTGACAACGACGCGCTCGGCCTCGGCACGATCGGCGACCCGACCACGCTCGACAATGCAGTCGCCGGCGCCGGCGCTAACGGCGTCGTCGTCGCGCTGGGCGGCAAGGGCAACATTACGACAGCCGGCGTGACGCTCGCCAACGGACAGACCGTTATCGGCGGTGGCGGCGGTGTCCAGGCGCGGCTCGCCGACGGCAGCATCGGCACCTACAATTTCGGCGGCTCCAACGGCACCATCCAGGGCACTAACCCCGCCAACAACGTCCTGACGCTCGCCAATGGCAACACGCTGAGCGGTATCACCATCACCGGCGGCAAGGACGGCATCTTCGGCAACAACATCGCCGGCGCCACGCTGACCAACGTCACGGTCACCGGCACCGGCGGCCACGGCGCCGACTTCACCGGCACATCGACCGGCGTCAATGGCTCGAACTTCACCGCGACCGGCAACGGCCTCGACGGACTGCATATCGAAGGCGACGGCACCTATAACTTCACCGGCACGACGCTGCTGCAGGGCAATGGCGACGACGGCCTGGATATAACCGGCCACGGCACCTACACTTTCGCCACCCTCAACGCGCTCGACAACAACGATGCCGGCATTACCGTGAAGGGCACCGGGGTCGCCGGCTCGATCACCATCAACGGCGGCCAGGTGTCGGGCAACAAGGCACTCGGCGACGACGGCGTCGGTGTCTTCATCGATCCGATCACCGCCCATATCGTGCTGGATTCGATCACCCAGACCGGCGGCGCATCGGGCGTCGTGCTCGAGAATCTTTCGGGCAGCTTCACCGTCAACGGCGCGACGACGATCTCGAACACGACCGGACCGGCCATCGCGATCACGGATTCGCCGGCCGCGATCCGCTTCGGCGACATCAACATCACCGATCCCGGCACCGACGGCATGGTGTTTACCGGCGTCAATGCGTCCGTCATCGCCGGCAACATCATCATCTCCGGGCTCGGCTCCGGCATCGGCCTCGACTTCTCCGGCAGCCAGACTAATTTCACGGCGCAGTCGCTGAACATAAACGGCACCGGCGGCACGACGTCCATCGGGATCGACCTTGTCCAGACCAACGGCGGCACGATCATCATCACCAATGGCGGCACCATCGCCAATGTCGGCACCGGCGTGCGGCTCGGCATTGCCGGCTCGCCGGCCGACACCGCCAACGCCCAATTCACCTTCGGTGGCGGCTCGATCGGCGGCAACCTCGCCTCGCTCGACGCACGCGGCCTCAATTCCGGTTCGGGCCAATACGCATTCGGCACGACGACGTTCAACGGGCCGCAACTGTTCGACCAGACGCAGCTGATCTTTGTCGCCGCAGGCGGCACAGGCGACGGTACCTCGCTTTCGGACCTGGCTTCGATCACCGACGCCGACAACAATACCGACGGCACCGCGATTTTCGTGCTGGTCAATCGCGGTGTCATCGACGACACCGACGGCTTTACGCTCGAAGCGGGGCAGACCCTGGCCTCTTTCGGCAACGGCCGCACCTTCTCGCTCGGCGGCCTGCCGATCAATGTGACCGGCGACAACGTCGATCCCGGCAGCACCATCTCGGATGCGGCCGGTGCCGCAACGCTGACCGCTTCGGGCAGCGGCGACGTCGTCACGCTGGCCAACAATACCTCGCTCCAGGACTTCAACATCTCCGGCGGTACTGCCAACGGCATCCATGGCAGCGGCGTTACCGGCGTCGTGCTGACCGGCATGACCGTGTCGGGGGCCGCCCTCAATGGCGTGCTGTTCGATGGCGCCAACGACGTTTCCGGCAGCAATCTGAGCTCGACCGGTAATGGCGGCGCTGGGCTGTCGATCCAGGGCGACGGCACCTACAATTTCACCGGCACGACGACGGTGTCGGATAATGCCGGCGACGGCTTGCTGATCAACAGCAATGCCATCACCAGCTTCCAGACGCTCAACGCGACCAGCAATGGCGGCAGCGGCGTCCAGGCCACGTCAACTGGCACCGGCTCGCTTTCGATCGACGGCGGTACCGTCAACAACAACACCACATCCGCCTTTACAGCGTCGAATATCGGGCTCGGTGTCACGCTCTCCAACATCGGCCACGTCGGCGGCACAACCGGCGTCAGCCTTTCGGGCGTCAGCGGCAGCGTCAGCGTTACCGGCCCGACGACGATCGGCAGCACCACCGGCGACGGCATCTCGATCAGCGGCAGCACGGCAACGGTCGGCTTCAGCGGCGACGTGCTCATCAGCCAGGTGCTTGGCAATGGCATCGCGCTCAACGGCAACACCGGCGCCGTCAGCTTCGGCTATGCGGAAATCGGTGCGCCGGGCCTCAACGGCATCGATATTGGGGGGAATACCGGGTCAGTCACATTCTCTGGCCCCACCATCGTTGTCATCGGTTCTGCCGATGGCAGCGCGGGCATCAACTTCAGCGGCACAAACAACGACGTCAGTTTCGGTACGACGACGGTGTTGCTCGGCGAAGGGCTGAACCAGACGGGCATTGACTTCAGCGGCTCGTCAACGACAGCCGATTTCGGGCTGACCAGCATTACCGGCACCGGCGACCTGACCTCGCGCGGCATCGACCTGTCGTCGACGACCGGCAACAAGACGATCACCTTCCTGCAGGGCTCCAGGATCGACAATGTCGGCGTCGGTGTCGAATTGTCGTCAGGCGGCACCACGGCCACGTCGGCCAACGCCAACTTCACCTTCGGCGACGGCAATTCCGCCGATGGGCTGGAATCCTTCATCACCGCGGCAACCGGCGGCTACACTGTCAATACGATCGGGCTGGATCCGGCGCTCGGCAACTACGACTTCGACGATGTCTTCTTCACCGGCGATGCCCAACTGGCGGTAACTGTCGGCGGGGTCGTCATGATCTCGCAGACAGGCGGCACTGTTCACGCGGGCACGAACGGGCTGAGCGCCGATGTCACCACCGTGACGGCCGCGCAGGCCGATGCCATGGTCGGCACGCAGACCTACGCCTTTGTCGGCACCGTCGATCTCAGCGCGACGCCGTTCACGCTCGATTCGGGACAGTCGATCACCGGTTTCGGCAACGGCAATTCCATCCTCACCTCCGGTACGTTCCAGCCGGTCAATGTGCAGGGCAATCTCGGCGCCACCGGCGGCAATGTCACCGGCGATGAGGGCGTGGTCAAGAGCACGGGCGACACCCTTCATCTGCTCGGCAGCAATCAGGTGCGCAACACCGCCTTCGACTACAGCGGCGGCAGCGGCTCGGTGTTCGTCATCGACCAGAGCGTGGGTGGCTTCAACAATTCCGGCGGCACCGTTGTCGAAGGCGTCACCGTCAGCAATGTCGCTGCCGGCCAGACGGCGTTCAACGTCGACGGCCTCACCGGCAACCTGTCGATTATCAACAACAATATCAACGTTGCCGGCACGCTGCTCGATGTCGACGGCGGCAACGGCAACATTACGGTCACCCGCGGCAACTTGCCCAACAGCGCGACGCCCGGCACGCTGACCGGTGGCGGCATCGCAATCGCCAACCGCACCGGCGGCTTGGTCAACTTCACGGACAAGGCGACGATCGGCGGCAGCGGCGTATCGCTGACCAACAACACCGGCGCCACAATCACCTTCGCCGATGTCGACATCACCACGGACGCCGCAACGGCGTTCACTGCAACCGGAGGCGGCTCGGTCAACGTCACGACCGGAACGATCAATGCCACCAATGCGGGAGCGGTGGCGCTCGACGGCATTGCGGCCAACATCAATTTCGCCTCGACAAGCGCCAGCTTCAATTCCGGCAGCGGTGTCGACCTGCAGCATCTGACCGGTACGGTCGCGCTCGGCACCGGCACGCTGACCAACACCGGTTCGGGTACAGCCTTCAATGTCGGCTCGGCGGCCGATCAGAGCGGCGGCAATGCAATCATCTCCTATGCTGGCACCATCGCCAGCAACGGCACCGGGGCCGCCGTCTCGATCCAGGAACTGACCGGCGGCTCGGTGACGCTGTCGGGCAATCTGACCGACGGCAACGCAGCCGATGGCGGCCAGATCTTCATCGGTGGCATCGCCAACGGCACGGCGGCGACCGTCACCTTCTCGGGAAGCAGCAAGAAGATAAGCTCTGGCGCGACGACAGCTGTACAGATCGGCTACACGGGCCCCCTCTCCGCCATCGTCCCGTATGACAACACGGACGGCACGATCAACTTCACCAATGGCGGCCTGGATATAACGACAACGACCGGAGAAGGCTTCGGCGCCGCCTTCGGCGGCACCGTCAGCGTCTCCGGCACCGGCAACAAGATCGCCTCCGGCGGCAATGGTCTGTTCATTGTCCTCGCCGACGTCGGCGCCGCCGGCGTCACCTTCGACAGCGTCTCGGCCGTATCGACATCGGACGCTGCCGGCGTCTTGCTGACAGGGTCCAATCTGGCGGGCGACGTCAACATTGGCGGCCTGAAAGATACCGGCTACATGGGCGCCTCGCTGAACGCCCTGCTCGGCGCCGGTGCGGTGAATTTCACCGGCACGACCGATCTCGACGTCAGCTACCGAGGGTTCGATATCGGCGGCCCGCAAGTGGGCACCATAAACATCGCCAACGTCGCCGGCTCCACCCTGACCATCGACGGTGGGGAAGCCGGCATTGTCACGAACGGCCTGCAGGCAGGAATCATCAACGTTGGCGGCAATGGCGGCGTCGCCAGCATCGGCGCGACGACAAGCACCACCGGTGCGGCTATCGCCGTCAGCGGCGGTAACGACCTCATTCACGCCACGCTGAACTACAACGGCTCGATCAAGGTCGACACCGGCATGGTCGTGCAGGCCGTGGCCGACTGGAGCGAGCTCAACATGAGCGGTTCGGTCGTTTCGACTACGGCAGCAACTGGCATTGGTACGGCGGCCTTCGTCTTCACCGGCAACGCCAACGGCGTCTACAATATTTCAAGCACGATCGATCATACCGGCACGGGCATCGGCGTGCGGTTTGACGGATCGTCTAACGGGACGGCCACCTTCTCCGGTGCGTCGAAGATCTTCAACACCAGCAGCGGCACCAACGACGCGATCGTCAAGTTGCCCAGCATCAGCCCGACCCAGGGCATGGGCACGCTCAACTTCACCAATGGCGGCCTGGTCATCACCACCTCGAGCGGCGCCGGCTTCACCGCCAGCACTTTCGGCGCCGGCACGGTCAGCGTCAGCGGCACGGGCAACTCGATAACCACGACGACAGGCACCGCGCTCAACCTCGACAACGCGACGGTCGGCGCCGGCGGCATCAATTTCAGCTCCATCTCGGTCAATGGAGCGGCGACTGGCGTTTCGCTCAACAATGTCAGCGGCGGCACGCTCAATCTCGGCACGGTGAACCTGCAAGGCATCACCTCGACCGGCGTCGACATTTCCGGCACGCTCGGCTCGACGGTAAACTTCGCCAGCCTGACCATCGCCATGCCCGGCGACAATTCGACCGGCATCACCTTCGCCGATGCCGTCGTCAACAGCATCTTCACGACTGGCGGTTTCACGCTCACCAGTGCTTCCTCGACCGGCACCACCGCCGTCAACCTGTCCAACACCACCGGCACCGGCACCATCCAGCTCGGCGATCCGAACACGGCCGGCGCATCCTCCACCATCGGCGGCGCCGGCGCCGGACCCGGCATCGGCTTCCAGTTCACCCCGACGACGGCGATCAACTTGATCTATGGCGACGGCGAAAGCGCGGTCGACAAGCTGTCGACGGTCAAGGCAATCGACATCCTCAATTCCACCGGCGTTTTCCCGGTCGGCGGCACCTATAATTTCCAGGATGTCGACGGCGCAAATGGCGGCTTCATCGGCGACCTCTCCGAGGCCCAGGGACCGACCACCTATTATGTCGATCAGGAAGGCGACGGCGACGGCACCGCCGCCAATCCGGGCTCGATTGCCGGCGCGGAAGCGTCGGGCGCCTCGGTTGTCATCCTTGTCGACACGTCGCAGAACGGCACCAGCAACCTCATCGACATGATGCAGGCTCAGCAGAATGGCGGCGGCAACAACACGCTCAACCTTGCCGATGGCCAGATCCTGATCGGTCTCAAGGCCGGCGATTCCATCGATACCGCGCCGCTGGGCGCCGTCGGCGGCGGCCTCGGCGGCAACTTCAGCTTCAGCGGCATCAATGCCTCGACCGTCATCACGGCAGCGTCCAATGTCGACAGCGTGCTGGCGACGCTGACGACCGCGAACGGCAACACCATCGATTTCTCCGGCAAGGCCGGCATCGAAAATGTCATCGTGCAGAACACCGGTGCGGGCCTTGGCATCTCCGGCACCAACATCACCGATCTTATCCTGCGCCGCGCCACGATCGCCGGCGGCACCGGTGGCGCCCTGTCGCTTACCGACGGCGCCGCTGCCAGCCAGATCGCACTGTCGAACCTGATCCTGTCGGCAACCGGCGGCGACATTGCCAAGGTTGACGGCACGATCGGCGCCGGGCTGATGAAGGTCAGCGCCTTCTCCGACATCACGCTTCTGGGCAACAATGGCGAAACCGGCGGCTTTGGGGTGAGCGGTGTAACCTTCGATGCCGTTCCAGCGACTGTCGGCATCGACCAGGTCGACGGCGACGCCTTCGTCGCCGGCACAAGCACCAATGGCGTCGGCGGTTATGGCCTGACGCTATCCGGTGTATCCGGCGATATCCAGTTCGACAGCATCACCGCCTACGGTGGCGTCAACGGCATCGCCTTCAATGGCGTTGACGCCACCGTCACGGTCAGCGGCGCCACCACCATCACCGGCACCAGCAGCTTCGGCATAGACGTCACCGGCGCCAACACCGGTACGTTCACCTTCGGCGCGGTGACGGTCAACAACACCGCCACGGCCGGCGACGGCATCCATGTGGTATCAGGCACGGTCAACGTCACCGGCCTCGCCAACATCGATACGACGAGCGGCGTCGGCCTGTCGCAGAGCGGCGGCACGACAAGCTTCACCGGCGGTGTGACCATCGACACCACGACCGGCACGGCCATCGTGGGCACCGGCGGCACGATGGGCATCACCGCTTCCGCTGCAGCCCAGACGGTAAATTCGACCAGCGGTCAGTCGATCAGCCTCACCAACGTCGCCGCCACCATTGCGCTTGACTCGACCTCGTCGGGCGGCGGCACCAACAATGTTGGCCTGGCCAATGTCACCGGAACAGTCAGCCTCGGATCCGGCGCATTGAGCGGCGCTTCGGGCGTCGCATTCCTGGTCAATGGCGGCGCTGCGACCGTCAGCTATGGCGGCTCCGTCACCAAGACCACCGCCGGCAAGATCGTCGACATCTCCGGCGTCACCGGCGGTTCGGTCACACTGTCCGGCGCGCTCAGCGCCACCGGCGGTTTCGACAATGGTATCTATGTCCACGGCAACTCCGGCGGGACCATCACTCTCAGCGGTGGCACGAAGACGCTGACCACTGGCGCCAATACGGCGGTCGACTTGACGACCAACACCGGCGCGACGATCAACTTCGATACGGGTGGCCTGGTGATTACCACCACCTCCGGCACGGGCTTCAACGCCAGCGGCGGTGGCACGGTCAGCGTCGGCGCGCTCCTCAGCGACAACATCATCACCACGACGGCCGGCGGCACCGCGTTGAACCTCAATGGCGTTACGATTGGCGCTGCGGGCATGAATTTCGACAGTGTTTCGGCCACTGCCGCCGCAACCGGCATCTCGCTGACCAATATCGCCTCGTCCGGCGGCGGGGCCATCATTCTCGGCACGGTCAACCTGCAAGGCATCACCACGCGTGGTGTCGATGTTTCCGGCACGCTTGGCGCGGCGCTGTCCTTCAACGATCTCGACATCGGCCTGAACAGCACCACGGGCGTGGCCTTCGACCTCAACGGTGCCACCATCAATGCGGCGGTGACGGCCAATGACTTCGATGTCACCAATGCCGCCGCCGCCGGCACCTCGATAGGCGTCGACCTGCGTGGCACCACTGGCGGCCAGACGGTACGCCTCGGCGATGCCGTTGTCGGCGGCGCCAGCTCCAGCATTGCCGGCGTCAACACCGGCGTGTTCCTCAACAGCGCCACCAACCTCGCTTTCACCTATGGCGACGGCGAATCGGCGACCGACCAGCTCTCGACCATCGGCGCCAATGTAGGCATCGACGCATCCAGTGCGCCGGTTGCCGGCACCTACAATTTCCAGGATGTGAACTTCCAGTCGGCTCCCGGCCTGGGCTTCGGAGTCGGCAAGGTCTATTTCGTCGGCGCGTCCGCGACCGGTGACGGCAGCGGTCGCGACCAGAACAATCTCGCGACGCTGGCCACCGCCGAAGCAGCAGCCGTGGCGACGGACATTCTGGTTCTCGTCAACGATGGCGGCACCATCACCGCGGCAGGCAGCAATGGCAACGACACGCTGGCTCTCGCCACCGGCGAGCAGGTGCGCGGCTTCGGCAACGGCAACATCAATCTGGCGCTGACAGTGCCCTCCACCATCCAGCTCGCCAGCAACAGCATCTCGATCATCGACCAGACGCCCAATGGCGCCGCGACGCTGACGACGAGCGCCGGCAACAATGTCATCACGCTCGGCGCCAGCGGCAACATCATCGACGGCTTCATCCTGAATGGCAGCCCGGCGGGTGCCGCGCGTGGCGTCAAGGACAATGGCGCGGGTGCTGCGAATACCGTCATCAGCAACATGACCATCAGCAATTTCGCCACGCAGGGTATCGAGATCACGCCGTCAAACAGCACGACGATCAACAACGTTACTTTCTCCGGCAACGCCAGCGATGTGTGGCTGAACGCGTCCAACACCACCATCACCAACGTCACCAGCACCGGCGCCACCGGCATTGCTTTCAAACTCGACAACACCACCGGCACGACGACGCTGACCAACGTCAACATCACCACGGCGGCGACCGGAACCGGCATCGCCTTCGGTGGCGCGTCGGGCGCTGGCGGCACGATTGCCGGTACCAATGTCGACATATCGGGCGGCAGCGGCCTTTCGGTGACCGGCGGCAACGCGGTGATCAGCTTCGACGGCGCCAGCTCTATCATCAGCACGTCGGGCGCGGCGGCCACGATCTCGACCCGCGCTGGCGGCAGTTTCACCTTCGCCGGCTCGGTGATCGCCAATGGCGCTGCCAGCGGCATTAGTATTTCCGGCGCGACGGCGGCCAATACGGTGAGCTTCACCGGTACGGTCGATCTCGGCACCACGACGCCGATGACCGGCACCGCAGTCGCAATCAACAACGGCGCCACGGCCTCGACCGTCAGCTTCGCAAACCTCGACATCGTCACCAACGGCACCACCGGATTCAGCGCCATCAATGGCGGCACGGTCAATGTGACGACCGGCACGGTGAGCTCCACTTCCGCGCAGGCGGTCAACCTCAACGGCATCGCCACCACCACCGGCATCAATTTCACCTCGACCAATTCGACCGGCGGAACCAACAACGTGTCGCTGACCAATGTCACCGGCGCCGGCACTGTCAGCCTCGGCTCCGGTGCGCTCGGCGGCGCGACCGGCGCGGCCTTCCTGGTCACCGGCGGCTCGGCCAATGTCAGCTATGCCGGCTCGGTCACCAAGACCACGGCCGGAAACGTCGTCAGCATCTCCACCCGCACCGCCGGCACCACGACATTGTCGGGCACTCTCAGCGCCACCGGCGGCGTGGCCAACGGGATCCTCGTCAACGCCAACACCGGCGGCACGATCAACTTCTCCGGCGCCAGCAAGATACTGACCACCGGAGCCAACAATGCCGTCGACCTGACGGCGAACACCAACACCGCGGTCAACTTCACCGGCGGCGGCCTAGCCATCACCACCACCTCCGGCACCGGCTTCAACGCCACGAGCAACGGTACTGGCACCGTGACCGTTATCGGCTCGGGCAACACGATTTCGACCGGCAGCGGCGTCGCGGTCAACCTTGACAGCGTTGCCATCGCGGCGGGCGGCGTGACCTTCGCTTCCACGAACAAAGGCGCCGGCGGCACCAGCGCCGTCATCCTCGATACCGTCACCGGTTCGGGAGCGATCGACCTCGGCACCGGCGCGCTGGTGGGCGGAACAAGCGCCGTGATCCGTATCGGCGATGGCCTAGGCACCGCCAACAGCGGCGGCACGGCGGCCTTCACCTATGCCGGCGCGATCACCAGCGGCAGCACCGGCCAGGCGGTCAACATCCAGGATCGCGCCCTGACCGCCGGCAACATCACCCTGTCGGGCAACATCACGCATAATGCGGCGGGCCAGATCGGCCTCCTGCTGGACGACAATGTCGCCGGCATCATCACCTTCTCCGGCGCGTCGAAGTCGATCACCTCGACCACGGCGGCTGGCGTCAGCCTGAGCGACAATACCGGTGCGACGATCAACTTCACCAATGGCGGGCTGGTCATCGCCACCACCAGCGGCGCCGGTTTCAATGCCACCGGCGGCGGCACGGTGACGGTGCAGGGCACCGGCAACACCATCGCGTCCGGCACGGGCACGGCGCTTAATGTCGCCAACACGACGATCGGCGCCGGCGACGTGACGTTCAGGAGCATTGCGTCCAATGGTGCAGCCAACGGCATCGTGCTCAACAACACCGGCACCAGCGGCAATCTGGTGGTGACCGGCACCGGCGCGACGGGGGGCAGCGGCGGCACGATCCAGAACTCGGCCGGCGATGGCGTCAGCCTGACCGACACTCAGGATGTCAGCCTGAGCAACATGATCATCAGCGACAATGCGGGCAACGGCATAAAGGGGCTGCGGGTCAACGGCGTGGTGCTCAACGGTCTGACCCTGAACAGCAATGCCGATGCCAACACCGAGTCCGGAATCCTGTTCAACGAACTTACCGGCAACGCCTCGCACGTCACCACGTTCACCAACCTCACGGTCTCCAACTCATTCACCCATAACGTGCAGGTCATCAATTCCGGCGGCACGTTGGCGAACCTGGTGGTGAGCGGCGGCACGTTCTCGAACAACGGCGCCTCGAACAATGCCGGCAGCGACTTCATCTTCGAGGCGGACGGCGCCGGTGTCGCCGGCGCGCCGACGATGACGCTGACCGTCGACGGCGCAACCTTCACCGGCAACAACGCCTATCCCGGACCGGGAGTCATCCCTGGAACCGGTCTGTTCGTCATTGCCAATGACGGCACCGTCAACGCTCACATCGGCGAGACCACGGGAAATCTATTCAACAATCTGAACAACGGCATCAACCTCACCCAGAGCAGCAATTCCGGCGCCGGCACGGGCGGCAATCTGAATTTCACCGTCCGGAACAACACCGTCACCAACAGCGACTCGACGGCCATCAACGTGTTCAGCAGCGGCGACCTCGCACGGACGCTTGACGGCACAATCGCCAACAACGTCATCGGTACGCAAGGCGTAGCAACCTCGGGATCGCGAACCGGCAACGGCATCAGGGTTGGGCATGAAAGCCTCGGCGTCGCCAAGGTGCTGATCGACAACAACATTATCCAGAGCATCGGCGTCAACGGCATAAGCGGTGGCGACAGCGTCTCGATCACGCAGCTCGTGCAGCCGGGCACCGTGCACGCGGCGGTCACCAACAACACCATTCGCGACAATGCCGACAGCCGCGGCATCACGGTCACCGCCACATTTGCCGGCGCTATCATCAATGCCGACGTTCATGCCAACACCATCACCAACGTCAACAACGCCAATGCCATCCGCTTCCTCGCGGACGGCCTCGGCGGCGCCGACGGCACGATCAACGTACCGCAGGCGAGCGAGGCCGGTATCGAAACCGTCAATGGCGGGGCAACGGCACTGACGGACACCCGGACGTTCTTCAACCAGCCGCTGCCACTGCTGCCTGCCGCGACACCGTAGTCAGCAACCTTGGATTTCGTCCTAGGAAATATATTTTATGAATCTGATATCGACTTGTTGTCTTACTTAGGCATAATACAAGAATTCAGACAGTAAGCCGCCAACGAAGGGAACGGGGATGAGCGAGCCTTATTTAGGTGAAGTCAAGATCATTTCCTGGAACTATGCACCGCGCGGCTGGGCATTTTGTAACGGCCAGTTGTTGCCGCTTAACCAGAACCAGCCATTGTTCTCACTTCTTGGCACCAGGTACGGCGGCAACGGCCAGACAAATTTTGCCCTTCCGGATATGAGGGGACGTGCGCCGGTTCATACGGGCGGCCCTATCGGTGCAATTGTCGGCGGCCAGGGCGGCGAAGAGTTTCACACGCTCACGCTCGGCGAAATGCCGACACACAACCATTTCGTCAACGCATCGAACACTGCCGGCAACGTCAACAATCCATCCGGCGCGCTGTTGGGGGCGAACGCCAGCCCGATCTATCAGCCGCCTGGCAGCGCGGTGGCTATGGCGAAGGAAAACATCACTTTCGTCGGTGGCGGCCAGCCGCATGAGAACAGATCGCCCTATCTCGTCTTGAATTTCATCATTGCCCTGCAAGGCATATTCCCGTCGCGAAATTAAGAGGACGCTTCGATGAGCCAACCTTTTGTCGGCGAGATCAGGATGTTCGGTGGCAATTTCCCTCCGAATGGCTGGGCGTTCTGCCAAGGCCAGTTGATGCCGATCTCCGAGAACGAAACTTTGTTCAATCTGATCGGTACGACTTATGGCGGCGACGGGGAGGAAACATTCGCCCTGCCCAACCTCGCATCCCGCATCCCCGTCCATGCTGGCAAGGGCCCGCTGGTCAGCCAGACCTATATCATCGGAGAACTGGGCGGGGTCGAATCCGTCACTGTTTCAACCCAACAAATGCCGAACCATTCCCATACCTGGACCGGTTCGTCGAATATCGCCAAGAATCCGGGTCCGTCCGGCGGTGTCCTGGCGACATCGAGCCTGCTGACGCCCTATGTGGGTATCGCACCTGATGGCAACATGGCCGCCGGAGCCATTTCGCCGGCCGGCGGCAGCCAGCCTCACGACAATATGGTGCCGTTCCTCGCCGTCAGTTTCATCATCTCGCTATTTGGCATCTTCCCCCAGCAAAGCTAGAGACTTGCCATGACCAATCCGTTCGTCGCCGAAATTCGAATTTTTGCCGGAGATTTCGCCCCGACGGGGTGGGCGACCTGCGATGGCCAGCTCCTGCCAATCTCGCAGAATACGGCGCTGTTTTCGCTGCTGGGCACAGTTTACGGCGGCGACGGCAAGTCGACCTTCGCGTTGCCGAATATGGCTGGCTCCGCGCCCATGGGGCAAGGACAGGGCAATGGCTTGTCGGAGCGGTTTCTCGGCGAGACGGGTGGCGAAACGTCCGTCACCCTTCTGCAAACGGAAATGCCGCAACATAATCATTTTGTCGCGATATCCACCGAGAGTGGCGCCCAGGGAACTCTTACCGATGCGGTTGTTCTGGGGAAGTCGGGGGGCGGAACGCTTTATCAGAACAACACTTCGCAAAATCTGGTCCAGATGGACCCCCAGGCACTGAGCATAACGGGCAGTACGTTGCCTCACAACAACCTGCCTCCCTATCTGGCGATGACGTTCATCATTGCCATGCAAGGCGTTTATCCGGCGCGTCCGTAAGCGCCACTCCATGATCCAGCTTCCGATTGTGGACAACGGGCCTGTTATATTTTGCTGGGTGCGCGCGGCGCGGATTGATCTGACGTTCCGCCCGATGGCGGACGCCGATCTGCCGTTCCTGTCGGCGCTCTACGCCTCGACCCGCGCCGAAGAACTTGCCGTCACGCCGTGGAGCGACGCGCAGAAAACGGCGTTCCTCGACATGCAGTTTCAAGCGCAGCACGCGCATTACCAGAAATACTATCCCAACGCCGACTGGCTGGTGATCGAGCAGGCAAGGCAAGATATCGGTCGCCTGTATATCGAGCGCTCGGCGAGCGAGCATTGCATCATAGATATCGCCTTCCTGCCGGCGCATCGCGGCAAGGGGTCTGGCGGTGCGTTGCTCGCCGATCTCATCGATGAGGCCGCCGCCGTCGGCAAGTCGGTCTCGATCCATGTCGAGAAGAACAATCCAGCGCGGCGGCTCTACAAGCGCCTCGGCTTCACCGTTGCCGAGGACAAGGGCGTCTACGACCTGATGATCCGTTCGCCGTAAGGGCCGTGCCGGTCGTCACGTGCCGCGATACCAGGAGACGATGGTGAAACGTTCGTTGCACGTGACCGGGGTGACTTCATGCGTCGTTTCCGAGCGAAAGGCGACGAGAGAGCCCGGCAATGCCGGCATGGCAATGCGCAGGTCCGGGCCGCTGTAAGGCCCATGCAGGACCAGCGAGCCGCCTGCATAGCTTTCTGGCGAAGGGTTGTCCGATTGACGGTTGAGAAAGATCACCACCGAGATCTTTCGGAACCGCGACTCATCGTGAATGAGCGGCGTGTTGCCATCCTGGTGCGGCACAAAGAAATCGCCTTGCCGATAGCGAAGGAACTGAGGTTTCTCGACCTGGCCGAGCAGCAGCCCGAAATGCCGCTCCAGAGCCGCCTTCTGCTGCGCCAACAGGGCACTCACTCGCTCTTCAGTGGCCTGCGAAACATCGGCGCGCACGGTCTTTCGGATCTCCGGCCATGCCATCTTCTGGTCGGCACGCCCCAGCAGGCCGGCCGGACGGCCCAAGGCCGCCCGAATTTCCGCGCACAGTGCGCTACACGCCGCTCCGTCAAATACGTCCGCAATCTCGATATAGTCGATCATATGTCGAGCCGCCGCGCTGCCAAATCGCCCTGATGGCCGGAGCGTCCCCGTGGCCGATCCGGTCGAAAGAATCAGTTGAATACCGCCTCGTAAAGCCGCCCTGCCTCATCGGCAGCGATCGGCACGATGAAGATCTCATGGGCGCCGCTTTTGCCGTTGAACCGATAGATAGCCTGCGGCAGCGCCGCGTCGCGCGGCCCCCTGAACAGCAGCGTGAAGCCACCGCCGTCGCGCGGGCTGTTGGCAATGGGCTGCACCGCGCTCAGTTCCATCGTGAGCGTCTGACCGCCGGCTTCGACGGAAAAGCTCTGCCCCTGCTCGAAATCCGAAAGCGATGCCATGCGCCTGCCCTGGTTCGTCTGTCTTTCAGACGGCTCTCTTGAGATGTCTATCCCGTCAGCCAATCTCGCCGCTTCATGGCGTGCTGTCTATAGAGCTCGATCTCCAGAAGTACAAAAGAGCACGATCAAACAAACAGATAGATTTATCTTGGCCACGTAGGGTGAAGCAGCCGTCAACGCGTTGCGCACCGGCAGCCACTGGCCTAAACCGGAATGGTATAAGAGGAGAACACTAGGGATGACTGACGCGAAAACAGACACGGCCCCGGCCGGAAGCACCGCGACCAACGCGCTGCCGCTGTTCTACAAAAAACCCGAGGCGCTCAATCCGCTGCGGCACGGCTCACTCGGCCTTACGGCGCGGGCCGATTTCTCCTTTGCCCGCACCGCGCACGCCATCCCCGTCGTCGCATCGGAAATGCCGGCGGCGATGCGCTCCTATCCGATCGTTTTCATTGGCGACGCCAAGGCGCCTGTCATCATCACCGGTCTGCGCCAGGACCAGAACCTGTTCGTAGGCGCCGACGGCAAATGGGCGGAGCCGCATTACATTCCCGCCTATGTCCGCCGTTACCCCTTCATCCTCGCCGATGAATCGAAAACGACCGGCCGCCTGACGTTGTGCATCGACCGTGCCAGCGAACGCGTCGTCGAGCAGATGCCTTCGTCCAAGGACAGCGACGAGATCGCGCCCTTCTTCGACGGCAACGAGCCGGCCGAGGCCTCGAAGCAGGCGCTCGCCTTCTGCAGCCAGTTCCAGACCGACTTCAATGCGACTCGCGCCATGATCGACAAGATCGACGCGCACGGCCTGTTCGCGCCGCGGCAGAGCAAGGTGACGCTGGAGGGCGGCGAGACCCTCAACCTCACCGACTTTCAGGTGATCGACGAGCCGGCCTTCAACAAATTGAGCGACGAGGCGTTTCTCGATCTCAGGAAATCCGGCGCGCTTGCGCTGCTCTATTGCCATCTCGCCTCGAGCAACAGCTGGACCTCGCTGGTCTTCCAGGCGTCATTGCGGCGAGCTGGCTGACGCGGCTCGCGACGAAAAGCTTCGGCAAGGCGCGGGTTGTTTAAATCAACGGTTCGCGCCTTCGTACGACGATCTCTCCGCCGCTCGAATCATGCTGTTGTCGTGCAGATCGCTTGCCATGACGGGCTGGCGAACTCCCAATGCTCGACGTGTAGCTCTCGCCGAAATGCGCCGAGGCGGCATCACCCCCCGGTTCGCGGACCTGTCAATAAAGTCGAGCACGCCAGCCTTGCTGCCCTCCTCGATCGTTGAATAGCCGGTCGCGGCCATCGATCACGGTCCGAACGCAAAAAGCCCGCGTGAAGCGGGCTTTTTTTGTTGGTTGCGGGGACAGGATTTGNGCCATCGATCACGGTCCGAACGCAAAAAGCCCGCGTGAAGCGGGCTTTTTTTGTTGGTTGCGGGGACAGGATTTGAACCTGTGACCTTCAGGTTATGAGCCTGACGAGCTACCGGGCTGCTCCACCCCGCGTCACCTCCAGGGCAAGCTCTTGCTTGCTCCGGACTCTCCAGGGCAAGCTCTTGCCTGCTCCGGATCTGAAGCAAGCGTTTGCTTGCTTATCTGGACGTAAGCCTGGGCCTATGAACAGGATGGCTTACAGATAGGTATATGGCTGACCAAATGAAAGGGCCGCTTGCGCGGCCCGTGATCCCTTGGCGGGCCTTTTCGTAGAGAGAAGATTCAGTTTCATCCGGTTTGCGGATGAGAGTTCAACGTGCGTTTTGCAGACCTGGCAGCGACCTACTCTCCCGNTTCCCTACACGACGCTCTTCCGATCTTGGCTTACAGATAGGTATATGGCTGACCAAATGAAAGGGCCGCTTGCGCGGCCCGTGATCCCTTGGCGGGCCTTTTCGTAGAGAGAAGATTTCAGTTTCATCCGGTTTGCGGATGAGAGTTCAACGTGCGTTTTGCAGACCTGGCAGCGACCTACTCTCCCGCGTCTTGAGACGAAGTACCATCAGCGCTGGAGCGTTTCACGGCCGAGTTCGGAATGGGATCGGGTGCAGCCGCTCCGCCATAACCACCAGGTCGGCAAAACGCACGTTATATCGAGAAGCTGTTTTTTCGTGCCAAGGCGACGTTTGTGTCTAGCTAACGGACAAAGTCCGCAAGCGCGACTGCGCGTCGCCGGTTTTCCGGCGCCCTCGCGGAGCATAGGCCCTGTAAGGGCCGCTCATGCGTGAGCGCTGGTCAGATCATCGTGTTCACGATGAGCATAAGGAATGAGAACGATCAAGCCGATCGAACTATTAGTACCGGTAAGCTTCAAGCGTTGCCGCTCTTCCACACCCGGCCTATCAACGTGGTCGTCTTCCACGGTTCTCAGGGAATACTCGTTTTAAGGTGGGTTTCCCGCTTAGATGCCTTCAGCGGTTATCCCGTCCGGATATAGCTACCCTGCTATGCGGCTGGCGCCACAACAGGTCCACCAGAGATCCGTCCATCCCGGTCCTCTCGTACTAGGGACAGATCCTTTCAATATTCCTACACCCACGGCAGATAGGGACCGAACTGTCTCACGACGTTCTGAACCCAACTCACGTACCGCTTTAAATGGCGAACAGCCATACCCTTGGGACCTGCTCCAGCCCCAGGATGCGATGAGTCGACATCGAGGTGCCAAACAACCCCGTCGATATGGACTCTTGGGGGTCATCAGCCTGTTATCCCCGGCGTACCTTTTATCCGTTGAGCGATGGCCCTTCCACGCGGGACCACCGGATCACTATGACCGACTTTCGTCTCTGCTCGACTTGTCAGTCTCGCAGTCAGGCAGGCTTATGCCATTGCACTCAGCGAACGATTTCCGACCGTTCTGAGCCCACCATCGCGCGCCTCCGTTACTCTTTAGGAGGCGACCGCCCCAGTCAAACTACCCACCATACATTGTCCCGGACCCGGATAACGGGCCGCGGTTAGACATCCATAGTAATAAGGGTGGTATTTCAAGGGTGGCTCCACCTGAGCTGGCGCCCAGGTTTCAAAGCCTACCACCTATCCTACACATGCCACTACGAATGCCAATGTAAAGCTATAGTAAAGGTGCACGGGGTCTTTCCGTCTAACCGCAGGAACCCCGCATCTTCACGGGGAATTCAATTTCACTGAGTCTATGCTGGAGACAGCGGGGAAGTCGTTACGCCATTCGTGCAGGTCGGAACTTACCCGACAAGGAATTTCGCTACCTTAGGACCGTTATAGTTACGGCCGCCGTTTACTGGGGCTTCGATTCAGAGCTTGCACCCCTCCTCTTAACCTTCCAGCACCGGGCAGGCGTCAGACCCTATACGTCGTCTTGCGACTTCGCAGAGCCCTGTGTTTTTGATAAACAGTCGCTACCCCCTGGTCTGTGCCACCCTCCTCTACTTGCGTAGAAAAGGGTCACGCTTCTTCCGAAGTTACGCGTGCAATTTGCCGAGTTCCTTCAGCATAGTTCTCTCAAGCGCCTTGGTATACTCTACCTGACCACCAGTGTCGGTTTCGGGTACGGTTTATAAGGAGGAGCTATTTCCTGGAACCGCTCCGCTGCCCGTTCAATCCGATAAGATTGGACAACTTGTGCGATCCGTCACTACCTCCAAGCCCACGAATATTAACGTGGTTCCCATCGACTACGCGTTTCCGCCTCGTCTTAGGGGCCGGCTAACCCTGCTCAGATTAGCTTTAAGCAGGAACCCTTGGTCTTTCGGCGGGGGAGTCTCTCACTCCCCTTACGTTACTCATGTCAGCATTCGCACTTCTGATACCTCCACCACCCCTCACGGGTATGGCTTCGTCAGCTTACAGAACGCTCCGCTACCGCTTGGCCCTTGCGGACCAAACCCTAAGCTTCGGTGTATGGCTTTAGCCCCGTTACATTTTCGGCGCAAAGACCCTTATTTAGACCAGTGAGCTGTTACGCTTTCTTTAAATGATGGCTGCTTCTAAGCCAACATCCTGGTTGTTTTGGGATCCTCACATCCTTTCCCACTTAGCCATAACTTGGGGACCTTAGCTGTAGGTCAGGGTTGTTTCCCTTTTCACGACGGACGTTAGCACCCGCCGTGTGTCTGCCGACTAGTACTCCCAGGTATTCGGAGTTTGGTTAGGTTTGGTAATCCGGTGAGGACCCCTAGCCCATCCAGTGCTCTACCCCCTGGGGTATTCGGTCGACGCTCTACCTAAATAGATTTCGCGGAGAACCAGCTATTTCCGAGTTTGATTGGCCTTTCACCCCTAGCCACAAGTCATCCCGAACTATTGCAACAGTTATGGGTTCGGTCCTCCAGTAAGTGTTACCTTACCTTCAACCTGCTCATGGCTAGATCACTCGGTTTCGGGTCTAATGCGACGAACTGAACGCCCTGTTCAGACTCGCTTTCGCTGCGCCTACACCTAGCGGTTTAAGCTTGCTCGTCACACTAAGTCGCTGACCCATTATACAAAAGGTACGTGGTGACCCTTGCGGGCTCCCACTGTTTGTAGGCAATCGGTTTCAGGTACTCTTTCACTCCCCTTGTCGGGGTGCTTTTCACCTTTCCCTCACGGTACTAGTTCGCTATCGGTCATGCACGAGTACTTAGGCTTGGAAGGTGGTCCTCCCAATTTCAGACAGGATTTCACGTGTCCCGCCTTACTCGAGGACGATTGATCGCATTACGCGTACGGGGCTGTCACCCACTATGGCCCTACTTTCCAGAAGGTTCCGCTTGTCTCTCAATCGCCACTGGCCTGGTCCGGGTTCGCTCGCCACTACTTCCGGAGTCTCGGTTGATGTCCTTTCCTACGGGTACTTAGATGTTTCAGTTCCCCGCGTTCGCCACTTTATCCCTATGTATTCAGGATAAGTTACCTATTATCGATACTTGGAAACCACAGCAGCAAGTCACCCTGCAGCTCTGATTTTCCAAGTACCTTAGGTGGGTTTCCCCATTCGGAAATCTACGGATCAAAGGGTATTCGCACCTCCC